>NZ_JBWDNJ010000016.1:0-58006 GCF_056269135.1 Paenibacillus sp. J22FR21
TTCCCAGTATGTAAGACCCCTGGAAGACGACCAGGTTGATAGGTTCGAGGTGGAAGTGCAGCAATGCATGCAGCTGACGAATACTAATCGGTCGAGGGCTTATCCTACGAATATCTGCTCGGATGTTCAACTTCGGACAATAATCAGCTAATGAAAAACCTTCGCAAAGGTTCGTATCCAGTTTTCAGGGCGTAAGTTAACCTGGTTATTACGGCTGCCTCAGTCGTGATGGACAAGCAGTACTATGAGGCAATTGTGTGGCGGTGTAGCTCAGCTGGCTAGAGCATTCGGTTCATACCCGGAGGGTCGGGGGTTCGAGTCCCTTCGCCGCTACCACACCTATATGGAGGCTTAGCTCAGCTGGGAGAGCATCTGCCTTACAAGCAGAGGGTCGGCGGTTCGATCCCGTCAGCCTCCACCATAATTTTTAAATGCGGAGCCGTGGTGTAGTGGCCCAACATGCCTGCCTGTCACGCAGGAGACCGCGGGTTCGAATCCCGTCGGCTCCGCCATTTAACTTTAAAAGTAAGGCTCGGTAGCTCAGTCGGTAGAGCAGAGGACTGAAAATCCTCGTGTCGGCGGTTCGATTCCGTCCCGAGCCACCATTATCTTGTGGAGGGCTAGCGAAGTGGCCAAACGCGGGAGACTGTAAATCTCTTCCTCACGGTTCGGTGGTTCGAATCCATCGCCCTCCACCATTCCTTTACAGTAAGAGTCATTAGCTCAGTTGGTAGAGCACCTGACTTTTAATCAGGGTGTCGTAGGTTCGAATCCTACATGACTCACCATTTCATAAACCATTCACCTGTAGGTCATTGACCTACAGGTTTTTTGTTGTTTTCTGCCCAAATATTACATGAGAGGTCAGAGTATTTCACCCTACTGCGGGTAAACTGAACACAAAGGGCTGTTCAGGGGGTCATATAGAGATGAAATACGTATTTGCTGCCATGCTTTGCTTTGCCATTGTTGTCGTATTGGTACCGATACTAAGGAAATATGCGATTCGTATGGGTTTTGTAGACAAACCATCTTCGCGTAAAATTCATCGCACTCCCATTCCGCTGATGGGCGGAGCTGCGCTGTATGCAGGTATTGTGATTACCTTGTTTATATTTCAAGGCGCAACCCCGCTAAGTATGGTCATCAGTATTGGCGGCCTGATGCTCGTAGTCATTGGTTTAGCGGATGATGCGGCGAAGGCAAACGGAGCGGAATTCCCGGTATGGCCCCGGGTGCTGATCTATTTGGCTGCGGCGATTCTGCCGCTATTCTTTGGTATTCGAATCGAAGGGCTGTCGAGTCCGAGCGGATTGATCCATTTTCCGACATGGCTCGGCACCATAAGCTCGATTATTTGGGTATTTGCACTGATCAATATGATTAATTTCATTGATGGCGTAGATGGTCTCGCTTCAGGGGTTTCGACCTTCTCTTCATTAACGCTATTTATTGCCGCGCTGCTGAAGCACCAACCTTCCACTGCGATGCTTGCCGTTATTCTCGTCGGGGCATGTCTGGCGTTTCTTATCTATAATTTCTATCCGGCCAGAATCTTCATGGGAGATGCCGGTGCTGCCTTCCTTGGTTATGCCCTGGCTGTAACTGCGGTGGATGGTGCTTTCAAGAGTGCTACGCTTGTTACCGTGGCAGTGCCGCTTCTGGCGCTGGGTGTGCCGATTCTGGATACTGCAGTCGTTATGCTTCGCAGACTGCTATCGGGCAAGGGACTGCACCGGGCGGACAAGCTGCATACCCACCATGTCTTGATGCGCTGGGGGCTAACCCAAATTCAAACCGTTTCCTTCATCTACCTGGTAGCGGCGTTGTTCTCCTTATTATCAATCGTTCTGCTGCTTGCCTTAAGCTGAAATAGATCCCAATCTATGGTACAATGTCCCAAGAAGAAACAGCTGCTACCGCCTGCACATGGTGGTGGAATAACGTTCTTCCCTAGAAGATAAGCGAAGTATGGTTAGAATTGTTACTTCCTTATATAATAAAGCGCATTTAGGCGTGGATAGGATAGGGGCAAGCCGATGAGTGAAGCAAAATGGATGGCGCAATTGCAAGCTGTTCTGGATTGCCCGGTCCGAGAGCATCAATTGCCAATTCAAGATTGGAGAATGCTGGCCGAGGAAAGTGCAAGCACAGAAGAGCAATCATCAATTAAAAATAATACGATTAGCATTGGGGATTACGTGCATGGTACCGAAGGTACCGTTTGGTTTGTCATGAATGTGAATTTGCACACTGTCGACCTGCTCGAAATTGAGCGGAGTCAATTAAGCGAGAAGGAACAGCGCCTCATTAGCTGGACATTATCCGAAATGCTGGCTGTACGCTCCAAGAGCTACGAAGGCGTTACGGAATCTGAACGTTACGCGCGAGAGCTGGGTGCCTGGATTGATGAGCAGCTTGATTCCACGGAGCCGAAGCACTCATTGCCGGAGCGACTTATCGCACGAGGAAGATTATTCTCCTCCATGATTCCTTTCATGCTCGTCTGTGAGCAGGCTGAATCCGGTCGATCCAGCTATAGCGAATTGGAGAAGCTGCTGCGTACGTTCCTTGCGGAAGAGGTCATTATCATTCCTCTTAAGGAGCAGGAATGGCTTGTATTAGGACCAGTTTCACTTATTCATGAAGCGCAGTCCGAGGAACGCGATGACGAAGAAGAGGAATCGGTCGAGGAAAGCTTAGCGTCCATCGTCAACGGCTTGAACGATATGCTGACCAGCGAATGGATGGGGGAATGCCATCTTGCCGTTTCCCAGCCGATCTCACCGGCAAATTCACTGGTTGGAACGACAGCGCTGCTGCGTGAGACGGTGCATTTGGGAAGAACGTTTTATATCGGATCCAATATTCATTTGCCATGGCTGCTGCATTTAGAGCGGCTGTTAAACACGATTCCTGAAACACATCGTCTTAAGTTTGTAGAGCAAGCGCTGAAGCGTACAGATGCTTTTCTAGACCCGGAGATCTTAACAACGCTGGAAACGTTCTTCAGTCTGGACTGCAATGTGAGTGAAACGGCGAAGAAACTCTATATTCACCGGAATACACTTCTGTACAGACTTGATAAGCTAAAACAAGAGACAGAACTGGATGTTCGGCAATTCCGTGATGCTGTACTCGTCAAAATTATTTTACTATTGTATAAAGTGACGAAAAGGTCGTAGTTTTTTTGTAAAGTATGTGCATAGTCATTAGGACAGCACTGATATAAACTAAGGTTATTGAATTACACTATTTCTTTTAGGGGGAAATACAATGGCTGGTGTACGCTTAGAGCACGTTTACAAAAAATACGCGGGAACTGATCTCGCTTCCGTAAAAGATTTCAACCTCGACATTAAAGACAAAGAATTTTTGGTTCTTGTCGGTCCATCGGGTTGCGGTAAATCCACAACACTTCGGATGATCGCAGGTCTGGAAGAAATCTCCGAGGGTAAACTGTTCATCGGCGAGCGTCTTGTTAATGACGTTGCCCCTAAAGACCGTGACATCGCGATGGTATTCCAATCCTACGCTTTGTACCCACACATGAACGTATACCAAAATATGGCGTTTGGCCTTAAACTTCGTAAATTCAAAAAAGCAGAGATCGACAAACGCGTTCGTGAAGCTGCTAAAATTCTTGATATCGAGCATTTGCTTGACCGTAAACCAAAAGCATTGTCCGGTGGTCAACGTCAGCGTGTTGCCCTAGGCCGCGCAATCGTTCGTGAACCACAAGTATTCTTGATGGATGAGCCGCTTTCTAACTTGGATGCTAAACTTCGTGGTCAAATGCGCGCGGAGATCTCCAAACTGGCTAAACGTCTTGAAACAACTGTTATCTACGTAACGCATGACCAAATCGAGGCAATGACAATGGGTGACCGTATCGTCGTTATGAAAGACGGTATCATTCAACAAGCTGCTTCCCCGGAAGAGCTGTACAACCACCCAGTTAACATTTTCGTAGCAGGCTTTATCGGCGCTCCTTCGATGAATTTCATCACGGGTACGCTTAGCGAAGGTGGCGGTACTGTTCGCTTCAAATCGACTAACATCGATGTTCTTGTTCCAGAAGGCAAAGCACAACAATTGAAAGAAAAAGGCCTTATCGGCAAAGAGATCATTCTTGGTATCCGTCCGGAAGATCTGCACGAAGAGCCTGTATTCCACGAAGCTTCCCCGCAAACAATCGTGAACGCTCACGTTGAAGTTGCTGAGAACCTTGGTCACGAAATGTTCTTGTACCTGAACGGTCTTGGCAAAGACACAGTAATCGCTCGTGTTGACGGCCGCTCCGGCGTTAAAGAAGGTACAAACGTTAAGCTTGCTCTTGATATGAACAAAGTTCATGTCTTCGACAAAGAGAGCGAACTGAACGTATTTGAAGTATAAGATAAGGCGCTGAGCCTTCCCTGACAACCGCCCGAATTATCGGGCGGTTGTTTTTATTTGTTATTTCCGATACGATAACGATATCTGGTTAATTAATCTAACAACTCGTAGCTGGCTGCGATTTTGAGGAGGCCGAAATAGTGGCTAAGAAAGTGAAAGTGTCCGATCTGGTAAGTCAATTTCAGCTTGAAATACTAAGTGGAGAAGACGGACTCCGCCGCAGCATTACGTTAGACGATTTATCGCGCCCCGGACTTGAGGTAGCAGGTTATTTCGACTACTATCCGAAGGAGCGCGTACAAATTCTGGGGAAAACCGAAATTTCTTTCATGGATACGCTTAGCACACAAGAACGTGTAGATCGCATGGAACGTTTATGCGATGATGAAACGCCTTGTTTCATCATTACCCGTGGCATGGATGCGCCGGCTGAACTGCTTGAGCAATCCAATCTGAAGCAAATTCCGGTACTTCGCAGCAATGCGGCTACGACAATCTTTTTAAGCCGAATTACCAACTTCCTTGAACGGAAACTGGCACCTTCTGCTACTATTCATGGTGTTCTTGTCGATGTCTATGGAGTGGGTATGCTCATAACGGGCGGCAGCGGAATTGGTAAGAGTGAGACTGCGCTTGAGCTGGTAAAGCGAAGCCATCGCCTTGTCGCGGATGATGCTGTTGAAATTCGCCAGACCTCAGATGGACAATTGCATGGTACGGCACCTGAACTTATTCGCCATTTACTTGAAATTCGCGGTCTTGGTATTATCAATGTCATGACGCTGTTCGGCGCCGGTGCAGTTCGCAACATGAAGAAGATCAGTGTGGTAATCAAGCTTGAGAATTGGCAAGCGGACAAGCAGTATGACCGGCTTGGTCTGGATGAAGAAACAACGAGAATTATCGATACCGACGTGCCGATCGTTACTGTCCCCGTTCGTCCGGGCCGAAATTTAGCAGTTATTATCGAAGTGGCTGCGATGAACTTCAGGCTGAAACGAATGGGCTATAATGCAGCTCTGCAGTTTACGAATAAGTTGACAGAAACGATCGCTGAAGATGCGGATGATTTTGATTGATTGTCGTCGTAGATACAATGAATGAATAGGTAGCCAGACTATCGATTATGGAGAGAGAAGGAGCCGTTGACGCATGTATGGATTACGTTTAGATCCGATTGCTTTTTCGCTGGGCCCTATTACTGTGCATTGGTACGGTATTATCTTGGGTACGGCAGCGCTTGTAGGATTGCTGCTAGCAGTCCGCGAAGGAAAACGATTCGGTTTATCTCCGGATTTCTTCATGGATTTACTGCTGCTTGGTGTTCCGTCTGCTATCCTAGGCGCGCGAATCTATTTTGTAGCGTTCAAGTGGGACGAGTATAAGGGCAATTTGCTCGATTTCTTTAAGATTTGGAATGGCGGTATTGCGATATTCGGAGCGCTTATAGGTGCGTTCATATGCGGTATTATATATTTCCGATATAAGGGCTACAGCTTCTGGAGAATTGCGGATATCTGTGCGCCATCGCTTATCGCCGGCCAGATGATCGGTCGTTGGGGGAACTTCGTCAATCAGGAAGCTTATGGCGGACCTGTTGAAGAGAGCTTCCTGCGTGACACGCTTCATCTACCGAATTGGATCGTAACCAATATGAATGTTGACGGTATATTCCATCATCCAACCTTCTTATACGAATCACTGTGGAACCTGCTTGTGCTGGTCGTGCTGCTTGTTATTCGTCGTCGTCCATTCCTGCGTGCAGGTGAGCTGTTGATGACGTACTTCATCGGTTACTCCATCGGACGTTTCTTCATAGAAGCATTACGTACAGACAGCTTGGCTTTCCATGGCGCTTCGTGGGCGGCTTCCGTTATGAATGCACTATGGTCGCCGATGGGCATTGTTTTCGATCAAGGTTACTTGAACCCTGCAGAGGGGAACATTCGGATTTCGCAGCTGGTATCGGTATTGCTGATTATCGCGGCGGTCGCTATGATCATCGGACGTCGTACTACTGGTGAAGCGAATGCACGTTATAGCGATCCGGTTATCAATTACAAAACCGGTTTAGAAGCAGGTGCAGCGCCTGAGAAGAAGGTTGATCGCACTGAGCCGGATAAGAAATCGGACGGTCAAGGTCACGGAGAATCGACATTAAAGGAGTAATAAATAATCGCATGGCAGCAGTAGTGAAAACAATGTTGTTTGACTTAGACGGTACGATTATGGACACGAATGAGTTGATCATTCAATCGTTCTTGCACTCTTTACAAGGAATCGTCCCTCCTGAGTTTGATCGGGAACATATTATTCCAAGCATGGGACAGCCGCTTACTATGCAAATGCAGCTATTCTCAGGTCGCGAAGATGTTACGGACCTAGTTGCGGCTTATCGTGAAATCAATCTTAAAATGCATGACGATTATGTATCGGCTTTCCCACAGGTTGTGGAAGTGTTCGCGCGTCTGCATGAAGCCGGGATAAAGATCGGAATCGTAACGACCAAAATGCGTCTGACGACGGAACGCGGTTTGCGTTATGTAGGCCTGTACGATTACGTGGAGCCAGGCGCGATCGTGACAATTGAAGATGTCGAGCATCCGAAGCCGCACCCGGAGCCGGTTCTGAAAGCATTAGAAGCATTAGGCGCAGATCCGGCGACGACATTGATGGTTGGCGATAGTGTGGTCGACATCGAAGCTGCTGAAGAGGCTGGGGTTATCTCGGTCGGAGTGGCGTGGTCACTGAAAGGTGAAGCGAAGCTGAAGGAAAGCGGTGCTCGTCATGTAATCCATGACATGCGCGAGCTGTATGCATTCGCGGGATTGGAGTAGAGCCCTACTTGAGAAACGTTGAGCGTTATCCGGTCGAAGGGCCAAATGCCCTATGGCAAGTATACCGAACGGTCAGCAGATGGAAGGCCGTACGGAATTTTATCTTCATCCAGATAGCGCGCTATTGTCCTTCTCTGCCAGTAAAGAACTGGATTTATCGGCATGTGCTTGGCATGAAGGTAGGGCGGCATTGCGCGTTTGCACTCATGGTAATGGTTGACGTCTTCTTCCCGGAGAAGATTAGTATCGGGGAGAACTCAATCATCGGCTATAATACGACAATATTGACGCATGAGTATTTGATTAAGGAATACCGGCTTGGCGAGGTTCGAATCGGCTCCAATGTCATGATTGGCGCGAACACGACGATCCTTCCCGGCGTTGTTATTGGGGATGGTGCTGTCGTCGCGGCCGGATCGGTTGTTCATAAGGATGTGCCGCCCGGAGCTTTCGTCGGAGGGAACCCGATTGCGATTATACGCAGCGGGACGGAACAAGGTACATAATGGCACTCTTTGCGGGTCAGAAACGGAGAGCGATGCTCTCCGTTTTTTCTATATCTACAGGCTTTGACAGTTGGATACAATTGGCTGTTTATGTATTGACGAATAGAGGGACGCGTGTTATTATTACGTCTAATCCTTTATTTTGGCAGTATGGTAATATGGTAACACGTTAACTAACTAAAGCATTGTAGGTGAGCATATAATGTCTAAACCGAAGGTATTTGAGAAGCCGATTGGCGTGAAAGATTATTTGCCTCATGCTGTAACGAAGCTGAGACAAATTGAGAATCAAGTGCTTGCATGCATGAGCTCATGGGGGTATGAGCAAATCATGACCCCTACTATGGAGTATTACGATACAGTCGGTGTTGCCAGCTCGACTTCCGACCAGAAACTATTCAAGCTGCTTAACAATCGCGGGACGACGCTTGTGCTTCGCTCCGACATGACGGCACCGATTGCGCGTGTCGTTAGTTCCGTATTGAAGGATGCGCAATTCCCTGTTCGTCTTTCTTATCATTCTAATGTGTTCCGGGCGATTGAAGAGGAAGCAGGCCGTGAGGCGGAATTCTTCCAAACCGGCGTTGAGCTTGTCGGAGACGCTTCCCCTGAGGCGGATGCCGAAGTGGTTGCGCTTGCGATCGCCTCGCTTAAAGCAGCAGGTGTGAACCGCTTCAAGATTGCAATCGGGCATGTTGGCTTCTTGAACGGTCTGTTCGAGGAAGCATTACCGGGGCAGGCAGTTGCTCAAGAAGAGCTGAAAGCCTACTTGCTTGGACGAGATTATGTCGGGTACCGCGAAGGCTTGCGGAAGCTGACACTGCCTGAGGCGATGCGCAGCGAGCTGGAAGGGATTACTCGTCTACGCGGCGGGCAAGAGATCTGCAGTCAAGCGCTGGCGCTTAGCCTTGATCAGACGGCGCAGGCTTCGATTCAGCATCTCTGCGAGATGTGGGATGTGCTTGAGGCGTATGGGGTGTGCGAGCATGTATTGATTGATTTGACGATGATTGGCGATTTTAAATACTACACCGGCATGACGTTCGAAGGCTATGCGGCGGATCTCGGATTCCCGGTAGCAAGCGGCGGCCGCTATGATAACTTATTGAAGCAGTTTGGCCGTCCGGCACCTGCAACAGGGTTTGCGCTTAAGACAACGAGGATTCTGGAGCTTATTGGGGACCATGCCAGCGAAACGAGAACGGAACGCGTGCTGATTGGTTACGATGCTGCCGGTCGTGCAGCGGCGCTCAATAAGGCGCGTGAGCTTCGTGAAGCGGCGGATACGATTAAAGGCGCCAATTGCGACGAGGCTATCAACGTGGTGACGGAGAAAATGGACGGGGCTGACGCCCAGCAGGCTTTGCTTGCTGCATCGGATTCAGTCGACGGTCAAGTGATCTACAAAGGCGTCACGTTTACGAAGCTGTTGACGTTCTTCGGCGGCGTTCAGGGAGGGACTTCAAGATGAGCATGACGAGCAACGGTTTATATACCGGCGACATATCGGGACGCGAGCTGCTCAAGGTCGCGATGCCTAAGGGACGTATCTATAAGGTGGCATCGAATCTGTTTCGGGAAGCCGGCGTGCCGATCCCCAGTGATTTTGACGACACACGGAAGCTTATTATCGAACTGCCGGAGCTAGGCATGTCTTTCATCATGGCGAAACCCGTCGATGTACCGACCTATGTCGAGTACGGCGTGGCGGATATCGGCATCGTAGGCAAAGATGTACTCATGGAAGAAAATAAAGACGTTTATGAGCTGCTTGATCTGGGTATCGCCAAATGCCGCATGTCCGTCATCGGACTGCCGGATTGGAAGCCGGTCATTCATCCTCGCGTGGCGACGAAGTATCCGAATGTGGCTTCGCAATATTTTCGCGAGTTGGGGCAGCAGGTGGAAGTCATTAAGCTGAATGGCTCTATTGAGCTGGCGCCGCTTATTGGGCTCGCTGATCGCATTGTCGATATGGTGGAGACCGGGCAAACGCTTCGCGAGAACGGACTTGTAGAGATGGAGACGATCTTCGGGATTACGAGCCGGTTGATTGCCAACCGTGTCAGCTACCGGATGAAGAATGATGCGATTCAGAGCTTATGCGACAAGCTGCAGACTGCGATTGCAGCTAAAGCAGGCGTATAGATAGCGAGAGAAAGCTGTCACCGCTAAGCGTAAACAAGTTTATGCGGTGGGAGAAGTGAAAGGAGCGGGTGGCGTTATGCGGAAGCTGCGTGCGGAGCAGTTTGGATTAACACGTAAGGTGGACTATGGCTCACCGGAACAAAATGAATCAGTACGTCAAATCGTTGAAGCGGTACGTACTGAAGGAGACGCGGCCTTGCTGCGCTATACCGAGCAGCATGACCGCGTAAAGCTGGATGAGTCGCAGCTGCGTGTCACAGAGCGTGAGATACAAGCCGCTTATGATCATGTCGATGAAGGTTTTCTTACGGCGATTCGTGAAGCTGCAGCGAACATTCGGAAATTTCACGAGAAGCAGATGCGTCAATCCTGGGTGGATGTACAGCCGGACGGTACGATGCTTGGACAACTGCTTAGACCGCTCAAACGTGTAGGGGTCTATGTCCCAGGTGGGAAAGCCGCTTATCCGTCTTCGGTGCTGATGAATGTCATTCCGGCACAGGTTGCGGGTGTTCCGGAAATCGTAATGGTGACACCGCCTTCTACAGGCGGCAAAGCCGGAATCGATCCCTATATTCTTGTAGCGGCTGCTGAAGCAGGCGTGAAGGAAATGTACCGCGTCGGCGGTGCGCAGGCGGTAGCGGCTCTGGCTTATGGTACGGCGACGATTCCGCCGGTGGATAAAATCTGCGGACCGGGCAACATCTACGTAGCCCTCGCGAAACGCTCGGTTTATGGGGTTGTCGCGATTGACAGTATCGCAGGTCCGAGCGAGATCGTTGTATTGGCCGACGAGACGGCTGACCCGGCTTACGTGGCCGCGGATTTGCTGTCGCAAGCGGAGCACGATGAGATGGCGTCCGCGATTCTTGTAACGACATCTGAAGCGCTTGGCGATGCTGTCGCGATCGAGGTCGAGCGTCAGCTGGCGCTGCTTCCGCGCGAAGGCACGGCGAGACAATCCATTGAGGGTTATGGCGCGATTCTGATCGCCGAAACGATGACCGAGGCGATTGACGCAGTGAACCGCATGGCGCCGGAGCATTTGGAAATTATGACGGCAGAGCCGATGGCGCTGCTCGGCCGAATCGAGAACGCCGGTGCGATCTTCGTCGGACCGTACAGCTCGGAACCGGTCGGCGATTATTATGCCGGTCCGAATCATATTTTGCCAACGAACGGCACGGCTCGCTTCTCGTCTCCTGTGAATGTGGATGACTTCGTGAAGAAGTCGAGCTTGATTTACTATAGCAAGGATGCGCTGCTTGCGAACGGCGATAACATTATGACGCTTGCTCGCCATGAAGGGCTTGAAGCGCACGCTAGGGCGATCGAAATTCGGCTGGAGCGGGAGCGTAACGCTTAGTAGCAGTCATTCGTTAGGGCAGCAATCGTCAAAAATATAGGGTACAGTGGAAAGAAGGATGGATGTTACATGGCAGAGAATCTCGCAATCCGCGCGGCCGAAGTTGCGCGTAAGACGAATGAAACGGACATTAAGCTGGCATTCGGAGTGGACGGAACAGGGATCTCCAAGATCGATACCGATGTTCCTTTCCTGAACCACATGTTGGATCTATTCACGAAGCACGGTTTATTCGACCTTACTGTGGAAGCACGCGGCGATGTAGATATTGACGATCACCACACGGTTGAAGACATCGGTATTTGCCTGGGTCAAACGCTTCGCGAAGCAGTGGGAGATAAACGCGGCATTAAACGTTACGCTTCCGTGTTCGTACCCATGGACGATGCGCTGGCTCAGGTGGTCATTGATCTGAGCAACCGTCCGGCTTTCGAATATCGCGCGCAGTATCCATCCCAGCAAGTGGGCAGCTTCCAAGTGGAGCTGGTTCACGAGTTTCTGTGGAAGCTGGCGCTTGAAGCGCGCATGAACCTGCATGTTATCGTACATTACGGCGTGAATACGCACCATATGATCGAGGCGGTGTTCAAGGCGCTTGGCCGTGCGCTGGATGAAGCGACTACCATTGACCCGCGCGTGCAAGGAGTGCCTTCGACGAAAGGAGTGCTGTAGGATGATCGCGATCATCGATTACGGCATGGGTAATCTACACAGCGTCAGCAAGGCTGTAGAGCGACTGGGGTATGAAGCGGTCATAACCGCGGATGCCCAGGAGATCATGGAGGCGGACGGCGCGATTCTGCCGGGTGTTGGCGCCTTCGGTGATGCGATGCAGAATTTGCAGAATACCGGCCTCGAAGAAGTGACTCGCTACTATGCCGCATCCGGCAAGCCGCTGCTTGGCATTTGTCTTGGCATGCAGCTGCTGTTCAGCGAGAGCGAGGAGTATGGACAGCATCAAGGCTTGGGGCTGTTGCCCGGCAGCGTCATCCGCTTCCGCGGAGACTTCAAAGTGCCGCATATGGGCTGGAACAAGCTGACGTTTAAGCAGGAGAGTCCGCTGTTTAAAGGGCTTGAGGAAGGACATGTGTACTTCGTCCATTCCTTCCATGCGAAGCCGCAGCGCGGCGATGATCTGCTTGCGATTACGGACTATAACGGTCCGGTTACCGCGATTGTCGGCAGAGGCAATGTGTACGGCATGCAGTTCCATCCGGAGAAAAGCGGCGAGCTCGGCATGAGCCTGCTACGGAATTTTCTGGCACTTACGACAGAATCACTTGAAACCGCTCGATAGCAGCGAGTGGTGTTCTATATATCAAGCTAGAAGGGAGGCGGCATTCGGATGCTGGCCAAACGTATTATTCCATGTCTGGACGTGAAGGACGGCCGGGTTGTGAAAGGAGTCAACTTTGTCAACTTGCGCGATGCAGGCGATCCTGTAGAGCTTGCAGCCATTTACGACAAGGAAGGCGCGGACGAGCTTGTTTTCCTTGATATCTCCGCTTCGGTTGAAGGCAGAGCGACGATGATCGAGGTCGTCAAACGAACGGCCGGCGAAATTACGATACCTTTTACGGTAGGCGGTGGCATCTCTCACGTCGATGATATGAAGCGGCTGCTTCGCGCCGGAGCCGACAAGATTGGCATCAATACGGCAGCGGTAAAGAACCCTTCGCTAGTGAAGGACGGAGCTCGAAAGTTCGGCTCCCAATGTATCGTGGTTGCGATCGATGCCAAGTTCAACCCGGCTTGGGGCGAATGGGAAGTGTACACGCACGGCGGACGTACAGCGACCGGGATTAAGGCGCTTGCTTGGGTGAAAGAAGTGGAGTCGCTTGGAGCGGGCGAGATTTTGCTCACAAGCATGGATGCGGACGGTACGAAGGACGGGTTTGATATTAAGCTGACTCAAGCGGTATCGCAGTCAATCGGCATTCCGGTTATCGCGTCCGGCGGTGCCGGCAAGGTGGAGCATTTCTACGATGTATTTCAGCAGGGTCATGCAGATGCGGGTCTTGCAGCAACGATTTTTCATTATAAAGAATTGACGATCCGCGATGTGAAGGATGACTTGCGGCTGAAAGGAGTCGAGATCAGGTGAGTACTGGACAAGGAATAGAGACGGTTGCTGCAGCGATCAAATGGAATGAGGCCGGACTCGTACCGGCAATCGTGCAGGATGCCAATAGCAAAGAAGTTCTTATGATGGCTTATATGAATGAGGAGTCGCTTGGTCGTTCGATCGCGACAGGCGAGACATGGTTCTGGAGTCGTTCGCGGGGCGAATTGTGGCACAAGGGAGCGACAAGCGGCCATACGCAGCGAATCGTCTCGATGCATTATGATTGCGATGGCGACACACTGCTGCTTCGCGTCGAGCAGACCGGACCGGCTTGTCACACAGGCTCGTACAGCTGCTTCACGAATGAAGTGACGGGCATTCAAGGTGTAGATGAGAATGCGACAACGCTGACAAGCGACCGATTCGCGATGCTGAATCAGCTCGAAGCCATAATCGCACAGCGTTATACAGAGCGTCCGGAAGGTGCGTATACAACGTATCTGTTCGAGAAAGGCGTCGACAAGATCTTGAAGAAGGTCGGCGAAGAGTCGGCAGAAGTCATTATTGCAGCTAAGAACAAAGACAATGATGAGCTGCGCTGTGAAACGAGCGATCTGATCTTCCACTTGATGGTGCTGCTTCGCGAGCGCGGCTTGTCCTTGGACGAGGTCATGACTGAGCTTGGTCGTCGTCACAACAAATCCAAACAGCCGAAGTAATTGAAGTCAAGCGGCTGTATAAGGAACCGAGCCTGATTGTCAGTGCTCGGTTCTACGGCGTTTTGCCATAAAACGTTCATAAATCGGGACAAACCGAGCTAGCTGTTGAAAGATGCCGAGAACGTGCAATTGTTGCGGATAATGGGTCTTTTTGCGCATTTGATCGTTTTTTGAAATATTACGATTTCCATGTATAATGAAGGGTGTCGAATCAAGCGGTGTTTTTGATGCATGTAAATAAAAAGTGGTCTAATCGCTCAGGAGGGTATTATGTTGTTTAGCGACAAGCTGCGTATTTTCTCGGGGTCCTCGAATCCCAAACTTGCGGAACGGATCTGCGAGAATCTAGGTCTGGAGCTCGGTAAAATCAAAGTGTCTCGTTTCAAAAGCGGTGAAATTTATGTTCACTACGAGGAAACAATCCGTAATTGTGATGTATTCCTTGTACAGTCGTTCTCACATCCGATCAATGATCATTTTGTCGAATTGCTCGTCATGATCGATGCGGCGAAGCGTGCTTCCGCGCGTACCGTCAACATCATCGTGCCGTACTATGGTTACGCACGCCAAGAGCGCAAAGCGGCTCCGCGTGAACCGATCTCGGCTAAAATGCTTGCGGACGTACTGACGACCGTTGGTGCAAACCGCGTGATTACGATTGATCTGCACGCACCGGCGATCCAGGGCTTCTTCAATATCCCTGTTGATCATCTGACTGGCCTAGATCTAATCAGTGATTACTTGAAATCGAAGAACATTAAGAATCCGATTGTAGTATCTCCGGATGCGGGCCGTGCCTCGACTGCCGAGAAGCTGGCTAACTATCTGGATGCACCGTTCGCGATTATGATTAAGAAACGTCCGGCACACAATGAATCCGTCATAACGCATGTTATCGGTGATGTAGAAGGCCAGACTCCAATAATTATCGAGGACTTGATTGATACGGGCACGACGATCGTCAATGTTGTGGAAGGTCTCAAAGAACGCGGCGCTGAAGATGTGTACGTGTGTGCAACGCACCCGCTCTTCTCCGGCCCTGCAGTGCAGCGATTAGACCATCCGAATATTAAAGAAGTCGTAGTAACGGACTCTATTGCGCTGCCGGAGAACTGTTCCGACCGCTTCACCGTATTGTCTGTAGCGCCAATCTTAGCCGAAACGACGCGCATTATCATTGAAGGCGGCTCCATCAGCACGCTCTTCAAAAATGCCGGAATCTAGGCAATATACGGCCTGTACGTAAGGCCAAACTCCGAAATCGCGGGCGAATGCCCGCGATTTCCCACATATTCTTTCGTGTAAGGATAGGCCGCGCTATGGTATAATCGTAGAATATTTGATGTACCGGGGAGGTGCCTTTTGTTATGAAAGAAAAGAAAATTGCGGTAGCCAGCCACAGCACGAAAGTCATTCCGATACAATGGGACGCAACCTTCTTCTTCGAGCGAGCGGTTCGGTCGATGGATCGTTATCATTATGACAAGGCACTGAAGTATTTCCGCCGCGCGGCCGAGTATGAACCGGATAATCCGGTGAATCATTGCAATATGGCCGGCATTTTGTCAGAAATGGGCAATTACGAGGAATCGAACCGAATCTTGTCGTCGATTGTGAACGAGCTCGATCCGGAGATGACGGAATGCCATTTCTATATGGCGAACAATTTTGCCAACATGGAGAATTACGAAGCCGCTGAGGATTCACTCGTGAAATACCTGGAGGAAGATCCCGAAGGGCAGTTTCTCGATGAAGCCGAAGAAATGATGGAGCTGCTCCACTTTGAGCTGGAGCGTCCGATGAAGCTGGCTTATATCAAGGCGCGCGAAGGATTCTTCGAACATGACCGAGCAAGGTCCATGCTCGAAGAAGGCAAGTTTGTTGAAGCGGTGCGATTGCTGGAGAGTATTGTCGAGAAGAACGGCGAATTTCTTGCGGCTCGCAACAACCTAGCGTTAGCCTACTACTATATGGGTATTTTCGACAAAGCGATGGTCACGATTCATCAGGTGCTGGACATTGAACCGGGCAATTTGCATGCGCTATGTAACCTGGCGATCTTCCATCAGCATGCCGGTGATCAGGAACAGCTGAAACCGTTAGTGGAGCTGCTTTGCAAAACCGTGCCATTCCATCAGGAGCATGTGTTTAAGTTAGCTACAACAATGGGTATTCTAGGGGAACACGGCGAGGCGTACCGTCACTTCATTCGTCTGCTCAAGGACAATGCGTTGAAGTCTGATCCGTGTCTCTACCACTATGCGGCCGTTGCGGCTTGCAATATGGGGCGTTACGAAGAGGCTAAGAAACTGTGGCATCAGGTCAGTAAGCTGGACAGCGAATCGCATGTACCGGGCTACTATCTGGAGCAGCTTTCGCTTATGGAGAAGGGTTTGAATGTGGCGCCTACGAGCTACCATTATCACCTGCCCTTCGAAGAGCAGTTCAAGCTGTGGGAGAAGTCGACCGAAGCGCTGCCTGATCATATGAAGCGGGATCCGCTTGTTCGTTCTTCGTTCTTCTGGGCGCTGCGACATGGCGACAGACATACGAAGCTGCAAGTTATCCAAGCTCTTGGTATGATTGCCGATAATGAAGTGAAGGATGCGCTGCGTGATTTTATCGTAGAGCCGCAGGAAGATGACTATTTGAAACGAATTGCGATCTTCGTGCTTCGTTCCATCGGCGTGCATGAATCGCTTAAAGCGGTGCTTGAAGGCAAAGAAACGGTTATCGAACATAGCCGGATGCCCTCGAGACTTCCGGTTTGGGAGGATAAATGGCAATCGGTTCTTGAAGCAGCATTGCAGCGGATGAACAAGCATTATGACCTCGTTCAGCAGCATGATTTGCTCACGCTGTGGATTGAGTTTCTTTCGCGGATATACCCCAACGTGCCGAAACTTGGAAAAGTGGAAGGCTGGGCTGCTGCGCTTGAGTATTTGACAGCCAAAATGCACCGGAGAGAAATTTCCTACCACGAGGTATCTCAGCGGTATGGGACGTCGATTGCAACGGTTAGCAAATGCGCCAAACGCATTGATGAAATATGCGGTATTAAAGAAAAAATGAGAATGACATTCCCGGGGCTTGCGGAACATCGCGACTAGGGGAGTCCATGCTTAGGAGGTAACATCTGTGCATAAAGCAATTATTATCGGAACAGGCCCTGCAGGGCTGACAGCCGCGATCTACTTGGCTCGTGCGAACATGAACCCGCTTATTATTGAAGGTCCTGAGCCGGGCGGACAATTGACGACAACGACAGAGGTTGAGAACTTCCCGGGTTTCCCTGATGGCATTATGGGTCCTGATCTGATGGCCAACATGCGTAAGCAAGCGGAGCGCTTCGGTGCGGAATTCCGTACAGGCTGGGTTAATTCGGTAGATACTTCGAAGCGTCCGTTCACAATTCAAGTGGAAGGGCAAGGCGAGCTGCAAGCAGAATCCCTCATTATCTCTACGGGTGCTTCGGCTAAATACCTCGGTATTGCTAACGAACGCGAGAATGTTGGACGCGGCGTAAGCACATGTGCAACTTGTGACGGATTCTTCTTCCGCGGTAAGAAAATTATCGTGGTAGGCGGCGGCGACTCCGCTATGGAAGAAGCGAACTTCTTGACGCGTTTCGCTTCGGAGGTCGTACTCGTTCACCGCCGTCCAGAAATGCGCGCTTCCAAAATCATGCAGGACCGTGCACGCGAGAACAGCAAGATTACTTGGGCGCTTGATCGCACACCGCTGGAGGTTGTCGCAAATGACATGGCTGTAACCGGCCTTAAAGTGCGCAACAACCAAACAGGGGAAGAGGAAGTTATCGAAACTAACGGAATCTTCGTTGCGATCGGCCACACGCCGAACACGAAATTCCTCGGCGGCCAGCTGGAAACAGACGAGACAGGCTATCTGATCGTGAAGCCGGGTACATCGGAAACGAACATTCCCGGTATCTTCGCTTGCGGCGATGTACAGGACAACAAGTACCGCCAAGCGATTACAGCGGCGGGAAGCGGCTGTATGGCTGCACTTGATTGTGAGAAATTCATTGAAGGTCACGCCGTGCATGACTGGAGTCAATCGGTATAATAGCAAGCTGCGTACTGCATCAAGAGTGGCTCTGCACAAGTGAATGACGTATGGATGACGCTGTCCGTAGCAACGGACGGCGTCACTTCATGTTAGCGCGGCTGGGGCAGTTTCATCCCTTATATTATTAAGCCTAAGACCCGTTAATTTCACCTGATAGAGCGAGCCTTGAAATACAAGAAAGTAAAGGTTTCACTCTACACTCACCTTGTATTTCTACGGAATGAAACGCGCTGCGCCACCAATGGGATGGCGGCAGCCGTTTCACCTTGACCAGTTGGAAGCGTTCGCTTATAGTTTAGTTGGAACAGAAGTAACCCCAGATCCTTATATTATAGAGGTGGCCTATTATGTCTGAGAAAATAGTCGTTGGAGTAGATATTGGCGGTACAACAATTAAAGTTGGTATTTGCAGTATGGAAGGCGCATTGTTGCATACGTTTGAAGGAGCAACTGAAGTTGAGAAAGGCTCTGACGTCGTTTGCGCGAATATCGCTGACTATGCCAAGCTGATCGTCGAACAGTCCCCATTCACGTGGGAACAAGTAGAAGGCGTAGGCATTGGTATTGCCGGTTTCCTCGATATCCCGAACGGCATCGTAAAGCAGTCGGTTAATCTGTTCTTTGATCATGTTCCTCTGAAAGCGATTCTTGAAGAGAAGCTTGGTAAAAAAGTACTAGTCAATAATGACGCAAACGTTGCAGCACTTGGAGAAGCATGGGCGGGAGCAGGCCGTAATATTTCGGATTGCGTATGCTACACGCTTGGAACAGGCGTTGGCGGCGGTGTAATTATAAACGGTAAAATCGTAGAAGGTTTCGCAGGCATGGCCGGCGAGCTGGGTCATATTCCGATCGTGCCGGATCTCGAAGCGATTCAATGCGGCTGCGGCAGAATGGGCTGCTTGGAGACGGTTTCTTCCGCTACGGGTATTATCCGTATGGCGAAAGATGCTGTCGAACGCGGGGATCGCACTTCGCTTTCGTTCGTAACGAATATTATGGCGAAGGATGTCGTAGATGCAGCTAAAGCCGGAGATGAAGTAGCGGCTCGTATCGTTGCTCGCGCAGCGCATTACTTGGGTAAGTCGATGGCTACCGTAGCGGTTGTTCTTAATCCGCAGCGTTTCATCATTGGCGGCGGTGTATCCAAAGCAGGCGAGTTCCTGTTTGAACAAATTCGTGAAGCATTCAAGAAGTCAGCACCTGAAATGGCGCAAGAAGGCGTTGAAATCGTACCGGCTATTCTTGGTAACGATGCAGGCGTTGTCGGTGCGGCTGGTCTAATTATTCGTGCGTAGAACGTCATGGTAGACGGTGGGGGGGATTGAGTGTGGAAGCGGGAACAGCGATGGCAAAGCTAGTCATCATTACAGGCATGTCCGGTGCTGGTAAAACGATTGCGGTACAAAGCCTGGAGGATCTCGGATTTTTCTGCGTAGATAATCTTCCGCCGGTGCTCATTCCGAAGTTTGCGGAGCTCATAGAACAGTCCAATGGCAAAATCGGCAAGGTCGCACTCGTAATTGATTTACGAGGACGCGAGTTTTTCACGGCTTTGTCTGAATCACTGAACTATATGAAGGAGCACTACACGATTGGGTATGAGATTCTCTTCCTGGATGCAACGGATGGCGTGCTCGTGCAGCGTTATAAGGAAAGCCGCCGACTTCATCCGCTGGCTTCGGAAGGATTGCCGCTGGAAGGCATTAAGCTGGAAAGACGTATTCTTGAGGATCTGAAAGGCTGGGCGACACAGGTTATCGATACAAGTAACTTGAAACCGGCTCAGCTGAAAGAACGAATCATGTCTCGCTTCACGAACTCAGATCTCAATACAATCTCTATTAATGTCACTTCATTTGGATTCAAATATGGAATCCCAATCGACGCCGATCTCATATACGATGTTCGTTTTCTCCCGAATCCGCATTATGTCGATCATTTGCGCCCCAATACGGGCCAAGATCCAGAAGTGTTCGAGTATGTGATGAAATGGCCGGAAACACAGGCATTCCTCACGAAGCTGCTCGATATGCTGCAGTTTCTTATTCCCCTTTATCGGAAAGAAGGCAAGAGCCAGGTTGTGATCGGGATTGGATGTACGGGCGGTAAACACCGTTCGGTCGCCATTGCCGAATATCTAGGGCGAATGCTTGGCAGCAGTGACACAGAGCTCGTTCGAGTCAGTCATCGAGATTCAGATCGTGATCGGAGCTGAGGTAATCGTGGCAGAACGGAGAAAAGAACAGAAGCCCCGAATTGTTGTTATCGGCGGAGGTACAGGGCTGTCGGTCATGCTGCGTGGATTGAAAGAGAAGCCGCTTGATATAACGGCCATCGTAACGGTGGCCGATGATGGCGGAAGCTCCGGTATTCTGCGAAATGAACTGCAGATGCCGCCTCCGGGCGATATCCGCAACGTGTTGATTGCCCTTGCCGACGTCGAGCCGCTTCTCTCCGATTTGCTGCAGTATCGGTTTAATTCCGGAAACGGCCTTGCGGGTCATAGCTTAGGCAACTTGATGCTTGCGGCAATGACCGACATCTCCGGTGATTTTGTGTCCGGCGTTCGAATGCTCAGTAAAGTGCTTGCGGTTCGCGGACGTGTGCTGCCTGCTGCAGGTGAAGCCATTGTGCTGAAGGCGGAGACGGTGGACGGCACGATCATTACAGGCGAGTCGAACATTCCGAAGGCAGGCAAAGCGATTAAGCGGGTCTTTATTGAGCCGCCAGATGTCGAGCCTCTGGAAGAAGCCGTGGAGGCAATCCGTGAAGCCGATGCAATCCTGATCGGTCCGGGCAGTCTCTATACGAGCATTATCCCGAATTTGCTGGTGCCTAAGCTGGCTCAAGCAATCGTGGATTCCAATGCGGTGAAGATGTTTGTATGTAACGTAATGACGCAGCCGGGAGAAACGGATAATTATTCGGTAAGCGACCATTTGGCTGCTGTACATGCGCATATCGGTCATCATCTGTTCGATTATGTCATCGTTAACGACGGTGAAATACCTGAGCAGGTGCAAAATAAGTACGCCGAACGAGGTGCAAAAGCTGTACATCTTGATCTCGAAGAAGTGAAGCGGCGCGGCTATGAAGTTATTGCAGATCGGCTCGTACTGTTTCGCACGTATTTGCGTCATGATGCAGCTAGGTTAAGTCATCATATTTATCAGCTTGTGGAAAACTGGATGGAACGAAAGAGGTGAGTTACATTGTCTTTTGCGGGACAAACCAAAAAAGAATTGACGCTCATCGAAGCCGATCCGTGCTGTGAGAAGGCGGAGCTCTCTGCATTGATTCGAATGAACGGCTCGGTTTCGTTGTCGAGTCGAAAGGTAATACTCGATATATCGACGGAAAACGCGGCGATTGCAAGACGGATCTATTCCCTCATCAAGAAGCAGTTCGCTGTTCATACGGAGCTGCTGGTTCGCAAGAAGATGAGATTGAAGAAGAATAACGTCTATATCGTGCGGATTCCGACCAACGTGCAAGAGATATTGAGTAACCTCAAAATTGTCTCCGAGGGCTTCATGTTTAACCAGGGCATCGACAGGGACATTATTCGCAAGTCATGCTGCAAACGTTCCTACTTACGCGGCGCGTTCCTGGCCGGGGGTTCCGTAAATAACCCGGAAGGATCGTCCTACCACCTGGAGATAGCCACCATGTATGAAGAGCACTGTCAAGCGCTCGTGGAGCTGGCGAATAAGTTTGAACTGAACGCCCGCTGCATTGAACGTAAGAAAGGATTCATCTTCTACATGAAAGAGGGCGAGAAAATTATCGAGCTCCTCAGCATCATCGGTGCCCATCAAGCGCTCTTCAAATTCGAGGATGTACGCATCATGCGTGATATGCGTAACTCTGTCAACCGAATCGTCAATTGCGAGACGGCGAATTTGAACAAAACGATTGGTGCGGCCGTGAGGCAGATCGATAATATTAAGCTGCTCGAGCGTGAGGTGGGGCTGGATACACTGCCAGATAAGCTTCGCGAGGTGGCCAATATACGGCTGTTGCATCCGGATTTGAATTTAACGGAAGTCGGCGAGATGCTCAAGGGCAAGGTGAGCAAGTCCGGTGTAAACCACCGTTTGCGCAAAATCGACGAGTTAGCCGAAAAATTAAGGAACGGTTAGGCAGAAGGCTAGTGTAGACTTTAGAAAAGTGATATAATAGCGAATAAAATGACTTGGTGCAAATGATCGCAAGATTGAATTTCGTATAGGGGGTAAGGTTTCCATGACAAGGCATCCGGTTGTCGTTCGACTGAAGACAGGTCTTCATGCAAGACCGGCCGCACTTTTTGTTCAGGAAGCGAACAAGTTTTCTTCCGAGGTGTTCGTAGAGAAAGACGATAAAAAAGTGAACGCTAAATCGATTATGGGTATTATGAGTCTTGCTATCAGCTCAGGTACTGAGGTTACAATAAGCGCGGAAGGTTCCGACGCCGATCAAGCTGTAACCGCTTTAGTCAACCTGGTTAGCAAGGAAGAGCTTGAAAACCAATAATCAGACATAAACGCATCGAAGAAGCTCCCTATTGGGGGTTTTTTCTATTTAATGGGCAATTATTGGCTGCATTGCCGCAACAAACGATTGGAGAACAGCGTCTGAGTAGATAGAACCAAATATGGAGATTGAAGGGGGCTGAACGTGATGGTGAAGTTGCAATCCAAATGGCTGATGGTACCAGTACTGGCACTTGCGGTAGGCGTAGGGGCAATGTTTGGGGCAAGCGGTCATGGCAGCAATGAGGTGTATGCGGTGGATAATGGGGTCATGGTACAGAAGAGCACGATTACAGTAGCGGGCACTGGTAAGCTGGAGGCGGCACCGGATGTGGCATATCTTAGCGTAGCGGTAGAAGCGCGCGCGGCTACGGCGAAGGAAGCACAGTCGAAGAATGCGACACAGTTCGCAGGCTTGAAGAAAGTGTTGTTCGACACGTACAAGATGAATGCGAAGGATGTCAAGACGGTAGGATTCTACGTGCAGGCGGAATATGAATACAACAGCAAAGACGGCACAAGCAAAATCAAAGGCTATCTGTCCGTGCACAACATCCAAATTACAACACGTGATTTAGATGGCATCGGCAAATTGCTGGATGATCTGTCGGCTAATGGCGCTAACCGGGTAGACGGTGTTCAGTTCAATACCGAGAAGCAAGAGCAATATGAGATTCAAGCGCTTGAGAAAGCAATGGCTAACGCCAAAGTGAAAGCAACTGCACTTGCGAAGGCGGCTGGCAAACAAGTGAAGGAAGTCATCAGCATCTCGCAGAATGGCATGAGCAGCGGACCCATCTACTACGGCCGGGATCAAATGGCTCCGGAAGCAGCGGGTATGGCTGATAAAGCGGAAACGAGTGTGCAAACCGGGGTAATTAATGTATCTGCGGATGTTACAGTCGTATATGAAATGCAATAATACGACGGCGGTATACTAGCGAAAAAATAAGGCAGACCACTCTCCATAATGGAGAAGGGTCTGCCTTATATGATGATCTGGACGACATGAGTTAGGCTAATGATTTCCGCTCATCAGCAGTGGACAAACCACGTTGCTCAATAGCGTGCTCAATCAGCGCAATAAACTCTTCGGATAAACGCATCGCTCTAGCTTCATGATACACTTCAATTAAATGAGTATCGCTAAGTGGACGCAACAGGAGAGACTTGTCCTGCATAGGCAAGAAGAGATTCTGATTATCTGTTTCAGTTGTGGCATGCTGAAAGTTAGGTTCATACGATGGCGTGTAGGAAGTGAAGACGCTGCCAGAATCACTGGATCGAATGAAATTTCGCACGCTTGCGAATGGGTTCGTAAGTTTCATGCGTGTGCAACTCCGTTTATATTAGATTTCCGAAACATGTCCTAAGTGACGGTGGATATGGAATCATTTAGTACATCTTATCATGATTTGATGGAGCAGTCCCTTCCCATTCAGCGCTTCAAATTGTCATTGACATAATCAATTAACTATGGTAATCGATTGAAGGCAGATAAAAAAGAGCGTTAATCCCGCAAAGGATTAACGCTCTCTTCTGTTTCTTATCCGCAATGGCTATTGGCTTACAATTTCTCGATAACCTTATCAACGAGGCCGTAAGCTGCTGCTTCTGCAGCGGACATGAAGTAATCGCGGTCGGTATCGCGCTCGATCTTCTCAAGCGTTTGGCCGGTATTCTCCACTAGAATCCGGTTCAGCGTATCGCGCGTTTTCAAGATGTGCTTCGCACGGATCTCGATATCGCTTGCTTGACCTTGTGCTCCGCCAAGCGGCTGATGAATCATGACTTCACTGTTAGGAAGCGCGTAACGTTTGCCTTTAGCGCCGGCTGACAGCAAGAATGCGCCCATCGAAGCGGCCATACCCACGCAAATGGTGGAAACAGACGGTTTAATGAAATTCATCGTATCGAAAATGGCGAGACCTGCAGAGACCGAACCGCCAGGGCTGTTAATGTAAAGCGAGATGTCCTTATCCGGATCGTCGGCTGCAAGGAACAATAGCTGCGCGATAATGGAGTTAGCCACCATATCGTTGACTGGCGTGCCTAGGAATACAATTCGATCCTTCAGCAAACGGGAGTAAATGTCGTATGCGCGTTCGCCGCGGTTGTTCGATTCGATAACCATTGGTACGAAACTCATCGTAAGTCCCTCCTCTAGAACATTCATATAGTGGTGAAACGCAGATGCAGCAATCGGAGTGGTATGATCACCCTTGATTATTGAACTGCTAATAAATTCATCATAACGGATTGTGAATTAAAAGTCAAAGATGGTCAAATTGTCTGTAAACAAGCTAAACAGGCAGAAATGAAGGTTACATTCGAGTAGAAATGGAGATGCTGTTGGAGGTGAGCTTCTGCCTGAAACATGAAGAAGGACCCTCCGATAAATCGGAAGGTCCTTCATTATGAGACATTCATTATAGTTATTATGGCGCGCCCGCGAGGAATTGAACCTCGATCTCAGGCTCCGGAGGCCTACGTCATATCCATTGGACCACGGGCGCAAAGTGACAGCGAAGATAAGTATATGTGATTGAGGAAAGAAAAGCAAGGCTGCTAGAGAAATTAATTTTGTGCAAATCGTGACAGTAAACGGTTTCATTAGGCAAACTGATCTTGCCCCTGACTTCAGTTTGGGTTACAATAGCTGTGGGACTTAAAAAGAGCATATGGGACGAAACGCGTCCCTGTGATTGTCCTAAGAGATATGAAAGCCTCTCTCTGCAACAGGAGTTGATGTTGGAAGATGCAATCTCTCATCGAAATACAGCAGCAGCTTCTGCCAGACTTACTAATCGTCATGAGGAAAAGGTATCTTATTCTCCGTCAGGTCATGCTCTCGGATATGATCGGTCGGCGCACGTTAGCGGCTTCACTCGATATGACAGAGCGGGTGCTGCGCGCAGAAACGGATTTTCTCAAAGCACAGGAGCTTCTCCTCATTGATGCTGCAGGGATGCGGATCAGTGATGCCGGTAAACGGCTGCTTGAGGATATGGAGCCTTTCTACAAAGCGATGTTCGGATTGTCGGAGCTGGAAGAGAGAATTCGCAAGCATTTTG
The DNA here is from genome assembly GCF_056269135.1 of Paenibacillus sp. J22FR21. Classification (NCBI taxonomy): domain Bacteria; kingdom Bacillati; phylum Bacillota; class Bacilli; order Caryophanales; family Paenibacillaceae; genus Paenibacillus; species Paenibacillus sp. J22FR21. Next base: position 25,720 of record NZ_JBWDNJ010000016.1, read on the forward strand.
GTTTAAAGCAAGTTGTTATCGTCTCCGGTGATTCCGATGCTTCCCCTCATACTAAGCGGGAGTTGGGACGAGCAGGATGCGCAGTACTGAGCAGAGCGATGAAGAACGACGATGTCATTGCCGTAACAGGCGGATCGACATTAGCTCAAGTCGCCAATCAACTGACTGTGCAGACACCGCTCAAAGGCAATTGGTTCGTACCGGCGCGTGGCGGACTTGGCGAAAGCTTGGACTACCAAGCCAATACGATTGTTTCGACAATGGCTAAGCGAACAGGTGCGCAATACCGGATGCTTCATGTACCGGACCACTTGGGCGAAGAAGCGTACACCTCCTTGATGCAGGAACCGAACGTGAGGGAGATTGTGGAAGTTATTCGCAAAGCCCGCATCGTCGTTCATGGGATCGGGGACGCTATGGTAATGGCTCGTCGCAGACGCGTGGATGCGGCAGTCGTCGATGCACTCAAGGCTGAAGGAGCGCTTGCTGAATCATTCGGGTACTATTTTGACCGGAGCGGTTCTGTCGTTCATAAGATGCTCACTGCAGGTCTTCGAATCGAAGACATTATGGAAACTGAGGTTGTCATTGCGATTGCAGGCGGCCGCAGTAAAGGTGAAGCGATCGCAGCTGTAATGCGCTTTGGACATGATGATGTACTCGTCACCGACGAGGCAGCTGCCCTTGAAATTGCAGCGATCATCGATCAGGAACAGTAAGTGTTGTGATCTTGACGAGTGGACTGCCGGAAACCGGTGTCCAACGCCTCGTCTTGAGATAAATGAAATTATGCCTAGGAGGAAACTAAAATGGTAAAAGTTGGTATTAACGGATTTGGTCGTATCGGCCGTAACGTGTTCCGCGCAGCATTGAACAACCCGAATGTACAAGTGGTGGCTGTTAACGATTTGACAGACACAAACACACTGGCTCACTTGCTTAAATATGACACTACTCATGGTAAGCTGGAAGCTACTGTAGAAGCTAAAGAAGGCGCGCTGATCGTAAATGGCCGTGAAATCAAGGTTTTTGCTGAACGTAACCCTGAGAACCTTCCATGGGCTTCTGTAGGCGCAGAAATCGTTGTTGAATCCACTGGTATTTTCACAGCGAAAGACAAAGCTGAGCTTCACTTGAAAGGCGGCGCGAAGAAAGTAATCATCTCCGCTCCAGCTACTAACGAAGATATCACTATCGTAATGGGCGTTAACGAAGATAAATACGATGCTTCCGCTCACACAATCATCTCCAACGCTTCTTGCACAACGAACTGCCTTGCACCATTCGCTAAAGTAATCAACGACAAGTTCGGTATCGTAAAAGGTATGATGACTACTATTCACTCGTACACTAACGATCAATCCGTATTGGACGTTCCACATAAAGACCTGCGCCGTGCTCGCGCTGCTGCAGAAAACATCATTCCTTCTTCCACAGGCGCTGCTAAAGCAGTATCCCTTGTACTGCCTGAGTTGAAAGGCAAATTGAACGGTATGGCTATGCGTGTTCCTACGCCTAACGTTTCCGTAACTGACTTGGTTGCTGAATTGAAAGTTAACGTAACTGTTGACGAAGTAAACGCAGCATTGAAAGATGCAGCTGAAACTTCCCTTAAAGGCATCATGAACTACTCCGATGAGCCGCTTGTATCGAGCGACTACAACAGCGACCCGGCTTCTTCCACAATCGACGCTTTGTCGACTATGGTTGTTGAAGGTAACATGGTTAAAATCATTTCTTGGTACGACAACGAGTGGGGCTACTCCAACCGTGTAGTTGACCTTGCTGCTTACATCGCTTCTAAGGGTCTGTAAGAACCCTTTAATTCCTAGGACGATCCCCCTAAGTCCCCCTTGAAAAGGGGGATTCCAAGGGTTCCCCTATGGACACCCAATAACCGTCGAAGGAGCTGCTTGTGGCAGCTCCTTCGCGATAGTTTGCGGATGCTCGCCATACGAACTTCGTGATACGCCGCATGGCGCATCACGGGATCGTAAGCTTTCATGCGGCGCTCCCTAGTTCAGAGTTCAAGAGTTTTTAATGCATCTGCGGCTCCCTTCAGGGGATCCGGATGCTTCTTTTTATTAGCGGTTGCCCGTTGCAACCTGCAACGCCGGTTTCCCTGCGGGAAACTAGAGCGAAACATATAGATATAAACCCGCACAGACTGCGGGATGGATAGCAAGTGGAGAATTTTAATATACTTAAGACCTTTATCATGGGGTTCCCGGGAGGATTTCACTAATGAACAAGAAGAGTGTGCGTGACGTTGAAGTAGCCGGTAAACGTGTATTTGTTCGTGTGGATTTTAACGTACCAATGGAGAACGGTGCGATTACGGATGATACGCGTATTCGCGAGACGCTGCCTACCATCAAGTATCTGATCGAGAACGGTGCGAAAGTGATTTTGGCGAGCCACCTGGGACGTCCAAAAGGTCAAGTCGTTGAAGGCATGCGTTTAACTGAAGCCGGCATTCGTTTGTCGCAATTGCTTGGCAAGCCGGTTGTCAAAACAGACGAAGCCGTTGGTGAATCTGTTAAAGCGCAAGTGGCTGCTCTTAAAGAAGGCGACGTGCTGTTGCTTGAGAACGTTCGTTTCTACGAGGGTGAAGAGAAGAATGATCCGGAATTGGCGAAGCAATTTGCCGAGCTGGCGGATCTGTTCGTCAATGATGCTTTCGGCGCTGCTCACCGCGCTCATGCATCGACTGAAGGTATCGCACACTATTTGCCGGCTGTATCCGGTCTTCTGATGGAGAAAGAGCTTGACGTGCTTGGTCGCGCGCTCCTGAAACCAGAACGTCCATTCACGGCGATTGTCGGCGGATCCAAGGTTAAAGATAAAATCGACGTTATCAACAAAATGATCGAAATCGCAGATAACATCATCATCGGCGGCGGTCTTTCCTATACGTTCTTCAAAGCGCAAGGCCATGAAATCGGCCAATCGCTCTGCGACAACTCCAAGCTTGATCTGGCGCTTGAGTTTATCGAGAAAGCCAAATCGATGGGCAAGCAGTTCCTGCTGCCGGTTGATATCGTCATTACGGACGAGTTCAGCGCGAAAGCAAACACGCAAATCGTTGATGTTGACGGCATCCCTGCTGAATGGGAAGGCATCGACATCGGTCCGAAAACACGTGAGCTGTATGCAGATGTAATCAAGAATTCCAAGCTGGTTGTATGGAACGGACCGATGGGCGTATTTGAAATCGAGCCATTCTCGCACGGTACTCGTGCAGTTGCAGCGGCTTGTGCAGATACAGATGCTTACACGATTATCGGCGGCGGCGATTCCGCGGCTGCTGCAGAGAAGTTCGGTCTTGCTGATAAGATGGACCACATCTCCACTGGCGGCGGCGCTTCGTTGGAATTCATGGAAGGCAAGGCGCTTCCGGGCGTCGTTGCACTGAACGATAAGTAAGGGATAAGGGGCGAATAACGATGCGTAAACCAATTATTGCAGGCAACTGGAAAATGTTCAAAACGGTTTCTGAAGCGACTGCATTCTTCGCAGACGTTAAAGGCAAAGCAGAGGTTGACGGTGTTGAAACAGTCATCTGCGCGCCATTCACAACACTGCCTGCGCTTGTAGAAGCGGCTAAAGGCACAGCGATCGCAATCGGTGCGCAAAATGTCCACTTCGAGGACAACGGTGCGTTCACGGGCGAAATCAGCGGCGTTATGCTGAAAGACCTTGGCGTTCAATATGTAATCATCGGTCACTCGGAGCGCCGCGCATATTTTGCGGAATCCGATGAGATTGTAAATAAGAAAGTCCATGCTGCATTCAAGCACGGTCTCACGCCGATCGTATGTGTTGGCGAGAAGCTGGAAGAACGCGAAGCAGAGCAAACCAAATCGGTTTGTAAAGTGCAAACCGAAGCAGCTTTCCAAGGTTTGTCCGCAGCACAAGCGGCAGAAGTTGTCGTTGCTTATGAGCCTATCTGGGCAATCGGCACAGGCAAATCTTCGACTTCCGCTGATGCAGAAGACGTGATTGCATTCATCCGCGATGTTATCGTGGGATTGTACGATGCAGCAACGGCTGATGCAGTTCGCATTCAATACGGCGGCAGCGTGAAACCGAACAACGTAAGCGAATATTTGGGTCAATCCAATATCGACGGCGCATTGGTTGGCGGTGCAAGCTTAGAGCCTGCATCCTTCATCGCACTTGTCGAGGGGGCGAAGTAAGATGACAGCTCCGGTTGCACTTATTATTTTGGACGGATTCGGTTTGCGTAACGATGTTACCGGCAATGCGGTTGCACAAGCGAACAAACCGAACTACGACCGCTACTGGAATACCTACCCGCATACGACATTAACGGCGTGCGGAGAGGCAGTAGGCTTGCCGGAAGGTCAAATGGGCAACTCCGAAGTTGGCCATTTGAACATCGGCGCAGGCCGTGTCGTCTATCAAGACCTGACTCGCATCAGCAAGTCGATCCGCGACGGTGAGTTCTTCGACAACGAGACGTTGATGGGTGCCATCCGTCACGTGAAGGAGAGTGGCAAGAAGCTGCATTTGTACGGCCTGCTGTCTGACGGCGGCGTACACAGCCATATTGCACACTTGTTCGCCCTGCTTGAGCTTGCGAAGAAGGAAGAAGTCGAGGAAGTGTACATTCATGCGTTCTTGGACGGCCGCGACGTGTCGCCGGACAGCGCAAAAGGATACCTCGAGCAACTTACAGCTAAGATCGAAGAAATCGGAGTAGGCAAAATTGCGACTGTTCAAGGCCGCTACTACGCGATGGATCGCGACAAACGTTGGGAGCGTACCGAGAAATCGTACCGTGCAATGGTTTATGGAGATGGACCGCAATATACAGATCCAATTAAAGCTGTTGTGGAATCCTACGAGAAATCGGTTTATGACGAGTTCGTCATGCCGACTGTTATCGTCAAAGAAGACGGCAGCCCGGTAGGTGTGGTGGAATCCGAAGATGCGGTTATTTTCTTCAACTTCCGTCCTGACCGTGCCATTCAGCTGTCGCAAGTGTTTACAAACAGCGACTTCCGCGGTTTCGACCGTGGACCGAAAGCGCCGGAGAATCTGTACTTTGTCTGCTTGACACTGTTCAGTGAAACCGTTGGCGGCTTCGTTGCGTATAAGCCGAAGAACCTCGACAACACGCTGGGTGAAGTGCTCGTGCAGAATGGGAAGCGTCAGCTTCGCATCGCCGAGACGGAGAAATACCCGCATGTTACGTTCTTCTTCAGCGGCGGTCGCGATGCAGAGCTTCCTGGCGAGACGCGTATTCTGATTCCTTCTCCGAAGGTAGCCACTTACGATCTTCAGCCGGAAATGAGCGCGTACGAAGTAGCAGCTGCAGCTGTGAAAGAAATCGAAGCAGATCGTCAAGATGTCATCATCTTGAACTTCGCGAACCCGGATATGGTGGGTCACTCCGGTATGCTGGAGCCGACGATCAAAGCGGTTGAAGCAACGGATGAGTGTCTGGGGCAAGTCGTGGAAGCGGTGCTGGCTAAAGGCGGCGTATGTCTGATTACGGCTGACCACGGCAATGCTGATATGGTGATCGATGAGAATGGTCGTCCGTTCACGGCCCATACGACAAATCCGGTTCCATTCATCGTCACCAAGCAGGTTGGACCTCTTCGTGAAGGCGGCGTCCTCGCGGATATCGCGCCGACGATTCTATCTCTTGCAGGTCTCTCGAAGCCGGAAGAGATGACAGGAACACCTCTGGTGCAAGGCTAAGAACGACAATGGTAAATTGCCTAGGCAGGTTTACTATATTCATTCATGCGTTTAATGATTAATGACGATAATCTAGGTAAAGAATCAATCAAAATTAAAGGAGTGTTTACGAACATGTCTATCATTACTGACGTTTATGCACGCGAAGTACTTGATTCCCGCGGTAACCCTACTGTTGAAGTTGAGGTTATGCTGGAGTCCGGCGGCAAAGGCCGCGCAATCGTTCCATCCGGTGCTTCCACAGGCGCTTACGAGGCTGTTGAGCTTCGTGACGGCGACAAATCCCGTTACCTGGGTAAAGGTGTTCTGACGGCTGTCGAGAACGTAAACACAATCATCGCTCCTGAAATCATCGGTTTGGATTCGCTTGATCAAGTGCTGATCGACCGTAAAATGATCCAGCTTGATGGCACGCACAACAAAGGCAAATTGGGTGCGAATGCAATTCTTGCCGTATCCATGGCTTGTGCACGTGCAGCAGCTGACGCGCTTGATGTACCTCTTTACACATACCTAGGTGGATTCAACGCGAAAACACTTCCGGTTCCAATGATGAACATCGTTAACGGCGGCGAGCACGCTGATAACAACATCGACGTTCAAGAGTTCATGGTTCTGCCGGTTGGCGCAGAAAGCTTCAAAGAAGCTCTTCGCATCGGTACTGAAATCTTCCACAACCTGAAATCGGTTCTGAAAGATAAAGGCCTGAACACAGCTGTAGGCGACGAAGGCGGTTTCGCACCGAACCTTGGTTCCAACGAAGAAGCCATCACTACAATCATCTCCGCTATCGAGCGCGCAGGCTACAAGCCGGGCGTTGACGTATTCCTCGGTATGGACGTGGCTTCCACTGAGTTCTACAAAGACGGCAAATACCACCTTGAAGGCGAAGGCCGTTCGTTCACTTCCGCTGAGTTCGTGGACCTGCTTGCTTCGTGGGTTGAGAAGTACCCGATCATCACAATCGAAGACGGCTGCTCCGAAGACGACTGGGAAGGTTGGAAATTGCTCACTGACAAATTGGGCGGTAAAGTCCAACTCGTTGGTGATGACCTGTTCGTAACCAACACAGAGCGTTTGTCCGACGGTATCGACAAAGGTGTAGGTAACTCCATCTTGGTTAAAGTAAACCAAATCGGTTCCCTGACTGAAACATTCGATGCGATCGAAATGGCAAAACGCGCCGGCTACACAGCTGTAATTTCCCACCGTTCCGGCGAGTCCGAAGACAGCACAATTGCAGACATCGCAGTGGCGACAAACGCAGGCCAAATCAAAACAGGCGCACCGTCCCGTACGGACCGCGTTGCAAAATACAACCAATTGCTTCGCATCGAAGATCAATTGGGTTCCACAGCTCAATACGCAGGCAAAAGCGCGTTTTACAACCTGAAAAACTTTAAATAAGTTTCGAGGGAAAAACGACTGAAGCCAAAATGGCATAAGAGTGTCCCAAAAGGTGAGGTAGTTTAAGCCTAGGCATTCGCTATAATTAGGGAGAGATAACAAGGCGCAAGACTTGTTGCTCTCCCTTTTTGCATGGAAAGAGCAGGAAGGGCAGAACAAAAAACTATAGAGCTATGAGGTGGAAGCATTGGCTAAACCGGTTGTAGGCTTACAGTTGTATACGCTTCGTGATCAAACGGAGAAGGATTTCATCGGAACGATTCGCAAGGTAGCCGAAATGGGCTACAAAGCAGTAGAATTTGCAGGTTACTTCAATACGCCTGCGAAGGAATTGAAAGCCTTGTTGGACGAGCTTGGCTTGCAAGCTCCATCGGCGCATGTCGGTCTAAACTTCGGTGAGCCTGAGAAAATCGAAGCCGACCTGGCAAAGCAAATTGAATATGCTAAAGAAATCGGTCTTCAATATATCGTGACACCATGGGCTCCGCTGCCTGAGAACCCGACGGCAGAAGATGTGAACAAACTGGCAGACATTCTGGCTGCAGCCGGTAAGCAAGTATCGGAAGCGGGACTTATCTACGGCTATCATAATCATGATTTCGAATTCAAGCTGGTTGAAGGTAAACCGGTTATCGATCTGCTTCTGGAGAAAGTGCCTGCAGAATACCTCATTGCCGAATTTGATTTCGGCTGGGTACACATGGGCGGACAAAACCCGGTTGAGTATGCAAACCGTTATGCGGGCCGTTTACCTTTGGCGCACTTTAAAGATTTTGGCCAAGGTCGCAGCGACACCGAGGTGGGCAAAGGAATCGTGAATTTGAAAGGCGTCTTGGACGTAGCGGAGCAATCCGGAATTCAATACATCTTCGTGGAACAAGAGCAGTTCGTTTCTTCGTCGCTGGAGAGCGCGAAGATCAGCCTTGATTTCTTCCGCGAGAACGACTACCTATAATCGTTAAGTATAGAAAGGCTCTGCGTTCCCGGCTTGGGATTGCGGAGCCTTTTTTGCATGCTGCATGCTGCCAGTGCTAGATAAAGCGAGAATGCTTGCGGAATTGACCTGGAGGTACGCCGGTCTGTTGTTTAAACCATTTGGTAAAGTTGTGAATGGAACCGACCTGAAGCTCATCGGCGATGGCGAGGATCGAGTGCTCGGAATGGGCTAGCAGCTCCTTGGCTAGCAGCAATTTGCGACTCATGAAATAATCATAGGGGGTCGTTCCCATCTGTGCGCGGAAGAGTCTTGCCATATGATCAGGGTGGTAGGAGCTCCACTGTCCAAGCCAGTTATGGTCATAACGTTCGCGAGCGTGCTCGTCGCATTTGGCTGCGATCGCGCTAATGATAGGAGTTAGGGGCTGCTGCTTGCTGGACTTGCGAAGCTCATCTTGCTTAATGGCAGCAAGCAGTTCTAGCAGAAGTCCGCGAAGGAGCGGAGCTGTATAGGCTCGCGATTCGGCACTGTAGCATTCGGCCAGACGTGCAAAGCGAGGCTCGAACCGATCCACAGACAGCTGCCGCATATCTTGGAATTGGAGACAATCATCCGGAAGATCTGCGCTTCCGACCAGCATTCTATTATCTTGCGTAGTGTCTTGCGCCGGGTCGAATTTGGCGGTATCGCGAATCTTAATCCCTGAGCTTCTCTCTAAGGGGTTATGTTCTTCCCAGCTGAAGTGCAAGCCGTATAAGAGAAACGGAGCTGCCTCATCGGCGATGAAGTGATGCACCGTATCGGGGCCGTAGTAGAACAAGCAGCCGGGGAGAGCGCTGTAAGACTCGCCTTGAATGAAAGCCGTTCCGTGACCGGCGGCAACGAAAATAAACTGATGCTCATCGATAACCCTTGGACCGAACGAGAAGCCCGGCAGACACTGCAGTTTATTGGCATACCAAACGGCAGGCTGCAGCGATTGCCAGCTAATGGTTGGCGCGGGACCGTTGGACAAGTTGAGTGCCCCCTCTTGTGAATCAGAATGTCGCTCAGAGTTAAAAATCCGTCGGATGCAAATAAATACACCGCTTTCATCTAAGCATATAATGGATTTATAAAGTCGACAATCGACAAATTCCTAATGGGATGAAAGGGTGGGATGGCGATGGATCCGGCAATTAAACCGGCAACGCGGTCTTTTGAAGATGCGACACCTTTATTGGCGGCACCTGAGGAACTAAGACGCGAAGCGGAGAAGAAGGGGTATCTGTTCTTTAAGCATTTCTTCACTCGGGAAGAAGTGATAGAGCTTCGGGGGCAGATGTTGAATGTCCTGCAGGAAGAAGGGCTTCTGGACGATGAAGCGCCGCTGCTTGATGGGATTGGCAATCAGCCGCTTATTGACAACATGACGGTCGAAGAGCTGAACTGGAATGGAATCGGAACGACGCAGCAGGTTTATCATAAGGTTCAGAAGCTGGAATCCTTCCATGCTGTGGCTCATCATCCCAAGCTGCTTGGTTTGTTCGATACGTTGTTCGGTGAACGCACCTTCCCGCATCCTCGCAATATTGCTCGTATTATGCTGCCAAGCGACAAGCTGAACGTGACGCCGCCGCATCAAGATTTTCTCCATATCCAGGGCAGCTACACCACATGGACCTGCTGGGCACCAATCGGCGATGTGCCTAAGGCGCTCGGCGGTTTATCGGTACTTGAAGGCAGTCATGATACGGGGCTGCTTACGGTGACGGCTAATCCCGGTGCCGGGGGATTGGAGTCGATTCTTTGCGGGCTTGGTTATGAATGGGCGGAGACCGACTATGAAGCGGGAGACATCTTGATTTTCCACAGCTTGACGGTGCATAAGGCGCTTGCCAACACGATTCCCGGACGGGTGCGCTTGTCGCTCGATTTGCGGTTTCAGCCTGCCAGCCAACCAATCGAGAACGCCTCCTTGCTGCCGCACGGGCCATTCGAGTGGGATGAACTGTACGAGGGCTGGACACGCGAGGAGCTGCAGTACTATTGGAAGAAGGAGCAGTTCACGTTCCTGCCATTCAACGAGGAGATCCGCTGGCAGAAGGACAAAATCTGTTAGCTTGTATTAGCCACCTTGCTATGGTACAATAATATTGTTGTTTCTAGGTCTTGTCTCCTTAGGCAAGGCACGGCAAACTTTAAATTTGCTCCTTGTGCGCAGGAGGTGGAACTATGGAAATCACTTTTAAAATTTTGCTTATTATTTTCTCCTTGGCTCTGATCTCAGTTGTACTTTTGCAAAAAGGGAAGAGCGCTGGGTTGTCGGGTGCAATTTCCGGCGGTGCTGAGCACTTGTTCGGTAAGACTAAAGCACGCGGCTTGGACCTGTTCTTACAGCGTATGACAATTGCAGTGGCAGCAGGCTTCTTTATTACTGCTCTGGTTGTTGCGTACCTAGTTAAGGCGTAAATGAAATAAGATGTACAGAAAGCGGGCTTAGGGCTCGCTTTTTTTGTTGCTTGTTGGAACTGGAAAAAGTTGACTGAGTATATACCACCGGCGAAAATTGTTATTTTTGCCAGGCTGGTGCGGATGGTGGCCATACCTTTCGTGTATACTATATAGTATATGGCAAATCTATCAACCGAAGTGGTACATGAGGTGAGAAGTTATGGTAACAGAGCAGCAGCTGCTGGAGTTTATGCGTGAGCAGGCGTACAAGCCGATGACCTACCAAGAGCTAGATAAGCAGCTGGGCGGAGAGGGAGATGCGGCATCGTTCCGCAATTTCCTTGTAGTCTTAAACGAGCTGGAGAATGAGGGCAAAGTCGTACGGAATTCCAGCGACCGCTACGGGCTTCCGGAGCGGATGAATTTGGTGCGCGGGCGGGTACAGGGTCATGCGAAAGGTTTTGCTTTCTTAATCCCTGAGGACAAGGGACATGGCGATGTGTACATCAACGCCAACGATCTGAAGAGTGCGATGAACGGCGATATCGTGCTCCTGCGCGTCACTTCGAAGAGCGCATCCGGCGGTCGCATGGAAGGCGAAGTCGTGAAGATCATCGATCGCGCTGTGACGCAAATTGTCGGAACATTTGATCATCATGAGTCGTATGGTTTCGTGCTGCCGGATGATAAAAGGATTAATCGGGATATTTTTATTCCACAGGGTCAATTTAAAGGCGCGGTAACCGGCCAAAAGGTTGTCGTGCGCATCGTGTCCTATCCGGAAGGCCGTTCGGCGGCTGAAGGTGAAATCATTGAGGTGCTCGGTCATAAGGATGACCCGGGCATTGATATTCTCTCCATTATTCGGAAGCATCAGCTGCCTGAGAGCTTCCCTGATGATGTGATGGCAGAAGCCGAGGCAGCTCCGGATTCCATCACGGAGGATGAGATTGTGCGTCAAGGCCGCCGTGACCTGCGCGATAAGGTCATTGTAACGATCGATGGCGAGGACGCTAAAGACCTGGATGATGCAGTTAATGTGGAACGCCTCGAGAACGGCAACTTCGTGCTGGGCGTGCATATAGCAGACGTCGGTTACTATGTAAAAGAAAATTCGGCACTGGATCAAGAAGCTTACCGCCGCGGATGCAGCGTGTACTTGGTGGACCGTGTTATTCCGATGCTGCCTCACCGCTTGTCGAACGGGATCTGTTCCTTAAATCCGCAGGTGGATCGATTGACGCTATCCTGCGAGATGGAGTTTGATGCAGCTACGCTTAAGCGCGTGCGCCATGAAGTGTTTACGAGCGTCATTCGGACGAAAGAGCGTATGACCTATACGAATGTTCGCAAAATCGTCGCGGATGAGGATCCCGAAGTTATGGAGCGCTATGCCGAGCTGGTACCGACGTTCAAGCTGATGGAAGAGCTTGCGATGCGTTTGCGCAATATGCGGATGAAGCGTGGCGCGATTGATTTTGACTTCATCGAGTCCAAGGTCATTGTGGACAGCGATGGCAAAGCGATCGACATCGTGAAGCGTGAGCGTTCCATTGCGGAATCGATTATCGAAGAGTTTATGTTAGCAGCGAACGAAACGGTGGCGGAGCATTTCCACTGGCTGAAGGTACCGTTCCTGTACCGGACGCATGATAATCCGGATCAAGAGAAGCTGCTGCATTTCGTGCAGTTTGCGGCTAACTTCGGGTATACGATTAAAGGCAAAGGCGGAAGCGTCATTCATCCGCGTGCGCTGCAGACGCTGCTTGAGGATGTGCGCGGGTCGAAGGAGCAGACCGTTATATCGACGGTGATGCTGCGTTCGATGAAGCAGGCGAAGTACGATGCGGAGAGTCTCGGCCACTTCGGCCTTGCCGCCGAGTTCTACTCGCACTTCACGTCGCCGATTCGGCGTTATCCCGATCTTGTCATCCACCGCGTCATGCGCGAAGTATTCGAGAATGGCGGCACGCTGACGGATGCTCGTCAGGAAGCGCTGACAGCGCGTATGCCCGATATCGCGCAGCAGTCGTCGGAGCGGGAGCGCCTCGCGGTTGAAGCGGAGCGCGACACGGAGAAGCTGAAGAAATGCGAGTACATGCTCGATAAAGTCGGCGAAGATTTCGACGGCATCATTAGCAGCGTGACGAGCTTCGGCATCTTCGTGGAGCTGCCTAATACGGTCGAGGGGCTCATTCGATTGAGCGAGCTCTCGGACGATTATTATCACTTCCACGAGCAGCACATGCTGCTGATCGGCGAGCGTACGTCGAAGACGTACCGCATCGGCGATGAGGTGCGCATCCGCGTGGAGCGGGTGAATATGGATGAGCATACCATTGATTTTGGGATGCTCGAGAATAAGAGCGCTGACGGCGCCGACCGTGCGCGCGAGTATGGGCTTGGCGGCGGCCGCAGCGGAGCCGGCCGCGGTTCGCGCAGCGGCGGCGGAGGCCGCGAGCGTGGCGGCGCAGCCGCGCAGCGCAGCGGGCGCGGAGGCGCAGGCGCGCGCGAGGGCCGCGGAGGCGGCAGCGCGCCGGCGGTGGCGCGCGAAGCGGCCGTTGGGCCGCGCGGACGCGGCCAGCGGCGCGGCGGCGCAGCTGCGGCGGAGCCGGGCGCGACGCGCAGCAGCGGAGCGGGAGCGCCGCAGGCGGAGCGCGGCGGCAGCGAGCGCGGCGGACGCAGGCGCAAGGGCCGCGGCGGCGAAGCGGCGCGCAGCGGCGGAGCGGCGACGCAAGGCGCGGGAGTCGTGCCGGTGCGTCGCGAAGGCGATACGCGTGCATGGAAGCCGGAGGATGATTTCAACCTCGATCGGCTTCTCGGTACGGATGGTGCAGCGCGTAGTGGCGGCGAGTCCGGTGAAGCTAAGCGTAAAGCAGTCCGCACGGATATGTGGGGCTTGCCGATTCTGAATGCAGGGTCGCTTAAGGATAACGGTGAAGATCCGGATGCTTACCGTTCGCGCGGTCGTGATGGTGGCGGTGGCCGAGGCTCACGCAGCGGCGGCGGTGACCGCGGATTTGGCGGTCGTTCTTCCGGCTCCGGTCGTGGAGGATCTTCCCGAAGCGGCGGCGGCAATGGTGGCGGAAGCGGCAGTGCTGCCGGTGGAACCGGCTCTCGCCGTAAGAAACCGGCTGGCGGTGAGTCTACGCCTGTAACGCCTGCACCTGATGCAGGGAGCACTAGCACAGCCGGTACTGGCGGCACTGGCTCGAAGCCGCGTAAGAAGAAGAAAGACGGCAACTCGACCGCAGCTTTTGTGCGGAAGAAACGCTTGTAATACGCGGTTGAAGCTTGCTTTTACCAAATCTTGATTTCAATCTGTAAAGTTGTTACAATGGACTCCTGACTGCAATGGTTAGGAGTCCGTTTATTACTGGAGAGGTGGGATAGAAGTGGCGAAGAAGAGTGACGGGAAACAGCTGGCACAGAATAAGAAGGCTTCCCATGACTATTTCATCGAGGATACCTTTGAAGCGGGCATGGTGCTGATGGGAAGTGAAATTAAGTCGCTTCGGATGGGACGGGCCAACATTGGTGATGCGTTTGCCACGATTCGGAACGGTGAGATTTTCATTCACAATTTGCACATCAGTCCTTTCGAGCAAGGTAACCGAAGCAATCCGGATGATCCGACTCGGACGCGCAAGTTATTGATGCACAAGGTTCAGATTCATAAGCTGCTTGGGTTGTCCAAGCAAGATGGCTATGCAATCGTGCCGCTTAAGATTTATGTTCGCAACGGTTACGCGAAGCTGCTGCTCGGCCTTGGTAAAGGGAAGAAGCAGTACGATAAACGAGAATCGGCGGCGAAGAAGGATGCGCAGCGCGATATTCAACGTGCATTGCGTGAGAAGCAGAAGGTTGCCAGATAGTCGGGATTGTTCGGCTGCTGGTTGTAATGGTGAACGTCGCCATCGCTTCCAGAAAGACATGCCTTCACGAAGGCGGCACCTGTGTTATACTAAGTAAGCAACGAACGACGAAGTATCGTTTTACATGCTCAAGTACGTTGAGACTGCCTGAACGTTAGGCGGTACCAGTCGACAGAGCGTCTTACCTGCTAAACGGAACGTATGGAGCCGTTTATGCGATATTGGGGGCGTTTATGGATTCGACGGGGATAGTTCGAGCATGGGTTGCGGGTAGTGGGGACGCGTCCACTTCATCAACGCTAAAGCCTATTAAACGGCAAATCACAAAACAACTACGCTTTAGCAGCTTAATAACCTGTTAGCGTGCTCCTCCTCAGCATCGCCCATGTGACTGGGATAGGGGCTCACATATAGTGGGATACGCCGCTTCGGTCTCCGCCTGGGGTCGACGGAAGAAGATAATCAGGCTGACCCAACGCAGAGCCGGTTACGGGGCGCTGCTCGGGTGACATCAAAACTGTGACTACACCCGTAGAAGCCTGTGTGGCGTTGTCTTCGGACAGGGGTTCAAATCCCCTCGCCTCCACCAAATGTAGAACCACATCCGCATGAGGATGTGGTTTTTGCTTTTGTAGAGCTGCAAATAATTCGTCGCTACTGATGCCTTTCGTTCACCACTTCACAATCACGCAGCAACATCCCTCTTCGTAAATACGAGCCAAGAGACCAGATTGAACACGATGAAGTAAACGATCAGTACAGCAACTGAAAAAGCAAGGGTCATCCCTTCTTGATAAGGGTGGCCTGATAAATAGGGGGACAGATCGATATTCGCAAACAAAATGTACTTGCTCCAGGCATAGGGGCGGAGGAACTCGGTAGCGATCTGACCCGCAAACATGGCAAAGAGGGAGATTCCGATGGCCATCGCACTGCTGCGAAACGCTGTCGAAATCATGAAGGCAATGGTAACGAACATAATCGTCGATATCCCTTTAAGCAAGTACGTTTGCAGCAGGTTCGCGACCATGTTCTGTTCCACAACATCTCCGTCAGCATTAACGCTTAGCAAGGGCAAGTCGATGTGCCCGAATCCATACAACATTCCGTTAATCAAGATCGATACGATAAACAGGATGATCAGGAGCGTGATCCCGAATAGAATCATGGATACATATTTAGACAGAAGGATTTTGAGCCGGCTGCTCGGTCGGATCAACAGCAGCTTGATCGTGCCGGAGGAGAATTCGCCGGCCATGCTGTCCCCTGCGACAATAACGGTAAATAACGTAACCAGAATCACGAAGTTCGTCGATATATGAATACCCATCCAAAGCGTGCCATCGACCGGCCGGATATCGTGCTTAAGCTGATATTCGTATAGGGCTACCAGCTCTTCATAGTTGCTTTGACTTTCCTTGCTCAGATCCGGCTTCTGCAAAGCTTGCAGTCGGGATTGTTTCTCCGCGGCGACATGCTCCTGCCAAGTACCGCTCTTCGGGTCATTACTGTAGTCGTTCCATGCCGCGAAGTTCACAAAGCCAAGAATAACGATCATGACTCCGATCATGATCCACGTTCGGATTCGGCGATACAGCTTCATATTTTCGTTTAGCAACAGACTACCCAATTTGTCCGCCTCCCGTTATTTCTAAGAATCGATCCTCCAAGGATTGACGTTGTGCTTGAACACCGTAAATTCTGACATCCACTCTCATCAGATCCATCAGGATATCCGGAATCCGCTCCTTCTCAGCCACAAACGCCAGCCCTTCAGGAAGAGCCTTCACTTCCTTCACATACGCAATCGCCTTCATGGCATCCAGTGCGCGATCGACCGGTTTCGCCTCTATGACGAAGGTTTGCGTTTGGTTTGCCGACTGAACAAACTCCTGAATCGGTTTCACATCGACCAGCTTGCCTTGTTGGAGGATGGCAACGCGATCGCACATCAGCTCCATCTCGGACAATAAATGGCTGGAGACAATGACGGTAATTCCTTCCGTGCGGGTCAACAGGCGCAAATAATCGCGAAGCTCGCGAATGCCCGCCGGATCAAGCCCATTGGTCGGCTCATCCAGAATGAGCAGGGACGGACGATGCAGGAGTGCCTGCGCTACTCCTAATCGCTGACGCATTCCCAGAGAATACTTCTTCACCTTGTCACGGATCCGATTGTCCAGCTTAACGAGGCTGACTACCTCATCGATGCGTGCCTTGGTCACGCCCGGCACCATTCGCGCATAATGAACGAGATTGTGATAGCCGCTCAAATACTTGTACATTTCCGGATTTTCCACGATGGCTCCGACATGACGGATCGCTTGCTCGAACTCGGTTTTTATATTTTTCCCTTTGATGAAGATTTCGCCTTCGGTAATGGACATTAAGCCAACCATCATGCGAATGGTGGTCGTCTTGCCGGCCCCGTTGGGCCCTAAGAATCCGAAAATTTCTCCCTGCGGAACATCGAATGTTAGATTATCAATGATCGTGGAACGGCCGATTCGTTTGGTTACTTGACGCAAGCTGAGGACGGGTTCATTGCTCATGATCGATCTCCTTCTATATGGTAATGGCTGAAGCGTGTGAGCGAGCACTTCAATGTTTTAATATGATTCTAATTCAATAATTATTGTTTTACAATAAATTTTTACTATATAAAGATGTATTATTGTTGTTAAAAGGTGACTGCTCCTCTGTTTTCCACTACGTGTTCCTATGAATTAGATGAAGAAGGATCTACGCCACGCAACCTTAATCTCGTGATATAATCTTACTAAACATGCCAGTTGGCCTTATAGGAATGGATGATATGTAAGCGCACCCAACGATAGAGTTGGATGTCGCGGGAATTTTGATGTTAAGGGAGCCGATTATCGATGGACGTCGTTTACCAATTTGAAGAAGTAGCCAGACTTCCTTTGCCCGGGGATAACTGCGCCGTTGCGATTCGCCAATTGAACGCCGGCACTGTCATTCAGTATGAAAACCAATCCTTCGTCTTGGATTACACCGTTATGGAAGGCCATCGGTTCGCGGTACGAGCGATCGCTCCCGGCGATGAGCTGCTTTCGTGGCAATTGCCTTTCGGCGTGGCGCTTATGCCGATTGATCCCGGTCACTATGTAATCAACGAAACCGTTCTGGCAGCGCTCAGTGTGCGCAAGTTGGCATTCGTGCTGCCGCCTGTGCCCAATTTCGCGGATCAAGCTCATCCTTATATCCTGGATGAGGAGAACTTCCAGCCTGCTCCGGCATCGCCGGCTTATACGGATACGCGCAACTTTATGGGGTATCGCCGGCATGAAGATCGCGGGGTCGGCACGCGCAACTACGTCGTACTGCTTGGCACCACGTCGCACACGGGCAGTTATGTGAAGATGCTAGCCGCTCGTCTGCAAGGCGAATGCGATAACTATTCGAATATCGATGGAATTGTCCCCGCTGCGCACACGGAGGGCGGCACGGAGAAGCCGAATAACGTGGACTTGCTGCTTAGGACGCTCGCCGGTTTTATGGTCAACCCGAATGTCGGTGCGGTATTGCTTGTCGATTACGGCAATGAATCGGTCACGAACCAGATGGTGGAGGCTTATGCACGCGAGCATAGCTACCCCATTGATGAAGTCCTTCATAAGTTCGTATCGCTCACGGGCAGCTTCGAAGAGGAACTGATTATAGGTGAAGCATTAGTACGGGAGTGGCTGCCGACGGTCAATGCGATGCAGCGGACGCCTGAATCCATAAGCCACTTGCGAATCGGCTTGCAGTGCGGCGGTTCGGACGCTTTTTCCGGCGTATCCGCGAATCCCCTTCTTGGCTGGGTTTCGGAACAATTGGTTCGTTACGGCGGCGCGGCCAGCCTGGCCGAAACCGATGAATTGATTGGCGCAGAGCCCTATGTCCTGTCAAAGGTACGCAATGTGGAAACCGCGCGTAAATTTCTGGAGCTGCTGGACCGCTTTAAGGAGCGCACGTCTTGGCATGGAACAAGCGCGGAAGGTAACCCGTCCGGCGGTAACATGTATCGCGGCTTGTACAACATCTATCTCAAATCCATAGGCGCCGCGATGAAGAAAGACCCTGCAACGCGGATTGATTATGCAACCGAGTACGGAGAGCTCATGAAGGATGGCGGCTACTATTTCATGGACAGCCCCGGAAATGATCTGGAGAGCATCGCCGGGCAGGTGGCCGCAGGCTGCAACATGATCTTCTTTACGACGGGAAATGGTTCGATAACCAATTTCCCGTATGTGCCGACGGTCAAGGTGGTCACGACAACTCGCCGCTTCCAGCTGCTGTCGAACGATATGGATGTGAACGCAGGTCAGTATCTGGAAGGCAAGTCGATGGATGAGCTGGGACAAGAGGTATTCGAATTGGCGATTCAAATTGCCTCCGGCCAGCAAAGCGTCGGCGAGAAAGCGGGCCATGCCCAGGTACAAATTTGGCGCAACTGGCAGCAGAACGATGCGAGCCAGCTGCAGACGCTGCTGCACGCACCCACACCGACAGGAGCTCCGATCGCCATTCAAGAGGATGCTGCAGCGTTGGCCAACCCGATTCAATTTACTTTGACTCGGCAGCGTGATCGGCAGTCCAGCGGGAATATCGGCTTGATTGTGCCGACCAGCCTCTGTGCCGGTCAGGTAGCGGGCATGATCACCAAGCGACTGAACAAGCAAGGAGCGGGGCAGTCCGATCTCTCGGGCTTCGTCGCGTTAGCACACACGGAGGGCTGCGGCGCTTCCGGGGGATCGGCCGAATCGCTGTTTGCCCGCACGATGATCGGCTACATCACGCACCCGATGGTAGAGCATTGTTTGCTGCTCGAACATGGCTGCGAGAAAACGCACAACGATTATATGCGCCATCAGATGGAAGTCAATGGCGTTGATGCGAGCCGTCTCGGCTATGCGAGCATCCAGCTTGACGGCGGAATCGCCAAGGTGAGCGAGAAGGTCGAAGCTTGGTTCGCCGAACGATTGGTCGCGGCTGCGCCTGCGGAGAAGGTGACGGTCGGACTGGAAGGACTGCGCATCGGGATCGTTAGCGACGGCGCCATAAGCGACGATGCCGGCGAGCAGCTGGCAGCGCTTGCCAAGATGGTTGTCGGTGCAGGAGGTTTGGTCGTCGTTCCTGAGAATAGCGGATTGCTTGCGGTGGATGCGTTCGGCCAACATCTATTTACTGCACCTCAAGCTCAGCCATCCATCGCCTATGGGGAACATGTTCGCCGCAATGGATTCCACATTATGGAGACGCCAACGACACATTGGGTCGAGACGGTCACGGGACTTGTAGCTACCGGTGTGGAAATTGTGATCGCGTTGATCGGCAATCGACCGATGCAGACGCATCCTTTCGTCCCGATGCTGCAAATCGCATCCGAGCAGGCCGTGCTGCAGAAACATCAGCAAGATGTCGATTTGGTGCTCTCGGGCAGCCCCGATGTATGGGCGAACCAAATTCTCGAGCTCAGCAAGCAAGTGCTGGAACATACTTATTCGCCGCGTCTCTATCAGCAAGGTAATATCGATTTCCAATTGACGCGGGGCTTTTTAGGCGTATCACTATAACGCAGCCATCTATGAAAGTGAGGATCACGCAATGTCGAACACACTATTATCCAAACGGCCGCTCGGTAATACCGGCCTGCACGTAACGTCGCTATGTCTTGGAGCCGCCCCGCTCGGGGATATGCCGGAAACCTTTCAATATGGCACGCCGGAAGAACAAGCCTTGGTAACGCTGCGCACCGCATTTGAAAGTCCCATCAACTTTATAGATACAGCTGCATCCTATGGCTTTGGCGAGAGCGAGCGACGGATCGGCAAGGCCATTCAAGCCAATGGCGGGCTTCCGGCGGGTTACGTGCTCGCCACCAAAGCCGACCGCGACTTCGCGACCGGCGATTTCAGCGGCGAACAAATCAAACGTTCCGTCGAAGAAAGCCTTGAGCGCTTGGGACTTGATCGTCTGCAATACGTTTATATCCACGATCCTGAACATACCACTTTCCACAATGTCATGGGATCCGGAGGTCCGCTCGAAGTACTGCAGAAGCTTCAGAGTGAGGGAGTCATCGATCACATCGGCATATCCGGCGGACCGATCGATTTGCTCATTCAATACGTAGAAACGGGAGCGTTTAGCGCGGTGGAAACTCACAATCGCTATACGCTGCTTAATCGAGCTGCCGAACCTCTGCTTGATGTCGCGAGTCGCATGGGCGTCGCCGTCATCAACGGTGCTCCTTATGGCAGCGGCATCTTGGCCAAAGGTCCGGATGCATACGCCCGTTATGCCTATAGCGAAGCTTCGCCGATCGTATTGGAAAGAGCGCGCTCGTTCGTCAAAGTGTGCCAGGAGTTTAATGTCCCTCTGGCAGCCGCAGCCCTTCAGTTCTCGCTTCGCGACCCGCGTGTCACCAGCACGGTCGTTGGCATGAGCAAGCCGGAACGTGTCGCTCAGACGGTGGAACTCGCGAATTACCCGATTGCCCCTGAATTATGGCCGGCGCTTGATGCCTTCGGCTACGATGTGGACGATCCGGAAGCGAATCGATTTGATTAATGGCTAAGCATAGTGGCTTAACATAGCCGCGGCTAGCCTCCACCAAATGTAAACCCCATCTGCCATTGCGGATGGGGTTTTTAGGCTTTCCGGGTTTTCTTTTACCTAATTGGAAGGGTAATTGTTGTGCATGAATAAGCTGGCATCTTCGGAATGATTTCTCTCGTTTGATAGATACTAAGAAAATGGTGGTACGAGGTCGAATCGGTTGAATTTTCGGGAGGCGAATGTCTTGAACTGGTTATGGAATGAATGGCGCACGCTCTTTGGATCGCGGAAAAGGCTCGTACCGATAATCGCAATGTGCTTAATACCCTCACTTTACAGCGGTACTTATTTATGGACCTATTGGGATCCTTACGCGCACTTGGAAAGGCTGCCGGTCGCTGTCGTGAATGAGGACCAGCCGGTTGATTCTCAAGGTAAAACGTTTGCGATTGGCAATGATCTCGTGAACGAGCTCAAGAAGGACCGTTCCTTAGAATGGCGGTTTATTAATGCGGAGGAAGCGGATGAGGGGCTGCGGAACCGAAATTTTTATTTCGAAATATTCATTCCTTCCGACTTTTCGCATCGGGCGACAACCTTGGGGACAGATCAGCCAACGCCGCTTGAGCTGACCCTGAAGCTGAACGAAGGCCTTAATTATATCGTGAGCAAAATTGGCAAATCGGCAGTCGAAACGATCAGGCAACGTCTATCGGAAGAGTTATCGGCAAGCTACGCGAAAGCCATTTACGAACAGCTGACCCCGCTCGGCACGGGCTTCCAGAAGGCGAGCGATGCAGCATCACGGCTCGATACCGGCCTTATGCAGTCGGCTGACGGCACGAAAGCGCTTCTCGAAGGATTACGTAATGGACAAGCTCCTATATCGAGGCTGGAACAAGGTGCTGCCGAGCTGGCGTCTGCTTCGGGGCGCTTATCCGGAGGCGCCGAGCAGTTAGGACAAGGCGCCACTAAGCTTTCCGGCGGCTTGGGAAGTCTGAGCAGCGCGATGGATCAGCTCAAAGCCGGAAGTACGGACGCTGCTCAAGGGGCGGATAAAGCGTCGGCTTCGGCAAAGCAACTGAGTGATGCGTTGTCGAAATGGCTGGCAGCTCACCCTGATGAGGCCAAAGATGCAGAGCTGACGCTCATCGGAAAACAAAGCAAGCAGATGTCCGATGCGATCGATCGAGTAAGCGGCGGTGTAAACGCGCTGTCCAAAGGCGTTGCGGAAGCCGGCGGCAGTGCGGCACAGCTATCGAACGGAGCCGGACTCTTCGCGAGCCAGCTGGCGGCACTTGGAGCTGGCGCATCCAAGCTGCGCGACGGCGTAACTGCTGCTGCGGATGGTATCCATAAAGTGGCCGGCGGGTGGAGCAGTCTTACGACCAACGTTGGTAAATTGTCGGACGGCCAGCAAGCGCTCGCGCAAGGAGGCGCAGAGCTGAGCCGGGGGTTATCGGAAGGGGCGGCGAAAGCGGCAAATATTCACGCGTCGGATCATTTATTCGCGATGCTCGCCAATCCCGTCCATTTGAAGGAGCAGGCCCTTCATCCATTGCCAAACTACGGAACGGGGGTCGCGCCGTTTTTCGTCTCGCTCAGTCTCTATATCGGTGCGCTCTTATTTGGCAATGTCTTTTCCTTCCGAGCGACGAGTGCGCCTCCCCCGTCGGGATTGTTATGGTTCTTCTCGAAATTCGGCGTGCTCGCCCTCATCGCGTTCGTTCAGAGCGCCGTCGCCAGCTTAATTCTGATCCCCGGGGTCGGCTTAAGTCCGTCTTTCCCGTTCGAATTTTTCGCTTTCGCCTTTTTATCCAGCCTTGTATATATGTCCGTCGTTCAAGTGCTGATTACGGCGTTTGACGATTTCGGGAAGCTGCTGGGCATTATCGTTCTCGTCCTGCAACTGACGGCTACCGGAGGCGTGTTCCCTGCGGAGTTGACGCCGGGCATTATGCAGGCGCTTCACGGGGGATTACCAATGACGTATTCGGTGGAAGGATTCCGCGCACTGCTTTCAACAGGCGACTACGCGCTTGTGCGGCAGGATGCGCTGATATTGGTCATTTTTGCGGTAGTTCCGGCCTTGCTCACATGGATGGTTCTGTCGTACTTGCATAAGAAATTGAAGGTAAGAAGCGGGCTCGCGGAAGGCACTTAATCCATTGTCTACAGCCAGCTGGTGCCTTCAACGCGAAGTAGAAGTTTACAAAACCTATAACTGGAATTCATATAAACCCCTACCTCCTTTTATAAACTGGAATGGTCCAAGAGACGAATCAGAAGGAGTAGGGTGGTCGTTCACAATACTAAAAAAACATGATTTGCATGAATGCCATTCGCTGCATCATTTGATGGTCGATCCTGCCGTTTTTCCTTACGTCCGTAATAAGTGCCGGTCCTATGAAGAATATTTGTTCACCACTAAACAGTGGATCGCACAGGAATCACAGGGAACCTTGATTTCGAGAACGATTATGAATGAGCTTGGACATCCGATTGGTACGATTCAGTTATACGATATTGGGAATAGAACAGGCTTTTTGGCGACATGGATAGGAGCTCCTTATTTTGGCCAAGGGTACAATGCGCGGGCAAAAGAATGCTTCATGACAGAGCTGTTTCTTGAACATCGCATCGAGACGGTGTATTTGAAGATTCGCAGCCACAATATTCGTTCCAAAAAGGCGGTAGAGAAGCTGCCGTATGTTCAGCTCGCGAATGATCGCAACCCGCAGCTCTATGAATCGATCAATTCGACGCAGCAAGTCTATGATCTGTATCAAGTGGAGCGGGCCGGCTTCTTAGAGAGGCAAAGTCGAATCCTGCCAACCAAGATGACAAGAGAATGGTCAGTTTTGCTGCAAGAAGGATAAACCACCCAAACGGCGAATATTGTTCCATACTTAAAGTGAGGTGGCGGAGGTGCGGGGCATTCGCTCGATAAAGACGACCAGAACGATTCCCAGGAAAATAAGTTTCTTGCATGTGCTGCTTAATCGGTTTGGTTTCTCCTCGCTGCGCAAACGAATTATGATCTTGCTGACTGTTGGCTTAGTCGGCTTCGCCAGCTTAATGGCACTGGTCTCTTACAATGCGATCTATACCATGCAGCACGATAAAATCAAGACCTCCATGGCTTTCGATCTATACCAGCAAACAACGAAGCTGAACCAAATGTACAATAACTTGCTTCAGGTTACGCAGCAGATGACGCCGGAAGGCACGGTGGGCAATCTGATGGAGTCTTATCTCTCTGCCAAGGACTCTTATAGTCAGCGTATTCTCTCTCGTGATATCTCCTACAATATTGGATTAATCACATTTTCTAATCCGGCCATGGAGCTGGTGATGTATTTTCATACCGAAACCGGACAGCCTACTTTATCGAATTTGCCTCTGCGGGGAGACTTTACGCTGCAATCCTTACCTGATGTCTCTGGTATGGGGCAGCTGAAATACCAGTCCCCGCATAAATCGTTGTGTCGATTCAGCGATGATCAGGTGGTGTCCGTCACACGGGAAGTGAAATTCTCAGACGGAACGCAGTTAGTCGTTTATGTAGAAGCCAAGACCGACATTTCGACAGATATGAATTCGCTTTCAGAAAGCGTAAACATGCCCTATTCGCTTGTTTTCACGGATTCTGCGGGTTTGGTGACCTATAATAGCAGCGATTCAACGGCTTTTGCGGCCGGCCAACGGCTCATGCTAACGGGACAATCGGGTTCAACAGACGGTTATGTATGGAACCGAATGACTGGCGATTACGGCTACGGCATTACGCTGCTGCTTCCCGTCTCTTATTACAATCATGAGCTCTATACATGGAAGAATCATATGTATTGGATTCTCGCTATTGCCCTGCTGATGATGTTTCTGCTTACGCTGCTGTTGCGGCGGCTCATTAACGGTCCGTTTCAACTCATTGAGAGGGAAATGAGGACGTTTGGCAAGGGCTACATGGGGACCAGCCAGTATCGTACGGGGATCGATGAATTTGACCGGATATTCGATCAGTTCAATATTATGAAACGGCAAATTCAGCAGCTCATTATAGACGTGGAGCAGAAGGAGAAACGGCGGCATCAGCTGGAGATCGAGAAGCTGGCTTACCAGATTAATCCCCATTTTCTGATGAATACGCTCAATTCGGTGCGCTGGCTGGCAGTGATGCATAAGCAGGCGAAGATTGAGAAATTTGTTTCTTCGCTAATTAATCTGTTGAATTATAACTTAGGTAAATCAAAGGAAACCGCGACCTTCCGATCGGAAACAGAGGTCATGCGAACTTACCTGGAGCTTCAGCAGATGCGGCATGATTTTGAAGTAAAGCTGGAGATCGAGGAAGGGAGCTATCTGGATAGCCCCGTAGCTAGGTTTATCTTGCAGCCCATCGTAGAGAATGCCGTCTGTCACGGCCTTGATGATCACGGCATGCTGGAAATCTCCATCTCTCCTGATGAAACGGCGCAGATGGTGCACATTATCATCCGCGATGATGGCAAAGGGTTAAGTCATGAGACGCTGGCACTGCTGCAGCGCGATACGCCGGATCAGCAGCAGACGGGATGGGGGATCGGGCTTCGTTATGTGCGATCCATGCTGGAATCATTTTATGGCCATAACGCTCGTATGGGTATAGAGAGCACGCCGAACCAAGGCACAACGGTAACGTTAGATCTACCTTATCTTCAGCATAGAGAGGAGAAAGCGATTTGATCCGAGTATTAGTCGTTGATGATGACAAACTGGCGCGCAAAGGATTGATTTCGATCATGCCTTGGTCAAGTCACGATATGGTTGTTGTCGGGGAAGCGGCCAACGGCGCGAAGGCGCTGGAGTTTATGGAAAGGCATGAGGTGGATCTCATGTTCGTGGATCTCTCGATGCCTGTCATGTCGGGCATGGAGCTGCTTCAGGTGACAAAGCAACGATTCCCGGGGCTGCGCTCCGTGATCTTATCCTTCCACGAAGAGTTCGAGAATGTGCAAACGGCTTATCGCATGGGGGCACTCGATTACCTATCGAAGGTCCGATTGGAATCCGAGGACGACGAGCAAATATTGAAACGAATCCAGCAGCAAATGACCGGCGAAAAGTCGCGTCAGACCGAAGCTAAGTCGCCTGCGATATCGCTTGCTTCTCCTGACCCAGAGTCCAACATTCGCTCACAAGAGGAAGAAGTTTGGTCCGCGCTGGAGCAAGAGTGGCGCTCACACTACTGGCTGTATAATGAATCGGTTTTTCAGCGCTTATGCAAGCAGACAATTGAAGCCAAGGTTTCTTTTCGCCGAGTAGAAGGCCTGTTCATGCGTGTCCTTTCCCAACTCGAGACGATTACGGCACTGGATATCGAACTCCGCTCGGAGGCCAATGACGTTCGCTCGGCGGTTGAATGGCTGCGCGATTACAGGAAACGTGTGTACGCACAGGTTAGGGCCTCAGCGGACTTTACGAACACGACGACCAGTATTCTCAAGGCGGTATGGTTCATTCGCGAGCAGGCTTCCAACACGCTGCATGCCGAGGAAGTCGCGGATCATGTGCATATGAGCCGGAGTTATTTTAGCCAATGCTTTAAGAAGCTGACGGGTTCGACGTTCAATGATTACTTAAGGCAAGAGCGGATGAGAGCTGCCGAGCGGCTGCTGTGCGAAACCAATCAGTCCATCGCATGGGTGGCTCATGCCGTAGGCTACAATGATTCCAAGTATTTCTCTCAGCTCTTCTATGAGCAGACGCGTCTGTTGCCCTCCGAATTTCGAGCGCAATTCCACAAGGGGGACGATTGATTGCAATCGATCGAACAAATATCCACCTCAGTCCTGTATTCGCCGCAAAACGCGGCACATCCGTCTGACTTTTTTTCTTCGCTTCCCATGTACAATGAAAAGGCAAGAAACAAAGGGGAGGGTTAAGATGAAAAGGAAAATGGCATTGTTGCTTTCCACTGCATTACTTGGTTTAACTGTGACGGCATGTAGTTCCAATGATTCATCGAACAATGATTTGAAAGCGTCTTCAAATTCAGACTCGAACTCCGCAACCCCGGCATTAACGGGAGATGATCTGGCTTTCTCTAAATTCCCGAAGCCTGTTGATGTTCACATCGGCATGGTGGTGGATCCGACGGACAAGACGCTGCCGGAAGGCGACAGTGTAAGCAACAACCCGTACACACGTTATCTGAAGGATAAGTACAACATCAACATTATTGTCGATTGGACCGCGGCTACCGGTAACGACTTTAAGCAGAAGGTCAGCTTGACTATCGCTTCGGGTAAGTTGCCCGACGGTATGGTTGTCGACGACCGTTCCTTTATGACCAAAGCAGCCAGCTCAGGATTGCTGTATAATATCACCGATATTTTCAATCAATATCAATCTTCGCAGGTGAAGGAAATCATGGCGAGCACCGAGGGCCGTGCACTCGAGAATGCCAGCTATGACGGTAAAATGGTAGCGCTTCCGAACATCACGGTGGATACCGATGGCGTTCACGTTCTCTGGATTCGCAAGGATTGGCTGGATAAGCTGAGTCTGCCGGTGCCGAAGACTTTGTCTGATATCGAGAAAACGGCGAAAGCGTTTATTGATAACAAGCTTGGCGGGGACAAAACGATCGGTATCGCCGGTCCTTCCAAAAACTCGTTCCCTTATTCAACCTTCCTCGTTTCCTCCAATAACATGGGCGGCTTCGATCCGATTTTTGGTGCGAATGATGCTTATCCGGGCTACTGGCTCGACAATGGCGACGGATCGGTATCGTACGGAACGACTTCCGACAATACGAAGAAAACGTTGGCTTTGCTGGCTGACTGGTACAAAAAAGGGCTTATTGATCCCGAGGTGGGCACACGTGACAACGTGGGCGATCCGATCAATGCCAATCAGACGGGGATTTTCTTCGGTCCTTGGTGGAATGGCGGCTATGGCAACGGGGACTCCTTCAAGAACGATCCGACTGCGAACTGGCAGGCCTATCCGGTTTATACAGACGACAACAAGTGGAATACACATATGAAGACGACCGGCAGCACGTACACCGTTATCAGTAAGAACGCCAAGCCGGATGTCGTTAAAGCCATCATGATCATGAATAACGCACTTGTGCGCGATGAATCGACCTTCGATTTATCGGTTAATGTGGGCTGGTATCCGCTCCGCAACGTTATGGCTGCGGCCAACGAGACGGAATACGAGTATACCGAGCTGCTGAAAGTACTGAAGGGCGAGACGAACGCTGAGGATTACAACAAGCCTAACAGCTTGTACAAACTGATGTATGCGGATGCCAAGAAGGTCAAGGACGTCGTTAAGCCTCCATACGATGATCTCAATGTCAGCAACTTCAGCACGGCGAACTTCGGCGACTTCCAGCGCTTGTATTCCCTCTTGATTGGCGATCGTCCGTTCACAACGGTTCCAATTGATAAGAAGGTCTTCAGCGTAACCTACAACCAGACGCTAACCATGGAAACCAAATGGGCGAATCTGAAGAAGATGGAAGATGAGACGGTTATGAAAATCATCCTGGGCCAAGCGTCCATCGACTCCTTCGACAAGTTTGTGAGTGATTGGAAGTCTCAAGGCGGAGATGAGATCACGGCGGAAGTTGCACAACTCTTGAAGAAGTAATGATGCAGAAGCTTGCGGAAGGCACTGCCGGTTCGGGTGCCTCTCGCAAGCTTTACTATCCGGCGAGAGACAGGGATAGGAATAAGAATAGGGAAAGGGAGAGGGAGGTTAGACGGAATGAGAAAATTGGGCCATCAGAAGCACTATTATTTGATGCTGCTGCCGGGTATGGTCTGGCTTGTGATGTTCAGCATTGTGCCGATGTTCGGCATTCTGATGGCATTTCAGAATTATAATCCGGGAGCGGGACTGTTCAAATCCGAGTGGGTCGGGCTGGAGAACTTCAAGTATATGTTTCAGCTTAATGACAGCAAGACGGTTATCGTCAATACCTTAATCATCGCTGTCGGCAAAATCGTGCTTAATCTGATTGTGCCGCTTATCTTCGCCATTCTGCTAAATGAGCTTCGCAGCTTGCGTTACAAGAAGCTGGTTCAGACCTTTGTTTACCTGCCGCACTTTCTGTCATGGGTGATCATGTCCACGATTGTCATTGGGATTTTCGGCTATTATGGCGTTATCAATACGGTTATCGGCATGTTTGGCCATGATCCAAAACTGTTTATGGCGGATGCGGGCATTTTCCGGCAGATCGTCATTGGAAGTGATGTGTGGAAAGAGTTCGGCTATAACGCGATTATCTATCTTGCGGCACTGACAGGCATTAATCTCAATCTGTACGAGGCGGCTGCTATTGACGGCGCTAATCGCTGGCAGATGATCCGGCATGTCACGCTTCCCGCGCTGACGACCACGGTTGTTCTGCTGGGCGTCTTAAGTTTAGGTAACGTACTGAACGCCGGCTTCGATCAAGTGTATAACCTGTATAACCCGCTTGTATTTTCAACCGGAGATATTTTGGACACATGGGTATACCGGCTGGGCTTGCAAAATCTTCAGTTCTCGCTGGCGACGGCTGCCGGGTTGTTCAAGTCGGTCATTAGCTTTGTACTGATTTTCATATCCTATCGTCTGGCGTATCGCTATGCCGATTACACGGTATTCTGAAGGAGGACGCTGCATTGGTCAGAAATACAACGTTAGGCTCGCGGACGTTTGAAATTGCCAATATTATCGTCCTCGGTATTCTGCTTATTAGCTGCGTATACCCGCTGTGGTATACGTTCTGTGTATCCATCTCCATCAAGTCGGCCGCTAATGCAGGCTTGGTTACCATTTATCCGATCGGCTTCTCCTTGGCCCCGTATAAGGAAATTATCAACGACAGCCTGTTCTTTAACGCGTTCTGGATTTCCATCCAGCGCACCGTGCTAGGTACATCGTTCTCCTTGCTGATGACCGTATTAATGGCATACCCGCTGGCTCGGCCTAAGAGAGATTTTAAAATGCGCAATACTTTCATGTGGGTCCTTGTCTTCTGTATGCTGTTTAACGGAGGATTAATCCCCTGGTATCTCACGATTCAAAACTATCACATGATCGATACGATCTGGGCGTTGGTGTTGGGCGGAGGTGTGCCGGTCTTCGACGTCATTCTGATCATGAACTTCTTCAAGAATCTGCCGAAGGAGCTGAATGAGGCAGCCGTAGTCGACGGAGCCGGTCCGTGGTCCGTTCTGTTTCGGGTATATATCCCATGCTCGATTCCTGTGCTTGCTGCGGTTGCGTTGTTCCTTGCCGTTTATCATTGGAACGAGTTCTTTAACGGCTTGGTGCTGATGAATACGGCTGCGAAATATCCGCTTCAAACTTATATCCAGCAGTTGGTCGTCAACATTCCGGTTGGCACCAGCCTGACGCCGGAACAATATAAGAAGCTTTCGGAGCTGTCTAACCGGACGCTGAACTCGGCAAAGGTGTTTATCGCCATGGTGCCGATGCTAATCGTATACCCTTTCCTGCAAAGATACTTCGTATCCGGTATTATGCTCGGCGCCGTGAAGGAGTAGAACTGATAGGAAGAACGGTACAAACCCACATCCGTATGAGGATGTGGGTTGTTGCTATTAATATCGTGAATTAATGATAGCGATTACATTAATATTTGACGCGCTTTAGTTTCCAAATTATGATGGATTGTGTATTGAAACGTTTCAATAGAATTTGGTAGTGAAGGAGAGAGTGTTATGAAGCAAACGATGGAAGTATACGAACAGCTTTCGGAGAAGGTCAAAGCGTTCGCTGATCGCCAGCATATGGATTCGTACCGCTTGATTGACGCTTGCCGCAATCCGCGTACCGGTCTGTATGGCGACGCCTATTTCAGCTTTGGTAGTAATCCAGAGCAAATGTGCTCTGTGGCTGCTACCGGAGTCGGCTTAATCAGCCTATGTGTCGCGGATCATGAAGGTTGGGATGATCAAGCGGCGGAGAAGGTGAAGCTTACTTTAAACGCCGCACTGGGCAACGTAGATGGCTGCCGTCCTACTAGAGATGAATCGACCGGCTTCTTCGCGCATTTCATAGATATGGACTCGGGCAATAACGACGTGGGTTCTGAAATATCGACGATTGATACGACGTTGCTCGTAACCGGAGCGCTCTTCGCTGGACAGCATTTTAAAGAAAATGCGCCGGAGATCGACGTGATGGCCCATGATTTGCTGGATCAGATCGATTGGAGTGTCGTCATCGCCGATAAGGATAAAGGCATCATCAACATGATTGTCAAAGACGGTAAAGGAATCGCACCGCTGCCCGCTTTTAACGAATATGTAATGGTTGCTTATTTGGCCAAGCTCGCCGAGCCGGATCACCCCGATATCGCCGAGCTATGGGATAACACGTTTGCGGTTGATAAAATCAACCATTATCCGCAGAAGCTTTACCGGGATATTCCGGTCATCACCGACACGAACACAACCGACAACCATCTGG
This sequence comes from Paenibacillus sp. J22FR21, assembly GCF_056269135.1. NCBI lineage: Bacteria > Bacillati > Bacillota > Bacilli > Caryophanales > Paenibacillaceae > Paenibacillus > Paenibacillus sp. J22FR21. Next base: position 57,157 of record NZ_JBWDNJ010000016.1, read on the forward strand.
CGTTTCTGTCTTCATTCGTGCATCAGTTCCCTTACTATTTAGTGCCGGACTATGCGAAGAGCGAAACCTACAATAAGTTCTATGAGAATGCTTGTCTGGCAGACCGGTTGAAGTGGAAAGAGCTTAGCGATGTGCCTTCCTACGTGTGGGGGTATGGAGCGGGAGCCAATGACGGCCTCTATAACACGTATCACGCCGATAAAATCAATGATTCGCCGGGAAATGTCGCTTCCGCTTATATCGTAGCCGGCTTCTTGCCGGTGTACCCTGCGGGCATTCACGATATGTATGCGATGTATCAGTTGCATATTCCATATGACGTGTATACAAATCCACAAGACCCGGTAGATGAGGCCAAATTCAAAGCTGCCTACAAATACGGGGTGCATCGTTTCTCCTGGTGGCATCTTGAAGGAGCAGAGCGCTGGTATCCGGAGAAGGTAACGGTGATCGATTGGAGCTCCATGCTGTATGGCATGACGGCGTTCAAACGAGGCATGTCCTTCTTTACCGACCGTTTAAAATAAGTATTATAGAAGTAAAGGCTCGACTGTCACGAGCAGTCGAGCCTTTTTGGTATAGAGGGGTAACTAGAGTTGAGATAAATTGTATAATAATACCTGTTGCTATACCCATGTCTTCCATGTTATATTCTATTTCTGCCTCCGAGACATTAACTTGGAAGCGGTGATCGAGACAAAAACAAGTTGAAAAATAAAGCTTGCAATCATGCTTCGATTCATGGTAAGATCTAATTCCGGTCATGAGCCGGAAGGAAATAAACAAGAGTAACACGAAGTATTTGTTCTTTGAAAACTGAACAATGAGCGACCAGTCAAATGGTCATAAA
>NZ_JBWDNJ010000015.1:0-61618 GCF_056269135.1 Paenibacillus sp. J22FR21
CGAAGGAATAACTCCGCTCGACTTGCATGTATTAGGCACGCCGCCAGCGTTCGTCCTGAGCCAGGATCAAACTCTCCATAAAAGTGGTAAGCCCGAAGGCTTGGCCATTTTAAGAAATCGCTTGTTAGCTCATTCAAAAAACTAGCTTTGCGAAACGTTAGTTTCGCCATTTATGACCATTTGACTGGTCGCTCATTGTTCAGTTTTCAAAGAACAAATTCCGTTGTTCATTCGCCCGTGTCTCAGCGGCGACTTGATTAATATATCACACGCTTTATAAACAATGCAAGGGTTTTTTTGATTTTTTTATCCACATGTTCATAACACCTTGAAAAACCGTTGATATCAGCGGTATGTACGCATATTCAGGGCATATCGGGACAGCTCTTTCGGGGAGGCAATACGAGCATACATGCGGAAAATGACCTTATAGCGTTTGGCAATCGCGTTTTTAATATCGCCGTCTAACCGGGAATCGTTCAAATCGAGCAGCATTTCGTCGAGTTCTTTGCGTAGGACGTAGTCGAGTTCTTTACATTCTTTGTCGTTGAACAGAATTCCGAGCATATCCGTTAGTGGCCCCCTTCAAATAATCAGCCGGAAAATATCGGCCAACATGAAGAAACTGCTAATACCGCCTGAAAACGGCACAATTACTTCATATTATCCAAATTTCAGCAAATCGAAACGAATTTTCGCGCTCTGAAATTTAGAAAAAGCGGCGCCTATCGCATGTCACGATAAACGCCGCTTTATTGTTATGCTCAAATAATTGGAAATTTATTACTAACTAAGCAACCAAACTGTTACCGTGCTCTCAATAACTGCCGCAACAATCAACATAAACACAATTAAAACCATCACCGGCAGCGTCCGCATCACGAACAGCTCAAGCTCTTGCCCCCAGCCTTTACGCTTCGTAAAGACTGTTCCAAGCCCCTGCAGCATCATTCTGCCAAACCGCAAACCATATGCACAAGCAATTATGATTGCCGCGATCTCGATGATACCGTGTGGCAGCAGCCCTTTAAACACCATTGTAAATACGGCTTCATTCCCCTGCTCCGCTGTCTTGTGAACCAAGTAACCGAGCAGCATGCCATTAATCGCTAAGAACGCAATGGGTACGATCCCGAACAGCGAACCTACATACATGACCAGTATGGCTTTAATCGCATTATTGAAGAAAATAAACAGCATTAAGAATAAAGTCGGATGAGAGCTCGAATCAATATTTTCCGCAACACCCTTCAGTCCGCTAAGCTGACTGTTGATAAAGGAGTCTAAAGCCGGGTTAGTTGCACCTACCACGATGCCGGCTAGCAGAAAAATCGTGCTGAACGCGATGTAATGCCGCATCGTCTGCAAATGTCGAAGGATTTCTCTTGGCGAAAACATAAGTAGGCGTCACCTCTTTGGGCTGTTTTTGGGATAACACGAATAAGTTGTTGGTACGAGCATAGATTGTACTAGAACAAGCCCTTATTGGAGAGGAGTGCAATTGTAATGAATATGTTTTATGTGATGAATGGACGGAAACTAAAGCGTTACTTTCTAGTCACCGTAGGTATTTTGTTTGCTGCAGGCGTTATTTACGCGGAGAAAGACAACATTACTGTGTTTGCTCCCAATCAGCCTGCGGCCATCTACAGCGTTCCGACAGATAAGAAGGTTATTGCCCTGACGTTTGACATCAGCTGGGGAGATAAACGTACGGAGCCGATCCTTGAAGTATTGAAGGAGAAAGGTGTGAAGAACGTCACTTTCTTCCTCTCATCGCCTTGGAGTCAAACCCACCCCGATATCGTCAAGAAGATCGTCGACGGCGGTTATGAAATCGGCAGTCATGGTCACAAGCATGACAACTACAGCACGTTCAGTGATGAAGAAATTCGCAGCCAGATCGAGACCGCTCAAACGATTTTGACCCAAGTTACCGGTAAGACACCAAGCCTGATCCGTATGCCTAATGGGGATTTTGACAAACGCGTCCTTCGTATTGCCGAGCAAATGAACTACAAAGTCATTCAATGGGATACCGATTCGCTCGACTGGATGAATATCGGCACGGACAAAATCATCAATCGTGTGGTCAGTAAAGCACATCCCGGGGATATCATTCTGATGCATGCCAGCGATTCCGTGAAGCAAACCCATGAAGCACTGCCTGCCATTATCGAACAGCTGCGCTCCAAGGGTTATGAATTTGTGACGGTATCGGAATTAATCGCCCAAACGGAGCTTCAAGGCAAAACGGTACAAGATAAAACAGCGATGTTCGAGCAGCTTGATGCTTCAGCCGAACAATAATAGCAGCTTATACAGCCGGTTTCGCATTTGATGCGGAATCGGTTGTTTGTTGTTTGCGCACCAGTTTGTGCAGCCACAAGATTTGGTAGGCATTACATACGAACATTGGGATGATCATAAATATCATTGCCGTTACATTGCTTTCTTCGCCTCTAAGGCTTGGCCATGCTTCGAGCAGTGTAACTACAACTTGTAGGAACATCGTCGGTATGAATGCATTATTGTTCGTTAGTTTGGCTTTGTAATACGCTACTGCCCATGATGCCAGTCCAAGTCCAATCGGCAGCACCCAGAAAATCCAATTGTTATAGAGCTTCACGCGATCCTGGTAAAGCAAGTAGCCGATGCCGCCAAGTGCAAACAACGTCGTGTACGCCTGAAGTGCGTTCCACATGTAATTTCTGCGGATGACGCTAAGTGCGATGTAATTCAAGGTCATGTAAGCAAAGAAGCCCATTTGACTGAATGCGCCGAAAAGCAGACCGACAAGTGCCATCATGGCTGCATTAAAGCCTGCAGCCGAAAGGCCCATGAAGCCAAATGAAGCATCGGTCCATTGCATGATACTTCCGACAACAATGGTCACAACACCGCCAACGGCCATCGTACTCCAAAATAAGAAAAACAATTTGCGCAAGTTCACTATTTTCCACTCCTACAGGTTTGTTGAGATTGATGAATTCGGTATGTTTCAGGCGTTAATCGCCAGCGTTTCCGAATATGCCGAAACTATCCTTCATTTTACCATGTCCCATACAAAAAGCCATGCCGCTTCCATGATAATACGATGAACATTGTCGCATACTAAACACACCAACAGTTGCTTTTTCAGAAGGGAGACACTGACAGCATGGTTAAACGAATTACATGGCTTGGTGCCCTCATTGTCCTGACTTTCAGCCTGTCAAGCTGCGGTACGCAGCAATCCAGCGCATCGAGTGAGCCCATCAGCTATAAAGACATGAAGTCTATGGTAATTGACATACTCAAAACCGAAGACGCGCAAAAAGCGCTCCAGGAATCGGCTTCCGCCACAAGCGGCAACAACGGCTCCAGCCTCCGTTCATTGTCCGTGCAGGATCAAGAGCAGGTTCGACTGGCAGTTAAGGAAACGTTGGTCGCGCCGGAGTACAGCAAGGTAATTGAGAAGTTGATGACCGATCCTCGTTTTGCAGGAGAATTCGCGAAAGCCGTAAATAAGCAAAATAAGCAAATTCATAAGGATTTGCTGAAGGACCCTACGTACCAGAAGGATCTCATTCAAGTGATGAAGAGTCCGGAAATGGATAAAATGATTCTTGAAGTGCTGCAAAGCACCCAATACCGGAAACAAACCATGTCGCTCATGCAGGAATCGATGCAAAATCCTCTGTTCCGTCTTGAAATTCTGGATCTGCTCAAGAAGGCTGTTCAAGAGGAGCTTAAGCCTAAGCCGGACGAGAAGGTTACGAAAGAAAAAGAAGGCAGCGATAAAGGCGGCGGTGAGGGCGAAGGTGGCGGCGAAGGAGAAGGCGGCGGTGAAGGTGAAGGCGGCGGCGAAGGTGACAGCGGTATGAGTGATCAAGGCGGTTGATGACTGGATGATTGGATGACTAAAAAGCCGGTATTCTCACACGATTGGGTGTGGAATACCGGCTTTTTGTAAGTGAACGATTAGATTACGCTTCGCATTTCGCAATGACGCGGTCGGCGATGTCTAGGTAAATGCGGCCATTGTCCGTATCGGCTTTGTATACCGATGGTGCGAAATCCGGCTCGGACGGATGGTTGTCCGGCGCGCCAAGCGGGATTTGGGCGAGCAGTTCGGCATTCAGCGATTCAGCCAGCCTTGCGCCGCCTCCGCGTCCGAATACATATTCATGCTCTCCATCCTTGCTTATAAAGTAGGACATGTTCTCGACGATACCGATAATTTCATGTTCGGTCTTAATGGCCATCGCCCCTGCGCGTGCAGCAACAAACGCAGCTGTCGCGTGCGGCGTCGTGACGATGATTTCTTTACTTTGCGGAATCAACTGATGCACATCAAGCGCAACGTCGCCTGTTCCCGGCGGCAGATCAAGCAGCAAGTAATCCAGCTCGCCCCACTCGATCTCCGCGAAGAAATTGCGGAGCATCTTACCCAGCATCGGCCCACGCCATACGATTGGCGCATTGTCTTCTACGAAGAAGCCCATCGACATGACGCGTACGCCGAATTTCTCGATCGGGATAACGCGCTCATTCACGATCTGCGGACGATCCTCGATGCCCATCATATCGGGCACGCTAAAGCCGTAAATGTCCGCGTCGATGATCCCGACGCGTTTGCCCTTGCGGGCTAAGGCGACCGCGAGATTGACGGTCACCGTGGATTTGCCGACGCCGCCCTTGCCGCTGGCGACGGCGATGAACTGCACTCCGCTGCTGCTGCTCAGCAGCGGATGTGCCTCCAGCCCGGCCCCGTGGCCACGTACGGGGGCGGAGGCTGCAGCCTGCGGCTGCGCTGCCGCGGGCGCGGGCTTCGCTGCCGCAGGAGCGCCTTCGCCGGTGCGAAACCGGAAGTGCGCGGTTTCGGCCCCGGCGGCGGCAAGCGCTGCTCGCAGCGCAGCCTCGAGCGCGCGTTCAGCGCTCGCGCTTGCCCCAAGGACCGTCATGGATACGTGACGGTCCTCCTTAACCATCACATCGCGGAAGGTAATCGCACCTTCCGCCATATATGGGGCCGCCGCAGACTCAGCGGCCGCTAAAGCTTCTATGCGGGTCAACATGTTTATCCGTCTCCTCTTGTTCTTGAATGAATGCATATAACAACGTGTAAGTATGTACTCGCTCCATTATAACAAGACCAAGACCCTGTTCCAAGCCGCGCTTATTGGGGATCATTCGGTTCCGTGCTTGAAGCTGCTCCCCATTTCTCACCGGCAGTAAAGCGAAGAACACCTTGATAGATGGAAGCCGCAACCTTCTTCTGGTACTCGGCATCTGCAAGCCGTGCTGCCTCTCCCGGGTTGGATAAGAAACCGACTTCTACTAAGGCGCTCGGTACTTCATCCATAGCCTTAAGCAGATAAACCGTGTTTACAGTAGCAGCCACTCGCTCGGTATTCGCCAGATTGCGCCGAATTTCATCTTGGATCAGAGAGGCAAGAACCGCATTCTCCGGCAGATTCGGATAAAAGAACGTCTGTGCACCTGACCAACGCGGGGACGGGATACTGTTCATATGAATGCTGAGCAACATAGCAGCGTTCTTATCTTTTACAAATTTGGCGCGGTTCACTAAGTCCTGTGTCTTACGCTTGCTTATCTTCGACGTGCCTTCCTCAGCCAGATCGTAATCCCCTTCTCGTGTCATAACCACGATCGCGCCGGCTTGCTGCAAATAATCCCTCAGTTGCAAAGCGATGGCCAAATTCAAATCCTTCTCCACCATCCCTTGCTTGCTGACCGCTCCGCCATCAACGCCGCCGTGACCTGCATCTATGGCGATCACCTTACCGGATAAAGGCAGTGTCCAATACGTCCAGGTGCGTGTGGCAGGCACCTCCTGCGTGAGCAGAATCACAGTTAGTATGACCGCCACCACGCCAAGGGAAATGCGAACAGCACCGCGATACGTGATCCAGATGACGAAACGTTTCCGAACTCCGCGCATACAAAAGCCACCCCAATCTCCATCCGATGATCGTGCACAGGAGTCTGTCCTGTACTCTTTATCATCCTATGGGACGAGGTGGCTTGTTATGCTTTGAACAGCTGCCTATTAATTAACCGGCTGTTCAGACATGCCTTCAATAAGAATTTTGGCGACTTCCGGACGCGAGAATTCCGGCGGCGGGCAAACGCCATCACGCAGCAATGCGCGAACTTTCGTTCCCGATAACGTCAGATGACTCTCTTTGTCATGCGGGCAAGTTTTGCTCGATGCCATATTGCCGCATTTCGTGCAGAAGAAGCTGTGTTCGAAATAAAGTGGAATGATGCCAAGTTCATCTGCTGTAAAGGAACGTAGCAGATCCTGAGCTTCATACGTACCGTAGTAGTCGCCTACACCAGCGTGGTCACGGCCAACGATGAAGTGTGTGCAGCCGTAGTTTTTGCGAACCATAGCATGGAAGATCGCTTCACGAGGACCCGCATAACGCATAGCTGCAGGGAATACGCCAAGGAATGTCCGATCAGCCGGATAGTAGTTCTCAAGCAATGCGATGTAGCTCTTCATCCGAACATTTGCAGGTACATCATCCGATTTGGTTTCGCCTACAAGGGGGTTCAGGAACAACGCATCTACGATTTCCATTGCACACTTCTGAATGTACTCATGTGCACGGTGAACCGGGTTACGCGTTTGGAAGCCGACAATTGTACGCCATCCTTTCTCCGCGAAGATCCGTCTAGTCTCAGAAGGATCAAAATAGAACTCATTGAACTTCTCAGGCACCGGACGGTTAAGAACCGTAATCGGTCCGCCAACATACGTATTAGGACGGCTGTAGGTTTTGGCAACACCAGGGTGCTCGATGTCATCTGTCTTATACACATTTAATGCCTCATGCTTCTGATCAACGCTGTAGATGCTTTCGATATCAATAACGCCATAAACAATACCGTCTTCGCCTACAAGTGCTGCACGCTGGCCTGTAGAGAGCTCAGAAGCTTTCGCCTCTTCTACTGCCAGTGTAATTGGAATGCTCCATACCGTGCCGTCTGCAAGGCGCATACGTTCAACTACCGAGCGATAGTCAGCTTCATTCAAGAAACCGGTAAGCGGCGAGAATGCACCGACTCCGATCAGATCCAAATCCGATACTGCCCATGTGTTAACAATGATGACCGGTAATGCTGCCGCTTCTGCCAGCAGCGCATCGCGCTCAGCTCCGCTTGCGACTCGGTTGATGAGTACGCCGCCATGTGGCTTAATGCTGCTCATGCTCTGAAAGCCCCCTCTTATTTATGCAATCCGCATTCTGTTTTTTCCTGACCCGACCAACGGCCTGCACGTGGATCCTCACCAGGCATTACCTGACGCGTGCAGTGCTCACATCCGATACTCGGATAGTGATTGTCGTGAAGCGGATTGTAGTACACATTGTTCGTGCGGATATAATCCCAAACATCTTCAGAAGTCCAGTTCGCAATTGGATTGAATTTCACTAATCCGAACTTTGTATCGTATTCAATCTTCTTCGCGTTCGCACGTGTAGGAGCTTGGTCACGGCGAATACCTGTAATCCACGCTTCATATTTGGATAGAATTTGCGTCAAAGGCTGTACTTTACGGATATCACAGCATTGGTTCGCAGCGCTCTTCCAAAGCTCTTCACCAAATTGAGCAGCTTGCTCTTCGGGAGTGATCATAGGCTTCACTTCAACAAAGTTAAGGTTGTAGATATCCGCCATTTTGTCGCGTGTTTCGTAGGTTTCTTTAAAGTGGAAGTCCGTATCCAGATAGAAAATATCCGTTTTCGGGCTGATTTTTTGCAGCATATCGACAAGTACGACATCTTCCGCGCCAAAGCTGCAGGCAAAGGTAATGTTCGGGAAAGTTTCTACCGCGAATTTAATAATCTCCTGCGGTGATGCTGTTTCCAATTCATCCGCTTTTTGCTTGATCAGTGCTTCCTTTTCAAACAAGTTCATGGTGATGACCTCCATATTCAAATTCCTAGTAAACTAATCTACATTAAATTATACGTCGATTGTTCCATTTGTTCAATATTTTTAAATGATATCCGGAATATGAAAAAAATGCCTTCTCTGCAAGCAGAGAAGGCATTTCCGTAAGTCGATATTAACGTTTGGAGAATTGTGGCGCGCGACGTGCTGCTTTAAGACCGTATTTTTTACGCTCTTTCATACGTGGGTCACGAGTCAAGAATCCTGCACGCTTCAAAGCTGGACGGAATTCCGGATCTGCTTTAAGCAGAGCACGGGAGATACCGTGACGGATAGCGCCGGCTTGACCGGAGATACCGCCGCCGTGTGCGATAACCAAGATATCGTATTTGCCTGCAGTCTCAGTAAGAGCAAGCGGTTGTTTAACGATCAGCTTCAGTGTTTCCAGACCGAAGTAATCATTCAAGTCACGTTTGTTAATAATGATTCGTCCTTCACCCGGCACGAGACGTACACGTGCTACAGAGTGTTTACGACGACCGGTTCCATAGTATTGAACTTGTGCCATGAAACTGTCCTCCCTCTATTTACCCGCGAAGTTCGTAAACTTCTGGATTTTGTGCTTGATGTGGATGTTCTGGTCCGGCATAAACTTTGAGCTTCATCTTCATTTTATCGCCAAGACGATTTTTTGGAAGCATGCCGTAGATAGCTTGCTCCAATACTAGCTCTGGTTTGTTCTTGATCATGTCCTGAGCCGGAGTTACTTTAAGTCCGCCTTGGTACATGGAGTGACGGTAGTACATTTTGTTTTGAAGTTTTTTACCAGTAAGGTGAATTTTCTCCGCGTTGATGACAACTACAAAGTCACCAGTATCAACGTGTGGAGTAAAAGTCGGTTTGTGCTTGCCGCGGATCAGGCTAGCAGCTTCGCTCGCTAAGCGACCAAGCGTTTTGCCTTCTGCGTCAATGACAAACCATTTGCGATCAACTTCGCTGGACTTTGCCATATAGGTAATGCGCATGGATGTTCCTCCTTGTTCATTCAAACATTGGTTCTAATTTATAATGTTACGGTACGTTAGAGATGAATGGTGGATCGACCAAAGGTCTACTCTAAGCCATCATCTGTAACCGGCTCGATTCCATTCAAAAATGCTATTGTTGGTTGGCGATCTCAGTCGGGGCTGTGGGAGAGCCACTAAGAAAGCACAAGTTATATTCTACAACATAGGATTAACAAGTGCAAGCTATTTGTTTAGGCATTATGCCCTCAGAGTACTGGTAATACTCGTCAATCGTCGTAGGAAACTTCCCAAAGCATCAGACCGTGAGCCATCGCTGTCGGTCCGGCTGCAGTCCGGTCCTTCGCAACAAGGATACGCTCAAAATCAGATACGGTCAGCTTCCCTTCCCCTACCCATAGTAAGGTGCCCACAATGATTCTCACCATATTATAGAGAAAGCCATCACCAGTCACAAATAGATCCAATTTCCCTTCACCTTGTTCGATTCTCGCCTCTAGGATCGTTCGCACATGTGTACGCTTCGTAGAACGCTTCGATGCAAAGGAAGTGAAATCATGCTTTCCAACCAATTTGGACAACGCTTCCCTCATCTCGGGCAAGCGAAGAGGCATGGGATAATGGAACCGGTAATCCCGTTCGAATACATCTGCAAACTTATTGGTGTCGATGGAGTAGCGATACGTTTTCCGTTTCGCGCTGTAGCTTGAATGAAAATCAAGCGGTACTTCATCGGCCTTTAAGATGGCGATGTCAACCGGCAATCGAGAGTTCAAGGCGAGCGCCCAGCGTCCGATCGGAATTGGCGAGGAGGTGATGAAATTAAACACCTGTCCCCTCGCATGCACACCTGCATCCGTTCTACCGGATGCCACGATATTCACTTTCTCACCAGTCAACACATGAATCGCTTGCACAAGCACGTCCTGCACCGTATTTCCGATGGGCTGCGTTTGAAAGCCATGATAATGCGTGCCTACATAGCTGACAACCATCCGTATGTTCTTCATCCCATATAGTCCCCCTTATGAACGGTATCAAGGGCAACAAAAAAAGGTGGCCGCAAGGTCCACCCTTTCCGAAAGAAACTTTCGCGGGCGCAAATATATGACGCCAGCCGTTTCTTCTTGCTACGCGCGATCCACCAGTTCCAAGTAAACCATAGGTGCCGCGTCACCGCGACGTGGTCCTAGTTTCAAAATACGCGTATATCCGCCCGGACGTTCCGAGTAACGGGTAGCCAGTTCGGAGAACAATTTTTGAATTGCATCTTGTTCACCAGCTACCAAAGACTCACGGCGAACGAAAGCTGCAACTTGACGACGAGCGTGCAGATCTCCACGTTTTGCAAGTGTGATTAGCTTCTCAGCGATTGGACGAAGCTCTTTTGCTTTCGCCTCAGTCGTTTGAATGCGCTCATACAAGAACAAGTCTGTAACGAGGTCACGGAACAATGCTTTCCGGGAGCTAGCGTCACGGCTCAATTTTGAATATGCCATCGATTTTCCCCTCCTTAAAACAGTCTATCGACCTTTAGTCTACGCTGCTTTTTATTCTTCCATGCGGAGGCCAAGACCCAGTTCTTCGAGCTTTTCTTGAACTTCTTCCAAAGACTTGCGTCCGAGGTTACGGACTTTCATCATGTCTTCTTCTGTTTTCGTGATCAGCTCTTGGACGGTGTTGATACCTGCACGTTTCAGACAGTTATAAGAACGTACCGAGAGATCGAGCTCTTCGATCGTCATCTCAAGTACTTTCTCTTTCTTGTCTTCTTCTTTTTCAACCATGATCTCAGCGTCTTTCGCTTCGTCAGTCAAACCAACGAACAGATCCAGATGCTCAGTCAAAATTTTGGCGCCGAGGCTTACAGCCTCTTCCGGACGAATGCTTCCGTCGGTCCAAACTTCAAGTGTGAGCTTATCGTAGTTAGTCACTTGACCAACGCGAGTGTTCTCAACCGAGTAGTTTACACGAGTAATCGGTGTGTAGATGGAATCAACAGGAATGACGCCAATTGGTTGGTCTTCCCGTTTATTCCGATCTGCTTGCACATAACCGCGTCCGCGATTAGCAAATACCCGCATGTGGAGCCGTGCACCGGAGGCCAGCGTCGCGATATGAAGATCAGGGCTTAAAATCTCGACATCGCTGTCTGCGCGAATATCGCCAGCCGTAACGTTGCCATCGCCTTCCGCATCAATCTCCAATACCTTCTCTTCGTCGGAATGGATTTTCAGCGAGAGGCCTTTGAGATTCAGGATGATTTCGGTAACGTCCTCCATCACACCTGGAACCGTAGAGAACTCGTGAAGTACACCATCGATTTGAACAGAGGTTACCGCTGCACCAGGCAGCGACGACAACAGGATTCGGCGAAGCGAATTCCCGAGCGTTGCTCCGTAGCCACGTTCAAGCGGTTCAACAACGAACCTTCCGTACGTGCCATCCTCGTTTAGTTCTACGGTTTCGATTTTCGGCTTTTCGATCTCAATCACAATAGTACCCTCCCTCAAAACGTCGCTCCGTTACCATTATCGCATAAGTAGTCAAATCATGTAGTATGGCAAACCTTCACAACCATTATTCACAAGTTGTAGTCATTTGATACCACAAATATTGACTATACGCGACGACGTTTTGGCGGGCGGCATCCGTTGTGCGGAACTGGAGTAACGTCTTTAATAAGGTTTACTTCCAGACCTGCTGCTTGTAGCGAACGAATCGCTGCTTCACGGCCTGCGCCAGGACCTTTAACCATTACTTCGACAGTTTTCATGCCGTGTTCCATTGCCGCTTTTGCTGCAGATTCAGCAGCCATTTGAGCTGCGAACGGCGTGCTCTTACGGGAACCTTTAAAGCCGAGGTTACCCGAGCTTGCCCAAGAAATCGCGTTTCCGTGCGGATCAGTAATCGTAACGATCGTATTATTGAATGTCGAGCGGATATGCGCTACGCCAGTATCAATATTTTTACGGTCACGACGTTTCGTACGAACCACTTTTTTTGGTTTAGCCATTTCGGTTATCCCTCCTTCTTATTTCTTCTTGTTCGCTACAGTCCGGCGAGGACCTTTACGCGTACGAGCATTTGTTTTCGTCCGTTGACCACGAACCGGAAGACCACGACGGTGACGAACACCGCGATAGCAGCCGATCTCGATCAGACGTTTGATGTTAAGCGAAATTTCACGACGAAGGTCGCCTTCTACTTTAACCGTTTTATCGATTGTTTCGCGAAGTTGGCTGACTTCATCTTCTGTCAGATCACGAACGCGTGTATTTTCGCTAATACCGGTTGTGCTAAGAATTTTATTGGCAGTCGTTCTGCCAATACCGAAGATGTATGTCAGAGCGATGACAACGCGTTTATCACGCGGTAAGTCTACACCAGAAATACGTGCCATGTATCGTTATCCCTCCTTATCCTTGTTTTTGTTTGTGTTTCGGATTTTCACAAATCACCATAACATTGCCTTTGCGGCGAATGACTTTACATTTCTCGCAAATCGGCTTGACCGATGGTCTAACCTTCATTGTGATTACCTCCCGAATTCTTTCGTCGGCAGGCCTTTAAGGCCTACTTCCGATAGGTAATGCGTCCTCTAGATAAATCATAAGGCGACAATTGAATGACTACTTTATCTCCTGTCAGAATGCGGATAAAATGCATTCTCAGTTTGCCCGATACGTGGGCGAGAATCTGGTGTCCATTCTCAAGTTCAACCTTGAACATGGCGTTAGGTAGTGGTTCGATGACCGTACCTTCGACTTCAATGACGTCTTCTTTGGCCATAGTCATTCTCCTTTCCCTTGCACAGCCTTCTGAATAGCATAACGCAGTTTAGCGTTAGTAACACGGCCGGTTTCCCGCATGCTGTCAGCCACTTCATGACTGACGACCGGTTGCATCAGAAGATGCAGTACGTTCTTCTTCTTCGATTGATCGAAGCGCCGCTTGTCTCCGTCAGCTACAAGGACGAAACGTTCATCCAGAACCTGAATGATGACGGCGTATGAGCCTCCGTCTTTTCCTTTAAGGACCTTAACTATACGGCCGATCTCCGGCATATGTTCCAATGCACTCAACCTGCCTGCTCCCTGGATAGGGTTAAGATTTCGCAGCCATCCTCTGTGACGGCAACCGTGTGCTCGAAGTGAGCGCATCGGCTGTTATCCTGTGTAACGACTGTCCAATTATCCTCCAGCGTACGCACATATCGCTCACCGATGTTGACCATCGGTTCTATCGCCAGCACCATTCCTGGTTTTAGACGAGGTCCGCGATCGGGTAATCCGAAATTCGGAATTTGCGGTTCTTCGTGCAAATCTGCACCAATGCCATGCCCCACAAAATCTCGAACAACAGAAAAACCAGCAGCTTCAATCACTTGTTGAATCGCATGCGAGATGGTGAACAAACGAACATCCGGTTTCACGAGCGCGAGTCCTGCATAAAGCGATTGTTCTGTAATGTCGAGCAGTCGCTGGGACTCTTCACTAATACTGCCTACACCGTAGGTCCAAGCGGAATCGCCATGGTAGCCTTTATACTGTGCGCCAATATCTATGCTGATGATGTCGCCATCATGCAACTTACGTGATCCTGGAATACCGTGTACCAGCTCATTGTTTACAGAAGCGCAGATACTGGCAGGAAATTGATTGTACCCTTTAAAAGAAGGTATTGCGTCCTGACTGCGAATGTACGACTCAGCAATATCGTCCAATTCTTTGGTCGTAATGCCGGGACGAATAGCTTGTTTGAGCAAGCGATGCGTCTCCGATACAATTCGGCCAGCTATTCTCATTACTTGCAATTCCGATTCGGATTTGCAAATGCTCATTCTGCTGTTCCCCGCAGGCAGCTAACGATGTCAGCTGTAACTTCGTCGATTTCTTTCTCGCCGTCTACTTCGCACAAAACGGCTTTACTTGTGTAGTACTCAAGTAATGGAGCTGTTTTGGAGATATATTCGTCGAGACGCGTGCCTACTTTTGCTTCCGTATCGTCTGACCGCTGGTACAGCTCGCCGCCGCATTTATCACAAACGCCTTCTTGCTTCGGCGGGTTGAACATAACATGGTAAGTGGAGCCGCATGCTTTACAAATGCGACGACCGGTCAGACGCGCAAGCAGTAGACCGCGGTCAACCTTCAAGTTAACAACATGATCGATACTGCGTCCCATTTCAGCCAACATCCCGTCCAGCGCCTCAGCTTGTTGCAGTGTGCGAGGAAATCCATCCAGCAGGAAGCCGCCATTACAATCCTCAAGTTGGAGACGTTCACGAACGATGCCGTTCGTAATTTCATCCGGGACAAGAAGTCCTTGATCCACGAATTCTTTAGCCTTCAGACCAAGAGGTGTGCCTTGCTTCATTGCTAAACGGAAAGCATCGCCAGTGGAAATGTGCGGGACACTGAAAGTGTCCACGATACGTTCCGCCTGTGTGCCTTTGCCGGCGCCCGGAGGGCCCATGAATAAGATGTTCATTAGCGTGTTCCTCGCTTTAAACATAATAGGCTCGGCCGGGTCCCGCCACACAACTAGATGCGCGGAAGCCCGCTTGCGAACCTATTGTTATTTATTGATAAACCCTTTGTAGTGGCGCTTGATCAATTGCGTCTCGATTTGCTTCATCGTATCCAGTGCAACACCGATTACGATTAGCAGCGAGGTTCCGCCTAGCTTCACATCACGAGGCAAATCAGCGAGCGTGCCGAAGAGTACCGGCAAGATCGAGATGAGCGATAGGAAGATCGCTCCGCTGAGTGTGATCCGCGACATGACGCGCGTAATGTAGGAAGATGTCGGCTTACCAGGACGAATGCCCGGGATGTAACCACCATTTTTCTTCATTTGATCGGCCATCTGCACCGGATTGATTTGCACAAACGTGTAGAAGAACGTGAAAGCGATAATCAGAATTACGTACAACACCATGCCTAGCGGCTTGTCGTAGTACATATGAGTTTGAACCCATGATGCCCATGCATGCGTCGACCAGAAGTTCGCGATCGTAACCGGGAACATCAGAAGCGATACTGCAAAGATAACCGGGATAACACCTGCACCGTTAACTTTCAGCGGAATGTGGGTAGATTGCCCACCGTACATTTTCCGTCCAACAACGCGCTTAGCGTATTGTACCGGAATCTTACGAATACCTTGTTGTACAAAGATAACGCCGACGATAATTGCGATAATCGCAATTACAATCACTACTATCTTGATAATGCTAAGGAAGATGTTGCTTGCATCAACAAACTCCGCTGTGTAGATCGAACGAATGTGAGAAGGAATTGCTGCTACGATACCGGCAAAAATCAAGACCGAGATCCCGTTGCCGATGCCTCTCTCTGTAATCTGCTCACCGAGCCACATGAGGAAGGCTGTTCCCGCCGTTAGAATTATCGCAATCATAATATAATCCGTAACCGTTGCACCAGGAATCATATCGTACTGATATTGCCGGTTAAAACCAATTGCAGTACCAAAACCTTGGACTAAACCAAGAACAATCGTACCGTAACGAGTAATCTGAGCAAGTTTACGTTTACCGTTCTCGCCCTCCTTCGCCCATTCAGCGAATTTAGGGATAACGTCCATCGACAGAAGCTGTACGATGATCGATGAGGTAATGTAAGGCATGATCCCGATCGCGAAGATCGAGAACTGGAACAGTGCCCCACCGGAAAACGTATTAAGCAAACCAAACAATTCAGAACCGGCCTGATCAGTTTGTGTAAATACATCTTTATTGACACCAGGAACCGGTATAAAGGAACCGATCCGGTAAACCAACAAGATGAACAACGTGAACAGGATCCGCTTGCGAAGGTCTTCCACTTTCCAAATGTTGGACACGGTCTTGAACAATTAGATCACCTCGGTTTTACCGCCGGCAGCCTGGATTTTCTCTACCGCAGATTGAGAGAACTTGCTTGCTTTTACCGTAAGCTGAACAGTGATTTCGCCATTACCCAAGATCTTGATTCCGCTCTGTGGGTTTTTAACGATACCTTGCTCAAGCAGAAGCTCAGGTGTTACCTCTGTGCCAGCTGCAAAGCTGTTCAACTCATCGATGTTCACAATCGCATACTCTTTACGGAACGGGTTGTTGAAGCCGCGTTTAGGCAAGCGACGGTACAATGGGTTTTGTCCGCCCTCGAACCCTGGGCGAACGCCACCACCGGAACGAGCATTTTGACCTTTGTGACCACGACCGGCTGTCTTACCGTTGCCGCTACCGATACCACGGCCTTTACGGAAGCCCTCTTTACGAGAACCCGGTGCTGGTGAAAGTTCATGCAATTTCATCGTACGTTGCACCTCCTTAATGTTTTACGCTGCTTTCTGTACGAGTTTGCTTCATCAGCAAAACTCGTCTTTGAAAGCATACTTTTGATGCGGTATATCGTTTACGCCATTAAAGACGATTTAAGCTTGTACTTCTTCCACTTTAACCAAGTGGCTGACATGAGTAATCATGCCACGGATAGCCGGGCTGTCGCTGTGGACAACCGATTGACGAATCTTGCGAAGACCAAGCGTAGCAACAGTCGCACGCTGCTTCTCGTTACGACCGATCAGGCTGCGAACGAGGGTGATTTGCAATTTTGCCATCGTATTCTCCTCCTTAGCCCAAAAGCTCTTTCACGGTTTTGCCACGAAGTTTAGCAACGTCCTCGGCACGTTTCAGACGGGAAAGTCCTTCTAGTGTCGCGTTAACCATATTCATGGAGTTTGAAGAACCAAGCGATTTGGTTAGAATGTCGCCAACACCTGCAAGCTCAAGAACGGCACGAACCGGTCCGCCTGCAATTACTCCAGTACCTTCAGATGCTGGTTTAAGCAATACGCGGCCAGCGCCGAAGTGTCCGAGAACTAGATGTGGGATTGTTGTTTTCACAAGTGGTACATGGATCAGGTTTTTCTTAGCATCTTCGATACCTTTGCGGATTGCATCCGGTACCTCGCCAGCTTTACCGATCCCTGCGCCAACATATCCTTTACCGTCACCTACAACTACCAGTGCGCTAAAGCTGAAACGGCGTCCGCCTTTTACTACTTTCGCTACACGGTTGATTTGAACTACTTTTTCAGTTAGTTCTAACGTATTTGGATCGATACGCAAGTCGACTTACCTCCTTCATAAGTATTATCGATTAAAACTCAAGTCCTGCTTCGCGAGCTGCATCAGCCAGTGCTTGAATTCTTCCATGGTACAAGTAACCGCCGCGGTCGAAAACCACTTGCTCTACGCCTTTCGCTTTAGCGCGAGAAGCGATAACTTCGCCGATTTTACGAGCAGCCTCGATGTTACCACCATTGCTGAATTGTTCTGCGATTTCTTTATCAAGCGTGGACGCTGAAGCGACCGTTACGCCTAGAACATCATCAATCAATTGTGCATAGATGTGTTTGGAGGAACGGAATACAGAGAGACGCGGACGCTGCGTAGTTCCGTTGATTTTCTTACGCACACGCAGGTGACGTTTGAGACGTGCTTTGTTTTTATCGCCTTTTGTAATCATTCGTTGTACACTCCTTTCCTTGTGCTTATGAAGCTATCCGATTAAGCAACGCTAAGCGCCTGCTTATTTCTTCTTACCAGCTTTACCTTCTTTACGAAGGATACGCTCGCCTTCATACTTGATACCTTTACCTTTATACGGTTCAGGCTCACGTACGGAGCGAATTTTCGCAGCAGTTGCACCAACGAGTTCCTTATCGATGCCTCTAACAGTGATTTTCGTGTTCGATGGAACATCGAACTCGATTCCGCTCTCAGGAGTGATTTCAACTGGATGCGAGTAACCTACGTTAAGTACGATTTTCTCGCCAGTTTTGTTTGCACGGTAACCAACGCCTACTAGCTCAAGGTTTTTTGCAAAACCTTCAGTTACACCACTAACCATGTTAGCGATGACGCTGCGAGTTGTACCGTGTAGGGAACGATGCAATTTATTGTCAGAAGGACGCTCTACAGTAATTACGCTGTCTGCTACAACCACTTTCATATCCTTGTGGATTTCGCGGCTCAGTGTACCTTTAGGTCCTTTAACAGTGATCAAGCTGTTGTCCAAGTCGATGTTTACGCCACCTGGAACTTGGATCGGTTTACGGCCAATACGAGACATTGTTACACCTCCAATCGTTGTGACAGTTAATTACCAAACGTAGCAGACGACTTCGCCGCCGGATTTAACTTGGCGTGCTTCTTTATCAGTCATAATTCCTTGGGACGTGGAAATGATTGCCATTCCCAGGCCGCCCAATACGCGAGGCACTTCAGTGCTTTTCGTGTAAACGCGTAGACCCGGTTTGCTGATACGTTTCAGCCCCGTAATTACACGCTCTTGGTTCGGGCCGTATTTAAGGAAAATACGGATCATCCCTTGTTTGTTATCTTCAATATACTCGGCATCGCGGATAAAGCCCTCGCGTTTCAAAATTTCAGCGATTTGCTTCTTTACTTTCGAAGCAGGCATTTCTACGGTCTCATGACGCACAACGTTTGCGTTGCGAATGCGTGTAAGCATATCTGCGATCGGATCAGACATAACCATTGTGTAAACCTCCTTCCCGAACTAGGCTGATTACCAGCTTGCTTTTTTAACGCCAGGAATCTGGCCTTTGTATGCTAATTCACGGAAACAAATCCGGCAAATTTTAAACTTTTGCAAAACGGAATGCGGACGGCCGCAACGTTCGCAGCGTGTGTAAGCCTGCACTTTGAATTTAGGAGCACGTTGCTGCTTAACCTTCATCGAAGTTTTTGCCACTTGGTATTACACCTCCTGTGGATTACTTCGTAAACGGCATGCCCATTTGGGTCAGCAGTTCACGAGCTTCTTCGTCCGATTTTGCCGTCGTGACGATGACGACGTCCATACCGCGTACTTTGTCAACTTTATCATACTCGATCTCAGGGAAGATCAATTGCTCTTTCAAACCCAGAGTGTAGTTACCACGGCCATCAAACGCTTTGTTTGATACGCCGCGGAAATCGCGTACGCGTGGAAGTGTGACATTGAACAGTTTATCAAGGAAATAGTACATACGCTCACCGCGTAGTGTTACTTTAACCCCGATCGGCATGTTCTCGCGAAGTTTGAAACCAGCGATCGATTTCTTGGA
The DNA here is from genome assembly GCF_056269135.1 of Paenibacillus sp. J22FR21. NCBI lineage: Bacteria > Bacillati > Bacillota > Bacilli > Caryophanales > Paenibacillaceae > Paenibacillus > Paenibacillus sp. J22FR21. The sequence goes on from NZ_JBWDNJ010000015.1 coordinate 19,077, forward strand.
GCGAGTTACTACAGGCTTTTGACCAGAGATCAAACGCATGTCTTCAACAGCAACATCGAGAACTTTAGAGTTGGAAACAGCCTCACCAACACCCATGTTGATTACAACTTTCTCGATCTTAGGCACTTGCATTACTGTTGTATAGTTGAACTTCTGCATAAGAGCAGGAGTGATTTCATTCAGGAAACGATCTTTCATTCTTGCTGCCATGTAACGTGGACCTCCTTTCCGTATCGGTCAATTAATCAATTACCTCGCCGGATTTTTTAGCGATCCGGACTTTTTTGCCGTTATCAAGCACTTTATATCCGATCCGAGTTACTTTACCGCTCTTAGGATCGATGTGCATAACGTTGGAAACGTGAATCGCCGCTTCTTGCTCGATAATGCCGCCTTGCGGATTAGCTTGCGAAGGACGAGCATGTTTCTTCACCATATTGACGCCTTCAATGAGTACGCGGTTTTGACGCGGATACGCAGCAATAACGCGGCCTTTTTTGCCTTTGTCTTTGCCCGTAATGACCATTACCGTGTCATCTTTCTTCACGTGCAATTTATTGTTATGGGATTCTAACACTTTCTTCAACCGTGGCATGAGTTACACCTCCTGCGTGCTTGCGCGGAATGCGCAAAGTACTTTTTAGATAACTTCCGGAGCAAGCGATACGATTTTCATGAAGTCGCGGTCGCGAAGTTCACGAGCAACTGGTCCAAAAATACGTGTGCCGCGCGGGCTTTTGTCTTCTTTTACGATAACCGCTGCATTCTCATCAAATGCGATGTATGAACCGTCTTTACGGCGAACCGCACGTTTCGTACGTACGATAACCGCTTTAACTACATCACCCTTTTTGACAACGCCACCGGGTGTTGCTTGTTTGACGGAGCAGACGATCAAATCGCCGATATGGCCAACACGACGTCCAGTACCACCGAGCACACGAATGCACATCAGTTCTTTAGCGCCGGAGTTGTCAGCGACAGCTAAACGTGTAAATGGTTGAATCATTTCAACGTCCTCCTTTCGGGAAAATGCTTACTAAGAAGCATTTCTTACAAAATAACAGCAGCTTCAACGATTTCGACTAAACGGAACCGTTTGTCTTTCGATAGCGGGCGAGTTTCCATGACTTTAACGATATCACCGATCTTAGCTTGGTTGTTCTCGTCGTGCGCCTTGAATTTTCTCGTGTATTTAATACGTTTGTGGTACAGGTCGTGTTTTTTGTAAGTTTCAATGGCAACAACGATTGTTTTGTCCATTTTATCACTCACGACTTTACCTACTTGAACTTTGCGGGCATTACGTTCGCTCATGTTCATCCTCCTTCCATACATTCGTTATCGCTCACGGACAATCGCAGTTTAGCTGCTGATTCCGAGTTCTCTTTCACGAAGAACGGTTTTGGCACGAGCTATATCCTTACGTACGTCGCGGATGCGAGTTGGGTTTTCCAGTTGGCCGGTAGCCAATTGAAAACGAAGGTTGAATAGCTCTTCTTTGAATCCAGCGACTTTTTGTTCGAGTTCAACAGAGGTTAGGTTGCGGAAATCATTAGCTTTCATTTGCTTCACCACCCACTTCTTCGCGTTTCACGAACTTCGTTTTAACTGGGAGTTTATGTGCTGCAAGACGCATAGCTTCACGTGCGATCTCTTCAGATACGCCAGCAAGCTCGAACATTATTTTGCCCGGTTTTACGACAGCAACCCATTTTTCTACGTTACCTTTACCGCTACCCATCCGAACTTCAAGAGGCTTTTGCGTAATTGGTTTCGCAGGGAAAATCTTGATCCATACTTTACCGCCACGTTTAATGTAACGAGTCATCGCAATACGCGCTGCTTCGATTTGACGGTTAGTGATCCATGAAGGCTCAAGTGCTTGTAGACCGTATTCGCCGAAGGCTACTTCAGTACCGCCTTTAGCGCGACCTTTCATATGACCACGTTGTTGCTTACGATGTTTGACACGTTTTGGGACCAACATGATTAGTTGCCTCCTTCCTGTGGAGCTTTCTTCTTAGTTGGAAGGATTTCACCGCGATAGATCCATACTTTAACGCCGATACGGCCGTATGTTGTCGCAGCTTCTGCTGTTCCATAATCAATGTCTGCACGCAGCGTATGAAGTGGAACTGTACCTTCGCTATAACCTTCTTGACGAGCAATCTCAGCGCCGCCCAAACGACCGCTAACGGCAGTTTTGATACCTTTCGCGCCCGAACGGATTGTACGTTGGATGGATTGTTTCATTGCACGGCGGAACGAGATCCGACGCTCAAGTTGTTGTGCAATGCTCTCAGCTACGAGAATCGCATCAAGTTCTGGATGTTTGATCTCAGAGATGTTGATGTGCACTTTTTTGCCTTTAGCGATTTTCGACAGTTCGGAACGAAGGTTTTCAACTTCAGATCCGCCTTTACCGATTACCATACCAGGCTTAGCTGTATGAATTGTAACGTTAACGCGGTTAGCTGCACGCTCGATTTCGAACTTGGAGACAGCCGCATCTTTCAATTTGTTTTTGAGGTACTCACGGATTTTAACATCTTCCATGAGCAATTCGCCGAAGTCTTTGCCTGCGTACCATTTGGATTCCCAATCACGGATAATACCAACACGTAGACCGACCGGGTTTACTTTTTGTCCCACACGTTTTCCCTCCTTATTTTTCGGATACCACCAAAGTAATGTGGCTGGTTCTTTTGTTAATCCGGCTAGCACGACCCATTGCGCGCGGGCGGAAACGTTTCATTGTTGGCCCTTGGTTAACAAACACTTGTGTAATCACAAGTTTGTTCACGTCCAATTGGTAGTTGTGCTCCGCATTAGCAATTGCGGAATTCAGCAGCTTCTCAACGATTGGGGAAGCCGATTTTGGTGTGTGGCGCAGAATCGCGATTGCTTCGCCGACTTGCTTACCACGGATCAAATCAACAACCAGCTGAGCTTTACGAGGTGCAATGCGGACGTGGTTAGCGAACGCTTTAGCTTGTTGCATGGATGAACCTCCTCTCGACCTTTATTACCTAACTATTTAACCGATTAACGACGACCAGTCTTCTTGTCATCGTTACCGTGTCCTTTGTACGTACGAGTTGGCGCGAACTCACCGAGTTTGTGGCCAACCATATCTTCCGTCACATATACCGGCACGTGCTTCTTACCGTCATAAACAGCAAAAGTGTGACCGATGAATTGCGGGAAAATTGTAGAACGACGCGACCAAGTTTTGACAACTGTCTTCTTCTCAGCCTCGTTCAGAACTTCAACCTTTTTCAGCAAGTAACCGTCAATAAACGGTCCTTTCTTCAAACTGCGACCCATGGATGATCCTCCCTTCACGCTAGCGTTACGCGACGCAGCGCGTCACGCTCATGACGCCGAGGCGCCTATTACTTCGTACGACGACGAACAATGTATTGGCTCGATGCTTTTTTCTTTTTGCGTGTTTTGAAACCAAGTGTAGGTTTGCCCCATGGAGACATTGGAGATTTACGTCCGATTGGCGCACGGCCTTCACCACCACCGTGTGGGTGATCGTTCGGGTTCATTACAACACCACGTACTTCAGGGCGTTTGCCCATCCAACGGGAACGGCCGGCTTTACCGATTTTCACGAGTTCGTGATCTTCGTTACCAACAGAACCGATTGTCGCACGGCATTTTTTCAGAATACGACGTACTTCGCCGGACGTCAAGCGAATTGTGACGTATTGCTCTTCTTTACCAAGAAGTTGAGCAGTTGTTCCAGCAGCACGAACCAATTGTCCGCCTTTGCCTGGTTTTAGCTCGATGTTGTGGATAACTGTACCTACCGGGATGTTCTCAAGCGGCAACGCGTTACCGATCTTGATGTCAGCATCTGCTCCGGAAACGATTTTATCCCCAACTTTAAGGCCTTTAGGTGCGATGATGTAGGCTTTCGCTCCATCCACATAGTGGATAAGTGCGATGTTGGACGTACGGTTCGGATCGTATTCGATCGTCGCGACGTTACCTACGATACCGTCCTTGTTACGTTTGAAGTCGATGATCCGGTATTTACGTTTATGGCCGCCACCGTGATGACGAACCGTAATTTTACCTTGGTTGTTACGACCAGCTTTTTTGAAAAGCGGCGCAAGAAGCGATTTCTCCGGTGTGCTTGTGGTGATCTCTTCAAATGTCGAGACGGACATACCACGTCGCGCTGGAGATGTCGGTTTATACTTCTTAACTGGCACTTCGATTCCCTCCTTAACCGATATCTAACGTTCTTTCACGAGAAGCCGGGGGCTTCTTCGCTAATTAAACTGTTTCGAAAAATTCTAGCTCGTTGCTATCTGCGCTCAATTGCACGATCGCTTTTTTCCACTCGGATGTATATCCGCTGTGTTTACCGTAGCGTTTAGGCTTAGCCGGCATGCGAAGCGTGTTCACGCTCGATACTTTCACTTTGAAGATCGATTGAATCGCAAGTTTGATCTCAGTTTTGTTTGCACGAAGATCAACTTCGAATACATACTTTTTGTTCGCCATGAAATCACTTGTTTGTTCAGTAATGATTGGGCGCTTGATAATATCGCGAGGATTTTTCATTACGCAAGCACCTCCTGTACTTTTTCAACCGCTTCTTTAGTGATAATCAGCTTGTCGTATTTCATAACGTCTAGAACATTGATGCCATCGGCTGCAACGAACTTCACATTAGGAATGTTACGAGCTGAAAGTGCTACATTATCTTCAAAGCTAGCTGTTACAACCAGTGCTTTACGAGCCACTTTCAGGTTGTTCAGAATTGCTACGAATTCTTTAGTCTTCGGTTGCGCGAACGCCAGTTGATCCAGAACGATAATTTCGTTGTCGATCACTTTGGAAGACAATGCAGATTTGATTGCTAGGCGACGAACTTTCTTAGGAAGTTTGAAGCTATAGCTACGTGGAGTTGGTCCGAATACTGTACCACCGCCAACCCATTGTGGGGAGCGAATGCTACCTTGACGTGCACGGCCTGTACCTTTTTGTTTCCAAGGCTTACGACCGCCACCGCGTACTTCGGAGCGTCCTTTTGTTTTGTGCGTACCTCTGCGTTCAGAAGCTTGCTGCAAAAGAACTGCGCTATGCAATACGTGAACGTTTGGTTCAATTCCGAATACCGCTTCGGACAATTCAACCTCGCCAACTTGCGAGCCATTCACGCTATAAACTGCTACTTTCGGCATTTCATGTTCCTCCTTTCTTAGGCGATTATTTCTTCACCGTAGATTTAACTTTTACAAAGCTATTTTTAGGGCCCGGAATGGAGCCTTTAACGAGCAATACATTACGTTCCACATCAACGCGCACGATTTCAAGGTTCTGGATTGTAACTGTTTCGTTACCCATGTGCCCTGGAAGGTGTTTGCCTTTTGGTACGCGGTTCGCTTGGATAGAACCCATCGAACCTGGACCACGGTGGTAACGCGAGCCGTGCGCCATAGGGCCGCGGCTTTGGTTCCAACGTTTGATGTTACCTTGGAAACCTTTACCTTTGGAAGTAGCTGTAACGTCAACGAACTCGCCAGCTGTGAATAGGTCAGCCTTCAATTCCTGGCCAACTTCATATTCAGCAATGTTGATGCTGCGGAATTCACGAACGTAGCGCTTAGGAGCCGTTTCCGCTTTTTTAGCGTGGCCGATTTCTGGCTTAGTAGCTCTCGATACTTTCTTGTCGGAGAAACCAAGTTGTACGGATACGTAACCGTCGTTGTCTTGGTCCTTCTTCTGTAAAACAACACAAGGGCCTGCTTCGATAACCGTAACCGGAATTACGTTACCTTCAGGAGTAAACACTTGCGTCATTCCAAGTTTTTTACCTAAGATACCTTTCATGTTGACACCTCATTTCCTTTCCATTTTCAAATATGCATAACTTACAGTTTGATTTCGATATCTACACCGGATGGCAGATCTAAGCGCATCAATGCATCAACCGTTTGCGGCGTTGGGTTAACAATGTCGATCAAACGCTTATGAGTGCGCATTTCGAATTGCTCCCTAGAATCCTTGTACTTGTGTACCGCACGCAGAATGGTGATGATTTGCTTCTCAGTAGGAAGCGGAATCGGCCCAGACACGCCTGCACCGGAACGTTTCGCAGTTTCAACAATCTTCTCTGCGGATTGATCCAGAATTCTATGATCGTATGCTTTCAAGCGAATACGAATCTTTTGCTTAGCCATATAAGTCCCTCCTTCTATCGCCCAATTTAGTATCGGACATACTCCGCAAGAAAACCCGACACGCCCCTCATGGCAAAGGAGCCGTGTGTGTCGGCAACCTCTCGCATCATCGCAACGTCACAGACCAACGCTCACTATTATATCTGAAACGCTGGGCGAATGCAACAAAATTATTGGCTTTGATGAAAAGAATTACTTGGGATCCATAGTTCGCTACGCTGCGCGGCAAATGGCCTTCGGCTGCTGTTGAAATTGAGTTTCTACATTAATAAATTGCTCAACTGTGGAAACTTAATTTCAAAGGCAGCATGTAAACTCTCAGGCTCATTTCCCACTCCGCTGCGCTTTGTGGATTCGCGAAAACATTCATAATCAATAAAGCCAAATGAGAAAAAAACACATTAAAAAATGGCTTATATAATGAAGCCATTAATCGTTAATTGCATGAACTTCGTTCTCTTTGTTTCTGCGCGTCTTTTGTCTTCACTTATAATAGTGAAATTCGAGCTTTTACGCAAACATCAAAATTTAGTAATAAAAAAGCCCCCACCGAAGTGAGGGCTTTATGAGCTGCAGCTTACGCTGCAGTTTCATTATTTTTGGATGGAAGCTACAGCGCCGGCGCCTACAGTACGGCCACCTTCACGGATTGCGAAGCGAGTACCATCTTCCAGAGCGATTGGAGCGATAAGCTCAACCGTTACTGTGATGTTGTCGCCTGGCATAACCATCTCAGTACCTTCAGGCAAGCTGATGATACCAGTTACGTCAGTTGTACGGAAGTAGAACTGTGGACGGTAACCTGTGAAAAAAGGTTTGTGACGTCCGCCCTCTTCTTTAGTCAGAACGTAGATTTGAGCTGTAAAGTTCGTGTGTGGTTTAACGGAACCTGGCTTAGCAAGTACTTGACCACGCTCGATGTCTTTACGGTCTACACCACGAAGCAATGCGCCGATGTTGTCACCAGCTTGTGCGGAATCAAGCAATTTACGGAACATTTCTACGCCTGTTACGATACATTTGCGAGTTTCTTCAGCAATACCGATGATTTCAACTTCGTCAGATACTTTAACTACGCCACGCTCAACGCGTCCTGTAGCAACAGTACCACGACCTGTGATTGTGAACACGTCCTCAACTGGCATAAGGAACGGCTTCTCAGTATCACGTTGTGGAGTTGGGATGTAAGTATCGACTTGTTCGAACAACTCGATGATTTTGTCAGCCCATGGGCCATCTGGGTTTTGAAGAGCTTCACGAGCAGCGCCGCGGATGATTGGAGTATCATCACCTGGGAACTCATATTCGCTAAGAAGGTCGCGAACTTCCATCTCAACGAGTTCAAGCAACTCTTCATCTTCAACCATGTCGCATTTGTTCAGGAATACGACGATGTAAGGTACGCCTACTTGGCGGGAAAGAAGGATGTGCTCACGCGTTTGCGGCATTGGGCCGTCAGCTGCGGATACAACCAGGATTGCTCCGTCCATTTGTGCAGCACCAGTGATCATGTTTTTAACATAGTCGGCGTGACCTGGGCAGTCAACGTGTGCATAGTGACGGTTAGGAGTTTCATACTCAACGTGAGCAGTGGAGATTGTGATACCGCGCTCGCGCTCTTCTGGAGCTTTGTCGATTTGGTCGAATGCTACAGCAGCACCACCGTATCTTTTCGAAAGAACTGTAGTGATTGCAGCCGTCAAAGTTGTTTTACCATGATCGACGTGACCAATTGTACCAATGTTAACGTGCGGTTTATTACGTTCAAATTTAGCCTTAGCCATTGAACTATTCCTCCTTAATAAGTAGAAGATTATGTGATCGGCTGTGCGGGAGCTTAATGCCCCCAACATTCAGCCATAGTGCAACTTATGAGATGCAAGTTATCAAAGAGCTACTAGTTAGCAGCGCCTTTGGATTTGGAGATGATCTCTTCCGAGATCGAACGTGGTACTTCTTCATAGTGCGAAAGCTCCATGGAGAACACGCCGCGACCTTGTGTACCGGAACGAAGTGTAGTGGAGTAACCGAACATCTCAGCTAGAGGCACCTTAGCACGAACGATCAACGCACCATGGCGTGTGTCCGAACCTTCGATACGACCGCGGCGGGAGCTCAACATACCCATTACGTCGCCCATGTACTCTTCAGGAACGCTAACTTCTACTTTCATGATAGGCTCAAGCAAAATCGGAGAACATTTCTCTTTCGCTGCTTTAAGCGCCATCGATCCAGCAATTTTGAACGCCATCTCCGAGGAGTCAACGTCATGGTAGGAACCGTCGACTACGACTGCTTTGATGTCAACAACCGGGAAGCCGGCAACGACACCATTTTTCATCGATTCTTCGATACCTGCTTGAATTGGAGCAATGAACTCACGTGGAATCGAGCCACCCACGGTTTTGTTCTCAAACACAAAGCCTGAGCCTGGCTCAAGCGGGGAGAATTCAACCCAGCAATGTCCGAATTGGCCGCGTCCGCCGGATTGACGAACGAATTTACCTTCGACCTTCGCAGCCGTTTTGAACGTCTCACGGTAAGCTACTTGAGGCTTACCAACGTTTGTTTCGACTTTGAATTCACGAAGCATACGGTCAACTAGAATTTCAAGGTGAAGCTCACCCATACCAGCGATAATCGTTTGGCCGGTCTCTTCGTCCGTGTGAGCACGGAACGTAGGATCTTCCTCAGACAGCTTTTGAAGAGCAATACCCATTTTGTCTTGGTCAGCTTTTGTCTTAGGCTCAACCGCAAGCTGGATAACCGGCTCAGGGAAGTTCATGGACTCAAGGATAACCGGGTGCTTCTCATCACAAAGCGTATCGCCAGTAGTTGTATCTTTCAGACCTACAGCTGCTGCGATATCACCGGAGTAAACTTCGCTGATTTCTTGACGGCTGTTAGCGTGCATCTGAAGGATACGACCGATCCGCTCACGTTTGCCTTTCGTTGCATTCACAACGTATGAACCGGAGCTAAGTACGCCGGAGTATACGCGGAAGAACGTCAGTTTACCTACGTAAGGGTCAGTCATGATTTTGAACGCCAATGCTGCGAAAGGCTGGTCGTCAGCAGACTTGCGGATCGTCTCAGTACCATCTTCAAGGTGACCCTTGATGTCTGGAACGTCGATTGGCGATGGCAAGTAGTCAACAACTGCATCAAGCATCAATTGAACGCCTTTGTTACGGTACGAAGAACCAACGATTACTGGGAAGATCTTAACATCGCAAACACCTTTGCGAAGTACGGATTTAATCTCAGCAACAGTGATTTCTTCGCCTTCGAGATATTTCATTGTGAGCTCTTCATCAAGCTCAGCAACTTTCTCGATCAGTTCCAAGCGAAGTTCTTCGACTTGGTCCTTATATTCCGCAGGGATTTCAATTTTCTCCGGATCTTTACCAAGATCGTCTTTGTACTTGTAAGCAACTCGTTCAACCAAGTCAATTACACCTACAAAGTCGTTCTCAGCGCCGATCGGCAATTGAATTGCCACTGCATTTGCGTTAAGACGCAAGCGCATATCTCTAACTACGTTAAGGAAGTCTGCGCCGATAATATCCATTTTGTTGACGTAAGCGATCCGCGGTACGCCGTAACGATCAGCTTGACGCCAAACGGTTTCGGATTGCGGCTCTACGCCTTCTTTCGCACTGAAAACACCAACGGCCCCGTCCAATACACGCAGGGAACGTTCAACTTCAACAGTGAAGTCAACGTGCCCCGGGGTGTCGATAATATTAATGCGGTGACCATGCCATTGAGCAGTAGTAGCAGCGGAAGTAATCGTGATTCCGCGCTCTTGTTCCTGCTCCATCCAGTCCATCGTTGCTGCACCTTCGTGCACCTCGCCGATTTTGTGGGTACGGCCTGTGTAGAACAGGATCCGCTCTGTCGTGGTAGTTTTACCTGCATCAATATGCGCCATGATCCCGATATTACGCGTATTTTCCAAGGAGAACTCTCTTGCCATAATTCAGTCTCCTTTCGATTAAGCGAATTCTACCAACGATAGTGAGCGAATGCTTTATTCGCTTCAGCCATTTTGTGTGTATCTTCGCGTTTTTTCACGGATGAACCAGTGTTGTTGGAAGCATCGATGATTTCAGCTGCCAAACGTTCTTCCATTGTTTTCTCACCGCGGTTACGTGAATAGTTCACGAGCCAACGGAGACCAAGCGCTGTACGGCGCTCCGGTTTAACTTCAATTGGTACCTGGTAGTTCGAACCGCCTACACGGCGTGCCTTAACTTCAAGTACTGGCATGATGTTCTTAATTGCTGCTTCAAAAACTTCCATCGGTTCTTTACCCGTACGCTCGTTGATAAGTGTGAACGCATCATACAAAATTGTTTGAGCGACACCGCGTTTACCATCGATCATGATACGGTTGATCAAGCGAGTTACAAGCTTGCTGCTGTACAACGGATCTGGCAATACATCACGTTTTGCTACTGGACCTTTGCGTGGCATGTGGAAGTCCCCCTTTCTTCTAGTTTTTCATTTTAGGATGAGGATAACCGTCGCCGGCTATGCCTTATTTTTTAACTTTAGGACGTTTAGTTCCGTATTTGGAACGAGCTTGTTTACGGTTGTTTACACCCGCTGTATCAAGCGCACCGCGAACGATATGGTAACGAACACCCGGAAGATCTTTTACCCGGCCGCCGCGTACCAATACTACGCTATGCTCTTGCAGGTTGTGTCCAATACCGCCGATGTAAGCTGTAACCTCAACGCGGTTTGTCAAACGTACACGCGCATATTTCCGCAAAGCGGAGTTCGGTTTTTTCGGAGTCATCGTACCTACACGTGTACAAACCCCACGTTTTTGTGGTGAACTAAGGTTTGTCTCTTCACGTTTCAATGCATTGAAACCTCTTTGCAGGGCTGGCGATTTCGATTTAACGACTTTCGCTTCACGGCCTTTGCGAACGAGTTGGTTAATTGTTGGCATGTTGCATCCCCCTTCCTCACTTAGTAAAACATTTCAAGACATATTGGCTATTTAAGCCCACAGATCCAGGCGGTTCATAAAGAAACAAACGAAAGTTTCTACCTTGTCATTCAACTCGGTAAAAACGTTACTTCTTTATTCGATTTCCGGTATAACCGCTGCCATCGCTGCACCAACTTCAATTCCACAGGTTTCCCCAAGGTCCTTCATTGATTCAGACCAGATGATTGGCACTCCCGATGTTTCGCAAAGCCGAACAATACTGTTCTTCAGCCGCGGATCTGTATCTTGTGCTACATAGACTTGAGTGGCTAATCCTTGCTCAACCATCTTCGTCGTTTGCTTGCTACCAATTACAAATCGCATCTCAACCATCCTTCCAAGTCAGTCAAAACTAGAACGATCAAGTTTCGTTAATGACATGCGTAGAGGTTGTGCGATTTGGCACACTACGACATATTAGCATCTAGGCTTGGTAATTGTCAAGCACGACTCTTTAAGAATTACAGGAGAAAATGGATTATCATGACATGGCATGACGGCGCAAAGAGCGGCAGGCTTACTTCCGTTTGCAACGGCTGCAGCCCCGCTCGCTCTTTGTCCTCATGCTGCCTTATATCACTTCCCGATTAAGACTCAACCGGTACGCTCTCTGCTTCAACTTGCAGTTCTTCCATGCCTGGTTCATCATCCATACCAGCTACATGCACGCTGCGATAACGCTGCATACCTGTACCTGCCGGGATGAGCTTACCAATGATAACATTCTCTTTCAAACCAAGCAACTGGTCGACTTTACCTTTGATAGCGGCATCAGTCAAGACACGAGTTGTCTCTTGGAATGAGGCTGCTGACAAGAAGGAGTCAGTTTCCAGGGATGCTTTAGTAATACCCAGCAATACCGGTTTAGCTACCGCCGGCTCTTTGCCGGAGAGAATTGCGTCGCGGTTTGCCGCTTCATACTCATGAATGTCAACAAAAGCACCTGGCAGCAACGTTGTGTCGCCAGCTTCTACGATACGGATTTTGCGAAGCATTTGCTTCACCATAACCTCGATATGCTTATCGTTGATTTCTACCCCTTGGTTCCGGTATACGCGTTGAACTTCCTGAAGGATATAGTTCTGAACGCCACGGATGCCTTTAATACGGAGCATATCCTTCGGATCGATCGAACCGTCTGTGAGCTCATCGCCGGCTTCGATCTGCTTGCCTTTGGCTACGCGGATACGCGAACCATAGGTAACAGCATAAACTTTTGATTCTGCTTCACCTTGAACTTCGATTTCACGGCGGTCTTTCGTTTCGCGGATGTCTTTAATGACACCGTCGATTTCGGAAATGATCGCTTGACCTTTCGGGTTACGTGCTTCGAAAAGCTCTTGGATACGCGGCAAACCTTGCGTGATATCGTCTCCGGCAACACCGCCGGTATGGAAAGTACGCATTGTAAGCTGTGTTCCCGGTTCCCCGATGGATTGAGCAGCGATAATACCGACCGCTTCACCGATCTCAACGAATTTACCTGTTGCCAAGTTACGTCCGTAGCAAATTTTACATACGCCATGACGAGCACGGCAGCTAAGAACGGAACGGATTTGCAGGCTTTCTACTCCAGCAGCGATAAGTTCCTCTGCTTTATTGGAATCGATCAACTGGCTGCGGTGTAGAATGATTTCGCCGTTTTGTGGATTACGTACAGTTTCAAAGGAGTAACGGCCTTCAATACGGTCGTAGAGATCTTCGATAACCTCTTTACCGTCTTGAATTTTACTTACTCTAAAGCCTTTGTCTGTTCCGCAATCATCCTCACGAACGATTACATCTTGTGCAACGTCAACCAGACGACGAGTCAGGTAACCTGAGTCAGCTGTACGCAATGCAGTATCGGCAAGACCTTTACGCGCACCATGCGTCGAGATGAAGTACTCGAGTACGGTTAGGCCTTCACGGAAGTTGGACTTGATTGGCAATTCGATAATCCGACCGGATGGATTCGCCATCAAACCACGCATACCGCCAAGCTGCGTAATTTGCGATTTGTTACCCCGTGCTTTGGAATCCACCATGAGCATGATGGAGTTGTAACGATCCATCGATTTCATAAGGATTTCAGTGATTTGATCTTTGGTTTTGCTCCAAATTTCAATTACACGGTCATAACGTTCTTCGTTTGTAATCAAACCACGACGGTATTGATTCGAAACGACTTTTACTTTCTCTTCGGACTCTCTCAAGATCTCAACCTTCTCAGGAGGTACGATAACGTCAGATACCGCAACCGTAATACCTGCACGAGTCGAGTACGTAAAGCCCAGTTCCTTGATCTTGTCGAGCATGATCGAAGTTCTGGTTGTGTGGTATTGACGGAAGCACTCCGCAATAATTAAGCCGAGATACTCTTTACCTACACCGCCAATTTGAGCCAACCCATCCATAAACTTAAGCAAGTCAGCGCCCTTATCATGGACAAAATATTTATCCGGGGTACCTTGCAGCAAGTTCACCTTGGTAGGTTCATTGATGTAAGGGAAATCCGGCGGGTAAATTTCGTTGAAGATTACTTTACCAACCGTGGTGCAGATCAGCGTCTTCTGCTGTGCATCCGTGAAGGACGTTTTCTTCAGAACTTTAACCGGAATAAATATACGTGCATGCAGCGATACAATACCGCGTTGGTATGCAGAGATCGCTTCGTTTACAGTAGCGAATACAGAACCGCTGCCTTTACCCTCTTTGTTGTCCATCGTCAGGTAGAAGCTTCCGAGAACCATATCCTGTGAAGGCGTTACGACCGGCTTGCCGTCTTTCGGGTTCAAAATGTTACCCGAAGCAAGCATGAGCAAACGTGCTTCAGCTTGCGCTTCAGCAGAGAGCGGTACGTGAACTGCCATTTGGTCACCGTCAAAGTCCGCGTTATAAGCGGTACATACGAGCGGGTGAAGTTTAATTGCGCGACCTTCAACCAAAATCGGTTCGAACGCTTGGATACCCAAACGGTGAAGGGTCGGGGCACGGTTGAGTAGAACCGGGTGCTCCTTGATTACTTCTTCTAGCACATCCCAAACTTCTGGGCTGACACGTTCAACTTTACGTTTCGCACTCTTAATGTTGTGTGCAAGACCTTTGTTAACGAGTTCCTTCATAACGAATGGCTTGAAGAGCTCAAGCGCCATTTCTTTCGGCAATCCGCATTGGAACATTTTCAAGCTAGGACCTACGACGATAACGGAACGACCGGAATAGTCAACCCGTTTACCGAGCAAGTTCTGACGGAAACGTCCTTGCTTACCTTTGAGCATATGGCTGAGCGATTTAAGCGGACGGTTACCTGGACCCGTTACCGGGCGACCACGGCGGCCATTATCGATCAAAGCATCAACCGCTTCTTGAAGCATACGCTTCTCATTCTGCACGATAATATCCGGAGCACCGAGATCGAGCAGACGTTTCAGACGGTTGTTACGGTTAATTACACGACGGTACAAGTCATTCAGGTCAGACGTTGCAAAACGTCCACCGTCAAGCTGTACCATTGGACGAAGTTCCGGCGGAATGACCGGCAGCACATCAAGAATCATCCATTCCGGCATATTGCCGGAGTTACGGAATGCTTCGATAACTTCAAGACGTTTGATCGCACGGTTACGACGTTGGCCTTGAGCGGTACGAAGATCTTCTTTCAATGTTTCAAGCTCACGCTCGACATCGATGTCTTGAAGCAGTTTCTTGACTGCTTCTGCACCCATGCCGGCATGGAAGCCATAGCCGTACTTCTCACGGTAGCTGCGGTATTCTTTCTCGGACAACAGCTGCTTTTTCTCAAGCGGCGTATCGCCTGGATCCGTTACCACATATGATGCAAAATAGATGATCTCTTCAAGCGAACGAGGCGACATATCAAGAGCCAGCCCCATACGGCTCGGAATTCCTTTGAAGTACCAGATATGGGATACAGGAGCCGCTAGCTCGATATGCCCCATACGCTCACGACGCACTTTCGCACGCGTTACTTCAACACCACAGCGGTCACAGACAACGCCTTTATAACGAACGCGCTTGTATTTACCGCAATGACATTCCCAGTCTTTCGTCGGTCCGAAAATCTTTTCGCAGAAAAGACCTTCTTTCTCCGGTTTTAAAGTCCTGTAGTTGATCGTTTCCGGTTTCTTTACTTCTCCGCGGGACCACGATCGGATTTTATCCGGAGATGCCAATCCAATCTTCATATACTCGAAGTTGTTCACGTCCAACAAGGAGCAACCCTCCTTCGTCATGGTTCACTAATATGCTGTATTTAACGCCGTTAACGGCTAAAGGAGCACAGCGCAAGCGGCTCCTTCAACCTTACATCCGCCCGTGAAGTTGGACTTCGGCATGCTTATGACTTCCGGCAGGAAAGCAACGATTACTCGACGCCTACTTCTGCACCTTCCAAATTGAGGTTGAGCTTGTCATTCGCTGCATCATCCTCATCGTCCATCTCTTTCATTTCGATCTCTTCTTCATTCTCAGATAGGATCTTAACGTCCATACCTAAGCTCTGAAGCTCTTTGATCAAAACTTTGAAGGATTCAGGCACGCCCGGTTCCGGAACGTTCTCACCCTTCACGATAGACTCGTACGTTTTGACACGGCCGACGACATCATCGGATTTCACGGTCAAAATCTCTTGCAATGTATAGGCAGCCCCATATGCTTCAAGCGCCCAAACTTCCATCTCCCCGAAACGCTGACCGCCGAACTGCGCTTTACCACCCAGCGGCTGCTGAGTAACAAGTGAGTAAGGACCAGTTGAACGAGCATGGATTTTGTCATCAACCATGTGCGCCAGTTTAATCATGTACATGACGCCGACAGTTACTTCACGCTCGAACGGCTCACCGGAGCGTCCGTCGTAAAGAACGGTCTTACCGTTACGCTGCATACCTGCTTCTTCCATGGAGTCAAACACGTCATACTCACGCGCTCCATCGAATACCGGTGTTGCAGCATGGATGCCAAGTTTCTTACAAGCCATACCAAGATGGACTTCCAGTACTTGACCGATGTTCATACGCGAAGGTACACCCAACGGGTTAAGAACAACCTCTACTGGCGTTCCGTCCGGTAGGAAAGGCATATCTTCTTCTGGGAGGATACGAGCGATAACCCCTTTGTTACCATGGCGTCCTGCCATCTTATCCCCTTCAGAGATCTTACGTTTCTGCGCGATGTAGGCACGAACCAATTGGTTAACGCCTGGCGGCAATTCGTCGCCATTCTCACGAGTAAATACTTTAACGTCTACGACGATACCATCAGTACCATGAGGTACACGCAAGCTAGTATCACGTACTTCACGCGCTTTCTCACCGAAAATCGCATGCAGCAAACGCTCTTCAGCCGTCAATTCCGTAACCCCTTTAGGCGTTACTTTACCAACGAGAATGTCCCCTGCGCTAATTTCAGCACCGACGCGGATAATTCCACGCTCATCCAAGTTGCGGAGCGCTTCTTCACCGACGTTCGGAATGTCGCGCGTAATTTCTTCCGGTCCGAGTTTCGTGTCACGTGCTTCCGACTCATATTCTTCGATATGAATGGACGTGTACACATCCTCTTTAACGAGTTTCTCGCTTAGTAGGATCGCATCCTCATAGTTGTAGCCTTCCCACGTCATAAACGCAACGACAACGTTACGTCCGAGCGCCAATTCGCCCATTTCCGTGGAAGGACCATCCGCAAGGATATCACCTTTCTTCACGATGTCGCCTTTACGGCAGATCGGACGCTGGTTGATACAAGTACCTTGGTTAGAGCGCATGAACTTATGCAGCTTCGATTTCACCAAGTCGCCTGTTACCGGCTTACCGTCAATCATCTCAACGCGGCGCAGCCAGATCTCATTGGCTGATACGCGTTCGATAACGCCATCGTATTTCGCAACGATACATACACCTGAATCTTTAGCAGACTTATGTTCCATACCCGTTCCGACAAGTGGAGACTTCGGAATTAGAAGTGGAACAGCCTGCCGCTGCATGTTGGATCCCATGAGCGCACGGTTGGAGTCATCGTTCTCAAGGAACGGAATGAGCGCCGTAGCGACGGATACAACCTGTTTAGGCGATACGTCCATATAGTCAACACGTTCAGTAGGCATGGTCAAAATATTGTCAGCCTGTTTGTTGTAACGAACGATAACCGCATCGTCGAGGAACTTACCTTCGTCGGTAAGCTTCGCATTCGCTTGCGCGATGACGTAGTTATCTTCTTCATCAGCAGTCAGGTAGGCAATTTGCTCCGTAACAATAGCCGTCTTCGGATCTACCCAACGGTAAGGAGCTTCGATAAAGCCATATTCATTAATACGCGCGAATGTCGACAAGGAGTTAATCAGACCGATGTTCGGTCCCTCCGGCGTCTCAATCGGACACATACGGCCATAGTGAGAGTTATGAACGTCACGAACCTCAAAGCCCGCGCGCTCACGCGTCAAACCGCCGGGTCCGAGTGCAGACAGACGACGTTTGTGCGTCAGTTCAGCAAGCGGATTGGTTTGGTCCATAAACTGCGAGAGTTGGGATGAACCAAAGAACTCTTTAATCGACGCAATAACAGGACGGATATTGATAAGCGCCTGCGGTGTAATCGCATTAGCATCCTGGATGGACATACGCTCTCGAACAACACGCTCCATACGGGACAAACCGATACGGAACTGGTTCTGAAGCAGCTCGCCAACCGAACGAAGACGACGGTTACCTAGGTGGTCAATATCATCCGTGCTTCCTACGCCGTGCAGCAAATCTATGAAATAATTGATGGAAGCGATTATATCAGCAGGTGTAATATGCTTAACAGCTTTGTCGATAATGCCGTTGGCAATGACCTTAATCACTTTAGTCTCATCAAGCGGGGAGTATACGCTCACCGTTTGAAGCGGAATACTATCCGCATCAAGAACGCCATTTGCCACATTGTACGTTTTGAAGCCTACATTGTTCTCCAGATGAGGGATTAGCTCATCCAGCAAACGACGGTCGATCATTTGACCAGCTTCCGCCAGGATTTCCCCTGTAGAAGGATCAATCAGCGTTTCCGCGAGCCGCGTGTTGAACAGACGGTTCTTAATGTGCAGCTTCTTATTGATTTTGTAACGACCTACGTTTGCCAAATCATAACGCTTTGGATCAAAGAAGCGCGCTACCAGCAAGCTCTTTGCATTATCAAGCGTAGGCGGCTCACCCGGACGGAGTCTTTCGTAAATCTCGATAAGAGCTTTTTCCGTGGAATCGGTGTTATCCTTATCCAGCGTGTTTCGAATATATTCGTCATGGCCCAGCAATTCTAAAATTTCAGCATCCGTGCCGAATCCAAGGGAGCGAAGAAGCACTGTAACCGGGATCTTCCGAGTACGGTCAATACGAACATAAATAATGTCCTTCGCATCGGTTTCAAGCTCCAGCCACGCACCGCGGTTTGGAATCACCGTAGCCGTATAATTTTTCTTGCCGTTTTTGTCCACTTTCGTGCTAAAGTAAACGCTAGGTGAACGAACCAATTGGCTGACGATAACACGTTCCGCGCCATTAATAATAAATGTGCCCGTCTCGGTCATCAGCGGGAAATCACCCATGAACACTTCTTGCTCTTTCACTTCACCGGTTTCTTTGTTAATGAGTCGAACCTTAACACGCAGCGGTGCCGCATAAGTCACGTCGCGTTCTTTCGACTCATCGACAGAATACTTAGGCTCGCCAAGTGAATAGTCGATGAACTCAAGCATCAAATTACCTGTAAAATCCTGAATCGGCGAAATGTCTTGGAAAAGCTCAAGCAAGTCCTTCTCCAAAAACTTCTCGTACGATTTTTGTTGGATTTCAATCAGGTTCGGAACTTCGAGCACCTCGCGGATGCGGGCATAGCTTCTACGCGTGCGACGCCCATACTGAACAAGTTGTCCTGCCAACTTAACCTCACCCCTCATGTCTGCTTCACAGAAAGTGAACAATGACCTTGTATAAACAAGCTTAAACAGTTCGCTAATCGTACCCGTAAATTTGCGAGCAAGACCGCGAACGTTTATCACATTGTTAAAACCAGAATGTGCAGCAGGCAAATTCTGATTCAAATAAAGAAAAGCCCTTATCGAGAAATCGAAAAAAGAGCATGCTTCTGTCAGCCACAACTCTGTGGTACAATAAACCACAAAAGTCTCATATCAAGTAATTTTGACCCAAAATGTAAACATTATACGTCAAATCCGCTGTTTCTATTCATTTAAAATAGCGCTTGACATTTTAGTGGACTAAAGAGATTGTGCCCATTTTAATGCTGACATTTCATAATGATATCACATCAGAAAAGTCAAGTCAACAAAATGTTGCGTTTTTCCCTAGACTTCCTTCTGTGCCCTAAATATGCGATAACCCTTTTCTTTCGTAACCTCTTCCACGTTTCCAAAAATCGCTTCGAGCTTCGCCGCCGCAGATGGTGCCCCTTGCTTCTTCTGAATGACCACCCACATCGCCCCGCCCGGTACTAACAGCTTCGCACCTTCTTCAAATATCCGATGGACAACCTCTTTGCCCGCCCGGATCGGCGGATTCGTTATGATCGTGTCGAAAGTTTGACCCATCACCCGTTCATAAATGTCGCTTTGCAACACTGTGGCGTTCAAGATCCCATTCAACTTCAAGTTTTCCGTTGCCAACGCAACTGCACGTTCATTAATGTCGATCATCGTTACATGCCCGTGCTCAGCCAGCTTCGCTGCTGTAATACCCATTGGCCCATAACCACAGCCGACATCCAGCACCTTCGCTTGCTTATCCAGCTGAAGCGCTTCGACAAGAACTCGACTGCCAAAGTCTATGCCGGTTTTCGAGAAAACGCCTGCATCCGTCATAAAACGCAGCTTATAGCCACAAAGCTCGGTCTCGAGAAGATGCCGATCATGCGCGGTTCCCGGTGTACGTGTGTAATAATGGTCTGACATCATATCCCTCCCATCCGGAACAACCTTAAAAATCAAGGAAACCCCTTGAAGCCGAAGCTTCAAGGGGTTTCCGCTATAAGCGGTTATTACTTCACTTCTACGGAAGCGCCTGCTTCTTCAAGCTTAGCTTTGATAGCGTCAGCGTCTTCTTTGGAGATTCTTTCTTTAACTGCTTTAGGAGCGCCGTCAACAAGGTCTTTCGCTTCTTTCAGGCCAAGACCTGTGATTTCGCGAACTGCTTTGATAACGTTGATTTTGGAAGCGCCAGCGTTGTTCAAGATTACGTCGAACTCAGTTTGCTCTTCAACTACAGCTGCTGCTGCGCCTGCTGCTGCAACTGGTGCTGCTGCTGTTACGCCGAATTCTTCTTCGATTGCTTTAACCAGGTCGTTCAGTTCTAGAACGTTCATGCCTTTAATGGCTTCCAAGATTTGTTCTTTACTCATGAGAGAAACCTCCAATAGTTTGTTTTGTTTTTGTTTTATTTCTTATATTCAGATGAATACGGCGTGCCGAGCTCGGCCCGACACAAAACCAATCATCTTAAGCTTCTTGTTTCTCTGCAACAGCTTTAACTGCAAGAGCAAAGTTGCGCATTGGAGCTTGAAGCACGCTGAGAAGCATGGACAGCAAACCTTCTTTGGAAGGTAGATCCGCCAGTGCTTTGATTTCTTCCGCGTTGAAGACTTGACCTTCAACTACGCCGCCCTTAAGTTTAAGTGCGTCGTTTTTCTTAGCGAAATCAGCCAAAATCTTAGCTGGAGCAACTGCATCCTCTTTGCTGAAAGCGATAGCCGTAGGGCCAGCCAGAACAGCATCCAATTCAGTCAGTTCCGCTTGTGCAGTCGCACGGCGAACGAGGGAGTTTTTCAATACTTGGAACTCGATGTTCGCTTCGCGCAATTGTTTACGGAGCTCAGTTACTTGCTTCACGTTAAGTCCACGGTAATCAGCAACAACTGTGCAAGAACTCTCGCGAAGTTTAGTCGTGATGTCTGCAACAGCCAGCTCTTTACCTTGAATGATTTTTGCGTTTGCCATAATGTACACCTCCCGTTATGTTGTCAACATCCCGATTAATGCAGCGGAATCCTTCCACGCGATGCATGAGAAAGGCCCCCGCAGACGTAGCGAAGGCCATGATGGTCCGTAAATCACTTCCTGCCAATCGGCGAAAAGCGCACAAACACGTTTATCATAACACCTCGGTAGGAAATTAAGCCGAGCGGGCACCTACTGTCTTCGGTATGCATATTCGATTATCAATTTCTGTTTCTCTTAGCGGAACGAAGCAGCGTTCAAACGAGCGCCGGGACCCATTGTCGAGGAAACAGAAATACCTTTCAGGTAAACCCCTTTAGCTGCAGCCGGTTTTGCACGGTTCAGCGCATCGATCAGTGTTTTCAAGTTTTCGTTCAGCTTCTCGGAGTCGAACGATACTTTACCGATTGGTGCATGGATTTGACCTGCTCTGTCAAGACGGTATTCAATCTTACCAGCCTTGATTTCTTGTACGGCTTTCGTAACGTCAAACGTTACTGTACCCGCTTTAGGGTTAGGCATAAGGCCTTTACCACCGAGGATACGGCCGAGTTTACCAACTTCAGCCATCATGTCCGGAGTAGCAACGCAAACGTCGAACTCGAACCAGCCTTGTTGGATTTTTGCGATTACGTCAGCATCGCCGACATAATCTGCGCCTGCTGCTTCTGCTTCTTTGGCTTTATCGCCCTTAGCAAAAACGAGTACGCGTTTTGTTTTACCAGTACCGTGAGGAAGTACAACTACGCCACGAACTGCTTGGTCTTGTTTCTTAGGGTCTACACCCAAACGTACAGCAACTTCAACCGTTTCGTCGAATTTAGCTGTAGCGGCTTTCTTAACGAGTTCAATCGCTTCAGCAGCCTCGTATGTTGCTTCAACATCGATCAGCTTAACAGCTTCAAGATATTTTTTACCGTGTTTAGCCATTAGAATTCTCCTCCTTATGTGGTAGTAACGGAAAATCCTCCCTGTGAAAGGGAGATCCTCCCACCTGAGCGAAGCAGCGCTTCGTCAGTCAGACAACGCCATCTGGTGTGTCTTCTGTCAGCCGTTAACGACTAGTCTTCAATAACAACGCCCATGCTGCGCGCTGTACCTTCAACCATGCGCATAGCTGCTTCTACAGAAGCTGCGTTGAGGTCAGGCATTTTTTGTTCAGCGATCTCACGAACGACAGAACGTTTAACCGTCGCAACTTTCTTCTTGTTCGGCTCTCCGGAACCTTTAGCAATCTTAGCAGCAACGCGAAGAAGTACTGCAGCCGGCGGCGTTTTCGTTTCGAAAGTAAACGAGCGATCTTCAAAAACAGTGATTACAACTGGGATAATCAAACCAGCTTGATCTGCAGTACGAGCGTTAAACTCTTTACAGAAAGCCATGATGTTAACCCCTGCTTGACCTAGCGCTGGACCGATCGGCGGAGCCGGATTCGCTTTACCCGCTGGAACTTGCAGTTTAACCAACTTGATGACCTTTTTTGCCATGATGAACACCTCCTTGCCGTAATAATCACACGCAAGTCCAAGAAACCGCGATTAGACCTTCTCTACTTGATTGTAGTCAAGCTCAACCGGTGTTTCTCTTCCGAACATGTTGACATGCACCTTCAGCTTACTCTTGTCGAGCAGAATTTCTTCCACTGTTCCGACAAAGTTAGCGAACGGCCCGACTTTAACACGTACCGTTTCCTTCAGATCGAATTCAATCTTAGGCTTCGGTTCTTCCATGCCCATATGGCGCAAAATTTGTTCCACTTCATCAGGCAGAAGCGGTGTAGGTTTTGAGCCTGAGCCAGTCGAACCGACAAATCCGGTTACGCCGGGTGTGTTGCGAACGACATACCAGGAATCATCCGTCTGAACCATTTCCACAAGAACATAGCCGGGGTAAACTTTACGCATGACGGTTTTCTTCTTGCCGTCCTTGTCTACCACTTCTTCTTCCATAGGAACAAGCACACGGAAGATCTTGTCTTCCATGCCCATCGATTCAACACGTTTCTCCAAGTTCGCTTTTACTTTGTTCTCATACCCTGAATAGGTGTGAACAACATACCATCTTTTCTCCATCGTTTCCATAACAAGCCACCCTTGGCCCCTTCTTAAACAATCAGTTCGACCAATGCGGAAATTCCGATGTCAAGAACCCAGAAGTAAACTGTCACCGCTATAATCGTAAAGAATACTACGAGTGTATAGCTTGTCAATTCCTTACGGCTTGGCCAGCGGACTTTCTTTAATTCCGCGAAGCTGTCGGTGAAGAAGGAAAAAGTCGACCCGAAGCTTTGCTTCAGCTTAGCTAAAAATGCCACGTCCACCAACCTCCATAATGACCTTATCGAGTTTCGCGATGAGGAGTATGCTCGTTACAATACTTGCAAAACTTCTTCATCTCAATACGGTCGGGGTGATTCCGTTTGTTCTTGCTGGAAGCATAGTTTCTTTGTTTGCAGTTTGTGCAAGCCAACGTAATAATTACCCGCATTGCTGACACCTCCCGAACTTACCATAAATAAATAAAGTGTGAAACGTTGTATGTGAACCCAGCCTGATTTTGGTCCCATAATAAAAAAAGACCTATTTAGGGCTACCAAAACACTTTATCACAAGCAATAGGTAGTGTCAACGGAAAACTATTCCTGCACACTTGCTATTCTTGTGCTGCTTGCTCACATCTCAGACAGGGCGACAACAACACAAAAAGAGCCGACAACTTCCATTCCGCAGTAAACAGTATGATCCGGACAAGGACATTTCAAACCTCGAAAAGCCCTCCCATTAAAAAAGAGCCGCAATCGGCTCCCTGGTTTCATCCATTTAGCTACCAATATCACGCAATTCCAAATACCGTTCGAGCTTCCGTTTCACCCGTTGAAGCGCATTATCAATGGATTTCACATGCCGATCCAAATCAACGGCGATCTCTTGATAGGATCTTCCATCCAAATAGAGCATAAGCACTTTACGTTCAAGATCACTGAGGATCTCGGACATTTTATCCTCAAGACCTACAAACTCTTCTTGATTGATAATGAGTTCTTCCGGATCCGAAACTCTCGTTCCGCAAATGACGTCAAGCAGCGTGCGATCCGAATCTTCGTCATAGATTGGCTTGTCCAACGAAACATAAGAATTAAGCGGGATATGCTTCTGACGGGTTGCCGTCTTAATCGCCGTAATGATCTGCCTTGTTATGCACAGTTCGGCAAAGGCTTTGAAAGAAGCTAACTTATCACCCTTAAAATCTCGTATCGCCTTATAAAGGCCAATCATGCCTTCTTGGACGATATCTTCGCGGTCGGCCCCAATCAAGAAGTAGGAACGCGCTTTGGCACGGACAAAGTTCTTATATTTATTGATTAAATATTCCAGCGCTTCGCTGTCACCCTCGCGAACCGTCTCGACAATGTCTTCGTCCGTTTTGCAGTCATAATCCAGCGTTTTCCATTCTCTGAGGTCGATGCTCACGAACAATCCCTCCGGCTCGAAAGGCGTACAATGCCCAAAACTATCAGTAGCTTAATCTATAACCGGCGCGCAATGTCTCAAAACTAGAGCAAATAACATATCTGAAACAACCTTCTACAACGTACCCTACGTGTAGAAACTTAGACTCAGTATACATTATGTAACCTTCAACCGTCAATGATGATCCCGCTGAAAACATGCTAATTATCTAGCAAAAATGGGAATTCCAACCGACTTAAATGAGAATTGCAAGCTAATATCTCACATGCCGGTAACGTAAAAGTCTAGCGCTTACATTTGACCTCTGCGCCATTGTTCCAGTTTCATTCGCACATCCTTGCTAATATTACCATCCAGCTCATTGCGAACCGTCGTTTTCTGTTCGACCTTTCGCTCAATTGCTTTACGGTTTTGCTGGATTTCGATAAGCAATTCTCTGGCTGATTTCCGCAAGGCACCTTTACCGAAAGTGACCGCCTGCTCAGCCATATCGGATGTCGCGACATGAATGTTGCGGCTTCGAAGCGCAAGCTCCGACGCAAGACGCTCAATACAAGCGTCGGCTGTTTCTTTCTCCTTCGTAAACACGACGGTCAGCCTATGCTGTTTGAACGTGGAGCCTGCTCCGGGAACTTGATGCGCATCGAATACCACGATGACCTTCATACCGGTGAAGCCTTGATAGTCCGCCAGCATTTCCAGCAGTCGGTCCCGCGCATCCTCTAAATCCTTATCTCCCAAAGCTGACAGGACCGGCCAAGCGCCAATCATGTTATATCCGTCAACCAGCAGAACGTCATCCCGCCGCTGCATCGCCTACTTGGCGAGGCGCTGCCGCAAGACTTCGTACATCAGTACACCTGCTGCAACTGAAGCATTGAGTGAATTTAATTGGCCGTTCATCGGAAGCTTGATGAGGAAATCGCATTTCTCACGAATCAGTCTGCCAATCCCTTTTGCTTCATTGCCAATGACAATCGCCAGCGGAATATCAAACTTCGTAGATGAGGAATAGACATCCTGCTTCGCGCCAACGTCAGCGCCTGCTACCCAAATACCCTCTTCCTTCAGCTTGTCGATTGTTTGCGCCATGTTCGTAATCCGAGCAACCGGCATATATTCCACTGCACCGGCCGATGTTTTGGAAACCGTTGCTGTCAGCGAAGCAGAGCGACGCTTCGGAATGATAACGCCATGTACACCGGTACACTCCGCTGTCCGCAGAATAGAGCCTAAGTTATGGGGATCTTCAATTTCATCAAGCAGCAAGAAGAATGGCATCTCTCCGCTTTCTTTGGCGCGCGCAAGAAGCTCTTCAATTTCGTAGTACCGGTAAGCTGCTGCTTGGGCAACAACACCTTGATGCGGAACGCCTTCCACCATTTGGTCCAGCTTCCGTTTGTCCACGATCTGTACAACAAGACCCGCTTTCTTCGCTTCCAGCATAATCGGCTGCGCTGCCTTCTGCGCTTGCTCAGCCACCCAAATTTTGTTGATTTCGCGTCCGGAGCGCAGTGCTTCCATTACGGGATGCTTACCTGCGATCCATTCCTGTGTATCTTCTTCAACCTCGCGCATCATTAACCTCCTTAAATATGTCTCTTCTAAATCTATTCGTCAAAAGCGATCGCCATCAGCTCACGCAGCCGGGTCACTTTCTTGCCATAATACAAATACCCTATTAAACACTCCAGCGCCGTCGCCTGTTGGTAGTCAGCCGGATCTGCGTTCTTCGGCGAAGTGCCTGACTTGGCATTACGTCCTCGCCTGACGATATCCGCTTCTTCCTCGGTCAGAATCGGCTGCCACTTCTCCAGCAGGATCCGCTGCGCTTTAGCCGATACAAACTGTGTTGCCTGACGATGAAGATGGTGCAGCTTATGATTGGACTGCGAAATGAGATATTGTCGTACCATCATCTCAAACACCGCATCGCCAATGTAAGCCAGCACGATGGGATTCATTAATTGAACCGGTTTGTTCGGGGGGTGGAACCATAAGCCTTCTTCTATGCCCAAACCGATTCCACCGTTTCCTCCGATACCGATATCCGTATGTCCGTTATCCATCATTTCCGCCGCCACCGGATACCTTGCGGAGTATCCTCAAGTACAATCCCGAGCGCAGACAGCTGGTCGCGTATTTCATCGGCCCGCTTCCAATCCTTATTGGTTCGCGCTTCTGTCCGCTGCACGATAAGGGCATCGATATCGGCATCGAGCAGTTCTTCTGCTGTTTCCAACAGCCCCAGTACACGGTCAAAATCTTGGAACGCCGTGAGCAATAGCTCAAGCTCCTCTGCCGATACAACCGGACGCTGCAGAAGCAGGTTCGCTTCACTGACCAGCTCGAACATAGCGGTAATGGCATCCGGCGTGTTGAAGTCATCGTCCATCTTCGCATTAAACTGCTCGCGAATCGCAGCGATTCTTTCTTTGAGTTGATCAAGCGCCGCCACGTCCGGCACGCTTACCGCAACGGAAAGACGGTGTTTCACATTCGAAACGGAGTTCAAGATCCGCTCCACACTGTTCTCTGCCTGCGCAATCGTCTCGTCGCTGAAGTTAAGCGGACTTCTATAATGTGCCGACAGCATAAAGTAGCGAATAACGGCCGGTTTAATACGAGTAAGCATCTCCTGCACCGTGATCCCGTTGCCGAGCGACTTGGACATTTTCTCATTGTTGATGTTGATGTAACCATTATGCATCCAATAGTTCGCGAGAGGCTTGCCTGTCACGGACTCGGATTGCGCAATTTCACATTCATGATGCGGGAACTGCAGGTCATGGCCGCCGCCATGGATATCCAGCGTATCGCCGAGATATTTGCGCGCCATCGCGGAGCACTCAATGTGCCACCCCGGGCGTCCCGCTCCCCATGGGCTATCCCATTTAATTTCTCCGGGCTTCGCAGCTTTCCATAGTACAAAGTCTTGACCGCTTTCTTTGCGCTCATCCACGCCGATCCGAATGCCCAGCTGCAGCTCATCCAGATTCTGATGCGACAGCTTGCCGTAGTCAGGGAACGTACTCGTACGGAAAAATACATCTCCGCCGTTCTCATACGCATGGCCGCCATCGACGAGCGACTGGATGAAGGCAATAATTTCATCCATATGATCGGTAACACGCGGATTAAGCGTAGCTTTGTGGATACCCAGCCCTTCGATATTCTCATTGAACGCATGAATAAACCGCTCTGCTACTTCAGGAACCGTTGTGCCCAGCTGCTCCGCTTTACGAATCAGCTTATCGTCCACATCCGTAAAGTTCACGACGTAATTCACTTCGTAAGCAGCCGACTCCAGATAGCGGCGCACGACATCGAAGAAAATCGCCGGACGGGCATTCCCGATATGGATATAATCATAAACCGTTGGTCCGCACACGTACATTTTCACTTTGCCGGGCTCAAGCGATTGAAAAATTTCCTTCTCACGTGTCAGTGTGTTATATATACGCAGGCTCATTATCTCGTTTCTCCTCCAGCAACTGGCTCTTTGCGTCTTTCTCTTTCTTGCTCCAGCTCTATTCTTAACTCAGACACTTCCTTCTGCATCGCCCGCAGCATCTCAATGACCGGATCCGGGAGCTGGGTATGATCAAGGCGGTCCCCTACCCGCGTGCCATTGCGTTTAATTACTCTGCCGGGGATACCGACGACTGTGCTGTTCGACGGAACTTCCCGCAGCACAACGGAATTTGCCCCTATATTCACATTGTCTCCAACCTTGAAGGAGCCTAGAACCTTTGCCCCTGATGCGATGACCACATTGTTGCCGATGGTCGGGTGACGTTTCCCTCTTTCCTTCCCCGTCCCGCCAAGCGTAACCCCTTGATAGATAACCACATTATCACCGATTTCGCAGGTCTCCCCAATGACAACGCCCATGCCGTGGTCAATAAACAGCTTTTCCCCGATTGTCGCACCCGGATGGATTTCAATGCCTGTAAAAAATCGGCTGGTCTGCGAGATGACGCGTGCAAGTGTGTACCATTTGCGTTTGAAGAGCGCATGCGCGATTCGGTGCGACCATATCGCATGAAGACCTGAATAAGTGAACACGACTTCCAGCTTATTGCGGGCAGCAGGATCATTCTCTAGTATCGTCTCAATGTCAGACGCCAAGCTTCGAAACATCGAAATTCCCCCTCTCCGGTATCGACAATAATACAAAAAAGCCCCCGCAGCCCAAAGGCTGCAGAGGCGTAATCACGCGGTCCCACTCTGCATCGGAACGATTTGTTGTACGTCTTGCTATCGTCCGTCTTATAGTCCGTAACGAGGACCAATCGTCACCACCCACCCTGCCAATAACGGCAGCTCGGAGATGCGGCTCCCAGGCGCAACGTTTATTCCCAAGAATAAGCGACTCACACCCAGTCATTCGAACACCGCTATACTACTGTATCTGCGGCTCCGTTTGAAGGTCGCCCTCTCTGGTATTCCTGTACTGAAATAAACAATCCTGTTCTAAGCCTTATCGTTCTAAATTAATTCAAGTATAGCCGAGGACTTCCTAACTGGCAAGTAGTCAAACGCCCATCACGTTCAAGTATTCGTGGGATATCAATAGGCTGACGCTATTTAGCCCAGTCGCCCCTGCAAACGCTGTTCGACCTTTGCTTGACCCAGCAGAGCTATGGTCTGATTCAAGTCCGGCCCGTGAGTTTGACCCGTCAGAGCGGCGCGAATCGGCATAAAGAGCTGCTTGCCCTTGAAGCCCGTTGCTTGCTGCACCGATTTGATGGCTGCTTTGATTCCATCTACATGGAAGGCGTCCATCGCTTTAACTTGCTCCAAGAAAGCTTGCAGGACAACCGGCACCTGCTCCTCCGCCAAGACTGCCTTTGCCTCATCCTCATCTGCCGCCTCCGGCAAGAAGAAGAGCTCGGTAAGCGGCACAATATCCGCTGCAAATCGCAGCTTATCTTGATAAAGAGCAACCAGATCACGCGCCCAATCATGCTCGCTCGCGCTTAGTGCCGCAGGCAAACGTCCCGCTTCTTGAAGATGCGGTATACACAGCTCCACAATGCGTGGAATGTCTGATTTCTTCATATACTCATTATTCATCCAGCTCAGCTTGTTCGTATCGAACACGGCAGGGCTCTTGCTTAAACGATTTGCTGTAAAGACCGACACCAATTCCTCGCGCGTGAACATCTCCTGCTCACCTTCAGGCGACCAGCCGAGCAAGGTAATGAAGTTGAACATCGCTTCCGGCAAATAACCAAGCTTATCGTATTGCTCGATAAACTGGATAATGGACTCGTCGCGTTTGCTGAGCTTCTTCCGGTTCTCGTTGACGATCAGCGTCATATGACCGAATACCGGCGGCTCCCAGCCGAACGCTTCATAAATCATCAGCTGACGCGGCGTGTTGGAGATATGATCCTCTCCACGCAGGACGTGGCTGATGGCCATCAGATGATCATCCAATGCGACAGCGAAATTGTACGTTGGAATGCCGTCCTTCTTCACAATGACGTAATCGCCGATGCCATCGGACTCGAAGCTGATTTGCCCTTTTACCAGATCGTTAAACGTGTAGGTCCGGTTCTCCGGTACACGGAAACGGATGCTCGGAATGCGGCCTTCCGCTTCAAAAGCAGTCCGCTGCTCATCAGTCAGGCTGCGGTGCTTACCGGAATAACGAGGCATTTCACCGCGTGCTGTCTGCTCTTCCCGCTCCTGCTCCAGCTCTTCCTCGGTGCAGTAGCACTTGTAAGCCAGATCCTTGTCGAGCAGCTCTTGCCAGTACTCGCGGTACAGATCAAGACGCTCTGTCTGGCGGTAAGGGCCGTAGCCTCCGCCGACGTCGATGCTTTCATCCCAATCGATCCCAAGCCACTTCAAATACGTGAGCTGGTTTTCTTCGCCGCCCGCTACATTGCGTTTCACGTCGGTATCTTCGATCCGTATAATGAATTTGCCGCCTAAATTACGCGCAAACAGATAGTTGAATAAGGCCGTTCTGGCGTTGCCGATATGTAAATGACCTGTTGGAGACGGTGCATACCGTACTCTGATTTGTTCTGACATCTTGTTTAACTCCTCCCGGGCAATCTATTGTATTGCAGAATCATAGCACAACTTTTACAAGGCAGACAACCGATTGCGCGGCAATCCCTTCGCCGCGGCCGGTGAATCCTAGCTGCTCCGTTGTGGTTGCTTTCACATTCACCTGCGAGAGATCCTCTGCTTCCAGCGCTCCTGCAATAATCTCGACCATCTGCGGAATGTAAGGCAGCATTTTGGGACGCTGCGCGATGATCGTTGAATCGATATTGCCGAGCTTATAACCGCGCTCTTTCACTAATCCCCAAATATGCTGAAGCAGCTTCAAGCTGTCTGCATCCTTAAACGCCTGATCGGTATCCGGGAAATGCTTCCCGATATCGCCAAGTCCCAGAGCCCCCAGCACCGCATCACTGATGGCATGCAGCAATACATCGGCATCGGAATGCCCCAGAAGTCCGCGCTCGTACGGAATGGTAACGCCCCCAATGATACAAGGCCGTCCCTCCACCAACTGATGTACATCAAACCCTTGTCCTACTCGAATCATGATTCCGATCCCCTCTCCCGCTCTCGGCTTGCCAGCAGAAACTCCGCATACGGCAAATCCTCCGGTGTTGTAATCTTAATATTCGTATAATCGCCTTCGGCAACCGATACCGTCACACCTAATCGTTCCACAGCCATCGCGTCATCCGTTCCAAGAAACTGCTCCGCGGCCGCTTGATCAAGCGCCTGCTGCAGCAAGGAACGACGAAAAGCCTGCGGCGTTTGAATCGCCCACAAGCTTCGCCGATCCGGAGTCGCCGTAATGGCGCCGGTTTCATTCACTTGCTTAATTGTATCTTTAACAGGTACGGCAAGCACAGCTGCTTCCGTCTGAAGAGCTTTATGCATACATGAGCGAACCGCATGCTCGGTCACAAAAGGCCGGACACCGTCATGAACCATGACCCAGTCGACCAAATCGCTTAATGCTGCCAGTCCAAGATGAACCGAGTGCTGGCGCTCGCTTCCGCCCGCCGCCACTTGCTTCACTTTGTGCAGGCCATATTCCGTTACGAATGCCCGGCAACGGTCCACATCCTGCTGACCGACGATAAGCGCCACTTCCGCAATGTCATCCATGGCTTGAAATCGTTCAAGGGTATGAACCAGAATAGGCTTGTCCCGCAAGAGCAAATATTGTTTGCTCTCCGCTGTGCCCATTCTGGTTCCTCGGCCCGCCGCCACAACGACGACGCCCCATTTTGCACCTGCTGCTTCCATGCCTTCAACCGCCCCGCGTGTATACTTCGTAGATTGGCCGCTACATGCTGCAGCCCCCACTATCATACCGCGTTACAGCGCTTTTTCCAACAATTTCGGCTTCGCGAAAATCATTCTGCCCGCAGAGGTTTGGAGCACGCTCGTCACGAGCACCTCCATCGTCGTTCCGATGTAGTCTCTGCCGCCTTCTACTACAATCATGGTACCGTCATCCAAATACGCGACTCCTTGGCCATGCTCTTTGCCGTCCTTGATGACTTGCACGACAATCTCTTCGCCTGGGAGCACGACCGGTTTCACTGCATTCGCAAGGTCATTAATATTTAACACCGATACGCCTTGCAGCTCACATACTTTGTTCAGGTTAAAGTCATTCGTGACGACTTTACCGTGCAGCACTTTCGCCAGCTTCACGAGCTTGCTGTCCACTTCGCCCTCTTCGGCTTCACCTTCATAGATCAGCACTTTCACATCGAGCTCTTTTTGAATCTTGTTCAAAATATCAAGCCCTCTGCGCCCTCTGTTCCGTTTGAGCAAATCCGACGAATCGGCAATATGCTGCAGCTCTTCCAGCACGAACTCCGGAATGACCAGCGTGCCCTCGATGAACCCGGTTTTGCAAATGTCTGCAATTCGGCCATCGATGATAACACTCGTATCCAGAATCTTGTGCTCCTCATAGCTGCTTTCCTCTTCCACTCGGGAAGCATTGCTCCGCCGTTCGAAGAGCCCTCTCAGACTTTCGGTAAATTCCTCACGCTTGTTTAACCCGATCCGCAGTCCTGCATACCCTAAGAACAACGTCAGTAGTAGAGGAATGAATAGGCCTGCTCCCGATAAACCAGATAAAACCGGATACAATAGCGCAGACAGTGCAAGTCCGCCAATCAATCCACTGCCGCCTGCTACCAGTTCGCCTGTCGGAATGGCTGACGCCCGCTCCGCTCCTTGCCGCATCCATTTGAGGATGGAGCCTGCCAATACCGTTGCTGCTGCAAGGCCGCACAACGCGCCAATGCCGACGTTCATGTAATAGCTTCCTGAATGCTGCATAAGACCGGTAGACGATTCCGCCCAGCTCACACCGCCGCTCAGGGAGCTGTTCATTTGAGCGCCCAGAACTCCGCCGAACAATAGACCAATCAGTTGAATCATTCGTTTCATCATATAAATCCACCTCCATTACAATTATGTTCCAATTATGGTTACGTTAATCGCCTACAAGGGCGAAAGCATTAGAATTTATTAACCTATTGCGAAAAGCGGACAAAAAGGTGAAATCCATTTTGTAATGCACCGCGGGGAGGCTTATAATAAAAGAAAAGCAATCCATTCCTGAAATGAGGTGGAATCGATGAACGCACCAACACTGGAGCAATTTCAGCAGCAGGTCTCTGAACTGCTGTTGCGACATCGCAGCTTGTTAGACGTCATGTCGAAGTACGGCCAGTCCGGCGCTTCCGTTAATCGGGCAGTTGCCAAATCCGTTACGGAATGCGGATGTATCGAATTAAATGCCCGGAAGCAGCAGTTTGCGGATGACTTTAACCTGGAGCAAGCCAAAACAAAGCTTCATCATCACATTTCAGGCGAGCTATGCGAACATTGCAAAGAGGCCATTCAGAACGAGCTCGGTCGGAATTTGTTCTATATGTCCGCGATGGCGAATCTGCTCGACATTCAACTCGAAGACGTCATTGAACACGAATCCGATAAATGCAGTACGCTTGGCTTATTCAATCTTACTTAGTCTTTACCCACCCGTTCGCATAATTAGCGGTAAACGCAAGAAAGACCGCCTTGTACATCCCCTTAGGGGACAGACAAGGCGGTCTTTCTAATTAGCCGCTTATGCGCTATGTTCGCTGTGAACCGCTTCTTCTTGGCGCTGGCTTTCCATTAAACGCTTGCGTTTCCTGCTTGGGAGACGGCGATCAACGTTTTTTTTTAGGCCGTACAGCGCGTAGAGTACCAGCGGAACGAATAGGATCTTCGATAGATGATGTGGGAACAAGATGCCGAGCACCACGGAGACCGCAACAATAATCGGTACGACCCAGATCGCGTTCTTCGGAATACCGAGCTTCTTAAAGTTCGGGTAACGAACGGTGCTTACCATCAGGAACGACAAGACAAGCGTACTTGCCATCAGGACGGATACAGCAATATCTTTGTGGAACAAAGCCAGTGTGGCAAGTACGCCGCCAGCGGCTGGAATCGGCAAGCCAATGAAATAACCAGGCATACCGGAGACGACGTTGAATCTCGCAAGCCGTAATGCTCCGCAAATCGGGAACAAAGCGGTTATAATCCAAGCCGGAGCCGGGGTCAGTTCTTGGAAAGCGACACTATACATAATAAAAGCAGGTGCAACTCCAAAAGAAATTACATCCGACAGTGAATCTAATTCTTTACCAAATTCGCTTTGAGCGTTAAGTGCGCGGGCCACTCGGCCATCAACACCATCCATCAGCATAGCGATAATAACCATCATCGCAGCTACCTCAGGCTTCGCATTCTCAGGAAATATGAGAATAATGGCGACAATACCCAGGAATAAATTCGCCACCGTAAAAAGACTCGGTATTGACTTCGTAATCATTTGCTCCACCTCATCTTTACTATGCCCTAAAACCGCAATTTGCAGTAGTGCAGGCAAACTGAGAAAATAACTTCCACCAGAAGGTTAAGGGGTGCAATACGGCTAATTGTCAGTTGTAACCAGCGTCCGTCTGCATTCCCTCATTGTATGGGATTTAAATTTGTCTGTCAATGAACATCTGCTCTTGGATCCGCTTCAAGCCTTCCTTAATCGCACGTGCTCGAACTTCCCCAATGCCGTCTACCGAGTCCAATTCTTCAATCGTGGCCATCAAAATATGAGGCAAATATCCGAATCGCTCCACGAGATTGTTCATGATAACCTGCGGTAATCTTGGAATGCGACTTAACAGACGATAACCGCGCGGCGCAACCATTTCTTCTGAAGCAGCACTTAGTCCCGTATAACCGAGCAATTTCATGATTTGCCCCAGTTCCAGCAGCTCCTCGGAATTCAACTTGCGAATGCTTGCGCGAATTTCACGGATGCGGTCCTCGTTGGGATCCTTCACATAGTCCTTGAGGAGGAACCAGGCTTCCTCTTCAACGCCGCCGACAAGCTCTTCCATCTGCATGCTGATGAGTCGGCCTTCCGTACCGAGTTCATTCACATAACGCTTGATTTCCATTTTGACGCGGATGACCATCTCTACCCGCTTAATGACATGGGCAACCTCTTGCAAGGTGACCATTTCTTCGAACTCCAGTGCGGATAGGTTCGTAAAGGACTGGTTCAGCACCACTTTGTATTTTTCAAGCGTCTGAATCGCCTGATTAGCCTTAGTCAGGATAACGCCCATTTCCTTTAGGGAATACCTGAACTGACCTTGATAAAGCGTAATAACATTCCGTCGCTGGGAGATCGATACAACCAGCTTGCCGGTTTGTTTCGCTACTCGCTCCGCGGTCCGGTGACGAATTCCCGTCTCGCTGGAGGAGATGGAGCTGTCTGGAATCAGCTGGGTATTGGCATAGAGAATACGTTTGCGATCTTCGCTAAGTATAATGGCGCCATCCATTTTGGCCAGCTCGTATAAATAGTTCGGGGAAAAATCGCAATTGATGGAGAAGCCGCCGTCCACAACTTCCATCACTTCCGGACTGTAGCCGACGACGATGAGCGCCCCTGTCTTCGCTCGCAGCACATTATCGAGGCCTTCCCGGAACGCCATGCCCGGTGCGACCATCTGGAGCAGCTGATTAACCATTTCTGCTTGGTTTGACTCTTTCATCGATTTCTCCCCCCTCTATCCGAATGCCTTGGACAGCGCATCTGCAACCGTCTCAACACCGATGATTTCTATGCCGGCAGGCGGGGTCCAGCCCTTCAAGCTCTTCTGAGGCATAATGACCCGCTTAAATCCCAGCTTCTGTGCTTCTTTTACACGCTGCTCGGCTCGGGATACACCCCGCACCTCGCCTGTTAAGCCAATTTCTCCGAAGAAGACATCGAACGGTCTAGTCGGCGCATCTCGGAAGCTGGATGCAATACTGACTGCCGCAGCCAGATCGACAGCCGGCTCATCAAGCCGGATACCTCCGGCCACGTTGAGGTAAACATCCTGCGTCTGCAGAAACATACCCATTCGTTTCTCCAGCACGGCAACGATCAAGGTCATTCTGTTGTGGTCAATACCCGTTGCCATCCTGCGCGGCGAGGGGAAATTCGTTGACGCGACAAGCGCCTGAAGCTCGACCAGCACCGGTCTTGTGCCCTCCATGCTCGCCACGACAGAAGAACCGGATACGCCAAGCGGTCGTTCCGATAAGAATAGCTCCGACGGATTATTAACCTCCCGCAGCCCTTCTTCGACCATTTCGAATATCCCGATTTCATTGGTAGAACCGAACCGATTCTTAACGGCCCTAAGCAACCTGTACGAATGATGACGTTCGCCTTCGAAATAGAGCACGCAGTCGACCATATGCTCGAGCATCCGTGGACCTGCAATCGCGCCTTCCTTCGTAACATGGCCAACCAATACGGTCGCAATGCCCTTAATCTTTGCAACCCGCATAAAGTGAGCCGTACATTCCCGTACCTGCGAAACACTGCCCGGCGCAGATTCTACTCTTGGGTCATAAACCGTCTGAATGGAATCGATGACGAGAAAATCAGGTTGAACCGATTCAATCGCATCATTGATCTGTTCCATGTTCGTTTCGCACAGTACATACAGCGTGTCAGACAGCGCGCCAAGACGGTCGGCGCGTAATCGTGTCTGACGTACAGATTCCTCTCCTGAAATATAGAGCACAGTCAGCTTCTTCGATGCCAGCGCATGGGAAGTTTGCAGCAGCAATGTCGATTTGCCGATACCCGGATCCCCGCCGACCAGGATCAGCGAGCCCGGCACAACGCCGCCGCCCAGCACCCGATTGAGTTCCTGATTGGTTGTCTCGATCCGTTTTTCCTGACCACTTTCTATATGTATGATGGGACGCGGCTTTTCTTTCGTCTGAATGAGCGTCGAGCCCATTCCTTGCGTCTTCACAACCGTTTCCTTCTCTTCCACCATCGTGTTCCACTGCCCGCACCCCGGGCATTTCCCCATCCACTTGGGTGACTCTGTTCCGCATTCGGTGCATGCGAACTTCACTTTAAGTTTTGCCATGTGCCGCTCCTTATGCAAAAGACGTATCATTCAAAGTTTACCATTTAATGCACGCCGATAACAATTCTTATCCGCAGCTGATCTCATTGTTTCACAAAAAAACCCTTTACTCCTCCGCCTGCGGCAGTAGAGTAAAGGGCTTTGCATGATTTTATTTTGTCGCAGGTTCTTCTGGTGCAGGAACGTGATTGCTGTCACGGTGGGTAACCGTAAGCTCTCCGTCCTTCTCGTCGATGATCAGATGATGACCCTTCGCGATTTTGCCCATCAGCAGATCCTCTGACAAACGATCCTCGATATGCTTCTGGATCGCTCTGCGCAGCGGACGCGCACCATACGCTGGATCGAAGCCTTCCTTCGCCAGGAATGCTTTGGCCGTATCCGTCAATTCGAAGTCTACTTCCTGCTCACGCAGACGCTTGCGAAGCTCTTCGGACATCAACGTTACGATTTGTGAGATATGTTCCTGCTCCAGCGAATGGAACACGATCGTTTCATCGATCCGGTTCAGGAACTCAGGGC
This sequence comes from Paenibacillus sp. J22FR21, assembly GCF_056269135.1. Classification (NCBI taxonomy): domain Bacteria; kingdom Bacillati; phylum Bacillota; class Bacilli; order Caryophanales; family Paenibacillaceae; genus Paenibacillus; species Paenibacillus sp. J22FR21. The sequence continues at coordinate 56,771 of NZ_JBWDNJ010000015.1, forward strand.
GGAAGCTCTTCTTCAGCTCTGCCAACACTTTATCTTTCATGATGTTAAAGTCGCGCCCCGCATCCTGTGCAGCCGTAAAGCCGAGGGAGGAATTGCGTTTGATTTGATCAGCGCCTACGTTAGACGTCATGATAATTAGGGTGTTGCGGAAATCGACTACGCGGCCTTTGGAGTCCGTGAGACGACCGTCTTCAAGCACTTGTAGCAAGATATTAAACACTTCCGGATGGGCTTTCTCGATTTCATCGAGCAGCACAACCGAATACGGCTTGCGGCGAACCTTCTCGGTCAATTGACCGCCTTCTTCATAGCCGACATAGCCCGGAGGAGCGCCAACCAATCTCGAAGTGGAGTGTTTCTCCATATATTCCGACATGTCGATGCGGATGACCGCATTCTCATCGCCGAACATCGCTTCTGCAAGCGCACGTGCCAATTCGGTTTTACCAACCCCGGTAGGACCAAGGAAGATGAAGGAGCCCATTGGACGCTTCGGATCTTTCAGACCTGCACGCGCTCTGCGGATAGCACGAGATACGGCTTTTACCGCTTCGCTCTGTCCGATAACACGGGAATGCAGAATATCTTCCATCTTAAGCAGGCGCTGTGTTTCTTCCTCAGCAAGTTTAGTAACCGGAATACCAGTCCAACTCGCTACGATTTGAGCGATATCGTCAGGCGTTACTTCGGAATCCGTACGGCCCTGCTTTTCTTTCCACTGATTCTTCGTTACATCGAGCTCTTCACGGATCTTCTGCTCGGTGTCACGAAGTGCTGCAGCTTTCTCAAACTCTTGGCTTTGAACCGCGGAATCCTTCTCCTTACGGATATCCTCCAGACGATTCTCCAGTTGTTTGAGGTTAGGCGGTACCGTATACGATTTCAAGCGTACTTTGGAGCTCGCTTCATCGATAAGGTCAATCGCTTTATCCGGTAAGAAACGATCCGTGATGTAACGATCGGAGAGCTTAACGGCTTGCTCGATCGCTTCATCTGTAATTTTCACACGATGATGTGCCTCGTAACGATCACGCAGACCGTGCAGGATTTGAATGGCTTCCTCTGGGGAAGGCTGATCCACCGTAATCGGTTGGAAACGGCGCTCCAGAGCAGCATCCTTCTCGATATATTTGCGATATTCATCAAGTGTTGTTGCACCGATGCACTGCAGCTCGCCGCGGGCAAGAGCAGGTTTTAGAATATTCGATGCATCAATCGCACCTTCCGCTCCCCCTGCACCGATCAGCGTATGCAGCTCATCGATGAACAGAACGATGTTGCCGGCTTGACGAATTTCATCCATGATTTTCTTCAAACGGTCCTCGAACTCACCGCGATACTTCGTACCCGCTACAACTGAGCCCATATCGAGCGTCATAACGCGTTTGTCACGAAGTGTTTCCGGAATTTCGCCCGCGATTATCTTCTGAGCTAATCCTTCCGCGATCGCCGTCTTACCAACGCCCGGCTCCCCGATCAGAACAGGATTGTTCTTCGTTCTGCGGCTCAACACTTGAATAACGCGTTCGATTTCTTTGCTCCGGCCGATAACCGGATCCAAATTGCCGTCTTTGGCATAAGCCGTCAAATCGCGAGCAAGGCCATCCAGTGTTGGCGTGCTAACATTTGTCGGTGTGCCGTGATTGCTTGAAACGGCCTCACTGCTGCCCAACAGTTGCAGGACTTGCTGACGTGCTTTATTTAAACTGATGCCAAGGTTGTTCAGTACACGGGCTGCAACGCCTTCCCCTTCACGGATCAGACCGAGCAAAATATGCTCTGTGCCCACGTACGTATGCCCAAGCTTGCGAGCTTCATCCATCGATAGCTCGATCACCTTCTTGGCACGTGGTGTGTACGCAATATTGGTAGGTTGTTCTTGTCCGCGTCCGATCAGCGTCTCCACTTCATCTTGAATTTTCTCAAGGCTGAGGCCAAGACCGATCAGTGCTTTTGCTGCGATTCCTTCCCCTTCTCGGTTCAGCCCGAGCAGAATATGCTCCGTGCCGATATTGTTATGACCGAGACGAACCGCTTCTTCCTGCGCCAGTGCTAGCACCTTCTGTGCTCGTTCCGTAAATCTTCCAAACATCATGTTCATACACCCCCATGATCGGATTCGCTTTGTAAATGACTTCGTATAAGTTCCGCTCGCCGAATATCCCGCTGCTCAGGCGTCATTTTCTCATGAAACACCTGTTGGAGGAAGCCCGGCTGCGTTAATACCATCATTTCATTCATTACCTGTGGTGAGACATTTCGAATCAAACCCAAGTCGATGCCTAAACGGACATCGGACAGCCGTTGGGACGCTTCCTTGGTATCCATGATCATCGCATGCGACAATATGCCATAGGAGCGATATACGCGATCCTCCAGACGAACGCGCGATTCTTCCAGCAGACGCTGGCGAGCCGCTCGTTCATGCTCAATAATTTGCCGAGCCACGCTGTGCAGGTTCTCGATGATTTCCCCTTCGGATTGACCAAGCGTAATTTGATTCGAAATTTGAAACAAGTTTCCGAGCGCTTCGCTGCCTTCGCCATAAATGCCCCGAACTGCCAGCCCCACCTGCGTGACGGCCGACAAAATGCGGTTGATCTGCTGCGAGAGCACTAGACCCGGAAGATGCATCATGACCGATGAGCGAATGCCTGTTCCAACGTTAGTCGGACAGCTTGTTAAATATCCCCTTCGCTCGTCATACGCGTAATTCGTTACTTCCTCAAAAATATCGTCAATGCGATTCGCCAGTCCCCATGCTTCCTTAACCTGAAAGCCGGGATACAGACATTGAATGCGCAAATGATCCTCTTCATTCACCATAATGCTAACCGATTCATTCTCGCTTAGCAGTACGGCACCGCTGCGTGACTCATTGGCCAAATTCGGACTGATGAGATGCTTCTCGACAAGTACTCTGCGCTCAAGCTCGTTTAGCTGAGAGAGCTTGATGGTTTCGAATTCGCCGAGCTCGCTCAGTTGGCCCGTTTCAGCCACACTTGTAAGCTGTTCCATCACTTCGTTTGCCTGCTCAGTTGTGGCAAGCATCGGAAACGGATGACTCGATAAATTGCGGGCAATTCGAATGCGGCTGCTGATGACAACATCCGTATCAGGGCCATTTCCCTTCATCCAGTCGCTCAGCGCTTCATCTACGTAACGCTTCGACATCCTTCTGAATCACCTTCCTAACCGCGCCTAAACATCGGCTATATTGCGCTCCAGTTCCCGAATCCGATCCCGGATTTGGGCCGCGTCCTCGAATTCTTCCTGTTCGATACGCATGTGCAAATCCCTTCTCAGCTGTTCAATTTCACGCTTCACTTGGATTTGAACACCTGTACGCTTTGGAATTTTACCTACGTGAGTTGTATTGCCATGCACCCGTTTAAAAATTGGGTCCAGCTTGCTGCCAAATTGGATATAACAATTGCTGCAGCCGAATCGGCCCATCTTACTGAATTGTGTATAGGTCAGTCCGCAGTGCTCACAGCGCAGCTGCTGCTGTGACTTAGCGCCAAGTGTGTTCATGCTACCGGCTGGCTCAAAATCAAGCAACCCGGATAACAGACTGTGGATCGAGAATCCGTTTGCCGTACCCGGAATTCCTTCTCCTCGTTCTCGCGCGCAGGTTTCACAGATATGAAACTCTGTCTTCTCGCCATTCACAATCTTCGTAAAATGAAGCGTAGCCGGCTTCTTGTCACATTCCTGACAAAGCATTCCGCACTATCCCTCCTCATACAAGGCTTGCGCAGCTTACTTAACGAGCAGTGTGATCAACATCGCCCTCAATAGCCTAGCCCGAATTTCATCCCGCAGCGGCAGCTTAACAGCGATGGAATCACGAGATATCGCGGCCCGAAGCAAATTCGCTTCTCGCCTGGATATGACCTTCGCTTCCTCCAGCTGATAAACAATGCCTTCTGCTGTATCCTGATCCACTTGCTCGCCGATGGTTTGGGCAAGATGCTCTTGAAGGGCTGAGAGTGTGGGCAGCTCTACACGTTGGATGCGAATATAACCGCCGCCTCCGCGTTTACTCTCCACAAAATAGCCTTTCTCCAGCGTGAACCTTGTGCTGATGACGTAGTTGATTTGCGACGGTACACAAGAGAAGCGGTCCGCCAAATCATTACGTTGAAGCTCTACAGCGCCACCGGGACTTTCTTTAAGCATATGCTTGAGGTACTGCTCGATGAGATCGGAAATGTTGCGCATTTCGCCAACCTCCCTAAGTTGCCCATACATCTACTCGGCGACTTGTATAGCCAAGAAATCTAAATCGTCAAAGTTTTTAGTCAAATTGACTTTGACTTTCTTTGACTTTAACTTTATTATACGCAAATTTGTCAAAAGGTCAAGCGGATTGCCATCACTGCGTATCCTTACTAGCTTGGGCGGATCGCGCCTATTTATACGTTGCCCGTTCGCTTATCCACAACAATCAAGGGATTGTACGAACTCAACTTTCGCAAAACGATATCCTGCTGCGAAAGTTGAGTTATGAATAACAATATATGTGCGAGTGACTGAAAAAGATTTATGAACATGTGAATAACCTATTGTGTTTTTAGTCGCATGTACGCACAGTAGTCGGAGTTATACAGAGCTTCTGCACAAGTTGAGGACAACTTCGATGAATGTTCCGTCTAAATAAGTAGTTGTTACGTTGAAAAGTTAGGCAGCTGTGGATGAACGGTGAAACAACAAAAAACCGACCATATCAGATATGGTCGGTTCATCGTGCTTGGCGACGTCCTACTCTCCCAGGACCCTGCGGTCCAAGTACCATCGGCGCTGGAGGGCTTAACGGTCGTGTTCGGGATGGGTACGCGTGGTTCC
>NZ_JBWDNJ010000022.1:0-6684 GCF_056269135.1 Paenibacillus sp. J22FR21
TATGAATAGGAAGAACAAGATGAAACCCGCAATGGCGCTTGCATTAGGAATCGCCCTTGGTGTAGCCATTGGCGTGGCAATGGATAATATCTCTGTTGGTATCGGTCTTGGGATAGCGTTTAGCGTAGTATTCGGAGGATTTAGAATAAAAAAGAATCCACCGGATGCCTGAAAATGATCAGTAAATAAATGGTGCCGGCAGAAGTCGGCACCATTTATTTCAATCTTTAACTGGAAACTGACGAGGTTGCCACGAATATGGTGACCGTTGAAGTAACGGGACACGATACTTCAATAAATGACTGTGACAAGAACAATGTTCAAATGAAGCCCCAAATTCATGATTCATACGATAATAAAATAGAAGCTCCAGGACAGCTGTCCTGGAGCTTCTATTTTATTCACCCTGTTCTTCATCCGGTTCCAAGCTGTCCCCAATTTCCTACCAGGCCGTTCTTGGCCCACCATGGAGGTGTCAGCGACCCCATACTGAACAAGAGACATTTTTGTAACCGTCCTTGCTGTCTAGGACTGGAACTTTCTTAGAAGCTCTTCGCATGTTTTGATAGCCGTCTTGTTCAAACTCAAGCTCTTCGACTCCCCTCGCACAAATAAGCGCTATTTCAAGTTAAATTGCATGCCTTCTTGGAATTTCTTACCGAAGAAGATAAACAAGATGATGATAGGTAGCGTCAGCAGCACCGATGCGGCGTACAACGGACCTGGATAGGTGCCATAAGGGCCGAACATTTGCGACAATAACACGTTCAGCGTGAGCTTATCGTCACTGCGCACGATGATCATATCCCACAGCAGCTCCGTCCAGCGTTCCATGATGAGGAACAGGAAGATAACGGTCGTGATCGATTTGGACATCGGAAGCATGATGCGGTACATGATTTTGAAATCATTGGCGCCGTCCAGTTTGGCCGCTTCGATGAATACCGACGGAATCGCCTTGAAGAAGTTCGTGTACATGAAGATCGCCCACAGGCTGACCGCCTTAGGGAGTATCATCCCCAAGTAAGTGTCATAAAGGCCGACCTTCTGCACGATTAGAAACGTCGGGATGAGCAAAATGATAGCCGGGAAGAACATATGGAACAAGACGAAATTGTTAATCGTGTCCCGCCCGCGGAAATTCAGCTTGGATAGCGCGTAAGCAACCATGACGCCAGACATCATCATCAGGGCCGTCGAAGCAATCGATACGATCGCACTATTGAAGAATGAGCTCACCCACGGGCGAGATATACCCGTCTCGCCGCCGGAAAACAGCCAATTGTACGATTTCGTCGAATACGAAGTCGGTATGAATTTCTGGTCGACCTGGCTCCAATCCGCGAACGAATTAAGCACCATGTATAAATACGGGTAGACCATAATGAACAGAAGGATGACAGCCAGCCCATAGCGGACGGCCAGCTTGCTTGTACTGTTTCGGTTAATCCCAACCATAGCGTTTCCCCCACAGTTCCAGCAGTTTACGGATGATAAAGATCGAGATGAAGGTAGCGATCGACGCAAGCAGCGCTACAGCGGATGCGTAGCCGGCTTTCAAGTTTTTGAAGGCTTGATTGAAAATCTCCATCTGCCACGTGTTCGTAGCATAATTCGGTCCGCCGCCGGTTAATTGATACACTTCCGTAAAAATGCCAAACGTGACGCCGAACGATAAGATAAGCGTCGTATAGAACGCCGGGTAGAGTAGCGGCAGCGTAACGCGCCAGAATCGCTGTCGTTCTGTGACACCGTCGATTGCGGCGGCTTCATAGATCTCATTGTCGATGCTATTCAATCCCGACGTCAGAATAAGGGCGTAATACCCAGTGAATTTCCACGCCAATATCATTCCGACAACGAACAGTGCTGACATCGGAGTACCGAGCCAGTCAATGTTCATGCCAAGCTTGCGCAGGAAGGTATTGAGCGGACTCGAATAGGACAGAAACCCCTTCACAATCAGAGATGAAACGACCCCAGATGACAAGTAGGGCAGGAAGAAGCCAATTAGAAACACGCTCTTAAACCGAGGCACACTGTGTACAACGACCGCAACGCACAGGGCCAGTACCGTCACGAGCGGGACGAAAATTATCATGAATTTGTAAGTCACCCAGAAAGCTGCGTGCACGCCGGGTGATTTCAGCGCATCGGTGAAATTGCTAAATCCAATAAAATTATACTTCGGCGAAATTAGATCCCAATCCGTAAAAGACAGATAAAAAGACCAGATAAGCGGTCCGAAAAAGAATATCAACGAATAAATGAGGTAGGGGCTGGTAAATAACCAGCCCAACCGATTGTTTTTTTGATCCATTAGGACAACTCCTTCTATTGAAGAGCGGCTTCAATGGCTTTCTTCATATTAGCCCAGCCCTTAGCCGGCGCGATTTCACCGCGTACCACCTTGTTAAAGGCTTCTTGACCGATAAGCGTCTGGAGGTCGTTATATTTCGCATTGTCCATCGGCGGCACGGCATTCGGTACATTTTCCGCATAAGGCTTCAGTGCAGGATTCGCGTCGAGTACATCTTTAAACGATTCATTGCTCGTCAGGTCGTCGCGTGCTGGTGGCAGCTTCGTTTGCTCAAGCCATTTCACGTCATTCGTCGAATCGGAGTAGACCCACTTAATGAAGTCGATCGCCGCTTTCTGCTCCGCTTCGGAAGCTTGTGAGAAGATGACGAGACCTTTCGTATCGGCGAATGTCTTGCTAGTAGCGGGGTCTGTACCATCCGGAACCAAAGGCATGCTCAGCGCGAATGTTTCGCCCAATTTAAGCTCAGGGAACTTTTCTCCCCACATGCTGAATGTCCAAGGACCGATATCGGTAAAGACGCCAACGCCGTTTTCGAAAGGATCTGTAACGGTTTGCGACAAAATACCTTTCTCCTTGCGCAGGTTGTCTACGAACGTCAACACTTATCCAGCCCACCGTGATGCTTCAGATCGGCTTGTTCGTCTCCTTCAAAGTGTTCCCAATCCAATGCCATGGGTACATAGACAGGCCTTTTGAAAATACCTGTAGTAATATCTCTTCGGTTATATTGCATAAGAGTCGGCATGCCGACATTGAGCGAAATCAATTTTCCTTGTTTCGTTGGACTCACCTCTAAAACGTGTGGATTAGTAAAAAAATCGTTAAATGCCTTGTTACTATAGCAAGGAATGGCTTGCGGGTACACATCCAAAGTGTATAATTACTTGCAGTCCATAAGTCCGATAACACAGCCAGTAATTGAAAGTAGGAACCAGTGGAGAGAAACAAATAATGGTGTAATTGCTGGAATGCCAAACGAAATCCTGTCGGGTGACAAGAACATTATCTCTTTAATGGCCGCGAAATCGCGGCTTTTTGTATTTATGGGATCAAGTTCTTGTCAAAACCAAATGACAAGAACTTGATCCCATTACAGCCTAGTCTTATTTTTGTCGATTGTATAATTCTCATTTTTGACTTGCATATTATTTGACGATAAAAACTAGAGGCCTCGGCAAGGCTTCTCTTAGATGCAAACTAACATTATCACATCTTTAATTCGAGGGGGTGGATCAGGGCATGACAACGTCCGAGAATTTGACGATTGAGTCGCTCGACCAGCTAATGGCCCTCGTCGGGAATTCATAGACTTTACTCGCATAAATATTGAAGCGGGTTCTAACCGCACCGCGCTAAGCTCTCATTCGTCACGTTTTCCATCTTTTAATTTTCTGGGCATAGACTGTATCTATATCTATTCTAAAATATATTAATTTGGCATATGACCTTGTTTCATATTAATATGTAGCTATTAAAGGCAATAACAGTTGAAGGAGAGAATAATGATGGAACAACATTACTACAAAAACGCTCATATTTTTTGGGATGAAGTAATTGAATCGGTTGTGATTCGATGGAATTCCTTCACCACGGGGGACGATTTTAGAGAGCCTTTAGATAGATTGATTGAATTAGCTGTGATCAAGAAGGCTAAGAAAGTTTTATTTGATAACAGTCATATACTCGTCATGAAATACGATATGAAATGGCTGTCTGAAGAGTGGTTGCCTAGACTAAAGAATGCTGGTATTCAATACACAGCTACTGTTAATCCAACTAATTCAGAACGTAACTACGGCTTGAAAAAAGAAATTGATGAAGAAAGTACAACAAAAATGCAACACCATGAATTTGAAGGTATACAAAAAGCAATTGTATGGTTATCAGAAATAGCCGCATGATAGATTTTAACTCTTAGATGGTGGGAGTCCTAATGATCGGTTAGTTAATTCGGATGCTACCTTTAATAGTATTGCCCAAGGTGAGTACCTTTATATATATTCAGTTTTCAGTTAGCTACTTAAATTACCTAATAAGAATCATCGGAGGAGATTACTAATGAGCAAGTTGCAAATCGGTGTGGCCGGATTAGCCGTTATGGGCAAAAACCTAGCCTTAAATATAGAAAGCAAAGGTTTTACAGTAGCCTTGTACAACCGTTCTCCAGAAAAAACAAAAGAACTTCTGGCCGAAGCACAAGGCAAAAACTTTGTGGGAACATACAGCATCAAAGAATTCGTGCAGTCTCTGGAGGTACCACGAAAAATTTTGATTATGGTTAAAGCTGGGACACCAACGGATGAAACCATTAATCAGTTGGTGCTTCATCTCAGTCCCGGAGATATCATTATCGATGGAGGTAATGCTTATTTTCCAGATACAGAGCGCAGAAACCGAGAATTGGAGTCTAAAGGAATCCGATTCATTGGGGCAGGGGTTTCCGGTGGCGAAGAAGGAGCGCTTAAAGGACCATCTATCATGCCGGGCGGCCAGCGTGATGCATATGATCTTGTAGAACCCATTCTGACGGCCATTTCCGCCAAAGTGAATGGCGATCCTTGCTCGACTTATATCGGAGAGGGTGGTGCCGGCCATTATGTCAAAATGGTGCATAACGGCATTGAGTATGGGGACATGCAGCTTATCGGCGAAGCTTACCATCTGATGAGAGACGTGCTTAATGTGGATGCGGACGAATTATATAACATTTTCACTAAATGGAACAAAGGGGAGCTGGACAGTTATTTAATCGAGATTACGGCGGATATTTTCTCTAAAAAAGATGCAGCGACCGGCAAACCGATGGTGGACGTGATTCTGGATTCTGCAGGGCAAAAAGGAACTGGAAAATGGACCAGCGAAAGCGCACTAGATCTCGGAGTTCCACTCTCAATCATAACCGAATCCGTCTTTGCCAGATTCATTTCTGCAATGAAAGAAGAACGCGTAACAGCAAGCAAAAAACTGAGCGGTCCTACGTCGCAGAAATACGAAGGAGATTCTGCCGAATTTATTGAAGCTGTAAGACAAGCTCTTTATGCTAGTAAAATCGCTTCTTATGCGCAGGGATTTGCTCAGATGAAGGTGGCCTCGGAGCATTACGGTTGGCATTTGAATTATGGCAATATTGCCATGATTTTTCGGGGAGGTTGCATTATTCGAGCCCGTTTCCTGCAAAACATCAAAGATGCATACGACAATGATCCAGCATTGAACAACTTATTCCTAGATGATTATTTCGGCGGCATCATCGAAAAATACCAGGAAGCCTGGCGCAAAGTTGTTGCGATCGCTGTAACCAGAGGTATTCCAGTTCCGGCATTCTCTTCAGCGCTTGCTTACTATGACAGTTACCGGTCGGCAAATCTACCGGCCAACCTGCTTCAGGCACAGCGGGATTATTTCGGAGCCCATACGTTTGAACGGGTGGACCAAGCTGGAGTCTTCCATTTCCAATGGTTGCACAACAACGACTAAACGATTGATTATAAATTTTCAATTTGGCCTCCGAACAGTGTACGGCTGTTCGGAGGTGTTTTGTTGTCGGGTGACAAGAACATTATCTCATTAATGGCCGCGAAAATCGCGGCTTTTTGTATTTATGGGATCAAGTTCTTGTCAAAACCAAATGACAAGAACTTGATCCCATTACCTAAATTGACAAGGACTTGATCTCTTTCCCGACGAGGAACAGGGAATCGCATACTGAAGGCAGTTAGTCAGAGGTGATCGACTTTTCCTTCTGCTAAGGGTAGGTTAGCATGATTTCATTCGAGGATATAATGAGGATCATAGGCGTTAAAGCGAATCCCGTAGGGAGGTCTATTATAAATCTGAATGAGACGATAAATGAAATAAGGTCAAAAAATAAGGTTTGCTGGGGTTTCTTACTGCTCTAAGGAAGGACTTAGTTACAGCGACTGTTAATACATGCTAGCCGATTTTTTTATGCGGCAATGAACTTTTTGCGCTTCTGCATGCTCTTAGCTATGAAAGGGGAGAGAACTTGATGGTAAGCCGTCTTGTCAGACAAGCTAAAAAAGGAAATAAAGATGCACTACTACAACTTATCATGGACGACCAGGACGCTTATTATCGTCTTGCCTACTCCTACATGGGGAACGAGCATGACGCGATGGATGCGATGGAGGATATGATCGTCACGCTCTATGAGAAGATCGAGCAATTGCAGAAGGGGGAAGCATTCTACAGTTGGAGCAAAACCATCCTCGTCAATCGATGTAAAGCGCTGCTCCGCAAGAACGGGAAATTTCGGCCACTGGAAGAGGATCTCGATACGTCGGTGCCAGCATTAACTGAAGCCGATCCGTATCGAAGTATGGAAGCCGAGATGGACATGC
>NZ_JBWDNJ010000004.1:0-731317 GCF_056269135.1 Paenibacillus sp. J22FR21
GAAACCCCTAACACCTAGCATTCATCGTTTACGGCGTGGACTACCAGGGTATCTAATCCTGTTTGCTCCCCACGCTTTCGCGCCTCAGCGTCAGTTACAGCCCAGAAAGTCGCCTTCGCCACTGGTGTTCCTCCACATCTCTACGCATTTCACCGCTACACGTGGAATTCCACTTTCCTCTTCTGTACTCAAGCCTTGCAGTTTCCGGTGCGAATCGGAGTTGAGCTCCGAGATTAAACACTAGACTTACAAAGCCGCCTGCGCGCGCTTTACGCCCAATAATTCCGGACAACGCTTGCCCCCTACGTATTACCGCGGCTGCTGGCACGTAGTTAGCCGGGGCTTTCTTCTCAGGTACCGTCATTCTAAGCGCAGTTACTCGCCTAGCTGTTCTTCCCTGGCAACAGAGCTTTACGATCCGAAAACCTTCATCACTCACGCGGCGTTGCTCCGTCAGACTTTCGTCCATTGCGGAAGATTCCCTACTGCTGCCTCCCGTAGGAGTCTGGGCCGTGTCTCAGTCCCAGTGTGGCCGATCACCCTCTCAGGTCGGCTATGCATCGTCGCCTTGGTGAGCCGTTACCTCACCAACTAGCTAATGCACCGCAGGCCCATCTGTAAGTGACAGCTTGCACCGTCTTTCCCAATTCAGCCATGCAGCTGAATTGCATATCCGGTATTAGCATTCGTTTCCGAATGTTATCCCGGTCTTACAGGCAGGTTGCCTACGTGTTACTCACCCGTCCGCCGCTAAGCTATCCCCGAAGGAATAACTCCGCTCGACTTGCATGTATTAGGCACGCCGCCAGCGTTCGTCCTGAGCCAGGATCAAACTCTCCATAAAAGTGGTAAGCCCGAAGGCTTGGCCATTTTTAAGAATTCGCTTGTTAGCTCATTCAAAAAACTAGCTTTGCGAAACGTTAGTTTCGCGATTTATGACCATTTGACTGGTCGCTCATTGTTCAGTTTTCAAAGAACAAATACTTCGTGTTACTCTTGTTTATTTCCTTCCGGCTCATGACCGGAATTATATCTTACCATGAATCGAAACATGATTGCAAGCTTTATTTTTCAACTTGTTTTTGTCCCGATTGCCGCTTCCAAGTTAATGTCTCGGAGGCAGAAATAGAATATATCATGGATACCGTATCTATAGCAACAGGTATTATTATACAAATGGAACCACATGGATCACCTTCCTGACTTAGTGTGATTTTTTCGTTGCCTATATAATGAAGAAATTAGTTCAGAACAACATATTCGCAAAAAAAAAATGAAAAATATGGTTCATCCTGTTCACAAGCCCAATTGTTTGTGTTAAAATGAAAGCGCTAACAAATTCATCTTATTGAGGGGGATCATTACATGATGAAGGTAGTAGCAGACGATGCTCGCAACGTATATGAAAACTTTGAGGTAGAGAAGGACATTTACTATTTCAAGGTCGGTAGGCTCGGTCTGGCCAGCTTTCACGGTAGAAACTACAACATAAAGAAGAGAATCACTACCGAGCAGTTGAACAGTTACATCACATCAGGTCGTTTCATTAAAGTAAGCGCCAATTGCTACGTTAACGCTGAGAAGGTACTTTCCCTAACAGACGGTACGATCAGCTTTGACCACAGCACTTCTGAAGCTAAACAAATCCATGTTTCGATGTGGCGCGCACAAAGCGTCAAGAATGTGCTGACATCGCGGAATCCAATGGCCATGTAACAGTTCAAAGACCATGATTGGAATGAGACCGTCATTCGAATCATGGTCTTTTTGATTATTCTTCCACCGGGCTCATAATCGGGAACATTCCTACACACAATAGGCTACATCTTCCCCGAAAGGAGTGTGCCCAATGGCAAAGCAGCAAGGACAAGGACGCAAGAATACAACAACGAAGTCCTCTGATAAGAAAAGCAACAGCAATGCAGAGGATTAACAATAAGCTTAAATAGCTATAACAGTATCGCACATTTAAGCCCTTGCTCCTCTCTCCTAACGGCGGTAGGCAAGGGCTTTTCTCTACGTTACAAAACACGGATGACCTCACCTTCGCCCACTGTTATAATAAGGAAAATGGCTGAGAGGTGAAAGGATATGAGCCTGATTTTACAAACACCCAGATTGCGACTGCGACCATTTGATCAAAAGGACGCCTCCACTGTACAACGGTTAGCCGGACAATACGAGGTAGCTCGGACAACACTGTCCCTTCCACATCCCTACCCCGATGGAGCAGCGGATACTTGGATCGCGTTTCGCAAGGACGCAGCCAAACACGGGCACGGTTATACGTTTGCTATTATAGAAGAGAAACAACAGCAGTTAATGGGCTGCATCAGCTTAAATCTAACAGCAGAGCATAGTCGGGCCGAAATCGGCTACTGGTTAGGCGAGGAATTCTGGGGTCAAGGTTATGCTACGGAGGCTGCTGAACGAATCATACGTTATGGCTTCGAAGCACTTAACCTGAACCGCATTATTGGCGCGGCTATGACACGTAACCCGGCATCATCCTCAGTTCTAACCAAAGCGGGTTTGAAACACGAAGGGACCTTTAAACAACATATTCGCAAATGGGACCAATTCGAAGATCTCGATTACTATGGGATTACCAGAACAGCATACTTCTCCAGCAAGAAGGATGGCGAGTAATTCGCCATCCTTCTCAATTAGCTTATCGCGAAAGGTGATAGTCCCAGCAGTTCCTTCCTCAATACTGCCCATACGAACGCAAACAGTTCTTGGACATGCCAGGCAGTTGTCCCTGCTGCCATAACCGCTATACCATGCTTATAGGTTAACGATACGCCCCACTGCAGCGTCCGTCCTTCACGACTCGGCATCGATTCCAAAGCAACCCGAACCGCCTCAGCATGCTTCGTTTGAATTCGATCTGCGAACGCATAGAATACGCCGGTATGCGTCATCTGCCCCAGGCAACCGGGAGACGTTAATTGTTGCGATGCCGGAATGATATTTTGCTGTTGGGCATAGATAAGCTCATCCTCATAATAAACTCGTACCCTGTTCTTCAGATGGAGATAGTCGAACAATTCACCTCGCAGCGATCTGCCAGGGCAGAGCACTTCAGCTCCCATCCACACCGCACCTTGGCCCAAGTGCACAATCGTCTCGGAATCCAGTGCAGCATCAAGGTAAAGCATGATCGGCTCTGGCATGGACTCCAATACCGCGCCTCTTGCGAGCTCGAAGCGCTGCCTGATTGAAGATCCGCCAAGCAGCGCATTCGATGGATGCACCTTCGTAAACGATTGATTCGTAACGTAGGCATGCGCGCCCGGCTCTAAACGCCAATCAAATTCAAAACGATCACCGGCCAGCAGCCCCGGAGACACATCCATCACGATGACACCGAGCGGCCCGTCAAGCGGAAAAGCTTTTGCGATCTTAATAGGTGCAGTATGATATTTCGAGGTGAGAACCGTTCCGCGCACCCGCTTCTCAAATACCGCCCGAAGCTGCGATACACGTTGCCCCTCCTGTTTAGGAGTGGTGGTGATGTGCTGCATGCTCATGTCCACTCTCATGCTTATGCTCGTGCTCATGATGATGCTCATGTCCATGAGCGTGGGCGAGCTCATGCTCCAGCCAAGCAACAATTCGATCCACATTCACGCCTCCGAAGAGGTTCGAGAATACATAGGGCCGCTCTCCGCGCATTCGTTTCGTATCAGACTCCATCACTTCAAGGCTGGCACCGACATGAGGGGCGAGATCGATTTTGTTGATAATCAACAAATCCGAGCGCATGATGCCAGGACCGCCTTTACGCGGGATTTTCTCACCTTGTGCCACGTCAATAATATAGATAAACCGATCCACCAGTTCCGGACTGAAGGCAGCCGCCAAATTATCGCCGCCGCTTTCAATAAAGATCAGATCGAGATTGTCAAACCGGCTCGTCAGCTCATCCACCGCCTCAAAGTTCATCGAAGCATCCTCGCGTATCGCGGTATGCGGGCATCCGCCAGTCTCCACTCCGATAATACGCTCTTCCGGCAGCACACCGGTAGCGGCCAAAATCCGAGCATCTTCTTTGGTATAAATGTCGTTCGTGATGACCGCCACACTATATTTGTCCTTCAGAGCACCTGCAAGCCGTTCAACCAATGCCGTCTTACCCGAACCTACCGGGCCGCCTATACCAATTCGAACCGGTCTTGAACCTGCGCGATCGATTGCCGGCTGCTCCCACTCCTGGTGATGATGACCTTGTCCTTGACACATTGTACATTCCTCCAATCGGGATATGTTGTTCCATTATCAGCCTTCTACGATTAAGACATGAAGAGACGAGAGTACAGATTCTCGTGGCGCATCATGGCAATTTCGCTCATAGGCATGTAGCTGTAGGCGTCCTCAGGCGTCATCTCAGACACTTCCTCCCAAGCGTCCATCGTCTTCGGCGTCAACCTGGCGATGATGGTTTGCCCTTCGGTTTGGCCAATAGACATGAGACGAAGAGCACTGTTGATACAGTTGACGATGCCTGCATACATATAACCCTGAGCTGCTTGTTCAAGCGAAACTCCCAGACGATAGCAGGCAAAACCGAACACCAGCGGATGAGTGGCTAAGCAGCTTTTGGACTTAAGTCCATCCTGCAGAGGTGCCCAGTCATAACTCGGATATAATGCGCCTAACAGCTGCAATAGACGGCGCCCCATCTTCTCGATCCCATTTCGTGTTTCAATTGCCGTTCGCTGAACATGTACGAGCCTTTCTACACCAAACATGGAAGCATAGTCGTGAATCGGCATGTCCCGATATACGGATTTGATCACCATCACGTCTGCTGTTGACCAGCTTTGCATCAGCATCGATACCGTATAATCTTCCAGCTGCTTGCTTGTTAGCAGCGCTTCTTCCTGGACCAGCGTCTCGAGCCCGAAGGAATGCGCGAACCCGCCAATAGGCAATGCCGAGTCAAGCAGCTGTTGAAGGGCAAGCCAAGGCAGTACTACAGGGCGAGGACTTTCTTCTGAATTGTCGGCCAAGCTCAAACCACCTCCCTTCCGAACCGGAAGCAGCAAACCTGCATTTATGTACCTAGAACAAAAAGTATCGCTGCGCCATCGGCAGAACGTCAGCCGGTTCACAAGTCGCCACAACACCATCCACTTTCACTTCATAGGTTTCGGGATTAACGGTAATGACCGGTGTCGCATCATTGTGAATCATATCTTTCTTCGTCACCGTTCTGCAGCCACGCACCGGTTCGATCCGTTTCGCTAAGCCGAGCTCTTCGGCGATGCCGCGATCATAAGCAGCCTGAGACACGAATGTAATCGAGCTGCTGTGCTTGGCTTTGCCAAATGCGGCAAACATCGGACGGCCAAATACCGGCTGCGGCGTCGGAATCGATGCATTGGGATCACCCATCTGTGCGAATGCAATACTTCCGCCTTTGAGCACCAGATCCGGCTTTACGCCAAAAAACATCGGACTCCACACGACCAAATCCGCAAATTTGCCGGGTTCAATGGAACCAACCAGATGCGAGATGCCATGTGTGATAGCGGGATTTATCGTGTACTTCGCGATATAGCGTTTGATGCGGAAATTATCAGCTTCAGCGGTAGTATCAGGCGCCAGGGGGCCACGCTGTTTCTTCATCTTGTCAGCCGTTTGCCAGGTTCGGATGATGACTTCCCCGACACGACCCATTGCCTGAGAATCGGAGCTGATCATGCTGAATACGCCCATATCATGCAAAATATCTTCGGCCGCAATCGTCTCCGGACGAATCCGCGAGTCAGCAAACGCAACATCCTCCGGAATGCTGCTGTCCAAATGATGACAGACCATAAGCATATCCAGATGTTCTTCGATGGTATTAATCGTAAACGGGCGAGTCGGGTTCGTGGATGAAGGCAGCACATTCAGTTCGCCGGCTGCCCGGATAATATCCGGCGCATGCCCGCCGCCGGCTCCTTCCGTATGATACGTATGGATCGTGCGACCTTTAAATGCCGCCAGTGTATCCTCCAGAAATCCTGCTTCATTCAGCGTATCTGTATGAATCGCGACCTGAACATCGTACAAATCCGCCGCCGTAAGGCAAACATCAATAGAAGCCGGCGTCGTTCCCCAGTCTTCATGCAGCTTCAGCCCAATAGCTCCCGCTTCAATTTGTTCGATGAGCGGTTCGGTAAAGGATGAATTGCCTTTGCCGGTAAAACCGAGGTTCATCGGAAACGCTTCAGCAGCTTCCAGCATTCTGCGCATATGCCATGCTCCAGGCGTACAGGTCGTTGCGTTCGTGCCAGTCGCCGGCCCGGTTCCGCCGCCTATCATGGTAGTTACACCTGACGAAAGAGCCGTCTCGATCTGCTGCGGGCATATAAAATGAATATGGCTGTCGATCCCGCCAGCGGTTACAATCTTCCCTTCGCCGGCAATAACCTCTGTGCTCGCTCCGACGACCATGTTCGGCATAACGCCATCCATAATATCCGGGTTGCCTGCTTTACCGATGCCAACAATTACACCGTCTCGAATCCCGATATCGGCTTTCACAATCCCCCAGTGGTCAATGACAATCGCATTGGTAATCAGCGTATCCAGTACGCCTTCACTACGCAGTGCCCCGCTCGATTGCCCCATACCATCCCGAATTACTTTTCCACCGCCGAACTTGCACTCGTCACCATAAACAGTGTAGTCCTTCTCTAATTGAGCCCATAATTCCGTATCCGCCAACCGAACGGCATCGCCTGTTGTCGGACCGAACATGGCTGCGTAACTGCTGCGACTCATCTTACTCATGACGAAGGCCCTCCCATGCTTTAAGCCTGCTCCGCACTTCATCAGACATACTGCCGCGAATCGCTGAGCCGCTAGTCAGTGCATTTAGTCCAAAGGAGCGTTTGCTTCCACCGAGCTCAACAAGCTGAACCGGTTTCTCCTCACCGGGCTCAAACCTCACTGCCGTGCCGGCAGGAATGTGAAGTCGCATGCCGAATGCCGCTTCACGTTCAAATGCGAGTGCACGATTTACTTCAAAGAAATGAAAATGCGATCCCACCTGCACAGGACGATCTCCCGTATTGACAACAACAATCTCCACCGTTTCTCGTCCGGCATTCAGCTCGATATTTCCTGCCATCGTACGGTATTCTCCTGGTATCAAGGCAATCCCCCTCTCTTAGCGCATTAAAGTATGGGATGATGAATGGTCACGAGCTTCGTTCCATCCGGAAAAGTCGCTTCCACTTGCACTTCATGGATCATATCCGCCACGCCGGACATCACTTGATCTCGGCTTAGAATCGTTGTACCGTGCTCCATCAATTTCGCCACTGTCAAACCATCGCGGGCACCTTCCAAGATCTCTGATGTAATAAGCGCTATACTCTCGGGGTAATTCAATTTCACGCCCCGGTTAAGTCGTCTACGTGCCAAATCGGCAGCAATCGTAATTAGAAGCTTTTCTTTTTCCCTTTCCGTTAACTGCATACAGGCACCTCTTCCAACGTTTTCTATTATTATAACGGTTGAATAGGGCCAAGTAAATCTCTTGTGTTATGTTTAATGACATAAGGCGATAGATTACAGATTAGTATTGCTATAATTTGGGTAACGATGTCAGGTTTTGTCGAAATGAGGGATAAATCCCTTCATCTATTACGTGATTTTCTTAGCTTCCTTGCCACTCCGCCACTAGGTGAACGTGCTAGCCATTCGATGCCTGATGTGATAGACTAAAATTTATTGAGCTTACTTTGGGAGGGACAGAAATGGCGGCAAAAAAGATGCGTTCAGACACAATTAAAAAAGGATTTGACCGCGCTCCGCACCGCAGCTTGCTGCGTGCTGCCGGGGTAAAAGAGGAAGACTTCGGTAAACCGTTTATCGCGGTTTGCAACTCGTATATTGACATCATTCCAGGCCACGTTCACTTGCAGGAATTCGGAAAGCTCGTTAAAGAAGCGATCTGGGAAGCAGGCGGCGTGCCTTTCGAATTCAATACGATAGGCGTCGACGACGGCATTGCAATGGGACATATCGGTATGCGTTATTCCCTGGCGAGCCGTGAAATTATTGCGGATTCGGTAGAAACCGTTGTTAATGCTCACTGGTTTGACGGCATGGTTTGTATTCCGAACTGTGACAAAATTACACCGGGCATGATCATGGGCGCGCTTCGCGTAAACATCCCGACCATGCTTGTCAGCGGCGGACCAATGAAAGCAGGCAAAACCTCCGATGGCCGCTCGATTTCGCTATCCAGCGTATTTGAAGGTGTCGGTGCATTCCAAGCAGGTAAAATCGACGAAGCCAGTCTTACAGAGCTTGAGCAATTCGGTTGTCCGACTTGCGGATCTTGCTCCGGTATGTTCACAGCTAACTCCATGAACTGTTTGGCAGAAGGTCTTGGCCTTGCACTTCCGGGTAACGGCACAATCCTGGCTGTATCGCCTGAACGTAAAGAATTCGTTAAACAAGCTGCTCGTCAGCTGATGAACTTGATCGAGATGGATCTGAAACCACGCGATATCGTGACCAAAGATTCCATCGACAATGCATTTGCACTTGATATGGCAATGGGCGGTTCCACAAACACTGTTCTCCATACGCTTGCAATCGCACATGAAGCTGGTATCGAATACCCAATCGAGCGCATTAATGAAATCGCAGCACGCGTTCCGCATCTAGCGAAGATTGCTCCGGCTTCTGATTACCACATCGAAGATGTGCACAATGCCGGCGGCGTAAGCGCAATTATCAATGAGCTGTTCAAGAAAGAAGGCGCCCTTCACGGTGACGTGCTTACTGTAACAGGTAAGACACTTCGCGAGAATGTAGCCGGACATGATATCCAGGATACGGATGTTCTTCATACGCTGGACAACCCGCATAGCGAGCGCGGCGGACTGGCTGTCCTATTCGGAAACCTCGCACCGCGCGGTGCGATCATTAAAGTCGGCGCTGTTGATAAATCGGTTGGCGGCTACCATAAAGGTCCTGCAATCTGCTTCGATTCACAAGATGAGGCATTGCATGGAATTGCGAATGGTAAAGTTAAAGAAGGACATGTTGTCGTCATTCGTTACGAAGGCCCTAAAGGCGGACCTGGTATGCCAGAGATGCTTGCGCCAACGTCCCAAATCGTCGGCATGGGTCTTGGAGCTAAGGTCGGTCTCGTAACAGACGGCCGTTTCTCAGGCGCATCCCGCGGCATCAGTATCGGACACGTTTCTCCGGAAGCTGCCGAAGGCGGTCCTATCGCTTTCGTAAATGACGGCGACCTTATCGAGCTTGATTTGATCAACAACGAAATGAACCTTCTGATCAGTGATGAAGAGTTCGAAGCTCGTCGTGCGAATTGGAAAGGCTTTGAACCGAAAATCAAAAAAGGTTATCTAGCTCGTTACTCCCACCTTGTTACGAATGCAAGCACAGGCGGCGTACTAAGATTTAATTAATTCCCGCCAAAACTGAAACATAATAGAATCGCCCTGCGTATGACTAGTTGTTAGTCAACTTATACGCAGGGCGATTTTATTTTAGATTATGGAGGGATTCTCATGTTCGGGAAAGTAGCTGCCGATTTGCTTGGTTTAAGTGATTTAGGATCTGTCATCAAACCGGAGAACTATGATAAGGTCGATTCCGACGACTACGTCCTGCACGAGGATAACGAGAAAATTTATTTTCTTATCAAGTCCAAATCCGATGAATACTGCTTCACGAATCAAGCGCTCATCCATCTCGACGGCACGAGTGCAGTCAGTAAGAAAAGAACGCTCCACCGCTACTCCTACAGTGCACATAAGATTTCCGGCGTATACTTAGAAACGGCAGGAACCGTCGATTTGGATGTTGAAATTAAATTCAATCTTGGCGGTACGCCATTCACCATAGACATTCATAAGAAACATATAGAAGAAGTCAAGGATCTCTACAAAGCACTGATCAAAATCGCCGAGCTCACGCACGAGAATGAAATCTCGCTTGGCTTTGCAAGGCAGAGTTTGGACCTGGCCTCCTCGACTGTAAGCCAGATCTATAAAGCCGAAATTGATCTCGCCGAGCAGTTCAAATCGATTAACCAGCTTGCTTTCAATTGGCTTGCCGAAACGCAAAAGCAATACAAATCCAAAGACTTCGCTGCTGTATTCGAGTGTTATATTAACCAATAGGTTTTATGATCGCAATCGCGACATGACAACACAAGAAAGGCGCCCCGAGTTCCGAGGCGCCTTCCCTTATCAATTATTGGGTTTCGTTTATGGCGTGTACTCCCCGGCTCCCGCTGCATTCGCATTATCATAAGCTGCAGGCGTAAGCCCCGGACGCGCTCCTTGATGAAGCTTAGGCTCATACACTTGCGTCTTCTTCCAGTTGGGTTTCACGTTTGCTTCAGCACCGTAACGACCCCAGAATTGATCCATCGACATCGCAATAATTCGCGGATCAAGCCGAGAGCCCTGCTCTGTCAGACGTTTCTTCCCCGAAGGATGAAGCACACGAAGCAGCAGCTTCAAATATAGCCGTGTAGAATAATCAAAAAGTCCTTTCGGAATCGGCAGCACGCTGAATCCGAATTGCTCTGCGCCGCGATTAATCATGCTGACGCCGTATAACCCTTTTGCATGTTCGTACTCTTTGTTTCCCACAAGCTGCTGGGCAAGCTTAGGCATCCCCTTCTGCACTTCTCGAATGAGCATAATCGCAACATGCATCATCGAACGTGATTCAGTCATCATTTTCAGCAGCTTATGATTATCAAAGTGAAGTTCGATTACAGGATCCTTGTGCTCGATTCGTCTGCCGTCCGACAGCTCCAACGTTTGTCCCGGATACGGGACAAGCCGAATGTGAAATATAGAGCCCTCTCCGCCTGACTTCACGCGGAATAGGACGTGAAATACCCGCTCCCATCCCATCCAACATGCGATCAACGCTCGTTTGAAGAGACCATGTGTCGCAGGCTTGGATTCTCTCGACTTACTGCGATCCCTGTCCGTAAGTGCGATCATGTCCGTAATATGGATAAACTGATATCCGCGTTCACGACCTGCCTTTAAGAACGACTCTAATGCAATGAGCATGTTAGCCGGCGCATCTTGATCCGCACCGAAAGTAGCGCCGCAGTCATGAAGAAGCAGCACTTCTCCCGGCCGAAGCTTCTTCATCATGCGGGTCTTAAGACGTTCAGCCCCTACATGTTTGCGCCAATCGCCGAACAGCGCAGACCATAGAATAATTTGAAGATACCCTAAATTGGAAAAATCAAACAGATTGACGATCCCCCACGGAGGTCTGTAGTACGCCGAACGAACGCCGGTTGCCCGGCGAATAATCTCTGATGTGCGATGAATTTGTTTCTTAACCGTTCTTGGACGCATAAGCCAATTGGACTTGTGTACGTAATTATGAATGCCGATCACATGCCCTTCAGCATGCATTCGCTGCAATAACTCCGGGTGCCGTTCTGCGTGGATGCCGACAACAAAGAATGTCGCTTTAGCATCATATTTCTTTAGTAGATCAAGCAGCAGCGGTGTATAAACAGGATCCGGCCCATCGTCGAAAGTAAGAGCAATTTCCCGTTCTGCACGACCCCGTTTAAATACGCGAAAACCAAATGTACGACTTATAATTCCGGGTAAAAAAGCATAAAACGTTAAAAAATAAAATCCCCACAGCAGGAAGTTTTCCATATTACGTGTTCCCACCACCCTAGTTTCGATCCTTAATCCTTGTCCATTGGAAGAGGGAGTGCCCTAGATGCCTGATACCTTCATTCATTGTAACATAGCACGTACAATAACGGCTACGGAAGTTACAACGAAGAAATACAGCATAAATCGGAAAATTAGGCTAACATAAAGTTAAGTTGGGAAACTCTGTTATTTTATAGTACAATCGTGATACATAACCGCATTTCAGCTATTTAAAAAGGAGTCAATCGATGCTTTCCTTCTACCGTAAATATTGGCGTACCGCATTCGATATTGCTTTAATTGTTCTGACCGTGTATCTCATCATGCTTGTATTCAGTTATGTATACCGGATTGCCACTCCAATATTCCTTTCTTTCTTAATTTTCATGTTTATTGAGCCTCCTGCACGATGGATGCAGCGACTCGGGATGAAGAAATCCATCGCTTCAGGCATATCCGTTCTTATTTTCACACTCGTCATTGTCGGCGCATTTGTCGGTGCCGGTTTCGTCGTCACGACGCAGGTTACCGGACTCGCTTCAAACCTTGGCAAGTACCAGGATTTACTTGTCGACCAGTTTCAGAAGAATGCCGCTTTGCTCGAAGATAAAGTCGATTCACTTCCGCTGCCGGATAACGTCGTGGAGAAGGCCAATGAGATCTTCGGTTATATCACAAGATGGGGATCTAATTTGGCGGTTTCGTTCCTGCTCTCGCTAGGCGGGTACCTGAAATCCTTCTCCACCTTTATGATTAACTTCACCATCGGAATCATACTCGCTTATTTCCTTAGTTTGGAAATTAAAGAGTGGAAGAAGCTGGCTCAAGAGAAGACGCCTAATACGTTCAAGAAAGCTTTCCTGTTCTTACGCGAGAATGTATTCTCCGGCATTGCCGGTTATTTGAAAGCCCAAGGCAAGCTAATAAGCATTACGTTTATCGTTATATTCGTTGCCTTGCTGCTGCTCGGAGTGCCCAATGCCTTCTCCATCGCGCTGCTATCCGCATTCTTCGACATCCTGCCCTTGCTCGGTGTCGGAACCGTCTTCATCCCGTGGATCATTTACTTGTTCATTGTCGGTAACTCGACACTCGCGATTTGGCTCAGCTGCCTATTCCTTGCGGTCGTCTTGACACGTCAATTTCTCGAGCCTAAGATCACCGGCGACACGCTCGGCGTTTCTGCCTTTACGATGCTCGCATTCATGATTATCTCACTTTCAATATTCGGGATTGCAGGCGTGATCCTGTCTCCGATTCTGATGATTCTATTGAAGGCATTATATGATCAACGATACTTCCACCGCTGGATTCATTCACCTAAAGGTGAGTTCGAGCATCAAACGAATCCAGCGGATGATACGGAAATTGTGGACTAGCTGTAACATGGTTTAGTGCTTCTGCTGCTTAGCAAGAATATCCATTACTCCGCGGAAGATAACTGTCGCTTGATTGGATGTTCCCGGTGTACGGTTCTCGGCTAGCACGGCAACAGCATAGCGAGGCTGCTCAGCTGGCCCGTAGCCGACAAACCATTGATTCAATCTTTCCTGATTTCCTCTTCTAATTTGGGCGGTGCCGGATTTACCGGCAACCGCCCAAATTCCATTTCGGATCCCTTTACCCGTTCCGTTAAGGACTACCGCTTCCATGCTTCTTAGTAAAGTCCGAGCTGTACGTGCATGAATTTGACCGTATTGAGACATCGAAGACTGTTTGGCAAGCTTAGCCAGTAGCTGTCCATTCCCATACCGAATTTCACTAACTAATCTAGGCTCTTGTACACGACCTTCATGCAGCAGCGTGACCATAAGGTTAGCCGCTTGGAGCGGTGAGAGCTTAACATCTCTTTGGCCAATGCCCGTTTGTGCCAGCTGACCGCCATCTCTGGCCCCCTGCGGCTGAGCGAATACATTTCCCGCTTCTTCCTCTTGGAATTGCCTCAGCGGTCTACCAAGCGGCGCAAACGCTCCTATGCTGCTCCATCCGATCTGCCTGGCAATACCAAGCTGATCTGCCGTCACCAGAAACTGCCGCGCACTCAGTCTCTCCGCAAGTTCCGCGAATACGACATTGCACGAGCCCGCGAAAGCATCTTGCAGCGTGACATGCCCATGTCCCCCGTCCTTCCAGCAATGGAGGCCATAGCGGCCATAATTCCCATTGCAATAGAACTGCTCCCCTTCGGCGGTAACGCGGGACTCAAGCGCAGCCGCTTCCGTCACGATTTTGAATATCGACCCCGGTGTTGCCGCTCTGATCGCATGATTGGCTGCATTCATGCCCGTCGCATCAATCGAGCTTATTGTGAGCTGAGGCCTTGAAATCATCGTTATAATATCACCGTTCGCCGTATCAAGGACAACGACCGCTCCTTCTTTGAGCCCTTTATGATCCACATAGTTCTCCAATTGATTCTGCAAGGACAGATCCATCGTCGTCATCACTTTGATCGGGTAGTATGGATTATTCGGGCTAATGAGACGTAAGTTTAATCCGTGCATAGGCTTGTCCGTTCCATCGGTAAAATAAGACACTGCGGTCGGTCCCGTACCTTGCAGCAGCGGATCCAGGGACCGCTCCAAGCCAGCGCCTCCGGTCTTATCGCTCAAGCGCATTGTATGTGCCTTCAGCCGCTTGCTGTAATCGGCTCGAAGCAGTTCCGGATGTTGGCTGATGTAGCCAACTGCGTGCTTGACGCTGAAGGCAGACGGATAGCGGTTATGATAGGGCAGCACGCGTACGCCGTTAATGTGCAAGGCATCTATCGCTGCGAGCTGCTTTGCAGATAAGCGATGCGGCAATCCCTCTCCCTCCCGCTGCCAGAAGACGGGTTCGGTTAATTTATCCATCCATTGTCTCAGCGTAGAAGACTGCATGCCAAGCGCCTTGGCCAATGCACCGATTTCCTTTGGATTATCGGTACGAGATTTCATTTGCAGCGGAAATACAGCCAGTGCCTCGTAAGTCTCCCCCGTAAGCGGTCTACCGGAACGATCATAGAAATCCCCCCTGCCTGTATCCAGCACCAATGTTCGTTCTCGCTGCGCGACAGACTCTTCCTTCCAATCTGAGCTTCTGGCTGTTACGGGTGCAGACGGCAGCAGCTGCAGCCATCCGATACGCAAAACAAATAACAGTACCATCGCGCTCAGCATAATGAGGAGGATAAAAATTCGCTGTTGTCTGCTTCTTCGCCGTTCTCTGCTCATGACGTCTATTCCTCCGACTGCCGAAAGGGATTTTATTACAAGTATCCCCTTATTAAAAAGAGGCCAATCAGAATGACTCTGATTGACCTCAACTGAGATTCAGGCGTAACGTTTATTGCTTCTGAAACCGGCTGCAAGCAAAGAAATCGAGCAGGAAGCTCTGAAAAGATTTGGCTACAAGCGGGAGCTTCTCATTGGATCGATAAATAAGTCCGATTGTCCTTGTCACTTGCGGCGAACTCACGCGCACCTTAGCCGGCTTAAGGGGGCCGGATGCGTAGAGCGCCATTTCGGGGAGCAAGCTGACTCCCATGCCCGCCGCAACCAAACCGCGAATGGTATCCGTCTCTTCCCCTTCAAATCCGATCTGCGGTGTAAATCCTGCCGCCAGACATGCTTCCCATACGATTGGACGAAGCGAGTACCCATCACTGAACAGCACGAACATTTCGTCCTTTAATTGAGCCAGTTCAATGGACTCTTCACTCGCAAGCGGATGATTCGGCGGCAGAATAGCAAACAACTCTTCCGTTAAGACGATCTGACCGGTGACATGAGGATGCTTCTCCGGACATGGCGATACGAAAGCCAAATCCACTTCACCTTTCATCACATCTTGAATCAGAGACGGGAACATCCCTTGTTTAAATCGAAACTTCACATTAGGGTTCAGCTTCCGAAACGCCGCCACAACCTCGGGTATGAGTGAAATGCCCAAGCTGTGCGGAAATCCAAGCCGAATCTCCCCTTTCTCCGGATCGAGAAATTCTTGAATTTCCACAACGGAGCGTTCCAAATCGGCCAGTATCACTTCTGCCCGCTTCAGAAACAATGCCCCAACAGGTGTAAGCTGCAGGTTGCGTCCCTTCTGCAGGAAGAGCTTGGCGCCAAGCTCCTCTTCCAGTTGATGAATTTGTCGGCTGACAGCAGATTGTGCCACATGCAGCTCCTCTGCTGCTTTCGTAACATGCTCCTTCTTAGCCACTTTTACGAAATAATACAATTGACGAAGCTCCATTAGGTCCCCTCTTCTTCTCTATAACAGCTGCCATTACCGATTATATCGGCGATTCTTCTTCGCGATTAAATACCAGTCGTATGCATAAGCAAGCGCGAACCCTGCAAACAATCCGCCAAAATGAGCCCACAGCCCAATACCCGGTGCAAATATCGAATACAGAATACCGAATATCAGTATCGTATACACTGTTTTGCGCGAATCCGGGTCGAGCGAGCGTTTCATTAGTGCCAAATAGAGGTACGCACCATATACACCATAGATAGCTCCCGACGCACCCGCTCCCGCAGTAGACGAATCAGCGATGGCACTAAATAGATTACCGACGATGCCGCACAGCAGATAAAACAACAGATATTTCACATGACCGAGCATCCGTTCGAGCGGAGGTGCAAACACTAACACAGCAAACATATTGAAGAAAATATGCGAAATACTCAAATGCAAGAATTGAGCCGTCACATAACGCCAAGGTTCTGCAAGCGAGAAATAATTGTTGTTTGGGTCACTGTAAAAGAAACCGCGGTCCAGCAGCATACCATCCAGTATGTAACGATCGCTAATGTAGATGAGCAGATTCAGCGCGATAATAGCCGCCGTAACCGGATATTGCCGCAAATAGCTGCGAAAACTTTCATAACGCAGGAATATCATCGTAGTCTCCTTCGCCCTCCTATTGGACAATGGTATTTCATTATAGTTATAATAATTTGGTATGA
Source organism: Paenibacillus sp. J22FR21 (assembly GCF_056269135.1). NCBI lineage: Bacteria > Bacillati > Bacillota > Bacilli > Caryophanales > Paenibacillaceae > Paenibacillus > Paenibacillus sp. J22FR21. The sequence continues at coordinate 16,640 of NZ_JBWDNJ010000004.1, forward strand.
ACCCATTCCATCCTAAGGAGGCTGTTTATTAATGGCACAAGAACGCACAGGCGTTGCTACTCTTAAAGGCAACCCGCTTACACTGATCGGCCCAGAACTGAAAATCGGTGACCAAGCTCCTGATTTTCAATTGAACAAATCGCTGGTAGAGGTTGTTTCCTTGAAAGACTTCGCAGGCAAAGTGAAACTTGTCAGCGTAGTGCCTTCCATTGATACAGGCGTTTGCGATGCGCAAACTCGTCGTTTCAATGAAGAAGCAGCAACACTAGGTGATAACGTAGCTGTACTGACAGTGAGCGTTGACCTTCCATTCGCACAAGCTCGTTGGTGCGGTGCTGCAGGTGTCGATAAAGTTGTTCTGCTGTCGGACTACAAAAACAACAACTTCGGCGAAGCTTACGGCGTGTTGATCAAAGATCTTCACCTCGATATGCGTGCAATCTTCGTAATCGACGGCAATGACACGATTCAATATGTGGAAGTGCTTAGTGAAATGACAGAGCACCCGAACTACGAGAATGCAATCAACGCAGTTAAAGCACTCGTATAAGCTACATAAAGATCAGCATATGACAAAAGCGAGGCAGGGATTCCCTTCCTCGCTTTTTCTCGTTATTATATGCCGGATGTTTTATATTGAGCCAGCTTCTTATCGAGAGTCCGATAAAGATCAATAATGATACGGTAATTGGATCCAAGATCACCGAACGAACCGCGCGACGCGGAATAAATGTCCACCGCTGCTGTAACAGGATTCACGTTGATAACGGATACGGTAATATCCATTGTACGGCCGGTTACCGTACGTTTCTCGAGTACGATCTCACCTACGGACTGCACTTCATGAAGCACCTTGTAGCCTTGCATCTTCTTTAGTGTAGAGACAACCTCTTCCCAAGCTCTCTCCCGTGACAACTTGTAATAATGGGATTTAAGTAACGGATCTTTCGCTTTATCGCCTGTCAATTCATGACTGCGCAGCAACCCGATAAGGGACCGCTTCAAAGACAAAGGTAATCTCCCCCTCCAACTTCTATGTACGCTAAGAGATATCATAACATAGTTTCTAACATAAAAAAAAGGGGTTGCCCCCTTTTCGCTTGAAGTAAGTAACCCGCCATGCCGTCCGACTTGCTTGTTTCTGAACCCGCTCTCGCAGGTGGGTGGCCGCAGAAACGTTTTTGAGATCCCTTTTCGAGGGCCTGTCAGCTGCGTTTCAATTGAGTCTCCCGTAATACAGCCATTGGTTCAAAACAAGTGATAAGCCGTAACGCACATCGCAGGATGTATTGTTATTATAGACGTAACAGGGGTAAAAGTAAACGTGACACGAACCGCTATTTAATGGTGTTGTGACCTTCTTCTGTATGCGGCAGGAACGCTTCATCTTCAAGACGTTTGCGCTCTTCCTCCGCTGCTGCTTCCGCTGCTTTCTCCGCTTGCAGCTGAAGCTTCGTATAAATCGCGTAGAAGTTCCAGAAGGCGATAATGGCCACTACACTTCCCGTAAAGAACGGAACGAGAAACATCAGTTTCGGTGAGCTAAAGCTAATATAAATAACGAAGCCGCACATGATGACTGTCGAGAGCGACCGGAATGGTCGTCCGATTGTAAGCAGCAATGCGTTCTTAAGCAGCTGCATTGTCTTCATGTGATAGTGAACAACCATGGAGAAGAAATTGAACAGCGATACAGCCAGCAAAGCTACAAGGGCAACGAATAGATAAGAAACCAGCTGGAACGATTCCAATTTCACCAAGTATACACGGAAATCCACAATGAGAATCGTAAACAGAACCATATACAAGATTCCGCCTATCATGCTTTGCACATAGCTGTCTTTATAGTTTCTAAAGTACGTGCGAAGGAGCGGCGCATCTACCTCACCCATTACCCATTTACGCGCAACCGCAAACATAGCTGCGGTAGCCGGAAACAAAGTGAACGGAGCAACGATGCCGGAGACGATGAAGTAACTCATCATTTGATCGCTGTTCTGAGCAAATAACACAGGGAGCAGTAAAATAATAAACGGCAAGGAACAAATGATCCATAGCACGTTTGTTACCGATAAGCGCATAATCCATTCCGAGATTTTATAAAACCCGCCCATCATGCCTCTCATTTCCATTGTAGCCAAGTCCTCCTAGCAAGCGATTTCATTTTATACTACGTTAACTATAATATAGACAGCCCAAGAAGCCAACGCCCATTTTCGGGAATGTGGGCAGGCGTCTAAACGACATTCACCCAGATGCATACCATATAGTGTTATCGTACCCAAGACAAAAGCTGAGGAGGACGTCGCTAATGGGTAATATGGGTCATGGTTCTCATACTAGTGCTGCGTTGATTCTTGTTCTGTTCATTCTTCTTATCATTATCTCGAAAGGCTTCTTCTGACAGTAGATAACAAGATAAAAAAGGGGCTCTATTTATCCGATTGCTCGGCTAAACAGAAGCCCCGGTGTTATCCTTACTTATTCGTCAGAGGATGGACGGGAACGGCGAGCTTCGCCGCGGCCGTCTCCACGGCCTTTGTTGTCACGATCGCGATCACGATTGTAGCCGCTGCTGCTGCTAGTGCTGCTTGAGCTGCTGCTGCTGCTGCTGCGATTGCCGCCGTAGCCGCCACCGCTGCTGCTGCCGCCATAACCGCCACGGTTGCCGCTGCCTTCGCCGCGTCCGCGAGGACCGCTGCCGGAACGATTGCCGCCGCCAAATGGTCCGCCGGAGAAACGACGTCCGCTTGTACGAACATCCGGTCTGCGTTTCTTAGCGCGAATCGGATCTTCTGGCGTAAGTTCGATATTAATATCTTTCTTCTCGCCAGTGATCAATTTAATTGCTGCTGCCAGCAAGTTAACGGAGTCGTATTGCTCAAGCAATTGAATGGCAATGGCTTTGAATTCATTAACTGCCTCACCGTCAAGAGCTTCAAGAATGCGCTCAGCCGTTACGCGTTGTTTGCCTTCGATTGCTTCAGCGATGCTTGGCAATGGCTTCTTCGCGATTTTGTGGCGAGTCACTTTCTCGATGAAATGCATGTGATCCAGCTCACGCGGCGTTACGAACGACCACGCTGTACCTTCTTTACCAGCACGGCCGGTACGGCCGATACGGTGTACATAGCTCTCCGGATCTTGCGGCAAGTCGAAGTTGATAACATGCGTTACGCCGGAAACGTCAAGACCACGTGCTGCAACGTCTGTTGCTACAAGCACATCGATGCTGCCGTCACGGAATTTACGCATAACGTTGTCACGTTGATTCTGAGACAAGTCGCCATGCAAGCCGTCTGCAGAATAACCACGCTTCTGAAGGGCTTCGCTCAGCTCATCTACACGGCGCTTTGTACGTCCAAAGATGATTGCAAGGTCTGGTGATTCCATATCAAGCAAGCGGCTCAGCGCGTCAAATTTCTGACGCTCGTGAACTTCGATATAAGCTTGTTCAATCGTTGGTGCGCTGACTTGTGTTGGGATTACCGACACATGCTCAGGCGATTGTAGGAATTGATCTGCCAGTTTACGAATGTTCGGAGGCATTGTAGCCGAGAACAGCATCGTGTGGCGATTAGTCGGAACCAAGGAAAGTATGGAAGTGATATCTTCCATAAAGCCCATATCCAGCATTTCATCCGCTTCATCCAAGATAACGGTTTGGACGTCATCAAGTTTGATTGTTTTACGGTTAATATGATCGAGCAAACGACCAGGTGTACCGATGATGATTTGCGGACGTTTCTTCAAAGCGCGGATTTGACGACCGATCTCTTGACCGCCGTAAATCGGCAATGAACGCAAACCTTTGTAACGTGTAAGCTTTCCGATTTCTTCCGAAACTTGAATCGCAAGCTCACGGGTCGGGGTCATGATTAATGCGACGATACGCTCTTCAGTAACCGGAATCTTGTTGACAAGCGGGATCCCGAAGGCGGCCGTTTTGCCCGTTCCTGTCTGAGCTTGCCCGATCAAGTCGGTGCCGGCAAGCGCAATTGGAATGGCTTTCGATTGGATTGGGGTAGATTCCTCAAATCCAAGCTCAGTAATAGCTTGAAGAACCTTAGGTTCCAAGCCGAATTCAGCAAATGTTTTCAAACTGTTTCAATCTCCTTCTATCTGCATCCTACAGAAAATATACAGTTTATTATAGCACAACTGTATTTCTGAATACCAGCAAGCACTAAATACATATACTAGCATCATTTATTACATTAGACAACTTCCAACTTTTTTTGATAAACTGCTACCTGTTAATTATACTCCACCGAGGTGAATCGTTTTGAGATCTTCACGAACTGCAGCAACGACTTTGATTAGCGCTTTACTGATCGCTTTTGGCTTTAACCAGCTTCTGATTCCGCACAAAATGATCAGCGGCGGCGTATCCGGCATTACGATGATTGCTGGGTATGCGACCGGCCTAAACATTGGCTGGCTTTATTTTATTCTAAATGTGCCTATTTTAATCTGGGGATGGCGTGTTCTCGGCTTGCGATTTGTTGGCTGGAGTGCGTTCTCAGTTGCCGCAACGACGCTCTTCATGCAGCTTGTTCCCGTTAACCCCATGGTTGAGGATTTGACGCTTGGCGCAGTATTCGGCGGGGTTGTGGTCGGTTTCGGAAGTGGACTTGCCCTTCGTGAAGGCTCCTCCTCCGGCGGCTTCGATATCATAGCGGCCATCATAACTCGCAAAAGGGACTTGTCGATCGGCATGCTGATCTTCGTCCTGAATGGGACGGTTATCGCCGCACTCGGAATGCTTACGAATGATTGGGATATTGCGCTGTTCTCCTTGCTGTCGATCTTTACAACCGGCAAAATCATTGACCTCATACACATTAAACATGTGAAGATTACCGTCTTTATCGTCACAACGAAAACCGAAGAAATGCGTACAGCCATGATTCCGCTGATTCGGGGCGTAACGGTCATCAAAACACGCGGCGCCTACACGAATGCGGAGAATGACATGTTGATGACGGTGACAACTCGCTTCGAATTGAACCAGCTGCGCAAAATTATCCAAGATACAGACCCGCGTGCATTCGTCAACGTTGTAGAAACAGTCGGCGTAATGGGTGAATTCCGGAAGCCTTCCCTCTAATTTGCAAATCGGGCATCGGCTAATATGGAAATTCTTTGTTCAACACTAGGTTTTTGAATTCGCTGCTGTTATAATATAGCTATCCCGTTGAATTTGTTTCGTGCCATACGTTTTACCCTCCATTACGATGAAAGGGTGATGCTTCATGGATATGGAAACGGTCAGACTATTACAGATTGTGGAAAAGCTAGCACCGGAATTAGTGCCTTTCCTCACGGAGCGGGAATTGAATTTGAATATCGTGCTGCGGGATGGACTGGCATTGCTGGAACCTGAGGACGCGATGGAGATTGTGCAGCAAAGCATTTGTGAGTATCAAAGAGAAGTGCTTTTGCAATAGAGAACGACCCGGACGAGAAACGAGAAATCGGTTCTCGTCCTTTTTTTCTCAATAACAAAACGAGAAATCGGTTCTCGTCCTTTTTTTGCTCAATAACGTATTCAAGTCCCCCTCCTCTTCAATTTCTAGCAAATTCCTACAAAATACCTCTGTGCCTTCATTCGAAACTGAATTATAATTTTACTGACTTGGCAGATGGGGAGAGAATTGAAATGGATGTTATTGTTTCTACATTGTTATTGTTGTTTCATGTCTTAACCGGATCTGATGCGCAAGCAGGCGCGCAATCCGCATCTACCCACCAACTGCTCGCTACAATGCTAACTGCTCCTAATTCGCAGCAGCCGAATGGTTCCGGAGGTTCGACACAGCCTGGAACGAATTCGGGTACAGGTGCAACAACACCCGGTGATGCAGGCTCGGGGTCAAGCGCAGGATCCGAGTTCGTCAAGCACGATCCGCAGCCGGATGCTCCTGAGGTAAAGGGCATTTATGTAACGGCACACAGTGCCGGAGGCGCTCGCATGGAATCGCTGCTGAAGCTGCTAGATGATACCCCGTTGAACAGCATGGTCATTGATTTGAAGGATGATAACGGCTACATCACCTATCCCACCACCAACCCGGAGCTGCTCAAGCTCGGCAAACCAAAGAAGTTTATCAGCAATATCAGTCAAACGATGGAACGTCTGAAGAAACATGATGTGTACCCAATCGGACGTATCGTAGTTTTTAAAGATACGGTGCTCGCCAGAAGCCATCCTGAGTATTCCTACGTACGAAAGGACGGGTCACTTTGGGAGAATGGCAAAGGTGACAGCTTCGTAAACCCTTATATGAAGGAAGTTTGGGATTATAACGTTGCGATTGCAAAGGAAGCTGTGAAGCTCGGCTTCAAAGAAATCCAGTTCGACTATGTCCGCTTCCCGGAAGGTTTCGAGAAGAAAGCCGATTCCCTGAAGTTCTATAAAAACAAGGATACACGAGTAGATACAGTCGCTGCTTTCGTGAAATATGCGAAATCCCAGCTTGAGCCGCTCGGCGTGAGAGTCTCGGTTGATATATTCGGATATGCCGCTTCCGTACCGGCTGCTGAAGGTATCGGACAAGATTTTGTGAAAATCTCGAAATATGTGGATGTTATCGCACCGATGATTTATCCAAGCCATTACAGCACAGGCTGGTTCAAAGTGAAGGATCCGGACAAAGATCCTTATGCAACCATCAAAGGTGCCATGGTAGACACACATAAGAAGTTAGATCCGATCGGCTCTTACAAACCGATAATTCGACCATGGATTCAAGACTTCACCGCAAGCTGGCTTGGCAAAGGGCATTATATTAAATACGGAAAAGCCGAAGTGGACGCACAAATTAAAGCATTGCAGGATACCGGCATTCATGAATATTTATTATGGAACGCGAACAACCGTTATACGGCGGACGCCAAATTCTAAATTAAAAAAAACGCTCTGCAAGCCTCGCACGGACAATACCGGGCCTGGCTGCAGAGCGTTTTGCATTTAAAGTTGACTAAACTTACTTACGCAGCTTCGCAGCCAGCTGTAAGAAATACGGTACGGTGCGATGAACGCGAGTTACTACATCTACGGATGACGGGGTCCCGTCTGCTTCGAATTGACGTGCCGGGCCGCCGATGGATATCCACTCCGGACAGTTGATTCCATGCATGTTACGAACCATGGCCTGCAATTGAGTAAGCGAGCTTACCCCGACTGCGCCGCCTGCAGAACAAATAGAGAGAACGGCTTTGCTGTCAAAATGATCGCCGCCAAGGAAATCAAGCGCATTCTTCAGCACGCCGGAGATGCTTCCATGATATTCAGGCGTGCTGAGTACAACAGCGTCGCTGTGGAACACCGATTCACGCAATGCTGCGAGGTTAGGATTCGTATCCTCGTGCGTGCCGTAGAACGGCAACGGCTGCTTATACAGGTCGTATACGGTAACCTCATGGCCTTCCGATTCCATAAACTTCCCGATATATCGGGACAATTTGGTACTGGTCGATTCCGGACGATTGCTTCCCGCGATAATCGTAATGCGCATAAATATTCCCCTTCCAATTTCCACTTTACATACATAATAGTATGTTTTGTATTTTTGGTCAATAAAGGAATTTACGATTGAGGAATAAGGTAACCCGAACCGACCTCGGTCCGTTTCTTCTCCACGATGGCAACCGATTTCAGGACAGGCATTTTGATATAATGACGCGCAACATGGCTCTCTACGAACGAGAATGCTTTCTCATCCGTCTCCGCCAGAAGAATCAGATGCGCTGAGGTATCTTCCATTTCGATTTCAATTTTGTACAAGAACATCCTAATAGCCTCCTAATTAATAGAAAAGCCTTATACGGCAGTCATTCGGGTCCATTCTCCCCGTCAGACGCGCATATAAGGCTTTAAGTTCATTTATTGAGATAAACGAAGAGCCAGGTTGTAGAGATCCATGTTGAATGGTTTCTTCGTGTTTACTACTTTATCAATATCGGTCACGACCAGCTCACCGCGGATGATACCGCAGCCTTTGCCTGAGTCGCCTTCCATCAGCTTGCGAACAGCGAAGTCGCCCAGCTGGCTGGCAAGAATCCGGTCATTGTGCGTTGGCGTTCCGCCACGCTGAATGTGACCAAGAACGGTAACACGAGGCTCCATTCCACAACGCTCCGTGATGCCTTTACCGATTTCTTCACCGCTTGCCGCGCCTTCAGCAACAACGATGATACTGTGACGTTTGCCTGAACTGAAGTTTTCTTTCATGCGGTTTGCAACTTGATCCAGATCAAACGGCACTTCCGGTACGATAATGGTTTCCGCACCGCTTGCCAAACCGGCATACAGAGCAATGTCGCCGCAATGACGGCCCATAACCTCTACGATCGAAGAACGCTCGTGCGAAGTCATCGTATCGCGAAGCTTGTTGATTGCATCAACAACGATGCTGACCGAAGTATCAAATCCGATGGTGTAGTCGGTAAACGGAATATCGTTGTCGATCGTGCCCGGCAATCCCATTGTTTTGATGCCCAGCTTGCATAGCTTGTTGGCACCTTGGTAGGAACCGTCTCCGCCAATGACGACTAGCCCGTCAATTCCGCGCTCGCGCAGTACTTCTGCACCTTTCTGTTGACCTTCCGGCGTCAGAAACTCTTTACAGCGGGCTGTTTGGAGAATAGTACCCCCGCGCTGAATGATATCTCCTACGCTGCGAAGATCCATTTGACGAAGATCATTATTAAGCAGGCCTTGATAGCCGCGTTGCACACCATAAACTTCAAGTCCATGATATAAAGCACTACGAACGACAGCGCGTACCGCTGCGTTCATCCCTTGCGAATCTCCACCACTAGTAAGAACGGCAATTGATTTTACTGCTGACATTGCAAATCCACTCCTCTTTCATCTTTATCTGTGCTTTCCATGTTCATAGCATTATTTGAATTGACGCAATCGAATAACAACGCTGTTGCCCCAGAAGAACAATCGCGTGAGCGGGCTCTTCTTCATGAGCCGCTTCGAAACGAGCTGCACATCCTTCTGACCCCGAACTTTGGGATCGGACAGGTATAAGGCGAGCAAGCCTTCGATTACCATGCGGTGAAACTTCGGAGCAGGCAGCCCGCTCACATCTCGGCGCGCACCTTCAACGATGTCTCCGATTCGCGTCACTAGTTCGCTTTGATTGGAATAGTAATTGCAGAAATTCAAGTCTCCGCCTATCCGATCCTCTTCTTGGTCGATCAAATAATCTAGCATAATATGAAGACCGCAAACATGGGGGAAATAGCCGTTACGAACTTGCAGCGCTTCTTCACTGCCGCAGCCTTCATCAGAAGCGGCAAGAAACAGCATAAACATGCCCAGTGTTGAGCCTGTCGCCGCACCAAACTCGTTCCACTTAAAATTCGGCGCAAGGTGACGATGCTGCTCCCACCATGCAAGCAAAGCCGGCTCGCGTCTCTCTTTGACGATATGTTTGTGAACTTGCAGGTCACCATATAGTCGGACAAGTTCTGTTACATAAGACTGCACAGCCGAATAGGAAGGCAGTTTCCTTATACAGGCTTGACATGTACGAACCAGCTCATGCAAATAACCCCCGTCGTCACGCTCTGTCCGCAGTGCATAATAATCACGCAGCGGCGCGTTCGGGTCTACGGCATCCAGCATCGATTGATGGAGCAGTCGAAAATCATCCGCATCCAGCGATGTGCTTCGGTCACACAGGTTGTCCAAATAATCACTTATCGTCTGCAAAGCAACGATGAGCGGTACTAGTATATCCCTGCGCTGCAGGTTGGCGGCGGCGTAAATGCCTCCTCCTTCGCAATGAAACTGCTTGCTCGTCATACTGGCGATCGCTTGTGTTCTCAGTTCGTCGTCGGGAATTTGCTCGGCAATAACACGCAATCTTGCGAGTTCGGCTCTAACTTCCGGCAATACATATTTGTAAACCCGGTACATTAATCGAATTGGCGTTTGCGGCATTTGGCGGGCCAAAGTTGATAGTTGCATCGATATGCGCCCTCCTTCTTCCACTCCGCTTGTTAGGAATGGCGCTTATTTTCAATTTCTTGATTCATGCGGTACCAGATATGTAAATCATTAATCCGGCTTGCCAGCTCGGCAATATCGGAGTTAATGGTACATGAACGCTCAAAGTTCTCTTCCTCAAACAGTTGAATTTGCTTTACGTTAATTACCGCTTCAAATGCGATAACGCGCTCAGGTATCGTCCCGCGAATGATCTCCCATTCTGTCACAATGAACGTACGATCCTTTTCACTGTACTTGTCCCACTCCTGATGGAGGGCCGGAAGCGGGATTCCAAGCCGGTCATTCCAACTAAAAAATTGGTTCACGTCTCAAAACCTCCATCAAATAATGTACCATTTCATAGAGTACAAATCCAGCGCGAAAACTTGTTCGCCATATGCTATACTGAGGTACATATCGCTTGCAAGGAGAACGAACTATGGGGAAACAGCCAGGCTCTGTGTCGATGAGACAGCTATGGCGTTTTTTTTTGCCGCTCGGACTTTCAGCTTCTCTCGTAACTATTTCACACGTCATTATCAATAGTACACTGGCACATGCTGCCAATCAGAAAGTCGTCATCGCAAGTTATGCCATCGCGATGAGTCTGCTTATCATTACGGAACGGCCGGCCGTCTTGCTGCGCCAGACATGCTCGGCACTGGTACGCGACAAGCAATCCTTCCGCGCGATGCTGCGGGTTGGCCAGCTCGTGTTTGCTGCTATACTGATTCTCGGCATGATCATCTGCTATTCGCCGCTCGGCACTTGGATATTCGGAGGATTATTCGGAGCAGATGATGAGCTCGTACCGCATATCCTGGATGTCTATCAAATTCTCATGTTCGTCAGTATTTTCTCAGGCATCCGCTGTTTATATCACGGCGTCATCATTTATAATTTACGCACCAAATGGTTGACGATCGGCATGGCGCTGCGTCTTGTCGGGATGTACGGCATTTCCCTCTATTATATGAATAAAGGGGTCACAAGCGGTACGGTTGGCGCTGTCATTTTCCTAGCCGGCATGATGATTGAAGCATTGGTTAGTTATTTGGAAGGTTCTTCGCTGGTGAAGCAAATGCCCGAGAAAGTAGAACAGCATGCCGTACAGAACTTCAGGCAAGTATTCTCCTTCTATCGTCCACTGCTGCTATCCACATTAATTGCGGTATGGATCGGGCCATCCATCAATATAATGCTCGGCAAAACGAGCGACGCTGCGCTGTCCATTGCATCCTTTGCGCTTGCAGCAAGTCTGGTACAGCTCACCTTAAGCTTCTTTACTTATTTCCATCAAATTGTACTTAATTTCTATAAAATCGATCCTAAAGCCGTCCGAAAATTCACATTGCTGCTTGGCTTCATTCCAACGCTGCTTGTCGCTCTTCTCGCATTCACACCGGCAGGCGACTTCATAGTCGGCCATATCATGGGCATAGAAGGAAAGCTGAAATCGGAAACGCTTCGTGCCATGCAGCCTTTCGTCCTGCTCGCTCTGGCATTGCCGTGGCTGGATGTCGGCAACGGACTCATCATGGTGCGCGGACAGACACGCATCATATTAGGCTCGCAATCCGTGAATCTATTGTTCACGGTGTTAACCTCTATTCTATGTATTATGCTCACGCCGGGCTGGAATGGTGCAATCGGTGCATGGGCACAATCGATTGGAGTAGCAGCAGAATGTCTGTTCATCGCTGTTGCGATCAGGCGAGTCGGACAAGCGGACAAAACGATGTCCAGGAAAGCAACAGATATGGAGTGAAATCATCTTGGGTTCCAGAGAAGTGTTCATGCTTCGATTCTTTATGTACGTTATCTATACCACACAAGCACTTGTCGTTTCTTATTTTCCGTTGTACTTCATGGACCGTGGCTATACAGCCGGTCAAATTGGCATTATCTATTCAACCGGGCCGATCATATCGATATTCGCGAACATCATCTTCGGAACTGCAAGTGATCGCTATCGTACGATCAAGAAAATAATGACCCTTCTCATGTTCGGACAGCTGGTCATGGTTTCACTGCTCTTCACGACAGATGCGTTCGTTATGGTCTGCTTCATTATGCTGGCTTTCTATTTCTTTCAGACGCCCGTCAATCCGCTGAGCGACAGCCTGATTCTGTTATCCAGTCAATTTACATCGAAGCCTTATGCGCTCATTCGAGTGTTCGGTTCGCTTGGCTTTGCATTGTCGGCTTTTCTGGTCGGTCAGCTGCTTAAGGTGACTGGCACGCAGATTACGATTCCGCTTGCTGTGGGCTCAATCAGTCTCGCCCTGCTGCTTTCCTTTGCTCTTAAGGATTATCAGGGAACGAAGCGAAAAATCGAATTTGGCGGGTTCCTGAAGCTCATTCGTAAGCCAAGCATCCTAAGCTACTTCGCCATCGTGCTGGTCGTTTCCGTAGCGCACCGAATGTATGAAGGCTTCCTGGCTGTGACATTGAGGGAAATGGGAGCAGACAATTCGCTCGTCGGCATTGCTTGGATGGTGTCCGCCATAAGCGAAATTCCTGTCCTCTTCCTGCTCGGCAAGTACGGGCATAAATTCAAAGAGCTTCCTCTACTGGCCATCGCCAGCCTGATGTATGCGCTGCGCTTCTGGCTCATCAGCGAAATTACAGATCCGCTCTGGATCATCCCGATTCAGGCGATGCACAGCATCACATTCGGGATCTACATGGTTACGGCGCTGCGGTACCTATCTTCCATCATTCCCGATGAGTTCCGCTCCTCCGGACAAGCCGTTTATGCGATTGTCTGGAGTGGTTTTGCCGGTGCAATCAGCGGAACTGCCGGCGGCGCGATCTTCGAGCAGTTCGGCAGAACAGCCTTCTTCCAACTGGCGATGACGCTGGCACTGGTCGCATCCATCGCTTTCCTTGCGAAACATTTCATCAATCGCGATGCTTAACCGACACAACAAACAAGCCCCATCGCAGTTTCATCTGCGATGGGGCTTTGCTTCATATCTATTCTTCGTCCGACAGCTCGAAGTTGACGTAAACGTCTTGAACATCCTCGTTATCCTCGAAGGCATCCATCATCTTCTGCAGCTTCTCTGCATTCTCGCCTTCTGCTGCGACCGTGTTTTGCGGCAGCCACTGAACACTTGCCGATTCAAACTTATGTCCAAGCTTCTCAAGTTCCGTCTTTACGGCCTCGAACTCGTGCGGATGCGTAATCACTTCAAAGCTTTCCTCATTGACGATAACATCCTCTGCTCCGCCTTCCAGCGCCTGCATCATCATCGTATCCTCATCGGTGTCCAGCTCTTCGCGGTCAATGACGAGCAGTCCCTTCTGATCGAACATATAGGCAACACAGCCGCTCTCGCCCATATTACCTCCGCGTTTATTGAAGATCGAACGAACATCGGCAGCCGTACGGTTCCGGTTGTCCGTCAAACAGCGGACCATGATTGCCGTGCCGCCTGGGCCGTATCCTTCGTACATGATTTCTTCATATTCCACACTATCGTTGGCGCCTGCAGCCTTCTTGATGGCACGTTCAATGCTGTCCGTCGGCATTTGCTCGGCGCGAGCTGCCGCAATCGTATTCTTGAGCGCAAAGTTCGACTCCGGGTTCGGTCCGCCTTTGCGCGCATGAACGTATAGCTCTCTTGCCAGCTTAACGAATTTATTATTTTTAGCCTGATCGGCCTTCCCTTTACGGTCTTTAAACAATTTGAATTTCATAAGCTCTAATTCGCTCCTTAGCAGAGGTAAAATAATTTCCATTCATCAGTTTATCATCTTGTCCATGTTGAGGTCAAAGGCCGCAAACAAATAAAAAAAACCCGACATCATCATGTCGGGTTCATCTATAGCGTTTACGTATGAGAAGCTTCCCGGCGGAAGCTGCATAGCTTACAGTTTGGTAACGTTTGCCGCCTGCGGCCCGCGATTGCCTTGTGTAATATCGAACTCTACGGACTGACCCTCATCCAGGGACTTGAAGCCTTCACCTTGAATTGCGGAATAATGAACGAACACGTCCTCGCCATTCTCAACTTGAATGAAGCCATAGCCTTTTTCTGCGTTAAACCATTTAACTGTTCCTTTCAAATGAACAACCTCCTAAAAATGAGCGCGACCGTGAAACCGGGCGACTTGCTTTATTATACACTCGATGCCCAATATTGTGCAATTAAATATTGACAAAAAGGACGAGTTGTGGTAATGGAATCTTGGGCTACTTGACCAGTTTCTTCGCAATGGTCGCTCTGATTTCATTCAGAAGGGCTACTGAAGCATCAATTTCAACTTTTCTTGTCGATACGCTCTCTACGCTGCACCCGAGCGGAATCCCCTTCTCCAATCCGAAATCGAAAATCTCTTCAAACATGCGATGAGACAGCATGACGGATTTATCCAGAATGTCTTTGGAATGCTTCAAATCATTTTCCAGCCATTTCGGGATGCTAATGCCAAGCCATTTCATAAATTCCAGCGTCTTCGGCGAACCGCAAGGCGCAAGATTGATCAAGATCGGGACCATGTCGATTTCCTGATCTCTGCAGTAATAATAATAATCCGACAGGAAATTCTTCGTCGCTTCAATATTGTAGGTTGCCTGAGAGATAAAGAATTGGCAGCCGCTGTTCATTTTCTGGACCACACGAAGATGCTCATCGTTCTTCATCGTATGTCTTTCGGGTATCACGACACCACCGAAGCTCAGGTTCGGGTCCATGCGTTTACTCAAATCATAAGCCTCCGGAAGACGCATGCTCGTTGCCTGCTTGCTTGAAGAGGCTCCCACATATACGGAGAATCGGTCTTGATCCGTCTCAGCCTGCAGCCATTCCGAGAACTGATTCGAGGAATAGTTGCCTACGCAGCGATAAATGATTTTGGGAACCGATAACTCATTCAGGTACTCATTGCTGTATCTCGTGGGATCGACTGTCCGCAGAAAAGGAAACGGCCGATCTTGATCGATGCGATCGCTCTCCTCCTGTACGTCGTACAAGATTAAGCCATCTATTTGTAAACCATCCAGGCGCTCAACTTGCTTCTGAGCGATTTCAGCGATTTTATCCGGCGTATGCGACTCCTTAGGCGGTGTCATGCCATATGTAATGATGCCCGGTTCTTTTCTGACAATTCTCTCTCTGAGCAAGCTATCCACTTCTCCACTTCCTTCGACTATAATTCGCAAGCTGTTCTATCGACCTCATAGTAATTCGCGAACCAAATCCATTTATCCTTTTCTCCCCTTAAAGCCGCTTCAGCTGACAGCATGAGACCATGAAATATTTGATTTCTACCCTATTTTATGGCTATCATTGTATGAAGCATCAAGCTATTTACAGAGAGGGATGGTCCTTATGTTTAAGAAGGTTCAAATTTATAAAACAGATAAATACAATATGCTGAACGTTGAAGTACAAGGCAAGACACTCATTGTGCGCGAAATCAACGATCAATGGGGCGAAGAATGCCATACGTTCGTGAGCCGCCCGGAAATGCTGCACTGGGCAGAGAACCGCTTCCGTCCATCCGATTTCTCCGGCCGCGAAGAAGAGCTGAGCGCCATTATGGAAGCCTTCAGATCGGTCTAAATTCGAAGCTTACATGCAGGAGGAAAATTCATCCTGTGTATCGAACATAACCATGTATCAACCTGCATAGGTTGTGCGGAGGGGAGCTACATTTAGGTGGATAAGACATCTACGATTATATTCATCATTGCCGCTTTTTCACTCGGAATCGTCATCATCATGCAGCGGAATAATATTCCGCCCAGCTTGCGCAGAGGGCTTGCCATTGCAGCGATCGTATTTATTGCTTTTGCCTTTTTCCTGATCGTGTACAGTTTGACAACGATGGGGACATAAGGAACCGCCTGCCGGGTCAAACTAGAGTCACAACCTTTCAGGGAGCGTGACTTCTAGCGTGAAATGGCTGCCGATTCTATTATCGCTCTCACTGCTGCACTCCAGTCAAGCTAACGTCCTGCAGCGTGAAGCACCCCATTCTGCTGATTCCGCCACATCTACCAACCATCATGCGAGGAGGGTTCCCATGAACCAAGTACCAAAACGCTCCGAAACCGCAGCTGAGCACCGCTGGCAGCTGGAGGACATTTTCGCGGATCAATCCGCATGGGACAAGGAATATGCACAAGCGAAAGAGCAGATGAAGAAAGTAGAAGCTTATCAAGGTAAATTAGCGGACCCGGCGCAGCTCAAAGCTTGCTTCGAGCTTGAGGACGAGCTATCGCTCAAAGTAGAACGACTCTACGTGTACGCGAACATGAAGCATCACGAGGATACGGCAGAGCCGGGCTTCCAAGCTCTCTCCGACAAGTCGAAGAAGCTGAGTGTCGAAACCGGCGAAGCGCTCTCTTTTATTACGCCTGAAGTGCTTAGTCTCTCGGATGAAGCGCTCCAAAGCATGATCAATAACCCAGATCTCGCGAAGTACCGCCACACGTTAGAAGAGATGAGCCGTCAGAAGGCGCATGTGCTCTCCAAATCCGAAGAAGCGCTGCTCGCGCAGGTCGGTAACATCAGCCAAGCTCCGGGCACGATCTTCAGCATGCTGAACAACGCCGACTTGAAATTCCCGAAAGTGAAGGACGAGAACGGCGAAGAAGTTGAATTGTCCCATGGCCGTTACATACAGTTTCTTGAGAGCAAGAACCGTGAAGTGCGCGAAGGTGCTTTTAAGGCGATGTACGATACGTACGGCAAGCTGAAGAACACACTCGCTTCCACGCTTAGCGCCAATGTAACGAAGAACCTGTTCTATTCACGCGCTCGCAAGTATCCTTCTACGCTCGAAATGTCGCTCTACGGAGACAACATTCCGAAGGAAGTGTATACGAATCTCATCGGCACCATTCACAAGTATCTTCCGCTCATGCATCGCTACATGGAGCTGCGCAAGAAGCTGCTAAAGGTTGATGAGCTCCATATGTATGACCTGTTCGCTCCTCTGGTAGATGAGTTCAAAATGGACATCACCTTCGAGGATGCGAAGAAAACCGTCAGCGAAAGCTTGAAGCCACTCGGCAGCGATTATTTGGCGGTGCTGCAGGATGGTTTCGATAAAGGCTGGATCGATGTCTACGAGAATGAAGGCAAACGCAGCGGCGCATATAGCTGGGGCGCTTTCGGCACCCATCCTTACGTGCTGCTCAACCACAAGGATAACCTAAACAGCATGTTCACGTTGACGCACGAGATGGGCCACGCGCTTCATTCCTACTATTCCGACAACAATCAGGATTACCGTGACGCGCAATATACGATCTTCTTGGCCGAAGTGGCCTCGACGCTCAATGAGGCGCTGCTCATGGATTACATGCTGAAGAAGTCGACCGATCCGAAAGAAAAAATGTACCTGCTGACCTACTATGCTGACCAGTTCCGCACAACGGTCTTCCGCCAAACGATGTTCGCTGAATTCGAGAAAATCATTCACGAACGCGCTGAGGAAGGCGATTCCTTGACGCCGCAGGAGTTCAGTAAAATCTATTACGACCTGAACAAGCTGTACTATGGCGACGGTATGGTCATCGATAAAGACATTGAGATGGAATGGGGACGTATCCCGCATTTCTACACCAGCTTCTACGTGTACAAATACGCGACGGGCTTCTCCGCAGCTACCAGCTTCTCCAAGCAGATTCTGGAGGAAGGCGCCCCTGCAGTTGAGCGTTACCTTGGCTTCTTGAAGAGCGGCGGCAGCGACTACTCCATCAATATCTTGAAGAAAGCCGGCGTCGATATGTCGACCCCGGAACCGATCGAGCAAGCGATGAGCGTGTTCGAACAATTGATCGAGCAAATGGAGCAGCTGACTTCTTAAGCTGCCTGAGCCGAGAACGAGAAAGAGCAGCCGAGCCGGCTGCTCTTTCTCGTTGCGCGGTTATTACGGCTGGGACGGCGTCCGCAGCGAAGCAAACAATTCGGTCGCTTCGGCGAACGAAGCCACAGCGCCATCCAAGCGCTGAATGAGCTCTTCATCCAGCTGCAGTCCGCCGGCTTCCGTTTTCTTAATTTGTGAATCTACGGCATAAACGCCTGCAGAGACATGTCGCGCATATAACGCCGAAAGCACCGGTTTAAGCGCATAATCAATCGTCAGCAAATGTGCAATCGTTCCGCCAATGAACAGCGGCAGCACAACCTTCCCTTCCAGGCCGGTCTGCGGCAGCAAATCCAGATAGGTCTTAAGCACGCCGGTAAAGGAAGCTTTGTACACCGGACTTGCTACAATGACAGCATCTGCATCCGTGATCTGCTTATTGGCATCTTTAATCGCTTGGCTGTCCCAGCGAGCTAATATGAGATCTTCTGCCGGGAGCGAGGCTACATGAAGTGAGCTCACTTCCCAGCCGAGCCCTTGAAGCTTGGCTTCCGCGTAATCGGTCAACCCGTTCAAACGAGAAATCGGATTCGGACTTCCTGAAATAATGACTACTTTCGGCATTGCTCTTCACACTCCCGATTTATATGCTAAATTAATTAAGCTTGCACTGGCAATCCATCTTATGGGATTAGTATACTAACACAATTCCGATATGTAAACTATGAATAGTATAAAAATAATCCGGGAGACTTGCCCTTGATGTTACAGGCCCGTCTTCCCGGATCTCAACTCTTTATTTCGCTTCAGGCGGATACAGAATGATGCGGCCTTCTTCCATCTCTACCCGCACTTTATTCTTCTCTTTGAATTCATCCGCTTGCAGATACGAAGCCGGGATTTGCAGCCGCCCAGCTTTGTCGATAACGGCATACTCCACATGGCTTTCTTCAGCTTCGAAAATGCTGCCGTTCGCAAGCGCCGCAAGTTCCTCCGCATACGATTGTCGTCTGATGATCTCAGAAGATGTTTTACCGTCGCGGATCGCTACAACCCGGTCAACTTTACGGGCGAGCATGGGGTCATGCGTAACGATAACAATCGTTATGCCCATTCTGCTGTTCAGTTCCCGGAACAGGTCCAGAATTTGATTGGACATGCGTGTGTCGAGCGAGCCAGTCGGTTCATCGGCAAGCAGCAGCTTCGGTTCGTTCGCAAGCGCAATGGCAATGGCAACCCGCTGTTGCTCTCCACCGGAGAGCTCGCTCAGCCGGTTCTTTATGCGGTGGCTTAGACCAACCGCCTCCAGCAATTCCAGCGCGCGCAGCCGTTTACCTCGGCCTTTCAGCAGAATCGGCAGCTCCACGTTCTCCAGCGCAGTCAAATACGGAATCAGGTTGCGCGCGTTGCTCTGCCATACGAACCCTACCGTCTCCCGTTTGTATTTGACCAGATCGCGTTCCGTAAATTTAAGCAAATCCTTACCGTCAACTAGCAGTTTACCGGCGGAAGGGCGATCAAGCCCTCCCAGCATGTTCAGCAGCGTAGATTTGCCGCTGCCGCTGTTGCCGATAATCGCCATCAGCTCACCGGCTTCAACATGAAGGTCAAGCCCTTGCAGAGCAACGACCTCCAAGTCATCCGTCTTATAAATTTTGACAAGCCCGTCGCAATGAATCATGTTTTATTCCTCCCCAAGCTTCAGCGCTTGCGTAATTTTCATACGCGAAACCCGAATGCCGAGCACGGCTAGTCCAATTGTCAGCATAATGCCTACGACGCTGTATAACTGAACATAATCGCTTAGCTGACGGACAATTTCGAATGGCGGCACTTGATCCGAAGCGTTGAAGGACAGCTGGAACAGCGGAACGAACTGACTGCTCACCGCATTTCCGATCAGTACTCCAAACAGGATTGCGGCTGCTGAAGTTAACAGCTGTTCACTTAGCAGCATGCCGATAATCTGCATAAACGAAATCCCCATCGCTCGTAAAATACCGAATTGCAGCGTCCTGCCCGATAACGTAAGCACCCAGAACAATAGAAAACCGAAGAAGCTGATCATCATCGAAATGACGAAGCCAAGCGTCATCACGCCGTTTATCGCCAGTCGGAACGGATCGTTCTTCGAGCGGATCAGCAGTTGATTAGCATCCACCAGCTTCTCAACCGGTATTTCTTTCTTCTCTAAGTCTGCGTAAATAATCGAGCTCGTAGCGCCTTCCTTCAGCTTAATCCATACCTCATAGGGTTCAAGTGCGAGATGATTCTGAATATACGATAGATGACCGACAATTAAATTCGGCAGTCGCACATTCGGATCGTCCTGATTACCTGACTGGGGCAGCGGATTCCATCCCGGCCAATAATCGATAATCCCGTACACGATGAAATTCGCACTGTCGAGCCCTGCCCACTTAGCCGAGACCGGGTCGCCCGGCTTCACCTTGAATTTGTCGGCGATGGATCTGGAGATGAGCACCGCCTTTGGGTTACTGGCAATCAGGTTCAAGTAGCTGTTGATCGGATACTCCAGCAGTCCCCCGCGCATCCATGCTACTTTACCGAATTCATACGTATCGATTCCGTAAAGGGATGTCCCGCCATTCTGCCCATTAGCTGAGAAATTGGCATCGTCCTTCCGGAACACGCGCGCTGCTGTATCCACGCCGGCAAGCTCTGTCATCGTAATGAACGAAGGCTCTGTATACGTGACAACCTTCGGAGCTTGAACCGCTGATGCATCATCCGCATTAACCATAGCGGGCATACCTGCCGGCGCCGGAGGCGGCTTGTCGTTATCCCAGTGAACGGACAATTGAATATCCGAGCCTGTCGTGTATTGAATTTTATCTTCCATATTCCCATTGATCGTACGTGCCGCATTGGCGCTGAAGAGCCCCATTGCCACGGTCATGATTAGGAACACTTTGATCGTTAAATACTGCGATGATGATCGGCTGATCTGCAGCAGGGTGGAATATAGTGCAGGTGTCCACCATCTTCGACCGATCCAGAAAACCAACTTAATCAGCCACGGATAGATCCGAAGAATGAATAGACCTGTTCCCAAGCTGAAGATTGCAGGCATAAAGAACAGCAACGGCTCGACTTGGATCGCGTTCGGGTCCAGTGCGAGTGCCTTCAAATCGGCCATCCGTTTGTTAAAGCCGTACAGCATGTAGATCGCAATCCCCAGCAAAACAATGTCTATGCCTGTTTTGTGCCAGAAAGACATTTTGTTGGAGCGAGCCATCTGCTGTTTGTGTCCGACAATTGAAATGCGCGTTGCCAAGAATGCCGGAACCAGAATGAGAAGAATGGAGCCTATAACGGCAGCACCGGCAATTTTATAAGAGGTGCTGTTCAGTACAACATCCAGCGAGGAGCGCTGCACGAACTCCAAGAATCCGCTTGAAGCCCCTAAAATTTTGGTGAAATAGACGCCTATGAATGGGCCAACCGCAAGCGCCAGTATACCAAGCAAGAGGCTTTCGACCAGAAAGACGAGCATAATTTGCAGACGGCTTGCACCGCGGCTGCGCAATACGGATATCTCCGTCTTCTGTCTATCAATGATCAGATTAGCTGCCATGTACAAGTAGAACGCAAGCATGAACATGACCGGTGAATATAAGGACCAGAGCATGATGTCGAGCTTGTCTTTCTTTACCGTATAGGTAGCAATCGAATTCTTAGCCGGCATGTCCACTGACGAAATGCCAAGGCGCATGTTGAAATAATTGTTCATGGCTGTATATTGACCCAGATACGTATCGATACGGTCGATATTCATCTGTTCATAATTAAGCGAATACTGCCAGGAAAGCACAGAAATTTTCAACAATCCTTGGTTCTCAATGAAATCACGGTTGAACTGCTTGAACGGAATATAGAAGGACGTATTATACGATTCCACATTGAACTGATCATACGCATTGTCCTGTTTCGACTCCACGATTCCTACCGGAATAATGTGCAGCTGCTGACCTGTATCCTTATTCGTATAAACGAACTCATGATCAAGATCACGCTTAAGATCAATGATGAACTTCTGCGTAACCAGCGCTTCGTAAACACCGTCGCTGCGATTCGCATCAGGCATCCGTCCGTCAATGAGATGCACCCGCTTCTCAATATCCGAGACGGTACGAAGGCTTCCCGTCACGCTCATTTCTTTCTTCTCACGTTCGGAGGCATCGACAGGCAGTATTTTGAAAGACTGTGTTGCCCTCGACATGATATACGATTGCGACTCCAAGCCAAGGCGCTGCGGCGCATTGTACATATACCGATCCGCTTTGCCGATCAAACTTCTGATTTCGTCAAAATTTCTCGTTCCGGAAACCGAAGTAGAGGCTCTTAAGGAGCCCGGGTAGACGTTCTGATCCTTCTGAAGCTGTTGAAGCTCTTTAAATAACGTGCGCTGCAAAATCGCATGCGAGTATAGCGGCATGGAGCTGAACAGTGCTACGCAGATCGTAAGCCCAAACCATAAATTAAGCTGCAGCCAACGATTCTTCGCCATTTTACGAAAAATCATCGTCCAGATTGCCATCGGTTCACCTCTTCTCTTCTCATGAGCTGAAATTAGTTATTCAGGATCACTTTCATGCCCGGATCTAATCCCTTGACGATTTCGACTTCAGTTGATGTCATAATCCCCGGCTGAACGTCGATTTCTTTGCGGCGATCGCCATCCAGCGCTTGTACGTAGGTGCGTCCCAAATAAGTGCGCAGGCCGCTCCGCGGTATGACTACGACATCATCACGCTTCTCAAGCACGATATGAATGTCGACTGTTTTGCCGAGCTCGAATGTCTTGTCCGGTTTGTTGATGGCAATATAGAGCAGCCTCGTATTGCGATCGTCGATTTCCTTGTTTAACGTAATCGGCGCATCCGAAGGGGATTGCAGCACTTTACCTTCTAATATCTTATCGCCCGCTTTAATCTGGACGGCCATGTCGCGTTGCACGCCGGCAATTTGCTTCGGATCCTCAGCCGTGTAAATCAAGTAAAGCTGCGTCGGGTCTGCAACAGACACAAGCGGCGTATATCCGTTCAATCCATCACCAGGCGACTTCGTATCCAAATAAGCGACGATCCCGCTGATTGGTGTCGTTAATTTCGCGGACTCAAACTGATCATTCATCGAATCAAGCATCAGCTGTTCCCGCTCCAAATCGATCTCCTTCATGCGCAGATCATTACCGGTAACACCGCTCTGCTTCACACGGAAATACTCGATCTGAGCACGTTCCAAACTTAGCTTCTGCAGCTTCACGCGAAGGTCCAAATCCCCCATATCCAGCTCGGCCACCAGTTGTCCGGCCTTCACTTCATCGCCAAGCTTCACGTGAAGCTCCTTCAATCTTCCGCTTTCCTTATAGAAGAGGGGCACATTCTTGCTCGATGCGACTACAGCCGCACCGGAGAAGCTCCGCTCAATTGTCGCCTTCTTCACTTCGATGGCATCTACCTTCTCCGCAGCTGGCTGCACAAGCGGCGGCTGCAGGACAACTTGCTTCTGCGGCAGAAGCGAGCAGCCGGATAGCAGCGAAGCCACGACCATTACGGCGGCGGCCTCCTTGACGAACAATCTGCGGCGATGTTTACGCGTTAGGTTCTGAGACAATCTCTCCATCCTCCAATGCAATAACATGATCGACGATTTCCATAATCCCGGGATCGTGTGTCGTCATGACAACGGTCATTCCCAGGTTCTCCACAAGGTCACGGAATACTTTAATGACCTGCAGCCCCATCCGGCTGTCCAGCTCGGCTGTAGGCTCATCCGCCAGCAGCAGGACCGGTCTATGCGCAATTGCTCTGGCAATCGCTACACGCTGCTGTTCTCCCCCCGAGAGCTCGGGCGGGCGATGCTTCATGCGGGATTTCATGCCAACCCACTCCAGCGCTTGTTCGGCGCGTTCCTTATGCAGCTTCGAATCGCTGCCTGCGATGCGCAGCCCAAACTCCACATTCTCGTACGCGGACATTAGAGGAATAAGGCCGAAGGCTTGGAAAACAAGGCCAAGGTTCGTTCTGCGCCATGTGCTGCGCTGCTTCTCGGGCAATCTGGAAATAATTTGGCCGTTAAAATAAACGTCGCCTTCCGTCGGCTGATCCAGCGCTGCCAGTAAATTCAGCAGCGTCGTCTTGCCGGAGCCGGAACGACCTTTAAGCGCGATCATCGAGCCTTTCTTAATCCTCAGGTTAATATTCTTGACAGCGGTTACAGAATTGTCACCGCGGCCGAATACGCGTTTCACATTATCCGCTTGGAGCAGCGGAAGATTGCTGGCAATCGGCGATTCCGCCGTATGAATCTTCACGTGCGGCCATTCTCCTTCCCGAATCTATGAATTCGTTTACATTTCAATCTGTAAAAATTTTCTATTAGAGTTAGGATACTAGGCGATACCTAGGCTGTCAACCCGAGAAACCACTCGAATTATACACAATTGCATCCAAAAACGTGAACATTAGGTTGATTATAACTCGTTGGACATCCATTGGGATAGTCTTAATTCAGTGAGCGCGCAGCAGTGAGTTTCTAGAAAAAGGCGCAGCCTATGGTTAGCGCCAGCAAGCCGGCCAGCGCCGAGGACGCGAAATTCACCGCGTCGTTGGTCATCCGGGCGAAGCCGCGGATCCGCTGCACGGCGTCGCTGCTGCCGCAGTGCTCGGCGCGCTCTGTTTCGCTGCCGCATATCCGGCAGCGGTACATCACTTGCACGGTCGCGCCGAGCAGCGAATCGGCGAAAGCGCCGGCCGTGCCGGCGCAAGCCGCGGCTGCGAGCAGCGCGCCCGGCGTGACGCCCGCGGGCGCCGGCGGCGCGGCGTGCAGCAGCGCCGCGGCTGCGCCGATGAAAGCGGCGCCGGCCAGCGCGGCGAAGCTGCCAAGCGGCGTGACCCCGCCGCTCGTGCCGGGCGCAACGCGCCGCCCGCTAAGCAGGGCACGCGGAGCGCGGCGGCTGAGCGCGCCGATCTCCGTGGCCCACGTATCCGCGTTCACGGCGGCCATGACGCCGACGAATGCGTACACCCATGCTGCCGCAGGCCAGATGGCATGCCCCGCGCACAGCAGCAGCCCCAGACCGCCATTGGCCCACACCTGAGCGGCATCACGGCGGCCGCTCTTGGCATATTTCGCCTCGGCGGCCTGCTTAGCGGAATGTCTTCGCTTCCATTTGGACCACAGCGAAGAGGATAAGAAGAACGCCAACAGCGCACCGAACCACAGCGGTCCGCCTAATGCCACATAGCCCGTCCCCATAACGGCAGCCGAAACAGCCCCGCTCCCCGATAAGGAGCGGAGCCGATAGGCTGCCAGCGCGATAACGGTGCTTCCTACTATCCCCGCTGCCAGCCGCGCTATATCGGAACTCCAAATATCGGTCATCGTTTCTTTCACGCTCCATACTCCCATTTTTTACATAAGCTTAAGCAGGATTCAATAAAGTTTTGTTGAATTGATACTGTCGAAGAATATACTTTTTTGTCATTTAAGGAGCGTTCGATTGCATATGTATGATCGTCATCAACGTCATGATGAAATTCCCCCACTGTCTGACGCCGCAAATGAACGGACGCCGGAAGAGCTGCTTCGTATTATATTTGATTATACCGCCAAAATCGGTGGAGAGCGAAACTTAAAGAGCGTACTCCTGCTTATGGCCAATATGGGCCGCGAGATGATTATGGCAGATCGATGTACCGTGTGGCTCATCGACCATGCCCGTAAAGAACTGTTTACAACCATTGCCCATGGCGTTAATGAAATCCGAATTCCGCTCGGTACCGGCTTTGTCGGCCATTCGATCGAGACCGGCAATTATTTATTAATCGACGACGCTTACAGCGATCATCGTCATAATGACGAGAATGATCGCCGTACCGGCTATCGAACGAAATCGGTTATCACCGTGCCATTCGTCGGTAATGACGGAACCATAATCGGTGCATATCAAGCCATTAACAAGCTGACGCCGCAAGCTGCCTTTACGCAGCGCGACCTCGAGCATTTGAAGCTGGCAGCCTCCTATGCCGGCAAATCGCTTGAATCAGTTATTCTCCATGAGGAAATCGTCGCTACGCAGCGCGAAATCATTACCGTAATGGGGGAGATCGGCGAAAGCCGCTCCAAAGAAACCGGCAACCACGTCAAACGGGTAGCGGAATATTCCTACTTACTCGCAATCGGGTACGGACTATCTGTAGAAGAAGCTGAATTGCTCAAGATGGTTTCGCCCATGCATGATATCGGCAAGGTGGCCATTCCCGACTCGGTCCTGCTCAAGCCAGGTAAGCTAACCGAGGAAGAGTTCGACCAGATGAAGCTGCATACAGATATCGGCTATAACTTGCTCAAATCCTCCAACCGCGAGCTGCTCAAAACCGCAGCAATCGTCGCCTATCAGCATCACGAGAAGTGGAACGGCAAAGGATACCCGCGAGGTATAAGCGGAGAGGACATCCATCTCTACGGTCGGATTACAGCCATTGCGGACGTATTCGACGCGCTCGGCAGCGAACGCGTGTACAAGAAGGCTTGGGAGCTTGAACGAATTCTGCAATTATTCCAAGAGGAGCGCGGCCATCATTTCGACCCGAAACTGGTTGATGTCTTGATGGAGCAGCTCCCTGCGATTCTGGATATTCGAGATCGATTCCGTGATGTATAGGCATATTGGTATAAATTAAACGGCGGTGCAGAGACATAGCTCTGCACCACCGCAAGGCTGCCCGAGAAAGTCGCGGCAGCTTTTTTTTGCCCCTTGGAGATAATCCGGAAAGAATAAATTTCTAACGGTTGCCAGCGTGTCTATTTCATGAAAATTAGTCTTTTTGAAACGCTAACGGTTATGACAGACGTTATTTGCAGCAAATGGGGCGATTCATAGAGGAAAACGTTCAAATAGGCTCGCTGGCAACCGTTAGCAAATAAAAAGGGTAAATTTAAGCTAAATAGCCACTGTCACAACCGTTAGCGTTGGAAGCGACATAGCACATAGCTCTACAAGCAAGCGGTGGTGCAGAGACATAGCTCTGCACCACCGCTTTGAAATTAGCTCTATAAACGCTCATTCTTCGCCTGTGCGAAGCGATCCGGATAATTCGTACAAATCATAAGCGCGCTGTCAAGCGCGGCGAGCCGCTTCATCATAGGCGCGTCATTCACGGTCCATGCCATTACGTCCACTCGTGCAGCGCGCATAGAAGCAAGCAGCTGATCCGTTACACGCGTATAGCCGACAGATAAGAAATTAGCGCCTAAGCGCTCCAAATCCGTTGTCAGCGTCCAAGGTGACGCATCCAGGATAAGTCCGGTCCGGACCTCCTTGGTCAGCTCACGCACGGTCCGCAGCGCCTCACGGTCAAAGGAGGTGATGACGGCATCATGCTGCAGACCGTTCTTGTACAGCAGCTCGACGACTTTCTTCTCCATGCCGGGGTAGCGGTTGCCGTAGGTTTTGAGCTCCACATTAAGCCGGCAGCGGCCGATTGTTGCGTCAACCACTTGCTGAAGCGACGGAATGCCTTCGCCTGCGAAAGACTTATCGAACCAGCTGCCTGCGTCCATCCTGCCAAGCTGCTCCGCCGTGAATTCATGTACGCGACCTGCTACTCTTGCCGTTCGCCGAAGCGAGTCATCGTGGATGACAACGGGTATGCCGTCCTTCGACAGCTGTACATCAAGCTCGATCCACTGCACGAACGGAAAACTAAGCGCCTCCCGAAAAGCGGCCATCGTATTCTCCGGCGCAAGTCCTGAAGCTCCGCGGTGGGCAACACACGGATTCAACATCAGCTTCACTCCTTAGGTTGAATGTTCCCTGCTTCATCCACGGTTGCATGGAAGGAAATACTCGACATGCGCTTCAATAGCGCGACTCCCTCTTCACCTGCCAGAGGGGCCGGCTGCGACTGCACCGCACGCATCGGTTTAAATTTCAGCGAGCAATCGCCTTTCACATTACAAGCTGCATCAAGGACGCCGGTGTCCTTCGTTTTGTCCGGCGTCATGCCGCTGAATATGAAATTCCCTAGACTGTAGGCAATCCACTTTCCTTTATACGACTCAAATCCTTGAAGAACATGAGGATGACTGCCGATTACCAAATCTGCCCCTGCATCAATATATTCATGAGCTAACCGTTTCTGATCGTTATTCGGTAAATCCTCGCGTTCAATTCCCCAGTGCACCATGACTACGACAATATCGGCTTGCTTCTTCGCCTGCTTGATCGCGGCAACCGCACGAGTAGAATCATAGGTTTCCGCTAAGCCTGCATGATCCTTCGTAGCCTTCCAGGAACCGACAGGGATAACTCTTGTCAATCCGAGGTACGCAACGCTGATCCCTTTAGCCTCCAGCAGAACGGGCTTGAACGCTTCCAGCTCATCGCGTCCGGCACCCATATTGGGAATGCCCGCTTCATCGAGATGGCCGATCGTATCCAGCAGCCCCTCTTCGCCTTGGTCCAGCGTATGATTATTGGCTAAATTGACAACATCGATGCCGGCTGCCTTCAAGGCAGGTAGTGCATCCGGCGATGATTTATAGACATATTGTTTATTCTCTGCCGGCGTACCGCGCAGGGTAACAGGCGTCTCCAAATTGACTGCCATCAGGTCCGGCGTCTTCAGCTCATTCAATACTTTCGCGTACGGGTACTCATAACCGTTCTTAAGCATCAGCTTCTCTACGGAAGCCGCCAGCAAAACATCACCTGTAAAAGATAAATTCACTTGCTCTCCGGCATCCGGCGTAATTGTGCCGCCAGCCGCAGCATCATTATCGGATGCAGATGCAGGATCATCTGCGATTGGCTCAAAGATTGTATGACCTGATTCCGATGATGGATCATCTGTCTCAGGCGTATCTGAAGATGTATTGGAGCTGGCAGCATTATCGTTCCCGGCATCCGCGGCATCCGCGGCTTGCCCGGCATTATCGCTTCCGGCAGGTGCATTATGTTCATTAGCCGCTGTATTCAGCTTCTCGTTGCCATCCTGTCGCTGCACGACATAAACGACCGCAAGTGCACCGATGATTAACAGCAGGACTAGGTTGATCGCAAACAAACGTTTCATTCTGCGTGCACGTTGTTGTTTCTGATGTTGACGAGATTCAGAGCGGGAAACAGGCATAGTAGGTGAGCTCCTTTTCTTCAAACGATGACCCATTCATTATACACCATATTCCGGGCGCTTTTGGAAGCTTTTTCATCAAGGTGATACGGCCGTCGCCGTCCTATCGGCGGAGAAGCGCGTTTCAACTCCGGTTAAATATAAGCATGGTATCAGGTGAAACTTATACCTTCTTATATTTTTAAGAATCCGAGTTCACCGAATAAACCATGTAGTCATTTTGCCTTGCTCCGGCAACAAGTCCTTGGCGCTCCAGATGGAATAAATGGGCAAGCGTCTCTGACATCGCAAACCTCAAATTATGCGTATTGCCGGCAATCCGTTCGCCGAAGAGCCGCATGCATAACGTATAACCCGTCATCGGTTCCGCTTGAATCAGCTCGCGTATTTGAAGCAATCTCCGTTCATGGTGAGCCGCAAGCTGAACAATCCGTTCGTTGAAATTCGCGAAGGGATCCCGATGCCCCGGAAAAGCAAGCTCAACCTCGTAGCCCTTCAGCTCCTCCAAGCTATCCAGAAACTGCCGGAGCTGATCATGGTTTTCACCCGGCACTACGCTGATGTTCGGCGTAATATCCGGCAGCACTTGATCGCCGCATAACATCCATTTCTTAAGCGGCTCGTAGAAACATAACTGCCCCTTTGCATGCCCCGGGCTGTCGATCATATGCCACTTGGAATCGCCAATCGCCATCGTCTCGCCTGCTACCAGAAACGTGACGGTCGGCTGCGGCGATACTTTCTCCACGAAGCTAACCAGATGTGGGGCGATTTCCTCGACGACCGACTGCGGCATTCCTTGCTCGGCATACAGCTCCGTCAGCGAAGCAGCAAATTCCGCCCCAAGGTCAGCTCCCCACAAGCGCTGTGTATAGGCATAAGATTGCTCGGAAATATAGACGGGAGCTCCGGACCTCTCTTGAAACCATCCCGCCATTCCGTAGTGGTCAGGATGCTGATGCGTCAGAATAATGGTGTGAATCGAAGCGATTGCGATCGATTGCTCAAGCAGCGCCGCGGACCAAGCCTGCACAGCCTCATCCGTATGTAGTCCCGGATCGATCAGCGTGTATCCAGCGGAGTCTGGGATCAAATAACTGTTCACCCATCTCAGCGAGAACGGCAGCGGGACTTTCACCTGCAGGATTCCGCCATGCCACTGTGTCACCATCGATTTTGCCCCCTCACTCACGATAAAGCCCTGCCTTTCAGAATCATCCGCGGCGAATGTTTCTCCTCATAGGGTCGCCCTTCATAGTCACCAAAGCGGTGCTCCAGCTCAAGCCCCGCTTCCCGGAGTGCTTGTTCAAACCAAGACAATGGAAACAACCGAACCCGCTCCTCGTAACAGCGATATGCCTCATGTCCCTCTTGAGCAGTAATATGGATTTGCTTCACCACCCAGCCTTCTTCGGTGCCTCTTTGCTCTCTAATATGCAGCCCTGTCTCTGAATCCGTACGCTCCGAATGCGGCACCAGATTAGCAGCTACGTAAGACGGGTTCATGAAATCAATTAGGAATGCCCCCTGCGGCTTGAGCACTCTGCGAATCTCTCGGATGACGCGGTGATTGTCTGATTCAAGCTCGAAATAGCCGAAGGAAGTGAACAAATTGACGGTCGCATCGAAGCTGCCGTCGGCGAAAGGAAGCTCTCTCATATCCCCTTGAATGAGTGCATGAATATGTCCTTCCTGATTATGCTCGCGCGCTTTCTGCAGCAATGATTCCGACAAGTCGATGCCGGTAACGTTGTAGCCGAGCTGAGCCAAGGCTAGCGCGTGCCGGCCCATTCCGCATCCGATATCGAGTACAGAGGCTCCGGGCGCAAGCTCCAGCCATCCCGCCATGGTTTCAACCTCACGCGCCGCCTGCTCCCAATTGCGGTGCCGATACACAATCATATAATCGGAGCCGAAACTGCGCTCATACCATTTCGTCATACCCGCTTCCCCTCTCAGTGCCATCTCTATTTTATTGACTCTTATTGTACTTCACCCTTCGCTATTCTGGCAAAACACACATGCAGCGGCATAATTTTCATCATAAACATCCATACTATGCCAAAGTTATTGAAAATCTGGCGATAACGCCATTCGTTCCGGAAAGGAGAAAGCCATCATGCTGAATCGAGTCAACACCTTGTTTGCAGAGTCGCGGGACTTGACGATGAATCGCTTGCAGAATGATACGCTTAAGATCGAAATCGCTTATATTGCTACGCTTTGCGACGAAAGCAAAGTCAGCGATTTCATCCTTGTCCCATTTACGAAGCAAGAACATCCTTTTGAAGAATTGGTCATGACCAATCCTGTCTTTAAGCGTCTGGACGACCCTGCCAAATGGGCGGATACGATTCTCCACGGCTTTGTGCTGATGCAATTAAACGGAAACATCTATCAGCTTGATGCCGCACGTATTATCCGGAACGAGAATCCGCAAACGATGGTCGAAACCGTCATCGCAGGTCCGCAAATCGCGTTAAGCGAAGACTTGATAGATTCGGTTAATATCATTCGCAACCGTTATCCAAACCCGGAGCTCTCCGTGGAGGAGCGTACCGTCGGCACGATGTCGAAGACAAGAGTTCTGCTGATCTTTGATAAACGACGTGTTGATCCGACCGTTCTTACCGGAGTTAGGGAGAAGCTGGATCGGGTTTCTATCCCGATGATTTCGGCGACCGGTGAATTAGCACGGGCTCTCGGCGATCGCTATCGGCTGTTTCCGTCCATGATGCTGACAGAACGCCCGGACCGAGTATGTACAGGCATTCAGAACGGCAAAATCATCCTGCTCATTCAAGGGTCCATGTTTGCGCTTATTTTGCCTGCAACGTTCTTCGACTTTATGAATGCCGTGGATGATCACTACGACTCATTCTGGATGACACGCTTACTGTTGATTCTCCGGTATTTGGCGGTCATTCTTACTGTCGCCTTGCCAGCGCTCTATGTGGCTATCGTCTCCTATAATCCGGAGCTCTTTCGCGTCCAATTAACCTTCTCCATTGCAGGCAGCCGATCTGCCGTGCCTTATCCTTCTTTTATCGAAGTGTTCATTATGTTGTTTATGATCGAAGCGCTCATTGAAGCCAGCGTCAGGCTGCCCAAGTATATCGGTTCGACTGCGACTACAGTTGGCGGTCTCATTCTGGGACAAGCCGCGCAACAGGCCGGACTCGTCAGCAGCATCATGATTATCGTGACCTCTGTTGTGGCTATTTCCAATTTTGTCATTCCCGTCAATAATATGTCGGGGTCGATCCGTTTTCTGAAATATCCTCTTATTATCCCTGCGATTTTCTTTGGTATCTCCGGGGTAACCATTGGCTTGTTCTGTTATTTGGTGTATTTGGCTGACATGCGGAGCTTTGGAAAACCGTACTTCCGCATTAATAACAAATCAGCATCGCAAAGCGGCGACATTGGGCAGGTGAATCAAGAATGATTCGTTACTATTTTTACAATATCATTCTCGTCAGCAATCTGAATCTCATGATGTTTGTTCCGTATATGCTCCTTAATGACCGTTATACAGGGTCTGTTTCCTCTATGATTTGCGCTGCTTTCTTCGGCAGCTTCTTGGCACTGATCTATACCCATGTCATGAAAACCTTCCCGGGCAAGGGCCTTCCGGAAATATTGGCGCTCTATTTCCCCAAGTATATCAATATCCCGATATTGATACTGTTATCTGTCATGTGGTATGCAGCGGCTGGAATCGCCATTACCGCCTATGCGGTGCTCATTAATCGTTTTTTCAACCCGGATACAAGCTCCATGCTCGTACTGTTCATTCTTGTCGGGGCCTGCATATATACAGCAACACGCTCTACTTTAACCATCGCTCTGATTATGGAAATGACCTTGCTCATCAATCTCCCGATTGTTTTCTTTATTCTGTTTAAAGCGTCAACCAATCCTTATCTGGACTGGGATGCCATTCGAACCGTCGCCCAATATTGGCGTGTCCCGCCCAAAATAGAACCTTTTGCCGCTGCGACCTTTGTATTTACGGGGTATTCCAACTATGCCATTTTCAATCGACTTAACCCGCCGAATTTCAGATTACGCTTCCGCTGGGCAATGCCGATCCTCTGTACGCTGATTCTATTGCTCTCTTTCTTCGTCCCCATCGGCTTTCATGGAACTGAAGCCGTTGGCTCGTATTTATACGTTTGGTCGGTAACTTCAGATTCCATGGTGCTTGGATACGGGTTCATTGAGCGCGTTATCTTCTTGTTTCTGTTATTGTATCTAAACCTTACGCTCCTTTATACGACAACGGGCTGGCATATCGCCATGCAGATGATAAAGAGCTGTTTGCCCAAAGCAAAGCCGGAGATCGACCCCGTTCGCACAGCTGCCTCGAATTATGTGATCGTTTCGATTTTTGCTGTCTTAACGATGATCTCGTTCTACATCTTTAATGAAAAGCAAAGCTTGATCATTACCAGAGGCTGGCTGCTGATTCGTTTATTTGCCGAAACGGCGACGGTATTGTTCTTCTTCATTCTGAGTTTGATTGCACGCCGAAAGAAGTTGACATCATGATCATTAAACGGATCGCTACAAAACTAACTCTGATCGTCTCCCTCGCTGTGCTGCTCGGGGGCTGTGGTTTCAAAGATATCGATAAACGTTTCTTCGTCCTGGCCATGGGAATCGACGCCCCAGATGAAGGCAAGACCGGCTACAAAATCACACTTCGGCTGGCCATACCATCACCGAAAATAGAGCCCGGAGCAGCTCAAACACAGGTGGAAACGATTCACGCCTCCACCATAGCCGAAGCTCTCCGCTTATTGAAATCTCATGTAGATAAGGAACTGGATTTTGGCCATTGCAAGCTCTACCTGCTGGGGGAAGGGCTGGTGAAATCGGATTATACCGATTCCCTTCGGTGGATTTCCCGCCGCCGCGATGTGTCGAACATTGCTTATCTGGCCATCGGCAAGCCTGACGCGAAGACGATTCTGGACATTAACCCGCCTGCTGAGCGTTTCCCGGGCAATACGATCTTCCTGCTGTTCGGTAAAGACGGGACCCAGTCCTCTTACATCGTCAGTGTCTATATGTTTGATTTCATGCGACGCGTGGATGAACGCGGTATGGATCCCATCATGCCGATCATGCGGCAGGAGAAGAATGGTTACGTCGTTGCGAAGCTGGGGCTGCTTGATAAGAAGAAGCTTGTCTTGACGCTTAACCCCCGCGAAACCGAAATGTACAATCAAATCCGCAATCACTACAAGAAATCGACGATTACGGCAAAGATCAAAGGAGACACGCTTGTCATCTCCGTAGACCAAATCGATTCCCACTACAAAATAGTCAAAGAGCAAGACGGTTTCGTACTGAAGATGAAGCTGAAATTTGGCGGAATATTCGAGGAAGCACCGGGCGGCATTTACGATCAGAATTGGAAGGAGCTTGAGAAAGCCTTCAATACGCAGGTCGCCGCCGAAGCCAAGAGCCTGCTTGTGAAAGTACAGAAAGCAGGCGTAGATCCGTTTGGTTTTGGACTTCGTTATCGTGCGACTCATGCGGGAACTCCTCGGACTTGGAAAGAATGGGAGTCTATTTATCCCCATTTGAAATTCGAGGTTCAAGCGGATGTTGCCATCGAGGGCTCTGGTTTAACTCGCTAATCACTCACAATTGTAGTAAGCGATTCGTATGACGCAGCTCTGGCAAGCTAGCGGCGCCAATGCCGAACATTGCCGTACGCAGCTCGAACTCAATGCGCTCCATTTGGCGTTGCAGCGACTCACTGCCGATCGTTTGCGGATTTGCCGCACCGGCTAGGAGTGAACGGCCATAACCTGCCAAATCAGCGCCTAGCGCGATCGCTTTCGCGGCATCCACGCCTGTGTTCAAGCCGCCGCTTGCAATTAGGGCAGTGCACGGCAGCGCAGCACGGACGTCGCGCACGCATGCTGCCGTCGGCGTCCCCCAGCCTGCAAAGGCAGCTGCGGCCTCGGCGCGCAGCGGATCGCGAGAGCGGTATTTCTCCACCTGGCTCCAGGAGGTTCCGCCCGCTCCGGCGACATCTATGAAGGCGACTCCTATATCGTGCAGCCTTAATGCGGTCTCGGCATCGATACCCCAGCCAACTTCCTTTACGCCAACCGGTACTTGCAGCTGGCGGCATACCTCGGCAATGCGCTGCAGCAGTCCGCGGAAATTCGTGTTCCCTTCCGGCTGGAATACCTCTTGCAAGCTGTTCAGGTGCAAGACGAGCGCATCTGCTTCGGCAAGCTCGACGGCGAGCCTGCATTCGTCGACTCCATACCCGTAGTTGAGCTGAACAGCGCCAAGGTTGGCTATGATCGGTATGTTTGGCGCTTGCTTGCGCACATGGAATGTCGAGGCGAGAGATTCCTTCTCGATGGCAGCACGCATAGAGCCAAGCGCCATCACCCAGCCTCTTGCCTGCGCTGCATCAGCAAGCCTTTCATTAATAGCACCAGTCTCCGCTGTTCCCCCGGTCATCGAACTAATGAGCAGCGGTGCTGCAATCGGCTTGCCCAGAAACGTTGAAGCGATGTCGATTTCCTCGAAGTCGAACTCCGGAAGCGCTTGATGGCGAAACCGATATTGTTCGAAGCCGGGCTCCGTGCCGACGCTCTGTACTTGTTCCTCCAGGACAATCCGGATATGCTCGCCCTTCCTCTTCGTCGTTTGGACATGCTCCTCAGCTTGCCTGTCCATCATAGTCGTAGATCCCCCTGTCATCTGCTTTGCTGCAATCATCATGGCATATGCGTGACCTCAAGAGCAAGTTTGCTGGGAACCCCTGTGTTTATGATTATTAATTTCTTAATAATGATTTTTTTAATCATTTTCATTGTCGGTTTTGACAATTTCCTTTATAATAAAATCATAACGAACCTTAGGGGGCACCTCATTATGGAATTGAAACGCTTCGACAACATTAGTGAACTTGACCGTTATGCTGCTCAAATTTTCGCAGATACGATTAAACATAATCCACACGCAACGCTTGGGCTGGCAACCGGCTCGACACCCATCGGAATTTATGGAAAAATGATAGAGATGTACAATAACGGCGAAGTTTCCTTCAAGTACGCAACTACGTTCAACCTGGACGAATATGTAGGACTTTCGCCAAACCATGAGCAAAGCTATGCCCAATTTATGAAACACCACTTGTTTGACCACATCGATTTGCCGAAGGAGCAAGCACATTTGCCTAGCGGCATGGTCAGTGATTTGAAAGCGGAATGCCTGTCTTATGATCGCATGCTGTCCGAGCAGCCCATCGACGTACAGCTTCTTGGCCTGGGCCATAACGGCCACATCGGCTTCAATGAGCCGGATCAAGAGCTGCATGGCGGTACGCATGTCGTGGAGCTTGAGGAAGCAACTCGAGCAGCAAATGCAAGATTTTTCGATACGCCGGATGAAGTGCCGACGAAAGCCATTACGATGGGCGTTGGCTCCATTCTGAAAGCAGACTCGATCGTCCTTGTCGTGAAAGGTGCCGACAAGGCGAATATCGTCAAGCAAGCGCTGCACGGCCCGATTACAACAGAAGTTCCGGCATCGCTGCTGCAAACGCATAAGAAAGTGATCGTGTTGGTCGATCGAGAGGCAGGGAGGTTATTGTAGAGGATGAAAGCGGAGGATAACAATTGGTTCATTACGAATGTGAAAGCAATCGTGCAAGACACGGTTATTGAAGGCGGCATAATCGTAGAGAACGGGATTATTACAGCTATTATTGAGGGTCAATTCCTTCCATCTGAGAACGAGCAGCACCGCACCATCGACGGAAAAGGAAGCTGGCTTGTTCCCGGTTTTATCGACATGCATGTACATGGCGGCTTCGGCGCAGACTTCATGGATGCCAGCCGAGATGCTTATGATACCATTACTAGCTACCATGCTTCCAAAGGTACAACTTGCATGCTGGCAACTACCGTTACGGCATCCAAGCAAGCGATCGAAGCCGTGCTGGCAGCCTCCAATGACTATGTTAGCGGTGAAATGGCATTCGCCAAGCTTGGCGGCGTTCATCTGGAAGGACCGTTTATCAGCGAGCTGTGGCCCGGTGCTCAGAACCCGGCTTTTATTTCACCGCCGCGTGTCGACTGGGTGAAGTCGTGGAACGAGCAGTATCCGGGACTTATTAAACAGCTCACCTTGGCGCCGGAGAAGGAACGGGCTTGCGAGCTGGTCTCCTATCTCGCAGAGCACGGTATCGTTGCAGCTTGCGGGCACACGGACGCTACTTACGCGCAGGTTACGGCTGCAGCTGACGCTGGTTTAACGCAAGCCGTGCATACGTTCAATGCGATGCGCGGCCTCCACCATCGCGAGCCGGGAACCGTTGGCGCTGTCTTGACCGATGAGCGCATCTATGGTGAAATAATCGCCGATGGACATCATGTCCACCCAGCGGCAATCCGACTTCTCGTAGGCTCTAAGCCGTTAGATAAAGTCGTGCTGATCACGGACGCGATGTCGGCTGCCGGTCTCGGCGATGGCGACTATGATCTCGGCGGACTCATCGTAGATGTTAAGCAAGGTGTAGCTCGTCTCCGCGAAGGCGGCAGCTTGGCCGGAAGCACGCTGACTATGATCGATGCCTTCCGCTACATGCTTACCCATACGGAGCTGAGTCCCGTTCAGGTAAGCCGGATGGCAAGCGGTAATCCGGCCCGTCAATTGGGTCTTGCTGAAGTTACGGGCTCCATTACGGTCGGGAAACAGGCTGATCTCGTACTGGCGGATGCATCGTTTACCGAAGTAAGCCATACATGGGTGAATGGCCGCCTCGTGCACAGCAGCTAAGGTGAAAACAAATAAAGGGTTATGCAGCGTTGGCCGCCGCGATTGCGGCGGCTTGCTGCATAACCCTTTTGATTTAGTAGGAGTGCGTGTTTATTTCTGTCTGATGAGCTTCGTAATGCGGCCGTCGAAGATCCATTCCGCAACATAGACGTTACCTTGCGAGTCTACACACACGCCATGCGGGGAACTGAATTTATCAGGACGGTAATAATCTTTCGGCAAATTCGGCCAGCCCTGCTGCTTGTATGCCTGCTGGTCTTCTCCGAGATGCGTAATCAGGCGATCATTCTTATCCAGCACGGTTATGCGGCTGTCCAGATCCGGCATATAAACCTCGTCTCCGAAGAAATAGAAGCTGCATGGCAGATCCAGATTATGATCGACGAAACGCTTATGCTCGCCCTCTAGCGTGAACACTTGAATACGGCTGTTTCTGCGGTCTGCGACGTAAATTTCCGGCTCTTCGCCGCGCAGGTTAATGGAGATGCCATGCGGTTCTTTGACTTTGCCGGGCTCGGAACCACGGCCGCCCCATGAGCGGATGTAATTGCCTTTGGCATCATAGTGATGAATATAGAATTGACCGTAGCCGTCAGAAACGTAAATGTCGCCGTTTGGCGCCACGCACACATCCGTCGGCACATAGCGGCGCTCGGCATCATATAGATCCGGACGTTCCGGTCCGCCGATTTCTAGCAATACGTCTCCGGAGAGGGTTGTTTTGACTACCAGCGCACGGTTTGTATCTGCGAAGTACAAATACTCGATGCCGTCTGCGTCGTCACGGTGCAGGTAGAAGCCGTGAGCGCCTCCCTCAAATTCTGCGCCCCACGACGTTAGGAAGTTTCCCTCTTTGTCAAAAACAACGACGGAGTCTTTGCTCGTGTTATGTACGTAAACGTTATCATTTGCATCGACGACAATACCGTGAGTATAGCCGTAAGTGATTCCTTCCGGAAGCTTACCCCAGCCTTCTGCAACTTCATAGGAGTGAGATTCGTTACCAATAATCAATTTTTCAGACACGTTCACATTTCTCCTTTCAAGTTTTCGTACAATCCCAAGTATACCAAAATCGCGGAATCGCGGAAGTAATATTTTCACAAAAAAAGCAATATCTACATGGAATCTCTCCATTTCGATATTGCTTCCTCCTTGCGATATATGTATCTGTGATAATAGGCCCAGCTTTTACAACGAAGCTTCCTGCTCCTCACTTGCTATGACCGTTTGAATGCCATGTGCATGGGCGATTGATGCCAGCTGCTGTGGAAGCGGCCTGTCCGTTATAAAGGCTTGCAGCTCGGTGAGCGGCGCAATGGAGAACAATGAAGTGCGACCAATCTTCGTATGATCGAACATCGCATAGGTGGATTGGGATCTGCGTATCATCGCTTTGGCGATCTGCGCCTCTTGCTCGGAATAGGTCGTAATGCCTCCGGTAGAGGAAACACCGTCAACGCCGAGGAACATTTTGCCGATGTGCAGCTGACTGATCATGCCTTCGCCAAGCGGCCCGCAACATTCAAAGCTGTTATGCCGCATCATCCCGCCTGTTACAACGACATTGATATCGCTGCCGGCCAGCTCCATCGCAACGTTGACCGTATTCGTCACAACGGTAATGCCTCTTCGCGTTTTGAGCAGCTTGGCCAAGTAATAGTTGGTCGTGCCGCCGGACAGACCGACAACATCGCCTTCGAAGATCAACCCCGCCGCTGCTGCCGCAATCCGTTCCTTCTCGAGAAATGATAAGCCTTCCTTCTCTGCGAAGGGAAGCTCTCTCACCGCATTCATGCCGTCATACATCGCACCGCCAATCGTCCGAATGACCGGCTCTGATTTCTCCATCAGCTCCAAATCGCGGCGCGCCGTGGCTTCAGAAATGCCAAATCGTTCTACGACCTCTTGGATCGTAACTCGTCCTTGCCGCTTCAGCACATTCATAATCTGCTCCCGCCGCCGCTGTCCTTTCGACGATTGCACATCAGCCATTTAGCGTTCCACCCAGCCTTTGTCCGACAATCTGCGCTCGACAGACGCCCAGTCAGGAAGCGCTTCCCAGTCACCGCGCATTTGGACCACCAATGCGCCGCTGATGCTGCCAAGGCGTACAGCCTCAACTACACTCATGCCTTTGAGCAAGCCCGCCAGGAAACCGGAGCAGAACGCATCGCCGGCCCCTACTGTATCGATTACGCGATCAACCGGATAGAACGGTACTTCTACCGCTTGGCCATTCTCCAGAACGACTGTCGTATCACCGACACCCTTGATGATGCTAATTGCCGATAGCTTCGACAGCTCCGCCTTCACACCTTCAAAATCATCGTTGTTATAGAGCAACCGCAGCTCATCCCAGCCCGGTAGGAAATAATCCGCTTGCTCCGCAAGCGGCATTACCGCTTCACGCGCTTCCTCGATCGTCCACAGCTTCAGACGCAAATTCGGATCGAAGGAAATAAGAACGCCGGCTTCCTTTGCAGCAGCCACAACAGCGAAGATCGTATCGCGGCAGCTTTGGCTGAGCGCCGGCGTAATGCCGGAGATATGCAATATTTTGCAGCCGCGGATGTAATCCAGATCAAGCTGATTCGGCTGCATCCGGCTGGCGGCGGAGTGCTTACGGAAATAGTGGACGGCTAATTTCCCTGCCACCATTTCGCGGAACATCATCCCTGTCGGCGCTCCTTCGACCGAGCTCGCGCGCGACACGTCTACTCCCTCACCGCGAATGCGCTTCATGATCACGCGGCCGAACGGATCATCGCCGAGCGCGCCGAACCAGCCGACTGATTCGCCTAAACGAGCAACGCCAATAGCCACATTGCTCTCCGCTCCTCCGAAGCTTACTTCAAGCGTAGGGGCATTCTCGATCATTTTATCTCCCTGCGGCATAAACAAAGCCATCGTTTCCCCGAAGGTTAATAAATCAGGCACTGCATTCGTCAACGGTTATCCCTCCAATGTGACTTACATCGTTTTGATAATCGGATATTTCATGAAGTAAAGAATTACTACATAGATAACAAGAATGATTAGACTCAGTACGCGGGCTTTGCCAATATGAGCCGTTGCACTTTGACCGCTCTGAATCTCAGCTGCAATTCGTTTCAGCGGTTTCGTCACAATCCCCCCCAGTGCTGCAATTGCCAGGAACAGCAAAGTAACAATAATCATCCAAATTACTTTATACTCACCTTGCGACATCAAGTAACCGCCTGTCAGCAACTGCAGGACGAGAAAATATTGGGCAATGCGGTTAGCGGAAACCAGACCTTCTGCAAGGCCAGCTTGTCCGGAGCCGTCAAGCTTGGATGCGCGTCCGACCATCAGTGGCAGAACAAGGTAAAACCCCATTCCGGCAGCACCGAGCACGTGCAAAAATAACATGAAATTCAACATCCGTACGTCCTCCTAAATTGTATTATGATCTTTACAAGTATACTAAAATCGGCGCGGCAATTCAAAGAAACCCGTTTATTCAGCGGCAGGTGACAATCGATGCTTCACCATAACAGCTTTGATCGCAAAATATTCGACATCATCCGGAAGCGCTTCTTTGATCGGCTTGAGCTTGTCTACCCCAACCTGATTGATGGTTTCCACAATCTGAGCCTCATACTGCTGGGGAATAAAAGCATCCCAGTCCAGCTCCTCGCCTTCTTGTGCACATCGCAGCAAGTGGTTCTCGATCGTCACTCGTCCCATACCGCGAATCGACGCGATGTCAGCGATGGAATGACCCATGCCTAGCAGCGTCAATGACTGCATGTGGCTTGATAACCCCTCTAGCTCTGCTTGAATAGCAGCTGTGAGCGCTTCAGAAGGCTTCTCACGCTCTGCACGCGGCACTGATGTGACTGAATCAGTGTGGGGAGTAGAAGACTGTGAGAAAAGCGTACCGCCTGTCTCAGCCGCTGCATCTCCTTTAAACGATCTTACGATTGCAATGACTTCACTGCCGTATTTGTTCGCCTTAGCGGCCCCGATTCCTTTCACGCCGAGCAGCTGCTCTGTATTAACCGGCTGTCGATCCGCAATTTCACGAAGTGCCGCGTCGAAAAACAACATAAACGGCGGGACATGCTCTCTGGCCGCCGTAACCCGGCGCCATTCGCGAAGTGCTTCAAACAGCGGCGTGTTCGCCGAAGTGACCGAAGTGCTCTCGGTTGCCCTTCTTTTGGCTGCCGCACTTTGTCTGCGATGAACCGTCACTTTCCCTTCCAGCACAGGAAGTGCTTCGGCTGTGAGTGAAACCGTCGGATACTCGCCTTCGCTGATACGCAAATAGCCTTCTGCCACAAGCCAGTACAGCAGATCCGTGATCTCCTTCTCAACCCAGCTCCTCATGAGTCCATACGTGGACAGACGGTCTAACCCAAACTCAATAATACGTTTCTCTCTTGAGCCCTTCAGCACCTTAGCTGCAAGTGAAATTCCGAATCTGCCCTTGAGCCTTCCCACGCAAGATAACGCCTTGCGCGCATCCTCAGTCGTATCAATCAGCGCGCTTTGATCCAAGCAGTTGCTGCATTTTCCGCATTCCGGCACATCCGACTCTCCAAAATATTTCACGATATACTGCAGCAGACATTTCTCCGACCTGCTGTAATGCATCATCGTATAGAGCTTATTAAGCTGAATCGTCTTCCGCTCCGGATCGCCGGTGCTTCTGTCGATCAGAAACCGCTGCACCTGGACGTCCTGCGGTTCGAACATGAGGACGCAATCACTCTCTTCACCATCACGTCCTGCACGTCCGGCTTCTTGATAATACGACTCGACATCGCCAGGCATCTGATAGTGAACGACATAACGAACGTTCGGCTTGTCGATCCCCATACCAAACGCATTCGTCGCAACCATCACCCGATAGTCGTCGAATCTGAACTTCTCCTGTGCATCGGCACGTTCTTCGTCGCCTAAGCCGCCGTGGTATTTGCCAACCGTAATCCCAAGCCGGCTCAAATCCTCGCTCACTTCATCCGCTTCCTTGCGTGTTGCCGTGTAGACGATACCTGATTGATCAGGCCGCTGTGAAACGAAGTCGCGCAGAAATTTACGTTTATCCGTTCCCGTAACTACGGAGAGCGTTAAGTTCGTCCGGGCAAATCCGGTTATGAAAATATTCGGCTGGCGCAGTCCGAGCATCGCGGCAATGTCATCTGCGACTTCCGGTGTCGCCGTTGCCGTGAACGCCGCAACCGGCGGCCGATTCTCCAATCTCCCGATCCAGCCCGCAAGCTGGCGGTAGCTCGGACGGAAATCATGTCCCCATTGCGACACACAGTGCGCCTCATCGATCGCAATCAGCGGAATATGCATTTGGCTGGATAGAGAGTCGAACATATTGCTGTCCAATCGCTCGGGCGCTACAAAAAGCAGCTTGTACACTCCCTCTGCCGTCTGCCTCACTACATCGCGGTAGGCAGCAGCATCTAAAGAGCTGTTTAAATACGCTGCGGGTACTCCTAAGCGGTTTAACGCATCCACTTGGTCCTTCATTAACGAAATAAGCGGCGAGACCACAATCGTGGTCCCTGGCAGCAGCATGGCCGGAAGCTGATAACAGATCGACTTTCCTCCGCCGGTCGGCAGAATCGCGAGCGTATCTTTACTTGCGAGCACGCCTTCAATGATATCGCTTTGTCCTTTGCGGAAGCTGTCGTAGCCGTAGACTTGCTTCAGCATCTGCTGTGCTTCAGTATGCATGGGCAGCCACCTCCTTCTTCAAATTAAAAACAGCAAAACCCTGACGAAGAATCTGTCAGGGTCTCATGTGCTTCATGAGCTGTGTCTTGCTCTATTAGCCGTTAACGACCGCGATCACGTTGCGAACGGAGTTCGCGGACTTCTCGAGTGCCGCTTTCTCGTCTTCCGTAAGCTCAAGCTCGAATACTTTCTCGATGCCGTCACCGCCCAGAATAACCGGTACACCCATGAATAGGTTGTTGTAGCCGTATTCCCCTTCTAGCAGCGCGATAACCGGAAGGATGCGTTTCTTGTCCTTCAGAATCGCCTCTGTCATCTGAACGAGCGATGCAGCAGGAGCATAGTAAGCGGAGCCGTTACCCAGCAGGTTGACGATTTCGCCGCCGCCAACACGTGCACGCTGCACAATCGCTTCAATGCGATCAGCCGGAATCAGTTTCTCGATAGGAATGCCGCCTACGTTGGAGTACCGTACAAGCGGAACCATATCGTCGCCATGACCGCCAAGCACGAAACCGCGAACGTCTTCCGTAGATACGTTCAGCTCTTGTGCAATGAACGTGCAGTACCGTGCTGTATCGAGTACGCCGGATTGACCAATCACTCGGTTCTTAGGAAAACCAAGCGTATTGTATGCCGCGTAAGTCATCGCATCAACGGGATTAGAAAGAATAATCACGTAAGCATCCGGGCTGGTCGTTTTAATGTTTTCGCAAACCGATTTCACGATGCCGGCATTGGTGTTGACCAAGTCGTCGCGGCTCATGCCCGGTTTACGAGCGATTCCGGCAGTAATGATTACTACAGATGAACCAGCTGTATCTGCATAGTCGGAAGTACCTGTAATTCTGGAGTCAACACCAAGAACCGGTGTCGATTCCAACATATCAAGCGCCTTGCCTTTAGTCGGGTTCTCAAGCTGCGGGATATCGACCAAAACAACATCGCCAAGCTCTTTCTGCGCAAGCATCAATGCTGTCGTAGCACCTGTGAAACCCGCACCTACAACTGTAATTTTATTACGTTTAATCGCCATTACAAACGGCCTCCCTTAAACAAATGTAATTTACGCCTGTCTAAATCCGTCATCAGCCGGCTGGGATTCCAAAGGATAAGTCCTTGGGGTCCTCCTCAAGTTGAGAAGGACCCCAAGGGGACGTGCTTCGTATGGGTGAACTACAGGTTTTTGATGATTTCGTCAGCGAATGCGGAACATTTAACTTCAGTTGCGCCTTCCATCAGACGTGCGAAGTCATAAGTAACGGTTTTGTTGTTGATTGCTGTTTCCAGACCTTTGTAGATGGAATCAG
The DNA here is from genome assembly GCF_056269135.1 of Paenibacillus sp. J22FR21. Taxonomy (NCBI): domain Bacteria; kingdom Bacillati; phylum Bacillota; class Bacilli; order Caryophanales; family Paenibacillaceae; genus Paenibacillus; species Paenibacillus sp. J22FR21. The sequence continues at coordinate 61,486 of NZ_JBWDNJ010000004.1, forward strand.
CAGCTTCTTGCCAGCCAAGGTGCTCAAGAAGCATTACGCCGGACAAGATAACCGAACCTGGGTTAACAACATCAAGGTCAGCGTATTTCGGAGCTGTACCGTGAGTTGCTTCGAAGATTGCATGTCCAGTCAAGTAGTTGATGTTAGCTCCCGGAGCGATACCGATACCGCCAACTTGTGCAGCCAGTGCATCAGACAGGTAGTCACCGTTCAGGTTAAGCGTTGCGATCACGTCGAAGTCTGTAGGACGTGTAAGTACTTGTTGCAATGCGATGTCGGCGATAGCGTCTTTCACGATCAGCTTGCCAGCTGCTTCTGCATCTTTTTGTGCTTTGTTAGCTGCGTCAGTGCCTTCTGCTTCTTTGATGCGGTCGTATTGACCCCATGTGAAAGTTTGTTCTGCGAACTCTTGCTCAGCCACTTCGTAGCCCCAGTTCTTGAACGCGCCTTCTGTAAATTTCATGATGTTGCCTTTATGAACGAGTGTCAGCGATTTACGGCCGTGTTTCAGCGCGTATTCGATCGCAGCACGTGCAAGACGTTTGGAGCCTTCAGCGGAAACCGGCTTAATACCGATACCGGATGTTTCAGGGAAACGGATTTTGTTAACGCCCATTTCGTTTTGCAGGAAGGAAATCACTTTCTTCACTTCTGCGGAGCCTTCTTGGTACTCGATACCTGCATAGATATCCTCTGTGTTTTCGCGGAAGATAACCATGTTTACAAGCTCAGGACGTTTAACCGGGGAAGGTACGCCGTCGAAGTAACGAACAGGACGCAAGCATACATACAGGTCAAGCTCTTGACGAAGCGCTACGTTCAGGGAACGGATACCGCCGCCGATTGGCGTAGTCAGAGGTCCTTTGATCGCTACGATGTATTCGCGGATTGCAGTCAGTGTGTCAGCCGGAAGCCATTCGCCATAAGCGTTGAATGCTTTCTCGCCGGCAAATACTTCGTACCAAGCGATTTTCTTCTCGCCGCCGTATGCTTTGTCAACAGCTGCATCCAGAACACGCTTGGACGCTTTCCAGATGTCACGGCCTGTGCCGTCGCCTTCGATGAAAGGGATGATTGGGTTGTTAGGAACGTTTAGTACACCGTTATCGATTGTAATTTTGTCGCCTTCGGTTGGCAGTGCGAACTTTTCGAGTTGCATGAATGAATTCCTCCTAAGATTATGCGTTGTTCCTTGAGTGCATGACTATGACTCGAAGCACACGCGTGATTAATGGATTACTATCGATAAACATAACTTGACGGGAGCCGGCCCCACAACCTATTGGCTGTGCACCGGCACCCCGCCCTCTTGCAAGGCGCCATCAGGCTGTGCCTGCTGGCGCTTGACAGCTTCTTATTCTTAACGCTGTGTAATAGGCGTTACCTTCTGGTCTACCGGTCCTGTGTACTCAGCACGAGGGCGAATCAGGCGGTTATTCTCATATTGCTCAAGAATGTGCGCTGTCCATCCGGATGCACGGCTGATGGCAAAGATCGGTGTGAAGAGGTCACGCGGAATTTCCAGCGTAGTGTAAACCGATGCGGAGTAGAAGTCAACATTCGGCTTCAGTCCCTTTTGTCCGGTTACAAGCTCTTCGATCTTAACAGACATTTCGTAAAGCTCCATGTTGCCTGTCAGTTTGCCAAGCTCACGGGACATCTTCTGAAGATGTTTCGCGCGCGGATCGCCGCCTTTGTATACGCGGTGACCGAAGCCCATGATCTTCTCTTTGTTCGCAAGCTTCGCGTTAATATAGGATTCTACATTATCGAAAGAGCCGATCTCTTCAAGCATAACCATAACGGCTTCGTTCGCACCGCCGTGAAGAGGACCTTTCAAAGCGCCGATTGCGGATGTTACGCCGGAGTAAATATCCGAAAGCGTTGCAACCGTAACACGCGCTGCGAATGTGGATGCGTTAAGCTCGTGGTCTGCATGCAATACAAGCGCTTGATCCAGTGCTTTAACAGCTACTTGATCGGGCTCTTGTCCTGTTAGCATGTAGAGGAAGTTGAAAGCAATGGAGACGCCGCTCTTCGGTGCTACCGGCTCTTGACCTTGGCGAATGCGTGCAAATGCCGCAACCAGCGTAGGGATTTGAGCTTGGATCTTGATGGCTTTCTTGATATTCGCCTCTTGCGACATATCGTTAGCCGATTCGTCAAACAGGGCAAGACTTGAAACCGCTGTACGAAGAGCTGCCATCGAATTTGTATTTTTAGGGTAGAGCTTCAATTGTTCCAGCACCCCTGCCGGTACAGTCGCAAACTCGTTAAGTTGACCAAGCAACTCGTCCAGTTCGGATTGGTTTGGCAGCTTGCCGTACCAGAGTAAGTAAGCCACTTCTTCAAAAGAAGCGTGCTCCGCAAGATCATCGATGTCGATTCCGCGATATGTCAGTACGCCATCGATGATCGAGCTGATCGAGGATGTCGTTGCGACAATGCCTTCTAGACCTTTGGTTGCTGTCATGTTTCTCTCTCCTTTGACCTCTTTTTATTTAAAAAATGGAGTAACTATTAACAATAATTGGATTCGAGTTCCGTATCGTCGCTTTAATCATATCGGATTTTGACCGCGAAGTGAACAAAATCGGACATAAAATTGATTTATCGGCACCATAAAGGTTTTTTCTTCACCTTTCCTGCAATGATTTTTCCCAAATTTCTATGCTTTTACCCTCATGAACAAGCACTTTATTGCGCCGCTGTAGAAATGGTAAGATGTGATAATAGAATTAGGACTTGCATCGACATGAAAGGGGCTTACTTATGACGGAACAGCGAATTGGCATCATCGACATTGGCTCCAACTCCATCCGGCTTGTTATCTATGAACGGACTTCCGGCGGCGCTCATCGCGTCATCGACGGAAGCAAACGTGCAGCCCGTCTCAGCGATCAATTGGATGATGAAGGCGCACTGCCTTCCGGCACGATCGACGAGCTTGTAGATATGATTAATCACTTTCGATTAATTTGTGCGCATCATCGTACAGGACTTATTCGCGCTGTAGCAACCGCTGCTATTCGCAACGCATCGAACCGAAGTGAAGTGCTGCACCAAATCGAAGCGAAAACAGGGCTGCCCATAGAATTGCTGTCAGGCGAAGAAGAAGCCGGGTACGGCTTTCTGGGCATGATCAATTCCATGGACATCCAAGACGGCTTCCTCATCGACATCGGCGGCGGAAGCACGGAAGTTTCGCTATTTAAGAATCGCACACTCGTACAAGCCGTTTCGTTCCCTTTCGGCTGCGTCAGCATGACTCGCCGCTTTGCAAAGGGAGGTATGTTATCCGACCAGCAACTACGAGAGCTCGAGCAGTATGTAACCGAATATGTTGAACGTGAAACATGGCTTAAATCGAGTCCGGGAAACCCGCTAATTGGAGTCGGAGGCACTGTACGAGCACTCGGCAAGGTACATCAGGCCCATACAAAGTACCCGTTCGAGAGTACTAACAACTACCCATTATTGGCACAATCGACGGACAGTTTATTTGAACTGCTGCGTAAGGAGCCTCTTGATAAGCGCAGTAAATTACCCGGCTTGTCGAAGGACAGGGTCGATATCATCGTCCCCGGCATTGCCATCTTGCGTACGATTTATCGGCTCATAGGCGCCTCGCATTATATCGTTTGCGGGGCAGGCCTGCGCGATGGTCTCTTCTACGCTACTCGCTTCCCAGAGCGTCCAAGGCTGGATGACGTCCTTACGTACAGCGTCAACAATCTGGCTGCCCTGCATCCCGAGGCGCCGACGCAGCATACCTCACAGGTCAATCGCATTGTGCTTAGCTTGATGGATGCGCTGCAATCGCAGGTGCGAAATCCGGTCCAGGCGCGGCAGCTGATTGATGTTGCTTCGATACTTCACCGAATCGGAGCCAGCATCGATTACTACGATTATCGTAAGCATACGTTTTATCTGATGATCAATTCGCATATTAACGGACTATCGCATTTAGAGCTGCTTATATGCGCATCCATTGCTTCTTTCAAAGGAAAGAATCGAGTCAAGCAAATTGCTGCAGCCTATAAACCGATGCTTGGCGAAGAAGATATCAACCACATTTGTCAGCTGGGTACCTTGCTGCAGCTGGCCATCGCACTCGATCGCAGTGAAACCCAAGCCATCGGCAAGCTCCTGATTGAGATTGCCGGCGGGAAGCTTCATCTGCGCGCTGTTCGCGCCGAAGGCATGCTTACCGTTGAACGGAAAGAAGTCGACGCGCTCGCCGGTGACTTCAAGAAGGTATGGGGATTAATTCCCGTCCTCCATACGCCGGATTACCGATAAGTTTTCCATTTGCGAATGTTTTTCGCTTGAAATTGACTTCGCAGAACCGGAAGATCATTCTGAACAGGCTCGTAGTTTCCACTTGGTTGGAGCTCGCGGGCCTTTTTGTTGTCATCCAAGTTAAGACGCAGCACATTGAATAAATTTTTGCGCAATCTCGCATCAAATACAGGACACATCAATTCGATTCGACGGGTTAAGTTTCGCGTCATCCAGTCTGCACTGGACAAGTACAGCTCCTCTTCGCCCCCGTTATGGAAATAAATGATCCGCGAATGCTCTAAGAACCGGTCAACGATACTAATTACTCGGATATTGCTGCTTTGGCCGGGTACGCCCGGTCTTAGACAGCATACGCCGCGAATAATCAGCTCAATTTTCACACCGGCCTGCGACGCCTCATGCAGCTTATCGATCATCTCTTGATGGGATAGACTGTTCATTTTTGCAATGATATGAGCGGGTTTGCCTGCTGCAGCATGGGCGATCTCGCGATCAATCAAATCGAACAGCTTCTCCTTCAGGTCAGACGGAGCGACGCCGAATGCTTTCCATTCGTAAGGAGACGAATACCCTGTTACCTCGTTAAACAATGCCGATGCATCGGCACCGATAATCGGATGAGATGTAAACAGTCCGATGTCTGTGTACAGTTTGGCCGTACTGTCATTATAGTTACCCGTACCGACGTGCACGTATCGGCGAAGCATGCCTTGTTCCCTGCGCACCACGAGCGTGATCTTGGCATGTGTCTTCAATCCGACTAGGCCATATACGACATGACAGCCCGCTTTCTCAAGCTGCCTCGCCCATGCAATATTACGCTCCTCGTCAAACCGTGCTTTAAGCTCCACGACCACCGTTACCTGCTTGCCGGACTCAGCCGCCATAGCGAGCGCCTGAACAAGCGCGGATTGACCGCTGACCCTGTACAACGTCATTTTGATAGCAAGCACATCGGGATCCTCAGCAGCTTCCGCTACAAAATCACTTACCGCCTCAAACGACTCATATGGATGGTACAGAAGCACATCCTCCTGCCGGATTACGGAGAAGATATCATCCGAATGTTCAAACTCTTGGGGGTAAACCGGCTCAATCCGTTCAAACAACAACGATTCATAGCTCGACGACAGCGAATTGGCAAAGCGCATCAGAAAACTCAGGTCGAGCGGCCCGTCGATTTCAAATACATTTTCCCCCTGCTCAAGCTCTTCCTTCAGCATTTGAAGGGCATAAGGGTGTATACCCTTCCCATATTCCAAACGAACCGGAAGTCCCCATCTGCGGCGGCGAAGCTCCTTCTCGATTTCCTCGAGCAAGTCCTCGGCGCCTTCTTCGTTCAGCGTAAGATCGGCATTACGCGTTAAACGAAACGGATCAACCGCTATCGTCGTATAACCGTTAAACAGGGTGTTGATATGTCGTTCAATCAGCTCTTCAAGAAGCACGAATTCATTCTTCTTGCTGTTAACCCGTCCCGGTACAGAAATAAACCGCTGCAGGATCGAAGGCACTTGAACGATCGCAAAGAAAGGCTCTTCTTCCTCCGGCATATTCTCTCGTCCCAGAATAACGGACAAATAGAGCTCCTTCGTATGCAGCAACGGGAACGGACGGCTTTGGTCCACCGCCATTGGCGTCAGCACCGGAAACACAATATCATAAAAATATTCATCTACAGCCTTGAGCTGCTGTGCATTTAATTCTTCTATGGGACGGAAGCAAATGCCTTCCTTAGCCAAGCCGCGCATTACTTCGCGGTACGTGCGGTATTGATCCGCAACCATTTGATTCGTACGTTTCATTAATCGCTTCCACAAGCCGGCAGGTGTATAGCCAGTGAAATCCCGCTTCGTATAGCCTGCTTTCATTTGATCTTGAATGCCTGCAACGCGCACGCTCATAAATTCATCCAAGTTGCTTGAGACAATTGCCAGAAATTTGGCTCGCTCGAGCAGCGGATTATCGGGGTCCTGCGCTTCTTCCAGCACTCTTCGATTAAATTCGACCCAGCTTAAATCGCGGTTTACATACGGTGATATCGTTTTATTCATTCCGGATCCTCCTGCTTGTCGATTACTCCAATTATGTAGTTTGTTTGTTTCTTCCTTATTAAACTATTGTAAACGCCATGTAAAAGACGAGACTTTATGACTAAATTTTTTTTTGATAAACATCGAAATATCGCCTATGCTACAATTATACAATAAATAGAGGAACGTTTTTCCTGTTTCACATCTGAAGGAGTGATCGCTGTATGGACCGTATCATATGGAAGCGTATCTGGCGCATTTTACTGCTCGTTGCCGGATTAGTAGCATTCGTGCTTGCTGTCGTATATGTAACTCCGCTTGTGTATCCGTTTCTGCTGGGATGGCTGCTTGCTTACGCCATAAATCCCATTGTTAATCTTCTGCAAAGGAGACTTAAGGTACCTCGCTGGATTGGGGTTACGTTCACGCTCTTGGTTTTCGTTGCCGCCATGGTGACCATCGTTTCCGCGCTCGTGACACGAATCGTGGTGGAAATCATTCACTTGTCCAAATCGCTCAGCAGCTCCATTGACTGGTGGCGCGATCAGTTCGAAATCATTGTCGCTTCCCCGGAGATTCAGAACCTGATCGAGAAGCTAAACGCATTCTACCAAGATAATCCAAATTATCAAGAAACGATTAATTCAAAGATCAACGATACGGCTAATTTATTGGCACAAACGAGTACCAATATTATAACCTATTTCTTAAACGGGATCGTTAGCATCATTACATCGTTGCCGAATGTAGCCACCATCATGGTCGTCGTTCTGCTTGCGGCTTTCTTTATAAGCAAAGACTGGAGCCAGCATGTCAGACGCATGTCCCATTGGTTTCCCGCCGAACTCCGCAAGTCCATATCCATCGTATGGGTCGATTTGCAAAAAGCCCTGTTTGGGTATGTACGTGCACAGTTTATAATGATTTCCATCACAGCCATTGTAGTAACCGTTGGTCTGCTTATCATTGGAGTCGACTACGCGGTCACGATCGGTATGCTGATCGGGCTTGTCGACCTGCTCCCTTATCTCGGTGTCGGAGCCGCTATGGTACCTTGGATCGCCTATACATTCATTTATGGAGATGTATCGCTCGGAATCAGTTTATCGATTCTATACGGCGTCATCCTCGTTGCAAGGCAAATGATTGAGCCGAAGGTGCTTGCGACGAGCGTCGGTCTCGATCCATTGCCGACACTCATTGCGATGTTCGTTGGCCTCAAGCTGTTCGGCGTACTCGGACTGATTATCGGGCCGGTTTCACTCGTTATCTTGACCGCTATACATAGAGCGAATGTGTTTCGGGATTTGTATTGGTTTGTGGTTCGTGGGCCAAAGCCGAAGTAGGGGGAGCATCCCCTAGGACCCCGCTGTTTGGACATTAAAAATCTAATTCACATACTAAATTTCTAAGAGACCTGCTAATTCCGAAGAGACCCCCTACCTTAGAGACCCCCTAAATCCCCCTAGAAGGGGGACCCCGAGGGACCCGTCCCTCTGGACACCCGGAAGGTTGGCGGTGACAGTTACTGGGCAGCTCCCTAGTTGCTACGTGCCCAGTACTCGCTTTCGTCCCTCCGGGACACGCTTTTGGTTTTGGTGCTCCAACGGAAAAGAAGCTTGGCCTATTGGCCATGCCTGAAGAGAAACCCGCCGTTTTTTATAACGCCGGGTTTCTTGTTCGAGTTGCCTGTGAGCAATTACACCGGCCTTGAGCGGCGGCTAACGGTTGTCAGAGTGGCTATTTCAAGAAATGTACACCTTTTAAAGGGCTAACGGTTGTGAGCATCGCTATCCACTGCATAGTTGATGATTTTTATCGGAAAATGTCCAAATAAGCTCGCCTGCAACCGTTAGAATATTAAAAACCGTTTTTGGGGCTATTTAACCACTGTCACAACCGTTACAGGTTGGCGGTTGATGCTACTTGGCAGCTCCCTAGTTACATTGCTCCCCGTACTCGCTTTGGCGCTCCAATGGAAACGGCCAAGCTGTTTTTTCAAGCCTAAAAGCGGCTAGCGGGAGTTTACCTTCTTCGAATCGTTAATGAACCGTTGCGGAGCTTCTTTTCTAGCCAGCGAAGCATGAGTAAGCGGTAGAAGGGGCGGGTGAATGGGAGAAGCAAGGTAACGCCGATGATGTCGGTGAAGAAACCCGGCATGAGCAGCAGCAACCCACCGATGAGTACACAGATGCCGTTTAGCATGGCATGGCCAGGAGGCCTGCCGCTTTGGAGTTGGGCTTGGACATCCATGAATGCTTTGCGACCTTCGCTTCTGGCTAACTGCGCTCCTGCGAAACTGGTGATCAGTATGAGGCCGAAGGTTGACCATCCTCCGATGAAGTGACCCATCTTTATAATGCCCCACATCTCGATGGCGGGAACGATAATAATTGCGGCGATAATCCATTTCAGCATATTAGCAGCCTCCCTCTTCCTTGTGCGGCATGTTTCCATCTGCAACAGCCTGCATCATGCTGTAAAGCTCAGGAAGCAGCTTATCCAGCCTCGAAGGCCGCCAATCCCGGTTTACCCACACATGCCGAGTCCCGCCTCGTACAAGCAGCTTCCCCGGCGGCTCAGCACCTTGAAACCAACCTAGCGATATGTGTTCCGTATCTTCGACAAGGCGAATCTCCGAACGAAAAGATACACGAATGGGTGAAAATTGTTCTAAACGCGTACAGATGATGATGTTATTATCATACCGAGCCGGCGATACATAGGAGCAGTCCAAGTCAACGACCGGCAGCAGTAAGCCTTGCTTCTCAACCGTTTCATAGGTCATCCCCAAAGCCCGAACAAGCTCAGTACGTCCAATTTCAAACCATGTCACATAGTTCCCATGGAACACTACGCCCATCTGGTCCGTTTCCTGATACCGAACACGAAGGGGATGCAAATGCCAGAGAGTGTTCTCTTTGTCTGCTTCTGTCATGCTTCGATCAATCCTTTATCCCGTAATCTATAGAGCTATTAGCGGCAAGTCAGATTATTGTGCATTATCAAAGCCGTTAGGCACCGTATAGCCAAAAAGCGACGGTGCTTGCGCACCATCGCTTCCCTCAAACAACAAACCTTACATTACTTTAGCTTGACCCGAGTAGATAACGCCAACTTCAGCGTAAACCGTTACTTCGGAACCGTCTTGCAGAAGCTCAAGTGCGTTCTGAACGCCAAGAATTACAGGGATTCCAAGGTTAAGCGCGACAATCGCCGCGTGGCTAGTGATGCCGCCTTGCTCTGTAATGACTGCTGCGGCCTTCTGAATCGCAGGCATGTACTCTCTGTCAGTGGAAACTGTCACGAGAATGGAGCCTTCAGTTGTCTTAGCGATCGCCTCTTGCGGAGTACGTGCTACAACCACTTTACCAGTAGCGCTTTGGCTGCCGATCCCTTGACCTTTGGCAATCATTTCACCGATTGTATGAATCTTGATCAGGTTCGTCGAACCGGAACGTCCAACCGGAACACCAGCTGTAATGATAACCGTATCACCAAGCTTCACGATTCCGGAGTTGATTCCGCCTTGTACAGCGATATCGAACATTTCATCTGTTGTTTCGGCAGGTGTGCCAAGAACCGGGATAATCCCCCAGATGAGCGCCAGACGGCGCATGACTTGCTCTTGCGGCGTAACTGCCACGATTGGCGATTTCGGACGGTATTTGGAGACCATACGCGCCGTATAACCGCTCTCAGTCGAAGTGATGATCGCTTTCGCGTCCAAATCAAGTGCGGAGTTCGCAACTGCTTGGCTGATCGCTTCTGTTACTGTCGTTTGTTGTGCTCTTGCTTGTTTCGTGAAGATCTCACGGTAATCAAGCGCCGATTCCGCACGCACGGCAATACGGGACATCGTTTGAACGGATTCTACCGGATATTTACCGGCAGCTGTCTCCCCGGAAAGCATGATTGCATCCGTACCGTCAAAAATCGCATTCGCTACGTCACTCGCTTCCGCACGAGTCGGACGCGGGTTGCGCTGCATGGAATCCAGCATTTGTGTAGCCGTGATTACCGGTTTGCCTGCGCGGTTACATTTCTGAATCATTTGCTTCTGAACCAAAGGTACTTCTTCAGCCGGAATTTCTACGCCAAGGTCGCCACGCGCAACCATTAGACCGTCGGATACTTCAAGAATTTCATCGAGGTTGTCCACGCCTTGCTGGTTCTCGATTTTGGAAATGATTTGGATGTGACTCGCACCATGCTTCTCAAGCAATTCGCGAATTTCAAGAACGTCAGTCGCTTTACGAACGAAAGATGCGGCAATGAAATCAATGCCTTGCTCGATACCGAATACGATATCGTTAGCGTCCTTCTCCGTAATACCAGGCAGGGAAATATGTACGCCCGGAACGTTAACGCCTTTCTTGCTCTTGATCGGACCGCTGTTTACGATACGGCAAAGGATTTCAGTGCCTTGCACTTCTTCAACCGTAAGACCGATTAAACCGTCATCGATTAGAATGGTGGAACCCACTTCAACATCTGCAGGAAGGTTCGCATACGTTACAGGAATACGGTTCTTGTCACCAAGAATTTCTTCGGTAGTAAGTGTAATCGTTTCGCCTTGATTCAGTTCAATCGGCTCTTCTTTCAGTTTGCCGAGGCGAATTTCCGGACCTTTCGTATCCAGCAGGATTGCTACGGTTGTGCCAAGCTCGGAACATGCTTGACGGATGTTCTTGATTCGGTTGCCGTGCTCTTCAAAGTCGCCGTGCGAGAAGTTAAGACGAGCGACATTCATGCCGGCATTGATTAGTTTCTTCGTGTTTTCCAGCGATTCGCTGGATGGGCCAATCGTACATACGATCTTCGTTTTACGCATAAGTAAATTCCATCCTCCGTCTGATACGTTCACATTTAAGTTGCTATTCTCTATACTTGCGCTGATTCGATCTCGTTCAAAATCAGGTCAGCTTCCGGCTCAGGAGCATGGAATTGACCGATTTTGCGGAATTTATTGTAACGATCTACGACAAGCTCCTCTGAGGAAAGCTTGGACAGCTCGCCAAGATGGCGCCAGATCGCTTCTTTAATCGTCTCGGACTGCTCAGCCAGGTCGCGATGCGCCCCACCTTGCGGCTCCTTGATAATCTCTTCCACGATACCGAACTCAAGCAGATCATCTGCTGTTATTCTCATTACTGCAGCCGCTTCATCCGCACGCGAAGCATCTTTCCATAGGATGGATGCTGCGCCGTTTGGCGAAATTACCGAGTAAATCGCATTCTCCAGCATAAGCACGCGGTTACCGACACCAAGTGCCAAAGCCCCGCCGCTTCCGCCTTCCCCGATAACCACGCAAATAATCGGCACGCCGAACATGGCCATTTCACGAAGATTACGAGCAATTGCTTCGGATTGACCGCGCTCCTCCGCCGTATTCCCGGGATATGCGCCTTTCGTATCGATCAAGGTTACAATAGGACGACCGAATTTATTCGCCTGCTGCATGAGTCTCAATGCTTTGCGGAACCCTTCCGGATGCGGACTGCCGAAGAAACGGGCAATATTGTCCTTCGTATCTTTACCGCGCTGATGGCCGATTACCGTAACCGGTACGCCGTTCAGCTTAGCAAGTCCTCCCACAATAGCAAGATCATCTGCAAACAGACGATCTCCGTGAAGCTCGATGAAATCGGTGAAAATCATCCCTATGTAATCCAGAGAGGTTGGTCGGCCATGATGACGCGCCAAGTGCATCTTCTGCGCCGGCGTCAATTCATCATACAGCTCTTCCTGCAACTGTTTACAACGGTCCTCCAGCCGGCAGATTTCATCGCTGAAATCAATGCCTGACTCTTGCCCGAATTTCTTCAGCTCTTCGATCTTCTTCTGCAGCTCGTTAAGCGGCTTCTCAAACGGCAGCTCACCCGCCATTGATAATTTCCCCCTTTACCGAATGCATATCAAGCAATTTAGCTAATGTTGCTTTCATTTCTTTACGATGAACAACTTTATCAAGCTGTCCATGCTGCAAATTGAATTCTGCGGTTTGGAAATTATCCGGCAGCTTCTGACGAATCGTCTGCTCGATAACCACTCGACCGGCAAAACCGACGAGAGCACCGGGCTCGGCCAAATTAAAGTCGCCAAGCATCGCAAAGCTTGCGGAGACGCCGCCTGTGGTAGGATCGGTCATAATGGAAATGTACAGACCGCCGTCGCCTTGGAACTTTGCCAGTGCCGCGCTTGTTTTGGCCATTTGCATCAAACTAAGAATACTTTCTTGCATCCGCGCGCCGCTTGATGTGGAGAAGATGAGCATCGGCAGCTTCTTGGCATGGGCTTGTTCAATCGCACGCGTGATTTTCTCACCGACGACAGAACCCATGCTTCCTGCAAAGAAATCAAAGCTCATGAAAGCGGCGACGACCGGCAATCCGCCGATCGTCCCCTCTCCTGTAACAACTGCATCTTTAAGACCGGAGCTCTTCTTCTGAGCTTCCAGCTTGTTTGCATAACCCGGGAAAGGAAGCGGATCAACCGACTCCAGATCCGCATCATACTCAACCAAACGCCCTTCATCGAGCGTAATGGCGATTCGTTCCCAAGCGTTCAGCCGGAAATGATGGCCGCAGCCCGGGCATACTTTTAAGTTTTTCTCGACTTCTTTGCTGAATTGAATATTGCCGCACTTCGGACATTTGGACATTAAGCCTTCCGGAATATCCGGCTTCGTTCTCGGCTGGCCCGAAGGAATTGTGGCATATTTCTTTTTATGAAATAAGTCCTTGAACACAAAAGACACCTCTTTGGGGGCGCAAAGTTTTAAAGTAATCGTTGCGCTTATGAGTATGCGGTAGTTTAGAATGTACCTCTGTAAACACAACAGTTCTGAATTTACACGCTGTGCGTTAGGTACGCAATAGTTTTTTTTGCATGGCCCGCAAGTGGGTACGCCGTAATTGGAATTAACGTTGCGAGTTGAGAATGTTGTTTAACACTTCCTGCACTTCTTCCAGTTCGCCAGATGGGACCAATATTTCGTACTGTTGCTTAGAAACATTAATCGGTCTGATCTTTACGAGAAACCCTTCTTGGGTCAGCCGGTTTTTAATGCTCTCCGCAATTTTTGCCGTCGGCGCGATGTAGATAACCGTCCACATGAAGGAACCTCCTGAGCATTGATAAAAGATCATCTGCGCGTACATGTAAACGCATTGGCCGCAATATAAACACACGTTATCTGGGCATATGATGTCATAATGATACCATATGTTTAGTTTTCACCGCAACGCCACAAGGCTGGAAGCGAGTTTGAACCCCTAAGAGAGTCTAAGAGAACCCTTACTGATTAAGGACTATCGTCAATTTCGTACCGATTAGCCTTCGGATCCTGATGTGCAATGCGTGCGGATGCCGCGGCAGCCAGCCCGGCTACCAGATCGTCTAGGAAGACATGCACATGCTTGCCTTTCTCGTTCAATTTGCGAATGATGCCCGGCTTTACTTTGTCCAAGTAGCCAAAGCTTGTGAGTCCGATCATCCCATACACGTTCGTGATGCCAAGAGCCAGCGTTTCGTCCACGCCGTAAAGGGATTCATCAGCCTCCATGATCGCCTGAAGCGGCTCTGGCAGCAGTTTGCGCTCCGCTAACTCATCGAGGGCAATGCCTGTAAACAGTACATACTGCACCTCTCGTTTATTAAGAACCGTATGCACACTCTCTTCGCATTCTTGGTGAGTGAGATCCGGATTATAAGGACGCTGCAGCGAAAATACGATATCCGCAACATCACCGACTGTAACACCACGTCTGTTAAGCCATTTTTCCATGTCGGACGACACTGTTCATTCCCCCCGCATCGGCTTGTACGAATCGGGCGGAGCGCCAGCGGCCAACAACCATCGTCAGCTGACCAAACGTCAGTCCGCACAAGCGGCGAAATGCAGAGCCAACAATAGCGCTCTGTGTCTCCTAAATGTATGCAGCCGTTAGGCAACTTGTGCCTGGCTTTACGAAACGATTATTCCTGTCCATTATTATTTCACGACCGCTGAGCCTTTACCAAAAATCGACTCGATCTGCTGCAGCAGCTGCGGTGAAGGCTTAATTCGGAATGCATCGCTTAGGGCGACAGTACGGCCTTCTCGCTCATAGAACAGCACCGTCTCATAGGTACCTGCGCTGCCTCCGAGCAGTGCCTTCAGCTTCTCAAGCGCTGAGGAATCCTCGCGTCCGGCAACGATCTTGATATAGAGACGCTGCGGGCGTTTCGCCGGCACAGATGACTTAGCTGAGCCGGCTTGCGCTGCGGATGAGACATTGGCCGGGGTATGCTCCGCCGATGCTTGGTTCTTCGCAGAAGCCACCGGCTTCTCCTCTCCCTTTGCCGCAGAACCTGCCGATGCCGTTGCCTTCGCAGGCAGCGTCGTCGATGCCGGCTGCGATCCAGAGCCAGCTGACGCGCCGCCTTTGCGTTCGGCCGGGCCTGAATTGCCGCCGCCGGCAGTTCGCGCGGCCTTGCTGCGCGCTTGCCGCTGCAGGCGCTGCACCTGCGAGGCGGCATCCTGCCCCGGTCCGCCGCCGCCGAGCAAAGCGACATCCTCGATCAGCAGCTTATAATCCTCGTCCTGATGCTGCACATTTGCGAGGACGAGAACCAAGCTGCCGGGATCGAGCAATCCCGAGTGCCGCTGCCAAATCGTCGGAAAAGCAACAGCTTCCACGCGCATAATCCGATCCTCGATTTCCAGAAAAGCCATCTGTTGACCTTTGCGCGTCGTAAACGGCTTCACCGACACCACCATCGCGGCTATGACTGCGAAGGAACCTTCCGGCGCTTCGGTTAGGTCAACAAGACGATCGAGCGGCAATTCTTCCAGCAATTCCTTATGGTCGTCGAGGGGATGACCAGACAGATACATGCCGAGCAGCTCCCGCTCCAGTGCAAGCAGCTGCCCCGTCGTAAACGGTCGTACTTCAGGCATTTCGATATCCCAGTTCTGCACCTCGTCGAAGCCGAACAGTTCGATTTGCAATTCTTCGCGTTCCTTGCGCCACTTCAGCGCGGCATCGACCGTCTCATCCAGCACCGCGATCAGCTGTGCGCGATGACCGGCCAAGGAATCGCAAGCGCCTGCTTGAATCAACGACTCCAGCACCCGTTTGTTCACGACGCGCAGGTCGACTCTTCGGCACAGATCAAGCAAGCTGTCAAACGGACGTTCCGCACGTTCCTTCAGCAATGAATCGATCGCCTGCGTGCCGACGTTCTTGATCGACGCCAAACCAAAGCGCACCGCCCCGTTAACCGGCGTGAACGTCACGCTGCTCTCGTTTACATCAGGCGGCAGAACGGCAATGCCCATTCGGCGACATTCATCCACATATTCGGCCGTCTTGCGCTGACTTCCCGTCACGGATGCCAGCATAGAAGCCATAAACGGAACGGGATGATTCGCCTTCAGCCAAGCCGTCTGAAACGCCAATACGCCATAGGCCGCGGCATGCGCACGCGGGAAACCATAATCGGCGAAACGGACAATCATGTCATAAACCGCATTGGCGTCCGACTTCTCGTACCCTTGGCTTAAGCTTCCCTCCACGAAATGAGCGCGCTGTTCATCCAACACTTCTCGCTTCTTCTTGGATACGGCACGACGGAGCAGATCCGCTTCTCCCAATGAGAAACCCGCCATTGACGAGGCAATCTGCATGATCTGCTCTTGATACACGATGATCCCATAGGTATCAGCCAGAATCGGCTCAAGCGACGGATGCGGATATTCGACCTCCACATGTCCGTGCTTGCCTTGAATGAATTTGGGTATAAACTCCATAGGGCCCGGCCGGTAAAGCGCAAGTACGGAGACGATGTCTTCGAATTGCGTCGGCTTCAGCTCCTTGAGCACTCGGCGAACTCCGGCGGACTCCAATTGGAAAATCCCCGTTGTTTCACCGCGCGTGAGCATCTCGTAAGTTGCCGGGTCCTGATCGGAAATAAATCGAAAATCGACCGTAATGCCCTGCTGCTCCTTCACCCAATTGAGCGTTCGTTCAAGAATAGACAGCGTACGCAGACCGAGAAAGTCCATCTTCAGCAATCCAACGGATTCCAGATGTTCCATCGAATACTGGGTTAACGCCGTACGCTCGCTGCCTGCTTGAAGCGGCACATAATGCGTCAAGGGCTCGCCGGAAATGACAACTCCGGCGGCATGCGTCGAAGCATGGCGCGGCATTCCTTCCACCTTCAAGGCCATCCGCAGCAAATCGCCGGTCTTCGGCTGGCGCTCAGTCGCCTCGCGAAGCTCCGCACTCATCCGCAGCGCTTCTTCCAGCGAGATGCCAAGCTGATTCGGGATGAGCTTCGCAGCCCGATCCACTTCGGCGAAAGGAACGGCCATTGCGCGGCCGACGTCTCGCACGGCAGCTTTGGCCGCCATCGTTCCGAACGTAATGATCTGTGCCACATGCTCCTCGCCGTATTTGGCAGAGACATAACCAATCACTTCATCGCGGCGCTCGTCATTAAAATCAATATCGATATCGGGCATCGAAATCCGTTCCGGGTTCAGGAATCGTTCGAACAACAGCTTATATCTAATCGGGTCTACGTCGGTGATATTCAGTGTGTAGGCGACCAAGCTGCCGGCAGAGGACCCCCTCCCCGGACCGGTCCGAATCCCCTGTTCATGGGCAAAACGGATGAAATCCCAGACGATGAGGAAATAGTCGCTGAAGCCCATTTTATCAATGACACCCAGCTCATATTCCAACCTCGTCACCGCATGCACCTTCGCTCGCGAATCTTCGGCCCAGTCCGAATTTCCGGCGTAGCGTGCTTCCAATCCTTCATGGCATAAAGCGGCCAAATAAGCCGAAGACGACATCCCCGTCGGAATCGGACTGAACGATGGAAGCAGCGCTCGGCCAAACGTTAGCTCCAGATGGCATTTCTCCGCAATTTCAACCGTGCGAGCAACCGCATCAGGCGCCTGGCGGAACAGCATCGTCATCTCATCCGCGCTCTTCAAATACATCTGATCCGTCAGCATTTGCAGCCTATCGTCATCTTCGATTGTTTTGCCCGTGCCAATGCAGATCAGCACATCCTGTACCGCCGCATCCGTCGACTTCAAGTAATGAACATCGTTTGTCGCAACGGTCTTGATGCCCGTCTCCTGCGCAAGCGCAAGCGTCGCCTGCAGCACCTTCTTCTGCTCCAGCATGCCGTGATCTTGCAGCTCCAAGTAGAAGTCGTCGCCAAAGATATCACGGTACCTATTCGCAGATCGAAGCGCATGCTCCGTTCGGTCATGCAGCAAATGCTGGGCAATCTCGCTCCCCAAACAGGAGCTAAGACAAATAAGACCCTCAGCGTGCTGCGAGAGCGATTCAAAGTCGATACGCGGCTTGTAGTGGAAGCCTTCCAAATGTCCGATCGAACTCAGCTTCATCAAGTTGCGATAGCCGGTCTCATTCTTGGCCAGCAGGATGAGATGATAAATCGGGTTATCTTTGCGAGTGCCCTTCTCGAAGCGAGAGCCTGTCGTTAAATAAACCTCGCAGCCGATAATAGGGTTGATTCCTTGTGCCTTGCAGGCTTTATAGAACGGAACGGCGCCGTACATGACGCCATGGTCCGTAAGTGCCAGCGCCTTCATGCCAAGCGCGGCCGCTTGATCCACAAGATCCCGAATTCTTGCAGCCCCATCGAGCAGGCTGAATTCGCTATGAACGTGTAAATGTACAAAGTCTTGTCCGCCGCTCATCGCTATTCCTTCTTTCTTTCTATCGAAGCATCATTTTATACTAGTTTATCATATTGAAGCCCTCCTCGCCCATAGAATGGACTAGGGGACGAGCATGACGCCCTCTCATTCTACAGGAAGGGTGGACGTTACAAATGGACTCCTTCTTATCCAAAGCCACGATAGATTTCTTCATTGCCTTCGGCGTTGTATTCGGCGGCTCCATGCTGGCAGGCATCGGATCTGTCTTCGTATTGGCAGCACCGGCAGCCATTATGCTGGAAACCGCGTCAAGGCTGAAAATATGGGCTCTCGTAGCGGCCGTTGGCGGAACGATAGACCCGATGCGTGTCATTGAAAGCAATATGATCGAAGGGCATCTCTCACCGGTGGTGCTGCAAATTGCGTATATCCTATGTGCTTTTCTCGGTGCGCATATGGGAACTGAACTTGTTCGGTGGTTATGCAGAGGGGCGGTCTGACCGATGAGGGTACCGCCTTTTGAACGTTTTACGAGGCTGATGCAAGCAGCTGCTTATATTGTGCTGGGGTCCATAATAGGCGCGATGATCTACCACGCCATCTTCTTCATGAACTTTAACGCGTTGCGCAACAGTAATACGGCGCTTGAGGATAAGCTGATTGACTATGAGGATCGAATCGAGAAACTGAATAAATTTAAAGACCAGCATACCGTCATTCAGAGTGTTCAGCCGATTCTGCTGGATAATAAAAACGGTGATGGAGCCGTCATCGCGAATGAACAAGACAAAAAAGCGCTCAAATCAAAGCTGAAGGCAGACTTGTCCGTGTTCGTCGGCACCAGTATTTACAAAATCAATTCAAACGCCGAGCTCTCCTGGGACCTGCTTGACCGCAAAATTTACGCGGTGGAAGGCAAGGAGTTTGTCGTTCAAATTCGTACGATGCTCGTTGTCGATAACGTGCTTCAAGTGTGGTTCAAAGCCGCGCTCAATCAGCGACAGATTAATTGATTCTACCTCGTCCCATCCGTTTCACTTGCAGCTGCAATTCATGGTACAATAAGGCACATATTGAAAGCTGCACAGCTAAGAAGGAGATGCTTGTTTTACTATGGTCAATGCATTACATTGGGCGATCGTTATTATCATTTGCGGCACATCGCTGCTCTCGGTTTATTTCAGCTTCCAGGCACGCCGTTCTACCGACACGCGTGTAAGAGGTATAAACGCTGCACGGATGAACATAAGTATGGGCGTCATGCTAATCTTCATCGCTTTGTTTATGATGCTTGCTTACAGCGGCTCCACGGTAAAAGTCATCATCGGCGCTCTGTTTATCGTTCTGGGACTGTTCAACCTGTTCGCAGGACTTCGCAACGGCAGCGTTTACCGCTCGATGAAAGGTTAATACGGATCGATCAGCTGCGCCGTCAGCAGCGCTTTGGCAGCAAGGCCGCCGGGGTCTTTCAACTCAATTTCGAGCTTGGCGCTCTTGCGGCTCATCTCCAGTAAATTCGGCATGATGACCACTTCACTTTCCAGCTGGACGGGTCTTACGAAGTACGTCGTCATGCTTTCAATGACATAATCCCGCTTTCCTAACTCCCGGATTAATCCTCGTGCCGCCTGATTCATGAGTGTAACCAATACGCCTTCGGAGATCGTACCGAATGTTCCGGACATCTGCGGCGTAATGCGTCCCTCGTACAGCCATTCCCCTCCATGCTCGCTTTCTTTCTTCTCAAAGCCCGCTCCGATCAACTCATCGAAGGTTTCACCTGACTCTTTCTGTTTCCCGGCATAACGCATCGCTTCCAGCACCTCGCTACGGCTAAGTGCCGCCAGCAGCTTACGATTCTTATCGACAATCGGCAGCAAGTCGATTCCTTCGGCCGCCATCGTATGTGCCGCAGAAGCGATCGGAATGTTCGGCGCAGCCGTAATGGGACTTCGCGTCATCAGCCGCTCTACGAACTGTGAATCCTGTGCACCTTCAGCATCCTTAGCGGTCATGATGCCGACGACTCTGCCTCTATCATCCAACACGGGGAATCGCGTCCCTCCGACACGGCTGGCAAGCGAAATATAATCGGCTTTCGTCTCGCCGAGTCTCATCGTTTCAACAGGACGGCTGTAGGTGACGATATCCTCTACCAGCATGATCTTCTGACGGATCAATCTGTCAAACATGGCACGGTTAATCATCGAAGCGACGGTAAACGTATCATATTTGGAGGAAATAATCGGCAATCCTTTCTCATCCGCAAGCTTTTTCATATCCTCACTGGTGCCGAATCCCCCTGTGATTAACACGCCTGCCCCCTGCTCAAGCGCGCAGCCGTGTGCGCCTTGCCTGTTACCGACAATCAGCAGACTGCCCGCGTCAATATAACGGACCATCGCATCGAGCTCCATCGCACCGATGACGAATTTATGCAGTGTTTTCACGAGTCCTGCCGCGCCGCCTATCAGCTCGCCTTGCACAATATCAAGTACTTCTCCGAACGTTAACCGATCTAGCGATTCCCGGTTCTTCCGCTGTATCCGGACTGTGCCTATCCGCTCTTTGGTGCTGACAAGCCCGGTCGATTCCGCTTCTTTGATCGCTTTATATGCAGTGCCTTCACTGACTCCGAGCTCCTCGGCCATCGTGCGTACAGAAAGTTTCGTACCAATCTCGAGCTGCTGGATATACTGCATGAGTCGCTCATGTTTCGTCTGCGATTCAAGTCCTTTGTCTCCTGTTATCACAGTGGCCCCCCTTACTTGTTTCAACCAATTGCTCGGCTTGTTCTAGTTCTATATTAGCAGATGCTCTTCCTGCTGGCACACCTGCGGAGAGGTCAAGTATCTCGGAAAAAGGGCCTTTCCCCCCTGCTTTTCATGATGTCCGCTAATCACCAAGGGGTAGATGTCCTCATATGATGAAAGTAATTCGTGTGAAAATCCCATAGACCGCAAGCTGCACGTCGTCATCCTCCAGCTTGGAAGGAGATCCGTCGATGCTGAAATCGAAAGTCGCCGTTCAGGTGATCAGCCCAGGCATCTTGCCGGATGATGCCATTATGCTCGGTGATGCTTATTTGAGACAGTGGAAAATACCGCAAGGGCAGCCTATTATGCTGAAATTCGGTGCATTCCGCCACTATGTAAAAGTAGTCCCGGTCGAGCGGTTTGACGGTATGCGTATTGGGCAAAGCTTAGCCCGCAAAATGGGGCTGATCTCGAGCACCACACTGCGAATCCGTTACCGGCAGGAGAATGCCACGCTCTCGATTGGCCCGCTGATCGGCGTGCTCATCAGCCGCGATGATCCCGAAGCCCGGGATCGGCCTTTTGGCACCATCACTATGTTCTGCAAGGAACTCGTAGACGCCTGCGAAGCGCAAGGCGCTCATGTTTATTTCTTCACACCGGATCATATTACAGACAATTTCAACACGCTCGAAGGTTGGGTCTATTCCGATGGCTGGCGGAAAGTACCTGTACCTGCACCTGATGTTGTTAACAATCGTCTGACCTCGCGCAAGCTCGAAAACCGACCGAATGTACAGCTCTTCATCAAAGAAACCAAGCATCGTCATAACAGTGTCGTGTTCAATGAGAAGTTTCTCGATAAAGCCGAAGTGTTTGATGCCCTCGTGAAGGATCCCGCTCTCGTTCGCTATTTACCCGAATCCCATGTACTTCGCGGTTTGCAGGTGCTGAAGTCGATGTGCTCCAAGCACAATACCGTTTTCTTGAAGCCGGTACGCGGCAGCTTGGGCAAAGGCATCATTCGCATCTCCAGATTAGATACCGACTCCTACTCGGCTCAATATGCTACGACTGCCGGCACCCGCAGGCAGCATTTCGGCGGGGTTGATAAGCTCTATGCTTCCCTGGCTGGCAAAATGAAAACGGTGCGCTATCAAATTCAGCAAGGGCTGCATCTGATCGACATCATGGGAAGGCCTGTCGATTTCCGAGCGCTCGTACAGAAGAATGAAACCGGCAAATGGGCGCTGACTTCCATTGTGGCACGAACAGCCGGCAACCATCATTTCGTGTCGAACCTGGCACGCGGCGGTACGCTAAGCACAGTGAAAGAAGCGGTCAATAAGTCCAATTTATCCGGGTCAAGCGCTCAAGAAGCACCGGGAAAGCTGCAGCGGGCAGCGCTTGAAATCGCCAAAGGGATCGACACTCACATTCCCGCCCATTTCGGCGAGCTCGGGATCGACTTAGCGCTTGATGCCAGCGGCCGGGTGTGGCTGCTCGAAGTGAATTCCAAGCCATCCAAGAACGACAATACACCGCTTCAGGATAATAAAATCCGTCCTTCCGTTCGAAATATGGTGCGTTATTCAAGACATTTGGCCGAATTTTAACGAAAAGGAGGAAGCGGTAATGGCTGAGAATCCGTGCAGCAGCGTCCTCGGTATTATGATTAGCGAACCGTCTCATGTCCCCTCCTCAAGCTCCGGTGGTCCGTATCCCCCTCCGGTGATGCCCGAGGATCTATTTTGCCGCCGTTTATCCCGGTTTGGGCAATCTATCGGCCTGTTCGTCTATTTATTCTGCGCTTCCCAAGTCACAGGCGGCTCGTCTCGATTGATCAAAGGCTTCATACTGAAGCACGGCCAGTGGCAGCAAGGAAGCTTCCCGCTTCCTGATGTGCTCTATGACCGTTCGCTTCCAAGGACGAATGCCCAATATAAGCTTGCAAGCTGCGCACTAGCGGAACTGAAACGCCTGAAGCCGTATATACTGCTGAATGGCGCACTTCCCGGGAAACTAGACGTTTATCGGGAGCTCGAACGCGATTCGCAGCTGTCGCCTTGGCTGCCTTCGACTTACAAGTACGAAGGAGCTGCCGTTCTGACTCAGCTGATGAAGCAATATCCCGAAGGTTTATTTCTCAAACCCTCTGCCGGCAGCCATGGAAAAGGTGCCATTCGCCTGCTTCGGAGGGATGACGGCTGGCAAATTGACGGCCGTGATCGGAAGAACCGTCCACTTGCGGTGTTGCACGACAATTGGCAGGACGTATGCCGATGGGTTAATCGCTTCGTCGCTTCCACGACGTATATCATTCAGCCTTACCTGCCCCTCACCGGCAAAGACGGCCGCTCCTATGACGTTCGGGTCTTAATCCAGAAGGACGAAACGGGCAGCTGGTCGTTCACAGGTGCAGCTGTCCGGACCGGGCAACTGGGGAGCGTTACCGCCAACTTACATGGCGGCGGCTCCGCTGGAGACGCTCTCGAGGCATTGACAGAACAGTTCGACGGCGAAACCGCCGGACGTCTGCTCGGGCGAATTCGCTGGATCAGCGAACGGGCGGCGGCTGCGCTGGAGAATCATTTTGGCAGGCTCGCCGAACTTGGCATCGATTATGGCATAGAGCAAGGCGGCCGAATCTGGCTGCTTGAAGCCAATGCCAAACCCGGACGGAAGGCGCTGGAAGGCAACGAAAGCGCTGCGAGGCTGGCCATTGAACGACCGATCCGTTACGCTATGAAGCTTGCCGCACACAGACAGCCGGTTTATCAGTTTGGACGAAATCAAAGGAGATACATCCAGGAGGTTCATCCATGAGTTTGACATCTTGTCATGTACACTTCTCACCATCAAGCGATCGAATCGTTTACCTGTCGGGCTCACTCCTTAAATCACTGAAGCTCTCCGGCAAGAAAACCATTCAGCTTAAGCTTGGTCATGAAAGCATAACTGCTGCCGTAAAGTCGATCGATCGGCAAGGCCATCACCTCTACCTCTCCGCAGGCGTTCGTCAATCCATCCGGGTTCCGAAAGCCGGCAGCATCTCTTATGTCCAAGGCGAAGATAATGAGGTTCAACTCGGACCGCTTATCGGCGTGCTGACAGACGGAAGCCGTTCCGCCGATTCACCTTTTGGCGCACGGTCGGGGTATATCCGGCAGCTTCTCAAAACAGGAGAACGCAAAGCCTATTTCTTCGCCTTTACTCCGCGCGACGTGAATTGGAATCAAGGGACGATTAATGGGTACTTCCTAAACAGTACGGGAAGCTGGTACCGCAAAGTCGTTCCGCTCCCTGACGTCGTTTACAACCGCCTCCCAAGCCGCATCGCCGAGACAACAGCTACGATCATGTCGCTGCGGGAGAAGTTTATCCGTAAAGGGGTTCCGTTCTTCAACTGGAGCTTCTTCAATAAATCCGATGTTTATAAGCTGCTCGATAAGGATGTTGAAGCGCTGGAACATCTGCCTGAATCGGTCAATAACCCACGCGCTGACAAAATCAAAGAAATGCTGGAGAAACATCAATTTATTTATTATAAACCTTCTGCCGGCAGCCTCGGCATCGGGATTTATCGACTGACGTATCATCCCAAACGCGGATACTTTGCCAGATATCGCAGAGGGGATACGAATGTGCTGCTTCGCTTCACGAACTTCAGCAGTCTGATGCGCATGCTGGAGACAAGACACGGAAGCGGACTTGGTCGATATGTCAGCCAGCAAGGTGTGCGATTAATCGAAATTGACGGATGTCCGATCGACTTTCGTTTCCATATGCACAAGAATGGCAGCAACAAATGGGTGCCGGTGGGCATCGGCGCGAAGAAGGCCGGTCGCGGCAGCGTCACCACGCATATTAAGAACGGCGGGCAACTGCTAACGCCGGAACAAGCGCTCAGCCGGGCTTTCGGTGATCGCTCCGACGAAATCTTGACGAAAGCCAAGGATGTCTCGGTGAGGCTGTCGGAAGCGATTGAACGCAACTTCCCGCATACGCTGGGAGAACTCGGTCTTGATATCGGCATTGACAAGGACGGCGAGGTTTGGATGTTTGAAGCCAATGCCAAGCCGGGTCGGTCGATCTTCAGCCATCCTGCGCTGCGTGCGCAAGGACGTGATTCCGTAAGTCATATTCTGGATCATTGCATGTATTTAAGCAGGTTCACGGGGCAAGGAGGCGAAGCTTAATGGCACTCGTTATTCACGAGGATACGGCGGCGGTAGATGAAGCCGCCTCCATTCAGCGTAAGCAGCCGGTTCTCGCTATCTTGACGATCGAAGATGATATACAGCTATTTCGCGGCAATCGTGGAAATTTTGCAGACATCATTGCAATGGGAGCCGAATTCGGTTTTACGGTTTACGTCCTTACTGTCAAGCAGCTGAAGTTTCAGCGCAAGCTGCTTGACGGCTTCACCTTCAACACGGCAACAGAGAGCTGGGAGCTGCAGAAGTTCCCGCTGCCCGACCTCATCTATAACCGAATTCCACTCCGCGAGGATGAGCTGCAGCCCGAAGTGAAACGTAAAATTGCGGCATGTGTCAAACATCCCCGCATTCAGATCTTCAATCCTGCTTTCTTCAATAAATGGAGCCTGTTTAAATGGTTAAAGCAGTCGCGGACAACTCAGCCGTTCATTCCGGCAACACGCCGCCTGCTAACAATCAGCGGACTCGGAAAAATGATGCTGAAGCATAAATTTCTCTATCTCAAACCGGTCAGCGGCAAAGCCGGCAAAGGAATCATGACGATCCAGCTGCAGCAGGAAAAGCCGCTTCCCTATCGCTTGAAGATACAAGGGGATCGCGGAAGCACGACCTACAATTGCGGCACGATCGGGAAGCTTTGGACCCGCATTATCAAAGAAAGCAGCGGGGAACGTTACATTGCCCAGCAGGGCATTCAGCTCGCTGCCTTTAATGAGCGCTCCTTCGATCTTCGTGCACTCGTACAGAAGAATCGTCGCGGACAATGGGACATCTCCGGCGTCGGCGCACGTGTCGCCGGAACGTACAGCATTACGACACATGTTCCTCGCGGAGGCAGCATTGAAGATCCGGAGAAGCTGCTTGTCAGTGTATTTGGTCAAGATGAGGCACGTAAACTGCTAGTAAAGGCCCGCAACGCTGCGTTAATTATCGCTCGTCAAATCGAGCGCGGCTCCGGCCGCCGATTGGCCGAAATGTCGATGGATCTTGGCGTGGACCAGTTTGGAAGTATCTGGTTCTTCGAAGCCAACGCGAAGCCGATGAAATTCGACGAGCCGGATATTCGCAAACGTTCGCTTGAGCGCATCTTTCACTACAGCCAATATTTGCTCAAGCTGAAGGGTCTATAGCGAGGAGTGATTTGCCGTGCAGGTAAAGCTGCTATCACCGACCCAATGGGCATCTGCGAAGGAAAAGGTCACCCGCTTCATATACCGGAATGGCGACGATCGCATCACGAATGCAGCCTTGGTTGAAATGCGGGAGCTTCCCGCATCTCAACTGGCCAGCAGCCGCTCCGGCGAGGCACCTGCTGCAATTGCGCTGGCGATTTCAAGCAGCGGGAAGCTGGCTGCGTGCGCATTTGCTGCCGAAGGCGGCGAACGCGCATGCTTCGTCGTCGTTGCCCCGGAGTTCCGCGGCCAAGGCGCCGGGAGCGCACTGCTGAAAGCACTCAGTCAGCACATGGGCTCTCTCACCTGCTCAGTCGCCTCGGATAACCCCTCCAGCATGGCCATGTGTTTCCGTGCTGGTATGAAGGCTGTGAGCCTGCATACCGGTCCGACCGGCAAGCCGACACTGCGTTTTGAGAGTTAAGTTAAGTTAGGCCTATGCCTCACCGCTTTGTAAAACCTTAAGCTTAGGCAATGCTTCCGATGCTAGTTTTTGCGCTCACCGCAAAACCTTTTAGGAGGAGTCCTTATGGTTCAGCCGGTTCTCGGCATCCTGACGCTCTATTTGAATGACAATGGATGGCTCGAGGAGAAACCGATCTATCAACGCATGACGTTGGCCGGCAAGAAGCTCGGTCTTGAAGTATTTGTGTTCACACCGGCGGACGTCAACTATTCAGATCATCGAATTCACGCCCATATCTATGACACCGCATCGCAAAGCTGGACGCGCAGATGGCGTTCCTTCCCCCATATGATCTATGATCGCTGCCGCATTCAGCGCAGCCATCGCTTCGTCCAGTTAAGCCATTTTCGCAAAAAATACGGCCACTTGACCTTCTTAAACCGGGTGCTCCGCAACAAGTGGACGGTATATCGTACCATGCGCAAAGAAGATGACTTTGTCCCCCATCTCCCAATGACACGGCTATACGAAACTCCCAGCGATCTGACGGAAATGATCCGTAAGTATCCGCTCATCTATCTCAAGCCAATCAACGGAACCGGGGGCAGAGGTATTCTGCGCATCGAGAAGCAGCAAGGCGGCGAGTATTTAATCCAGGGAAGAGATCAAGATCGGCGTATCGTT
This sequence comes from Paenibacillus sp. J22FR21, assembly GCF_056269135.1. Lineage (NCBI taxonomy): Bacteria > Bacillati > Bacillota > Bacilli > Caryophanales > Paenibacillaceae > Paenibacillus > Paenibacillus sp. J22FR21. The sequence goes on from NZ_JBWDNJ010000004.1 coordinate 88,754, forward strand.
CGTCCTCAGCGTACCTCACTCACCGGCATTCAAGGCCGGCTGGCTTCTTGGGATTTGAAAGGGAACCGGTATCTCGTGCAGCAAGGCATTCAGCTTAAACTACCGAATGGCCGTGTGCATGATTACCGGATGCTTGTGCAGAAGAACGGCAAAGGGGAATGGGAAGTGACCGGCTGCGCAGGACGAATCGGCGCTTCCGGCAGCATTACCTCCAACCTGCACGGGGGCGGTCAGGCGATCAAGATGCAGTCGCTGCTTAGCGACTGGATTAGGAACGAGGATACAGCTGCCGATATTCGGCTGAAGGCCGAGGATTTCGGCGTGAAAGTAGCCGCCTACCTCGAGGAATCCTACGGGCGCTTATGCGAGCTCGCGCTTGATTTGGCCATCGATCGGAGAGGACAGATCTGGCTGCTCGAAGTGAATCCGAAGCCGGCTCGCGAAGTATTCGCGCAGGCTGGGGAACGCGAGACATATAAGCAAGCCATCATCCGGCCGCTCGAATACGCCGTCTGGCTTTACGATCAGAAGAAGCGGCGCAAAGAGAAGCAGGAGAAGCAAGAAAAGAACGAAAAGCAAGAAAAACAAGTGCCTTCGCTGGATTAAGTCCCGCTTAGCCGCATCGTTGACCAACCAAAGAGAGGTACCCAGTACCTCTCTTTGCGTTACATCCTCGATATTCCACCAATGAGCGGTACCCAGTACCTCTCTTTGCGCTTCATCCTCGCTTTTCCGCCAATGTGCGGTACCCAGTACCTCTCTTTGCGCTTCATCCTCGCTTTTCCGCCAATGTGTGGTACCCAGTACCTCTCTACGCGCTTCATCCTCGCTTTTCTGCCAATGTGTGGTACCAATGAATGTAGACAATGTGTACCTAGAGGGCAAGCATCGGAGCCAAAGTGGCGAAATCCGTGGATGTAGCGTGCCTAGAGGGCTACTTTGGAGCCAAAATGGCGAAATCCGTGGATGTAGCGTGCCTAGAGGTCTACTTTGAAGCCAAAATGGTGAAATCCGTGGATGTAGCGTGCCTAGAGGTCTACTTTGGAGTCAAAGTAGCGAAATCCGTTGATGAAGCGTGCCTAGAGGTCTACTTTGAAGCCAAAGTAGCGAAATCCTCCCCGCCAACGCCACATCCCCCGCTCACCTCACCCACCAACCAAACAAAAGGCTGTCTCAAAAGTCGCCTTGCGACTTTTGAGACAGCCCTTTAGTTCTACACTTGCGTCAATGCAAGCAGCTCGCGGAAATCAGAGATTAGCGCATCCGCTCCCTGCAGCTCTTCCTTGCGGCCATACACGGCATAGGCGCAGCCAATAACGCCTAGCCCATTGCTCTTGCCTGCTTCCACATCGGAGGAACGGTCACCGACCATCCAAGCGGATTTCACGCCGTGATCCTCCATGAGCCGGGCAACGAGATGGATCTTCGATGCTGTTCCATACTCACCTGCACTGTACAAACCATCAAACAACGGAGCGATCCCCTTGTAACGGGCAACCTCTTTCACATAGCGTTCCAACCCGTTGCTAGCCACAAACAATCTGAACCCTTGCTCCTTAAGTGACTGCAGCGTCTCCGCCACATGCGGATACAGCTCGCCTTCCCCGGCTTCCAAGCCCTCCAGCTCATACTGGAGCAGCAGCTCGTCAGCCCGTCTCTGAGCAGCCTCAGTTCCGTCCGGCATCACTTTGCGCCAGATATCCTCCAGCAGCATGCCAAGACAGCTCAGCAGCTTCTCTACCGGCGGAGTGGGCTTCATATACAACCCCTCTGCCCGCAGCGTTTCGAAGATACGTTCATGCACGTGGATGAGCAGCGTATCCGTTTCAAACAATGTACCATCCATATCAAATATAATGGCCTCTGGTCGCGCCAATGTAACGTTGGTCTGCAAGAAGAAATCCCCTTTTCGCATTATTGCCCTTTATCATACTGGAAAAGAAGACCGGCGCGCAACCTGCATTTACCATTTGCCGGGATCGATATCTTTCGGTCCAAGGCCATTCCATACATTCGAAATCGTCGCTTGCTCCGGATGCTCGAACACTAGGAATGCCGTAGGCAAATATCTGCCCTCGCTGCTCTTGGTAGACGGTTTGTTGATCACATGACCGTCGTTGACCAGCACAGTGGACGACCCACCGTCTAAATTGGCTGCAATGACCGCACCGCGCTCCAGCATAATTTGCTGCACATCGTACAGATTCGCGCCAATACTATGACCAGGCTGTCTGCCGTCGATGACCACGAAGAGAATAGCGCCATCCTCCCTCTGCCCCATCGCCGTCCTCGGGGCGATTCCCCAGCCGTCTGCTGCATTCTTAATAAGCCCCTTACCGTTCACAATAATGCGGGGCTGGAACGTCACCGCTTCCTGCACGCCCATTTGCTCCAGCTCAGAGATCGAGTAGCGGCCCGCTACCATCTTGCCATCGCGATCAAGTCCAACGACTTGCGTTGATTTCGATTTGCCCAAATCATCATAGAACAGCTTCCCGCCGGACATCACGATGCCAATTGGCTGAAAGCCATTGCCCTGCCAATTCGGATCTGCAAAGCCGCCGCCATTAACGCCGGCTATAGCCCCGGTCCGCTCTACCATACTGCGCACACGCTCACCACGGCCTTGTTTTGCCGGAACGCCGATGCGGATTTTCGTCGGATCATTCACCGTCATAACATACCCGCTGTAACCTGTACCGGAAATCTCCTCGATCTCAACGAGCGGCTTCTCTTCCGGCTGTGTGCTGACCGGCACGGCTGTATCGACCGGCTGCGGTTGCGACTGTGTATGTATTTCGTGTGTATCTCGTTCTTCTCCCATAGCATTAAATCGCTGCTGGTATTGCTGTACACGCACATCCAGCTCATGCTGTCCGATGATATATTTCGCCCAATGCCTGTGCTGCGTTGTAATGAGCGTATCCGCCATCAGATAGCGAAAGTTGCTGCCGGACGGTGTCAACAGCAGCCAACCGATTCCGGTAATGCCCAGCATCAGCAGGATCATCCCGCTGATGGTCATGATACGGATCATTCGGTTCCAGCGTCTTCGGAAACCATGGTTGGTCGTCCCTTGGTGCTGTAGTGGAGTGTCAGTACGTTTCATAGCTGCCTCTCTCGGTGTCGGTACATTCGATTGTATGTCCATCCTCCGCCTCGCTTTTCCCAGACTTCAAACACATTGTAACTAGTAAACGCGAGGCGGAATATAAAAGTTTCAGTCGAATGAGGGTTTTGACAAAACTAGTTATATTTCGCCAAAAAATCCCTAAGAAAATTCAAAAAAAGCCGGCTCCGCAGGAGGGCCAGCTTCGTACTTGTACATAGATTGAACACGATACTAGAACACTTTCTTCGTGCTCTGATCGGCTTTTATCATCTCGACCGCTTCCTTAAAACGCATCGCATGGACGATTTCACGCTCACGCAGAAATTTGAGACCATCCTGCAAATCCACGTCGTCGGTCATATCGATAATCCATTGGTACGTCGCACGCGCCTTCTCCTCAGCTGCAATATCCTCATACAAATCGGCGAGTGGATCACCCTTCGTCGCAATATAGGCTGCCGTCCACGGTACACCTGAGGCGTTGTTATAGAACAGGCCGTTATCGTGATTCACATAATGCGGAGCGAGTCCCGCTTCTTCAAGCTGCTTTGGCGTCGCATCTTTGGTAAGCTTGTAGATCATGGTGGCGATCATTTCCAAATGGGCGAATTCCTCCGTACCAATATCCGTAAGCAGGCCAATCACCTTGTTAGGGATGGAGTACCGCTGATTTAAATACCGCAGTGCCGCTGACAGCTCTCCGTCGGCCCCACCGTACTGCTCGACCAAGTAGCCCGCCACCCTGGGATCACATTTGCTGACCCGAACGGGGTACTGGAGCTTCTTCTCATAAATCCACATGGAATCTCCTCCTCTCCTTCCTAAAGCTGCAAATCTGCGCCTAGACTTGCCAAGGCCATGGGCATTCGACCCATTGCCATGGATATTTGGAGTAACTGTGACCGAATTGCATGAGCGGCCCGTATTGCATCTCGAACTGCAGTGCACACTGCTGACGCTGCTGCGCCAACTGATTGAATTGCTGAAGCGCCTGCAGATCATTAGGATGCGTATCGAGGTAAAGGGTCAACTCAACTAAGGCAAAATCCAGCTGTTGCAGCTCAAGCAGCTTCTTATAATAGTTTTCGTCCAACTGCTTATTCATCCTGTTGCCCCCTCACCCTAGCTTTTCGCCTCATAAGGGCCGTATAATGCCGGCCAAAGCGTCCCCAATTTGAGTGCATCTGCCAGTGAAAATTGCGGTAAATTCATGGGCTGATAAGGAATGAATTCATTCGGCGGTACATAATAGGACTTCACATATTTAGGCGGGCAAGGATCGAACGGACCTACGAAGGGGTACCAATCTCGTGTCGGCTTCATCGCATTCACCTGCATTCTCCTCCTATTAAACGAATCTGACCGAAGCAGTAACCAAATTCCATTTCTAATCATATGACATTCGCCCAGTAAATGTTCCTGTTGATTTTGTTGATATCTGATTTTGATTTCCCGGGGAATAGTAGTTGCCGATATAACAAAAAAGACCGACGCCTTCAATCATCCATGATGATCGAAAGCGTCAGCCTCGGTCTCTGCTTCTTTATTCCTTCTCTTCTTGTTCCTGCAGCTCGGATTGTTCCGTTTGCTGCTTCACACGGTAGATAAACACGCGCAATACTCGCAGCCGTTCACTCTCCGCTACTTCAAAAGCGTAATCCTCAACTACGATCTTCTTGCCTTTATCCGGATTGCCTTCCAGCTGCGTGAAGAGCCAGCCGCCGATCGTATCGACGTCTTCGTCCTCAATATCCAAGTTAAACATATCGTTGATTTCTTCGATTAGCATCCTGCCGTCTACAGAGGTGACATCCCCTTTAACGACAATGTTAGGCTGCTGATTATCAAATTCGTCATGAATTTCGCCGACGATTTCCTCCAAAATGCTCTCCGTTGTAAGCATACCAGCAGTTCCGCCATATTCATCTACAACGATAGCGAGCTGCGAATGCTTGCGCTGCATCAGCTTCAAGACATGGCTGATTTCCATCGACTCCGGAACATTGAGTATAGGACGAAGATATTTCTGAATGGATTGCTCCTCATCCGGGTCAGAGGTGAGTAAATCCGTAATATGCACAAATCCGATGAGCTGATCCTTATCCTCTACACAAACGGGATAACGGGTATGTTTGGTGGTGTAAACGATCTTCATGTTCTCTTCATAAGAATGATCCGCATAGAGACAGTCCATATCGGTCCTAGGCAGCATGACTTCGCGAGCAAGTCTGTCACTGAATTCGAAAATATTATCGAACAGTCGCAGCTCATCCTTGTCGATGATGCCGCTCTTGGCGCTCTGATTCATCAGAATGCGAATTTCTTCCTCGGTATGTGCCGAATCATGTTCGCTGGCAGGCTGAACGCCAAACAAACGCAGTAAGCGATTGGCCGATCCGTTGAGCAGCCAAATGACTGGCAGAAACATTTTGTAGAAGAACAGCAGCGGCATCGAAAGCCATAAGGAAGTCGCTTCCGATTTCTGAATAGCCAGCGATTTAGGCGCAAGCTCTCCAAGTACGATGTGCAGGAAAGTAATGACGATAAATCCGATAATAATCGAAACCGTATGTACGAGCGTCTCATCCGTCAAACCGAATTTGAAAAACATGGGTTCAACGATGAGATCAGAAATCACCGGCTCTCCTACCCAACCAAGACCAAGAGAAGCTAATGTAATACCGAATTGCGTGGCTGATAAGTACGCATCGAGCTTTTTGTTTACGGTCAGCGCATATTTAGCCCTCTTATGTCCTTCATTGGCCAGCTGAGTTAACCTTGATGAACGAACCTTCACCAGGGAGAACTCCGCCGCTACGAAAAAACCGTTCAACAATACAAGAATAAGGACTACACTTAAGTTTAACAGAATTCGGCCTGCTTCAAATTCATGCAAAGGCTTCGTCCGCTCCTCTCATCGGCATATCGCCGCTCTATCTATATTATAGGATGGCTTGACGAGCACCAAAGTCGACATCCCGGTAATACATATCTTTCACGAGCAGGTTCGGTCCGCAGCAGGACGCAGCCGGGCAGTGACAATCAACGCTGCGTGCCAGCGGATGTGCAAGCCAGCGACCGAACAGATCGTCTAATCGATCTGATCCAATGTTGCCGAACGCCGGAACGTCAGAGAAATCGGTGACGAACACATCGCCGGTAAATAAGTTCACATTCAAGCGATTGCGGCCATCCGGATCGTTCCGGACCGTTACAAGCGGTGCTGCAGCCAATCTCGCCAGCAGCTCACGATCTTCCTTCTGCTCATTGCAGTGGTAGAACGGCAGCGTACCGAAGAGCATCCATACCGATGGGTCCCTGCTATCCAGCAAGGAAGTAATCGCATCCCGCATCTGTTGCTTCGAAATGACAGGCAGATCCGCCGCAAATGCGCTTGGGTACATCGGATGTACTTCGTGACGCTTACAGCCCATTTCCAGAATCAACTTGTGGATCTCTGGCATTTTATTATAAGTCCGGAAATTTATCATCGACTCTGCCGATACGAATAGTCCACCGTCACTGAGTCGTCTTGCATTATCAATCATGCGATCATACATACGCGCAGCCGTGTCCTTCGAAACAGGATGCCCGCTTTTGGCGAAGCCTATTTGGTGAAAATCATCGCTGCTCGTGTAATTGAATGAGATGTGCATTACATCCAGATAAGGCGCGATTGCTTCATACCTGCCATAGTCCAATGTAACATTGGAGTTAATTTGAGAGGATACGCCACGACTGCGAGCATATTTAAGCAGCGGAATCATGTAGTCTTTCACTGCCTGAGCGGAGAACGTCGGTTCACCACCTGTAATACTGATCGTCTTCAGATGTTCGACTTCGTCCAATCTGCGCAGCAGCGTATCAAGCGGCAGCTTCGCAGGCTCCGCCATCACTAAAGTATCACCAACAGCACAATGCTCGCAGCGCATGTTGCATAAATTGGAAAGTGTCATCTCTACACTTGTCAGCACATGTTGACCATGCTCGCGCAGGGAAAGAATAGGATCCCACGGATCGTTCGCGGGCGTGAATAACAGCTTTGAATCCGGTTGTACAAAAGGTATAGCATTCTGCATTTGTTTCAGCACCTTACTTTGTCATGATATACGCACGTTCTTCTTATAATAACTTTCTTTTATTGTAATGTCCGAAGTCGCTCGTTGCAAACACAATGGCGCAAAAAACGAAAAGGAGCCTGCTCGGCTCCCCGGACTACCGTATTGAATTGGGATGCTGCAGCAGTTACGCGCCTCAGCTTCAGTACGCCTCTGCAAAAGGCTGATCTTCATTTACGCCTACAATCATCGTCGTCAATTGCTTCGATAAGTCAACCTCGTAAGGGACCTTCAACTCTTCGCCTTGCTCATCGTTCAGTATACGCACGACAGGCCTGTGCGGGCAAGAAGCGTTGATATCTACGACGACGCCGCTCTCTCCGGAATGAAACTTCACCGTAATGCCGAGCGGGTAAATGGCGACTTTATCACGGAACAGCTGAAGCATCCGCTGCTCATATAACGTGCCCGTACCTGCATATAAGGATTCTACCGCTTCATGGGGCAGAAGCGGATTACGATAAATGCGGGTTGTCGTCATTGCATCATAGGAATCGACGAGTCCAATCCACTTCGCATACTCGTGAATCTCGTTGCCTTTAATGCCGCGCGGATAACCGCTCCCATCGAGCCGCTCATGATGCTGGTAGGCACAGTGAGCAGCGAGCAACGGAATATTCGGCTCATCCTTGAGCAGATAGTAACCTCGTTCCGCGTGCCGCTTCATTTCTTCGTATTCATCTCTCGACAGCGAACCCTGCTTCTTGAGAATGTTCATACTGATTTGCGTCTTGCCAATGTCATGCAGCATGGCGCCAAGGCCAAGCGTCATCAGCTCGTCCCGAGAATAACCGTTCGCAATACCCAGCAAAGTCGTATATACCGATACGTTCAGTGAATGTTGGAACAAATAATCATCCACAATGCCCATGTTCATGAGCATAATCATAGCATCCTTCTGATCCGTCAAATCATCGATAACCATCGTCATTATTTGTTTGAACGATTTCGCTATATATGGATAAGTAACGCCGCTCTTCCGATTGGGACGATCCATTAAATCTCGGAAATTCGTTCGAATCTCGCTTAGTGCCCTATGCCTTGTTTCTTCGCTTATTATATCGGGAATAATCAGATCAGCCGTTCGCGGATCTTGAATATAGACAAAATGCACGCCGCATTCATAAAGGCGAGTTATCAGTTTTGCCGTTAATTCGACATTCTCGGCGAGTAAGACCAGTCCATCCTCGGAGTATATCTTTTTAGCTAGTCTCATGCCCGGCCGGCACATCTGTGTGGGCAATAATCGCATCGTATCGACCCCTGCCTTGCATCTATTTTCCTAAATTTGTAGGCTAGGTAAGAAGAAATGCTATGCCGTACAGTGTCGGCGTTGTAAGTTTCTCCTCTGAGGATACCAGTCAAGCATAGATAGCAATCCAATACTTTCTAGTAGCAATAAAAGCCTCGTAATGTTACTGTAAGGGATTTCCGAAAAAAGAGCAATAACCGATTCGCCAAATATCGACATATTCGCGTTATTTTTATTAGCTCATCACAAACAGCCAAAACAATGCCGCCACTACAAAACGGTAAATAGCGAAATGCGTCAGTCTCACCTTCTGAATGAAGCGTAGGAACAAGACGATGACAAGCCACGCAACAACGAAGGATACGAGGAACCCTACAATAAAGAACATCAAATTGTCGCCTTCAATAAACTTGTAATTATCGAGCATTTCGTAGCCGGTAGCCGCCACCATGATCGGAATGGCCATCAGAAACGAGAAGTCCGCAGCTGCTTTATAACTTGTTCCTGTCAGCATACCGCCGGCGATCGTAGAACCCGAACGGGAGAAACCAGGCCAAAGCGACAAGCATTGCAGCAAGCCGATACCGAGAGCCTGTTTGTACGAAATATCGTCCATCGTTTCAGATACGACCTTGATCCGACGAGACTTCTGCAGCCGCTCAGCAGCGATCATGTAGATCCCGCCTACCACAAGTGAAATCAAGACCGGTGTCTGATTGAACCCTTCGCCTTTAATAATATCCTTGAGCAGGAATGCAAGCAGCATGGCAGGCACGATACCAAGCGCAACATGGATCAAATTCAATTTTCGTGCTTTGCGTCTTCCGGAAGAAAGCGTTCCGAGAGATTGTGATTTGCGCGACAAACCAAATAAATCGAGAATGCGATCCCAGTAAACAATAGCCATCGCTAATATAGCGCCAAGCTGAATGACGATTTCAAATGTAACAATCGCTTGATCGTCCGATGCAATCCCAAGCAGCTTATTCGTCAATATCATATGGCCCGACGATGAAACAGGCAGAAACTCGGTTAATCCTTCTACAATACCTAAAATAATCGCGTGAATAATGTCTCCCATTTGATCCTCCTAAGGCGTTCTGCTATTCAATTATTCTACAATCCAACGATGCCGATAACTCTCGGCGATCGCGTCTTTATCGAGCAGCTCTTGCTCCAGCACATCACGTAGAAACTCAGGCAAATAATAAGTAACGTCTGTGCCGTATTTGATTTTCTCATAACCGACACCAAAGGTAAACATATCGATCGTCCCAACAATGTAGACCCTGTCATCCTGTAAAAGGTGACCATTTACTACAATGGAGGAGATTCGGTTGTAGTTCGTCCGTTCCGGCGAATAGTGAATCTCGAGTCCGTCTACGGCAAGCGTGCCAAGGACAAGACCGCGGAAACCAAACCCGCGGATCGGTTTATCCACATATTCGCGTTGGAGTGCTTCTTCAAGCGACAAGCGGATTTCAGTGCCGGTCAGTTTCATTCGGCACGGATTGATCGGAGACGGGCAGAGGGCATGCAAATCGCCTGCCGTCACCTCTCCTGCGGTGAGGCCTCTGAGCAGCTGCCCCGTGTTGACGATGCCGATCTCGGCGTCGGCTTTGCGCCGCAGTCCTGCGGCAAGCAGATTGGCGAGCGATGTTTCATGCTCGCTGCTTGCAGGCATAGGTTCGTCCAGCACCGTGATAACCCGGCTTAGACGTTGGCTGCTATCCGCTTGAAATCCGCTGATGAGTGCGGTTGCTTGAGGTTGCTGCTCCCGCGGTTCCATCGAGACGACTTTCGCACGGATGATAGGCCGATTCGTTGCGGCCTCCATCCTAATCTCCACATGCCCCAGAAATTCTCCGAATTTACCTGCCGCACAGAGAGAAGTCTCCCCAATTACTTCAGGCTCTTCGAATAAATGATGCGTATGACCGCCCAGGATGAGGTCGATACCTGGAATTTCAACAGCCATCTTGCGATCCAGCGTGATGCCGACATGCGACATCACCACTAACACATCTACTTGCGATCGCAGTACGGCAACTTGCTCAGCCACGGCTTGCATCGGATCTGTAGCATTCCAGCCAAGAAGCTTATAGAAATCAGCAAAAGCTGCCGTCACGCCAATGAGGCCGATACGCAGTTTCCCTTTATGAATAATCGTGTTAGGAAGCAGCCAGGATGGACGTTTGCCATCCTCGAGCTGATAGAAATTGGCGCAGGTCGTCTTGAAGGCTGCTCGCGTTCCGTAAGCTTCCGTGAGCTGATCCGGTGTAAACGTCAGCCCTTCATTGTTACCAATCGTTACAACCTCATAACCGGCCGCATTCATCATATCGATGTTAGCCAGGCCGTCGCTTGCTTCCGTTTCTACACGCATGCGGTCCATGTGATCGCCGATATCCAGGGTGAGCACACGCTCAGCCCCGTATATACGCCGTGTCTCCTCGATGTATGCAGCCATTTTGGCTGCTTGCTCCAAACGACTGTGAATGTCATTGCTATGTAACAAAACGACATTTGGCGCATCCGCTGCCTTATCTTTCATGCTGGCCTCCCGGTTGCAAGGACTACTTCTTTAATCGCATCTCTTCTGCTGAGAAGGTTTGCTTGAAGCCGTAGGATACTTCCCCGCGTTTCTCTTCGTCATGGATGAACTTGCATACGACAACGCTTTTTACATTTAAGCATTCGCTTGAACCATGGGGCACATACAGTCGAATCGGTCCGCCTTTAGGCAGCGCCTCTCCATCGATGGCATACTGTACAGCAGCGTCCTTTAATTGCTCCCAAGGAATAAGCGCCTCGAACGTATCGACTGCCTCTACCTTTAGATGAGTAGGCAACGGCGCATCAGCAGCGATTCCTTGCCTGTCGCGCCATTCTTTGAACCATGCGCCGAAATCGAACGCTTCTCCGGCAACACCGGCGATTCGACTCGATAACGGAAAACTGGCTCCTGCCAGTTTGGCCATATCATCAGCTGTCATTCGAACAGGCTCTTGTCCTGTGTATGCGATCGTAATTGAAGTATTCCCTGATTGAACGGTCATGCGAATCCCTCTCTTTTCACCGAAATAGGTTTAGCCGCCGATCTGTGACATCCGTCTTCCGGTAGGCTCATGGCTTTGCGCCTCATCGGAAAGCTTCGCCGCCATCTCATGATTAAGCGGTTTAATTGCCATTGCTTTGCTAAACAGCTCAAGCATCTTCTTCTCATCGCCAAGTGCAGGCTTCACATTCAATTCATCTACCCAGTACAAGCAAGGATGAATATGACCGTCTGCGGTCAAGCGAAGCCGATTGCACCTTGTGCAAAAATGGTCACTCACGGGATGGATCAGTCCGAAGGAGCCTTTGCCGCCTTCAATCCTGTAGTCATCGGAAGGCCCATTCCCCTGCACATCGTGAATCTGTTTAATATTCAGGCCATTCTCCTCCGCGATTTCAAGAACTCTCGTAAGAGGCAAATAATGATTTCTCCAATTGTCATCGGCATGTCCGATAGGCATGTATTCGATAAAACGCACATGCAGCGGTTGATCGTGAGCCATACGCAGAAAAGCAGCGATCTCATCCTCGTTGACGCCTTTAAGCAGCACGCAATTGAGTTTGATCGGGGCAAAACCGACTTGAGCCGCAACCTCTATGCCTTTCAAAACACGCTTCAAATCACCGCGCCTTGCAATAAATTGAAAACGTGCGGGATCGAGCGTATCCAAACTGATATTAACACGGTTTACGCCAGCCTCACGAAGCGCCTGTGCTTGATCGGCGAGGAGAACGCCATTCGTCGTCATTGAAATGTCTTTGATGCCCGGAATGGCGGCAAGCTGACGGACCAAACCTGCCAGGCCCGGTCGGACGAGCGGCTCTCCGCCGGTAATGCGCAGTTTGGAAATCCCCAAGCTTGCGCCGGCGCGCACGACCTCGGTAATTTGATCATAACTAAGCAGATTCTCCGCAGGTTCGAACTGTACACCTTCCTCAGGCATGCAGTACAGGCAACGTAAATTGCAACGATCCGTAACGGAAATTCGCAAATAATCATGAACGCGTCCAAATCGATCTGTTAATGCAGTCATTTTCCGCTCACCTCCTCGGTTCCCCAGTCTCTGCCTCTAGCATAACATTTTTGGACACATTATGGTATGCTATGGAGACCATTAACATTATGAATGCGAGAGGTTAAACACATGTCTGTAAAATGGAATATCCACCTTTTTGCTGGTCTTGCCGAGCGTTTCGGAGGAGCTGTCATCACGCTTGAACTGGATCAGACCAAGCTTACCGTGTATCAACTGAAGCAGGAGCTGATCACTCGCTACCCTGTCGATGCCTCCTTGATTTCGATATCTTTCATGGCCTGCAACCAGACTTATGCCTCAGATGAGCAGCTTCTGCAGGCAAGTGATGAGCTTGCCCTGCTCCCACCTGTATCAGGCGGGGAAGAAGCAGAACAAGCAGTAATCAAGACCGAAGCAGCTCCTGTCGACCTCTTTGTAGTGACGGAACAACCACTTTCGGTAGAAGCGATTACCGCAATGGTCATTGTGCCTAACAACGGGGCTGTCCTTACTTTCACCGGCACTACCCGGGAATGGACGCACGGCGTGCGTACTGTACGGCTGGAGTATGAAGCATATGTCCCTATGGCCGTTAAGACCCTGCAGCAAATCGGCGATGAAATCGAATCTCGCTGGCCCGGGGCCAAGGTTGCTATCGCCCATCGAATCGGTGTTGTTGAAATCGCCGAAATCAGTGTCGTCATCGCCGTCTCTGCTCCGCATCGCGGTGACTGTTATGAGTCAAGCCGTTACGCGATCGAACGTCTGAAACAAATCGTTCCGATATGGAAAAGAGAGATTTGGGAAGACGGTTCCGAGTGGAAAGGACATCAATTGGGTCCATGGAACCCCGTTTCGCCGCTATAAAAGGTTTTTTGTTGCTTTTTGTCCATATTTTAGCGAGTCAAAATAGGGTGTATAGTACTGTTTTTTTTGCGCTCTCATTGTCAATTCTGCATTTTATTGCTACCATGGTCTTATCACTGTTTAGCCTAATTGATAAGTCATTCGAGGTGAATTATGCGGATCCATGTGACGGAGCTTAGAGATGGAGATAAATTAAGTAACGATACTTTCAACGGCTACGGCTTACATGTACTTTCTAAAGGTACGGAGCTATATGCCAGAGAAATTTCGAAGCTATTTCAACATCAAATTGAATATGTCGATATTATCTCAAGGAAACAAGAGGAATCGGCTCGAACGATAGAATCAGGAATCAACCCCAAATGGATACCTACAGTTCAACCCATCTACCAAGATGCTGTGAACGGGTACGAACAATTGTTTCTTGAAGCGATGCAGAACGGTAAAATTATCGAAGATGACGTCGTACATACGTTTCAGCCGCTTGTAGACAATTTCAGAATGGAACGCGATGTCGTCTCCATGCTGCTTCTGCTTAACACCAAAGATGATTACACGTATCAACATTCCGTTCAGGTGGGAATGCTTTCTTACTACTTATCCTCTTGGCTCGGCTATTCCGAGAAGGAAGCCGTTAAGATCGGACAAGCCGGATTCCTCCATGATATCGGCAAATGCCAGATCACGGACGGAATTCTTAATAAGCCCGGCAAACTCTCTGATGACGAGTTCGAATCGATTAAGAAACATACGATCTACGGGCATCAGATCATTAGCGAATCCTTCGGCGAATCACTTGCCGCAACAGTAGCCCTACAGCATCACGAGCGCATTGACGGTACCGGATATCCAAACCGTTTAAAGGGCGATGATCTCCATCCCGTCTCCAAAATCGTGGCAGTTGCTGATGTGTACAGCGCGATGATTTCCTCACGTGTGTATCAGAAGAAGCGTGATCTGCTCTTCGTTCTGAAGGAGCTGTATCGGATGAGCTTCACCGAGCTGGACGCCTTTACAACACATACCTTTATCAAACATATGATTCCTAATTTTATCGGCAAGCAAGTAGAGCTCGTATCCGGCGAAACAGGAACCATCATTATGACGCATCCCTCCGAATTTTTCCGCCCATTGGTTCGCATTGAAGATCGCTTCGTCGATCTTACCGTCACTCGCAATCTTGAAGTTAAACAAGTATTCATGTAATTCTCCTACCATCAACAAAAACTCCGAACCTCTTCAAGAGGGTTCGGAGTTTTTGTTTGGCGTGCAATTGTATCGTATCGAATCGGATTAACCGATCGAGCCTTCCATCTCAAACTTGATGAGACGGTTCATCTCGACCGCGTATTCCATCGGCAGCTCTTTCGTGAACGGCTCGATGAAGCCCATGACGATCATTTGTGTAGCTTCTGCTTCGGTAAGTCCGCGGCTCATCAGGTAGAACAGCTGATCCTCGGAAACTTTAGATACCGTCGCTTCATGCTCAAGCGTAATGTTGTCGTTCATGATTTCGTTGTACGGAATCGTATCCGATGTCGACTCGTTATCAAGAATTAGCGTATCGCATTTGATGTTAGCCTTGGAGCCTTCGGAGTTACGGCCAAAGGAAGCCAAGCCGCGATACGTGACTTTACCGCCGTGTTTACTGATCGACTTGGAAACGATCGTCGAAGTCGTATCCGGTGCCAGGTGAGTCATTTTTGCGCCTGCATCTTGATGCTGGCCTTTACCTGCTACTGCGATCGAAAGTACCATGCCTTTAGCGCCACGGCCTTTCAGAACGACTGCAGGGTATTTCATTGTCAGCTTGGAGCCGATATTACCGTCAACCCATTCCATTGTCGCGTTTTCTTCGGCAACGGCGCGTTTAGTAACAAGGTTGTAGATATTCGGAGCCCAGTTCTGAATCGTTGTATAACGGCAGCGCGCATTCTTGAGAACAAGAATTTCTACTACTGCGCTATGCAGCGAGTTCGTGCTGTAGATCGGTGCTGTACAGCCTTCAACGTAGTGTACGAAGCTGTCTTCGTCCGCTACGATCAGCGTACGCTCGAATTGACCCATGTTCTCGGAGTTGATACGGAAGTATGCTTGAAGCGGAATTTCGCATTTCACGCCTTTTGGAACATAGATGAAGCTGCCGCCGGACCATACCGCACTGTTCAGTGCTGCAAATTTGTTATCTGCCGGAGGAATTATCGTACCGAAATATTGCTTGAAGATCTCCGGATATTCGCGAAGGGCGGTGTCTGTATCCGTGAAGATAACACCTTGCTTCTCCAGATCTTCTTGCATGCTGTGATATACAACCTCGGATTCGTACTGAGCGGATACGCCTGCAAGGAACTTCTGCTCCGCTTCAGGAATACCAAGCTTATCGAAGGTTTCTTTAATTTCCGTAGGAACTTCTTCCCACGTTTTGCCTTGCTTCTCGGAAGGACGAACATAGTACTGGATATCGTCGAAATCCAGATCATCCATGTTGCCGCCCCACTTAGGCATAGGCATTTTGTAAAACTGCTCCAGCGCCTTCAAACGGAACTCAAGCATCCATTCCGGCTCGTTCTTGATCTCCGAAATCGTACGAACGATCTCAGGAGTCAGCCCTTTACCGGATGAGAAAATCGCTTTATGTTCATCGCGAAAACCATATTTATAATCTTCTAAATCAGGCATTTCTTTAGCCATCGTAATAGCCTCCTACCATACGCGGTAACCGCGCTTTATTGTTTCTGATGTTCAATTCCTTTGCGCAGTGCATTCCATGAGAGTGTTGCGCATTTAATGCGAGCAGGGAATTTGCTGACGCCTGACAATGCTTCGATATCTTCCAGTTCTTCAAACTCAGCTTCTCCGCCTTTGATAAAGGTGGAGAATCGTTCCGCAAGTGCAAGTGCTTCTTCCGTTGTTCTGCCCGTCACAGCTTCGGTCATCATCGATGCCGAGGACATGCTGATCGAGCAGCCTTCTCCGGTAAACTTCGCTTGTTTCACAATGCCGTCTTCCACTTGAAGCTGTAAAGTGATGCGGTCGCCGCACGTTGGATTGTTCAGGTTAATCGTAAGCGAATCTTCGTCCAAGGTGCCGCGGTTACGCGGGTTTTTGTAATGATCCATAATGACACGGCGGTATAAATCATCCAATTCCATAACCGAAGAACTCCTTTGTCTGCTGGAGGCCGTCAACAAGCCTGTCAACGTCCTCTTCGGTATTGTATAAATAAAAGCTTGCTCTGGCTGTAGAAGAAACATTCAGATATCGCATCAACGGCTGGCAGCAGTGGTGGCCTGCACGAACCGCAATCCCCTTCGTATCAAGCACAGTTGCTACGTCATGAGGATGGACATCATTTAAATTAAATGTGACTAGACCCGCACGATTATCGACAGGTCCGAATATCGATATGCCATCGATGGTACTAAGACGCTCGTACGCGTAAGCAGCAAGCTTATGCTCGTGCTTCTCGATTTCATCCAGACCGATTTCAGTCAGGAAATCAATCGCCGCGCCAAGTCCGACCGCACCGGCAATAATCGGTGTGCCGCCTTCAAACTTCCAAGGCAGCTCCTTCCACGTGGAATCATGCAGATCCACATGATCGATCATTTCTCCGCCGAATTCGATCGGCTCCATCTCTTCAAGCAGCGCCTTCTTGCCATAGAGTGCACCAATACCTGTCGGAGCACACATCTTATGACCGGAGAACGCGTAGAAGTCGCAATCCAAATCACGTACATCCACCTTCATATGAGGCGTGCTTTGCGCGCCGTCGACGACCATCTTAGCGCCATGACGATGAGCGATAGCAGTGATTTCTTTGATTGGATTAATGACGCCGAGTACGTTCGACACATACATGATCGAGACGATTTTGGTCCGATCCGTGATCGTTGCTTCTGCATTCTCGAGCGTGATGGATCCGTCTTTCTCAAGCGGAATATATTTGAGCGTCGCGCCGGTTGCTTTCGCTACCTGCTGCCAAGGAATCAGATTGGAGTGATGCTCCATTTGCGTAATGACAATTTCGTCGCCTTCGCCGCAAACTGCTCTGGCATAGCTCGATGCTACTAAATTCAATGCCGTAGTCGTTCCGCGGGTGAAAATAATTTCCTGCGTACTTGCCGCATTCAGAAACGCCGCAACCTTCTCGCGCGCGCCTTCGTATGCGTCTGTAGCCCGGGAGCCGAGTGTATGAACGCCGCGGTGTACGTTGGCGTTGTCCATCTCATAATACCGGCTTACAGCATCAATTACAGAACGCGGCTTCTGTGAAGTCGCCGCGCTGTCCAAATAAACGAGCGGATGGCCGTTTATTTGTTGATGAAGGATCGGAAATTGCTCTCTGATCGCTTGGATATTCATCCTTCCAGCTTCCTTTCCAGCAGACGCTGGAGCTGTTCTCTGACCGCATCAATCGGAATTTCCGAAACGACAGGGGCCAAGAAACCATGAATGATCAAACGCTCCGCATCTTTTTTCGAAATACCGCGGGACATCAAGTAGTACACCTGCTCCGGATTTACTTGTCCGACGCTAGCCGCATGTCCGGCTTTAACATCGTCTTCGTCAATCAGCAGAATCGGGTTCGCATCGCCGCGTGCTTTGGGGCTTAGCATCAGTACTTTCTCTTGCTGTACGCCGTTAGACTTTGTTGCGCCCTTCTCGATCTTCGTAATGCCGTTGATGATGGCTGTCGCTGAATCCTTCATCACGGCGCGAGTAACCATGTTACTCTCCGTATTGCGACCGAAATGCACCGCTCCGGTTGTTAGGCTCATCTGTTGCGAGTTTGTTCCAATGCTGATTACTTTAGCGTCGGAGTTCGAACCATTGCCTTTAAGCAGCGATTGCGTGTCCGAAAGCGTGTGGCCATCATGCAGATCGCCGATGACCCATTCGATATTGCCGTCGTTCTCAACAACAGCACGGCGAATCGTCAAGTCGATTACATTCGCGGACATATGATGAACCGTTGCGTATCGAACATGCGCACCGGGCTTCACGATGACTTCAATGATGGATTGCTTTGCAATAGCTTCAGCACTTTCACCGTATGCACTCACTACGTTATCTACATAGGTTACACGGCTATGGCTGTCAGCTACTACTAGGACACGAGGAGCAAAAGTCGCCCCTGCATCTTCACTGAAGAACAATGCCTGTAAAGGAAGCTCGACTTCAACATTCTTCGGAACGTATAGGAAAACGCCGCCGTTCCAAATGGCCGATTGAAGAGCCGTCAGCTTATTCTCATCCTGTGGTACAACGCTGTACAAATACTGTTGAACCAAGCTGCTATGTTCACGTGCCGCTGTTTCCAGATCTGTGAAAATAACGCCTTTAGCAGCAAGCTCTGCCGACAGCTGTTGAAGCACGCTTGTGCTGTTGCGCTGAACAACCAGACCCGCTTGTGCACCTGCGACCAATTCTCCAATGGAGCCCGGAAGCTCGCTTACGGAAGTGATGACAGCTTGCGATTTATGGTTACCGATTGCCGCTAGATTCCAACGGCTGATACGGACTTTTTCCGGAGTGGGCCATTCCAGCGTTTCCGCCAGTTCAGCACCTTTAATTCTTGATTCCTCAAGCCATGCCGGCTCGCCTTTGCTCTGAGATAAAGCAGAAACTGTCTGGCGGTTAACCGGAGCCCCTAATTGTGTACTCATTTCTATTGCTCCTCCTCCGATTAAACCTGTCCGACGGTTTCGTCTACGATGCCAAGTTCTTCTTTAACCCAGTCATAGCCTTCGTTTTCCAGACGCTCCGCAAGCTCGGGACCACCGGATTTAACGATTCGGCCTTGCATCATAACGTGAACGAAGTCAGGCGTAATGTAGTTGAGAAGACGTTGGTAATGCGTGATGATCAAGAAACCGCGCTCTTCGGAACGCATAGCGTTCACGCCGTTGGCTACGATTTTGAGAGCATCGATATCAAGTCCGGAATCGATTTCGTCAAGAACGACGATTTTCGGATCCAGCATCATCATTTGCAAAATTTCGTTCCGCTTCTTCTCGCCGCCGGAGAAGCCTTCGTTCAGGTAACGGTGCATGAATTCCGGATTCATTTCAAGCTCTTTCATCTTGCCTTCCATTTGGCGGATGAATTTGATCAGAGAGATTTCTTTGCCTTCTTCACGGCGCGCGTTAATCGCACTGCGCAGGAAGTCGGAGTTCGTTACACCGCTGATCTCGCTTGGGTATTGCATGGCAAGGAACAGACCTGCGCGTGCGCGCTCATCTACGCCCATCTCCAGAAGGTCTTCACCGTTCAATTCGACCGCGCCTTCTGTCACTTCATATTTAGGATGACCCATGAGTGCCGAAGCCAGCGTACTTTTACCTGTACCGTTCGGACCCATGATGGCATGAACTTCTCCACCTTTTATTTCAAGGTTGATGCCTTTCAATATCTCTTTGCCTTCGATGGCTGCTTTAAGACCATCGATTTTGAATTGTGTTGCCATGGTAAACTGCTCCCTCCAGATGGTTCGGACGTTTCTGCACAAAACGAGTTTTTCTGCTCTAGGACGGCTAAACTGTTTTATGCTTATTGAAACAATTCCTCTTTTAGAATTATTCTAAATTGATTCTCAGTGATTCTCAATTATATTTTATTATAGTTTTCACAGTAAATCAATGTTACTGCGCCTATAACGTAGCCTAGCTTGTACTCGTTTGGCCAAGTGCGTCATGAATTTGACTTATTCTCTGATTAAATTCATCGTCCGACAATACCGGCTGCGCGTCGATGACGGCCAGATCATCCGGAAGATTCACCCAAGATTTGCAACCCGTGTATTGATCCTGCATAGGCAGTGTAAGCGGATTCTTAAGCTTACTTACACGAAGCAGCAATAGATGAAGCGGCTTGCTTCGTTTCCACTTCAACCTATCTTCGGCAAATGTTTCGGTCCAAATATGGAAATCCTCTAATTTGTTCAACGTTTCCTGATCGAAGATCTCAATATCTTCGACTGCTTCTGCCACAGCATTGATCTCGATTGTGGTCGCGCCGGGTTTCCATTCTCCCATAATTTGGCGAACGTCGTCCTGGAAAGGCTCCTTCAAGAGCTCCGGTCTTTGGTGCTCGAAAGCAGGCATGAAATAAAAACGAGGCGCCTTCAGCTGAAAATCTCTCGTTTCCTCCGCAATTCCGCCTTTGCGCAGCACCATAATTTGTTTGCCTTCGGTCAATGCTTTTACCGCAACCGCCCATTCTTTGAGCGCGATCGGCTGCAATTGATCGGTCTTAATCACCATTATTATCACCCTCGTTCCTTAACAATTACATGTATTATAGCAAAGCAAGGTATTCCAACGCGAAAAAAATTTCGCTATACTATATTTATTTGGGCCATGGGAAACATCAACTACATTCCGGAGGTGGGCTATAGATGTCTACATATCATCCATTGAGTGAAGCAGAAGCTATTGAAATAGCGCGAACAATTGAAGGTGTGTTTGAACCGGGCGCGGAGCTGGTTAGCCGTGAAATCGGCGATGGCAATTTGAACTTAGTCTTTCATATCTCGGATCCCGCTGCAGGTCGCAGCATCATATTGAAACAAGCCCTGCCATACGCTAAGGTCGTCGGTGAATCTTGGCCGCTTACGCTTGATCGCGCACGTATCGAGAGCGAAGCGCTCATTCTTGAAGGTCAGCTCGCTCCCGGGCTGGTACCGAATGTTTATCTGTATGACAAAGATCTGGCACTTACGATTATGGAGGACCTAAGTGATCATGTTATTATGCGTCAGGGGCTCATGAATAGCGGTCGTTATCCCTTGTTCGCTGAGCATATCTCCACTTTCCTTGCACAAACGTTATTCTTCACATCCGATCTTGGGCACAATCAGCAAGAGAAGAAGCTGCGCACCAGCAGGTTTATTAATCCCGAGCTCTGCAAAATAACAGAGGATCTCATCTTCGATCATCCTTATACGGACGCAGATACGAATAACTTCGATCCGGCTATCCGAGATGAAGCTGAGTCACTGTGGAGCGATGGCGCGCTTAACCTCGAAGTAGCGCTGCTTCGCGAGAAGTTTCTCACGCATTCGCAAGCGCTGCTGCATGGCGATTTGCACACGGGCAGCATCTTCATTACACCGGAATCGACGAAAGTCATCGACCCTGAATTCGCTTATTACGGACCAATGGGTTTCGATATCGGCGCTGTAATCGGCAACCTGCTCCTAAATTACGCTTCCCGTGAAGGTTGGGATAAGACAACTGCAGAGCGTGAGGAATATCAGGCTTACCTACTGCAAACCGTTACGGATGTTTTGGAGAAATTTGAAGCGAAATTCCTGGCCTTATGGAACGAGCAAGGCGTTGACCGTCTGGCAGGCTCTGCTCCGGGCTACAAGGAAAACTACATGCAGCGCTTGCTCCAAGATACAATTGGATTCGCCGGCTGCAAAATGGTCCGTCGTATTGTGGGCCTTGCCCATGTAGCGGATATCGATAAAATCCAAGATGCCGCCGTTCGGGAACGTGCACAGCGCCTGGCGCTTCGCATCGGCAAAACGCTTATCACGTCGAACCGCAGCTTCACTTCTATTAATCAGCTCATAGATGCCGTTCAAACTGCAGAGAAAGCTGCTGTTAAGGCATAACGAAAGGAACGATCATCATTATGGAATCTACAACCAATCAAGCATTGCAATCCGTTATTTGGGTCGGCACTCAGCTTGACCTGCTCGATCAACGGCTGCTGCCCGAAGAAATCGTCTATCTGCCGCTCGTTACAACGGAAGATGTCTGGGAAGCCATTCGTCATCTTAAGGTTCGCGGAGCTCCGGCAATCGGCATCGCTGCCGCATACGGTGTTGTCCTCGGCAGCCGTGATGTTACGGACGGAGTCGCTGAATGGCTGCAAGTGGTGAAATCCTCCGCTGCTCATCTGGCAACATCTCGTCCAACGGCAGTGAACTTGTTCTGGGCGCTCGATCGCATGACAGCACGTGCAGAAGCACTTGCTGCAAGCGGCGCAGACCTATCCTCCTGCAAGGAATCGCTGGTGCAAGAAGCGATCACGATTCAAAGCGAGGATGAAGAAACGAACCGCCTTATCGGCGAACACGCGTTAACGCTGTTCCAAGATGGAATGGGCGTACTGACGCACTGTAATGCCGGCGGACTCGCTACGGCCAAATACGGTACTGCACTAGCTCCTTTCTACCTGGCTCTGGAGCAAGGCATCAAGCTTCGTGTATTCGCGGATGAGACACGCCCCGTTCTTCAAGGCGCTCGCCTTACCGCATTCGAGCTTCAGCAAGCAGGCGTAGACGTTACCCTTATCTGCGATAACATGGCTGGTATGGTGATGAGCAAAGGCTGGATCGATGCCGTCATCGTCGGTACGGATCGTGTTGCAGCGAACGGCGACGTCGCGAACAAAATCGGCACATACAGCGTTGCTGTTCTCGCTAAAGCACATGGCATTCCGTTCTATGTGGCTTGCCCGTTGTCCACAATCGATTTGAATACGCCATCCGGCGATGAAATTCCAATCGAAGAGCGCCATGAGAATGAGATTACCGAAGGCTTCGGCAAGCGCACAGCCCCGGTCGGCGTGAAAGTCTACAATCCGGCATTCGACATTACGCCAAACGACTATGTAACGGCGATTATTACGGAGAAAGGCATCATTAAACCTCCGTATAACGTCAACCTTAAGAAGCTGTTTCAAGCTGAATAATCTTTTTTAACGACGAAAAAGGTTGCCTAAAGGTCAGCGTAAGCACGCTGCCCGAGGCAACCTTTCTTTCGTCTTTGTTCATCTATACCATCAAGAGAAGAGCATCCGCGCCTTTCATGCCAACCGTTATCCCGAGCGCCTCCGCACCTTCCGTTATAGACTCCAGCGGCGCAGCCATCAGTTCTTCCAATGTCTTCACACCTACCGCACGGCCTGCAATGATGCCTCTATCTTTTAACCGTTCGTTCAGAAGTCCGACATCAAGAGCTCCACACATGATATAGCCTTTATCCGTCGTCACAGCAAGCAGTGTTGTTTTAGGCAGAAGCACCTCAACTCCAAGCGCCGTTGCGCCCCCTTCGAGCGTAATGGGAACCATTCGCATCATCCGAACCACCTCCTTCCACCCTCGCAGATCGCAGACAACCTCAAGCACAAATTACTTCTTCACTATATGCTTTCAGTCGGTGTGAAGTGTTATCAGAATGCCTAGTGGGCATTCTCCTTTTTCGGTCAAAAACGATTCGGC
The DNA here is from genome assembly GCF_056269135.1 of Paenibacillus sp. J22FR21. Classification (NCBI taxonomy): domain Bacteria; kingdom Bacillati; phylum Bacillota; class Bacilli; order Caryophanales; family Paenibacillaceae; genus Paenibacillus; species Paenibacillus sp. J22FR21. Next base: position 112,413 of record NZ_JBWDNJ010000004.1, read on the forward strand.
AAATACTACATTTATGAACACTTTAGTGATATAGTTATAGGTACTTTATGACGACATGGAGTGGCATAATGAACCTAACAGATAAACTAACAGCGAAACAGTCCTCCCACCTGTTTAATGTCGACATTCTCGTAGAAGGCGATAACAACGCAATTGCAATGGAGAGACTGCTTCATGCGCTCAATCAATCCGGTTACGCTGACTTTCGAATTAAATCCGGTATTGAATTGGGACGTCTCATTGAAGCTCTGGAAGCCGGTCCTGCCAGCAAGCAGAAGGACAAGGACGCGAAGGCTCCAAGAAACACGGCCAAAGCAGATCCGGCAGCTGCCCCGGTCATTCCTCCTGCAGCACCGAAGCCAGCCGCAGCACTCGATTTAACTTTCGTAACGGATCGTATTAAAGCTTGCATTGCTGAGAATCGCTTGATTCGATTAATGGTGAACAAGGGCTTTGGCGTAAAGCTGAACATCCCTTGCCGAATCATTAACCTGGATGAATCGTCCCAGATGCTGACGGTTTATCACGTCGATGAGAAGCAGGTCTATTCGTTTAAACTCTACGAAATTGACGAGTTTATATAAGAAAAAGGAGCCCTCTGCGGAGAGCTCCTTTTACTTTAAACAGCTAGTTTCAATAGATCCATGATCGCCGCGCCGCGTACCGGCGGACTCCATAAGAAGCCCTGCATTTCATCGCAGCTATGCTCCTGCAGAAACCGTTTCTGCTCCTCGGTCTCTACTCCCTCGGCAATGACTTGCAAGTTCAGGTTATGCGCCATGGCGATAATAGCCGCCACGATTGCGGCATCGCTCGGATCTTGCTGGATATCCCTGACGAACGACCGATCGATCTTCAGCCTTCCGATCGGCAGGTTCTTGAGATAATGGAAGGAGCTGTACCCCGTCCCGAAATCATCGATGCTGATCGTCACGCCAAGCTTCGTGAGCTCAAGCAAGCATGATGAAGCATGCGTGACATCCATCGTCATCGTTTCCGTAATTTCCAGATCCAGACAGCTGGCATCAAGACCTGTCTCCTGCAAAATGTCCGCAACCTTCTGATGCAGATTTTGCTGCATGAATTGGCGAATCGATAAATTGACGGATACGGGAATTTGGCGAAGCCCGGCATCCTGCCACGTTTTATTTTGCCGACAGGCCTCTCTCAGCACCCAATCTCCGATCTGTACGATCAAGCCGTTCTCCTCGGCCAGCGGAATAAATTGTCCCGGCGGGACAAGTCCGCGCTCCGGATGCTCCCATCGTACGAGTGCTTCTACCCCGACTATTTCACCGGTACCGAGATGGTACTGCGGCTGATAATGGAGAACAAACTGCTCCTTCTGAAGCGCGATCTTCAAATCATGCTCGAGCGCCAAGCGCTCTCGCGAGCTGTCATCCCATTCCTCGGAATAACAGAGGTAATCGTTCTTGCCGCTATCTTTTACTTTGGTCAGAGCCAGATCAGCCTTCTTCACCAGCAGGCTGGCATCATCGCCTATGACATGGTTAACGGCAATGCCGATGCTTGCCGTGATATGAAGCGGAAACCCTTGCAGCTCGAACGGCTCATCCAGCAGCAGCTTGAGCTCTTTTGCTTTGCGATCCAGCTCCTGCTCGTCTCCGGCATAGGCGTATAGAATCGCGAATTCATCGCCTTCCATGCGTGCTGCCGCATCCATCTCCGACAGTCCGCGGGTCAGCCGCTCGGCCACCTGAAGCAGCAGCATGTCGCCAAACTCGCGGCCGAAGGAAGCATTGATCAGCTTGAAGCGATCGACATCCAACTGAAAAATAGCCAGATGTCCAACATCACCTCGAACCCTCGCATCCGTCAAGCGGTCATCCAATAGTCTCATGAAAGAATGGCGGTTCGGCAATCCCGTCATGTCGTCGTAGTTCGCCATATAGCGAATTCGTTCCTGGACGCGGTTGCTGTCGCTCACATCCTGGCTAATAATCAACAAACCGATACAGCTTCCATTGCGAATTACGGGCGCAGTAATAATATTTATTTTGAATGAGTAGCCGGAAGCATGCTTAATATTGATCGTCATATCCTTAAGATCGCCTTCGAGCATCTGCCCAAAAGCAGCTAAGATGGCTTCCTCATTAGTCGAGTCAATCAGCAGGAAAAAGGATTTGCCAAGCAGCTCATGCTCTTCATAACCAACCAGCCTGCTTGATGCAGCATTTATTTCCACAACATTTCCCTGCAAGTCGATGACAGCCAGAGGAATCGGACTATAAGCAAGCAATGATTCTACAATGGGTGTATGGATCGATTCAGCTTGGACAACATGCTTGCGCGTCAATCTCACTTGCATAAAGCGGATCGCGATAATAAGCACGCCCGCTGCCGCTGCAATTTGCAGTCCAATCGCCCAATCATCGCGCCACACGCCGCCGATCAGTATGCCAACAAACGTGCATAGGCATGCCAACCACAACGGATTGCGAACGCTTTCAAGTCGTCTTGATGATTTGGGCCGAATCGGAGTTGTCTCCGCCTTTACGAGCACACTTCATCTTCCTTCCATTCGGCATGAACCGTCACATTTTGTTTATTATAAACGATTTTGTTCTAGACTGGATACTGTTTTTCCCAGCATGACGGCATTCGACATAAGAAAAGACGACCTCAAGCGCGGGATGCCGTTATAGCACCAAACGTGAAGTCGCCTTGAATGAGAACCTATCAAACCGAATCTAGTTGCTTTTTGCCTTCCAGATGGAATAAGCGGCAACAGCCCAAGCTACGATAAAGGCAAGTCCGCCAAACGGCGTGATGATACCCAGGAGCTTGATATCCGACAGACTGAGCGCATACAAGCTGCCGGAGAACAGGAAAATACCGATATGCATCAAGCGAGCCGCCCAGCGTATGCCCTTTCCCTGTCCGATTCGTTCCGCAGCCAGCGCGAGCAGGAATAGCCCGATGGCGTGGTACATATGATAGCGGACGCCGGTCTCAAACACATTCAGCATGTCATCTGTAAGTCGGTCTTTCAAGGCATGTGCTCCGAATGCGCCAAGCACCACGGCAATCAACGCGTGGATCGCTCCGTAAGCGCCATATTTGTTAAACATCTCATTCTCCATCCTTTCCAATGGCTGTAAAATACGTTAAACTGTACGATAGCAAATGATTGATAAAGGAGATTTAATCCATGAATGAAAACGGCAGCGAGAACCAGTTCCCGCAAGACGGTTTTACTCCAATACCGGCAGCTTATGAGGAGCAGCCGCCACAAACGCAATCCAAGCTTGGCATAGCTTCATTTATCATTGGTCTCATCAGCATTATCGGCTTTATCATCGCCATTATTCTTGCAACATCATTTATTATGAACCACAACTTTGCAGACAGCAACACTCTTCAGCAGGAAATTGAGGCGAATATGGCAGATATTGAAGCGTACGCGCCGATTATCGGAGCCGGCTTGCTGATTATCGGCTCGATGGGAGCCAGCATTGTAGGTCTTATCCTGGGAATCGTCGGCGCCTGCGCGAAGAATAAACGCAAAGCCTTCTCTATTATTGGGATCGTCACAAACGGATTGCTCCCAATCGGGTTTATCGGTCTATTCCTGATCGGTCTTGCAATGGGCGGCTAAGTGTATGAACCGTTCACTGGTATACAAATAGCAAAGAGGAAGAGCGCGTTCAAACGCGGCTCTTCCTCTTTGTTTTGTCTATTAACCCTCGAACGGCGGAACCTCATACCCGCTTCCAAACGGTGCATCAGGGCGATGAAATTCTCCCATCAACGCGCGGCGAAGCGGAGTTGTTTGTTCTAGGAACGCCTTCGAGTTTTGCAGCCTGTCGGACGCTCTTAACCATGGCGGACTATAGATGTAGTGCATCGTGTACCGATCATAATCACCGTCATGCGCATAGGTGCGATGCCATACCGCATTATGGAATACAAGAACCGAGCCAGCCGGTGCACAGATAACATGGCCGATCGATACATCGCCTTTCTCCTTGCGCAGCGCCTCAGGCATTGGAACCAGACTGCGGTGACTACCCGGAATCAGCTCCATATTCCCCATCCGAGGAAGCGTTTGATCGGTAAGAAGATACGAAGCCCGCAGCTGCAGCAACGGGATTTGCGGGAAGCTCAGCTTCTTGAAATCATAAGCGCCCGAGCCGTCTTGATGCCATCCGCCCATTCCGCCAAAGGCCGGCTGTTTCGTATTCCAGCCGGATTGCATGATGAATCGGTCGCCGTACAGTCCTCTGATCTTAGGAAGTACAGCAGGGTGGTCCATCAGCCGCTCGAGAGCCGGCTCTGTCTCATAGCCCCGTCCTACCTGACCGAAACCTTCCGTGCCCGCAGCTCTATGCACACGCTCCGAAGCTTCCAGGCATTGCTTCACCTCTTCTGCGTTCAGCACATCAGGAATGACAAAATATCCCCATGATTCAAAAATAAAACGATCGGTTTCTGTTAGTTCGCCTGGTGACACTACCGGATTTAACATTGAGCTATCGCTCCTTCTGTAAAGTTAGAAATGGAATATTCGCACGTACTATCACAACTATATGCCAGTCCTACGAGCCGAATGTCAGTCGGATCGTCTGAATCCGTTTGGCGCCAAGCGAAATCGTGACGGCCCCGTCCTTCAGCTGCAGATCCGTGAAGTCTGCAATCGGCTGCTCATCGAGCGAGACGGCTTCTGCCGATTCGATTGGACGATCGAACCGGACAACGGCTGCTTCCGCATTCTCCGACGCATTAAATAATCGAATGTTAACGCCATTCTCCAGCCGCTCCGCCTGCTGAAGCGCACTTATCCGGATTGAGCCATTGTCCACTTGGACGTAGGAATGGACTGCCGGCAAGCTTCTCTCCCGCTGCTGCAGCGATTCATAACGAATGTCATCTCTTCGCACCGTTAGCGACTGCAAGCCGGCGGCGAACTGCTCGCGTTCTGCCCATAGAATTGGCAGCGATACTGTCTGTACCTCGAACGGTCTGATGGCATATTCGAAGGTCATCTCGCACAGGAGCTGACCGCCATCTCCGCCGTCGCTTAATACTTCCTTATCCGTACTGCGATATAACGTAAGCGCGGCTGTACTTGCCTCGTCTTCTTTCATCGCCATCTCATAGAGCCCCTTCGAGTACAGCGCCAGTCCCGCTGCAGCATCTCGCAAGGCAACAATGCCGTTATATGGCGCATCCCCTCGCGCTGTCTCCAAGTGAGCTGCAGCATCGCTCTGCTTATTAGGGCGCTTAACAAGATCAAACGCCGTGCTCGCATAATGATGATCCGTCTGAATCCCTGAAGGGAACAGAAGCTTCAGCCGGTGATTACGTGCCGTGTTGTTCACGATCGTTTGGCAGCGCAGCACCGGATCATCTTTGCGAAGCTCCAGATAAGTGCGAATCCCTAATCCGACCTTGTCATCACGGCGGCTTGTATCGTCATGCGTGATGCCGGCCGGCACGATGAAGTTGATTTCGACACATGCGATACTGACCAGCGGTCCATCTGTAACCGTTGAGATCACTGCGCGGCAGCCTGCGGAATGAAAGATCGAATTATTAGCGGGCGCTACATAATTCCAGCCTTCGCCGATATCAGCCGCATCTTCAAACAACAGCAGCCCGTCATGAACCTTGCCGGTCTGCAGATTCGTCACTCGAATCGTGCCGTTCTCATTCACACGCATTTCGAGAAGGCCGTTATTCCACGTTGTCTCGTTAACCTTCATCGTCCCGAGCAGTCGACGGGGCTGCACGAGCGCAGACATGCCGTACTCCCCGAAAGCCGGCACCGGAATGACCGTTTTCTCAATCGTAAATGCCGCATAGCCGCAGGGAGGAATGCTTCCTACGAATGCCAGCTTCAGGCGATCCACCGTTTCCGCGCTTGGTATATCACGATATTTGCGAACACGTCTTACTTTATTACGTGCGATCTCCACAACTTGGCAATCCAGCAATTGTCCGTTCGCATTCCTCAGCTGGAGGAAGCTGCCCCCAAGCACGATGGATTTCAGTCCGCCCGAGCCGTCATGAGGGAGCTCTGCGTCCACAATGATGACGCCGTCCCCGGCATCCTGAAGCGGATTGTACACGACGAGAATATCGGAACCGACAAGTCCGCTTGGATCAATATGATTAGCAAAATAGTGCAGCTGCTCGTGGTTCATCTGCTGCGCAATGAGTCGGCTTTGATCGAACCGATAGATCATGTCCCGATGGACCTGATCGATGGAACAGCCGCAGATCGAATCATGCGGATGGTTCTGCAGCAGAAACTGCCAAGCCTTCTCCAGAAAGACTCGCGGGTAAGCTCTTCCCTCCAGCATGGCATAGACAGCCCATGGCTCGGCCCATTTCTCAAGCAGAAGCTCACACTGCTGATTCCGCTGCTTCAAGTGGATTCGAGAGGACAGCACGTTCACCAGCACCCAGTTGTTGATCCCGTTAAAGCCATTCGTTCGCTGCTCCCCTTGGTACAATTTCAAGTCGCTGACTTTGCCGCGCAGCGCCTCCAAGTATTGCTCCAACGTGGCATGCATAAATGTCACGCCCTCAAGTTCCTCCGCTTCATTCAGCGTTTGCAGCATCCATGGCAGACGAGGCTCGATTTCGATATGATCCACGCCGTCCATGCCCATCATGATATCCGTCGTAGCCCGTTTGTTCTTATAAGCCAGCATCGACTTGGCTCGATCGATCAGCTCCGGTTCCTCATAGCGAAACTCCCGGTCAACGAACGGCCACCGAAGGAAGAAGTAGAAGTCGCCGTAGGCTCGATCTTCATCCAGCTTTAGTCCAAGCACACGGCTGCCGTCTGCTCCTTCCCATTCCATCTCTGCCGGGTCTCCATCACCGTGGAAGCCGCGGAACAGCACCGCATTATCAATGCCAAATCCACGCAGCAGCTGCGGAAACTGACTGTTATGGCCGAAAATATCGGTGACGTACCCCGATTTGACCGGTTCCGTGCCAAGCTTGCGCGATTCGCGGAAGCCTGTCTGCAAATTACGAATGAGCGATTCCCCGCTGACCAGGAATTCATCCGGCATGACATACCATGGCCCAACGCCGATTCGCGACTCCCGAATAAAGCGCGTTAGCTGCTCCCGCCGCTCCGGACGGATTTCCAAATAATCATCAATGACGATCGTCTGACCATCCATCAGAAAATAGCGATAATCCAGATTGGCCTCCATCGTATCCAGCAGCTCATCGATCATATAAACAAGTCTTGTGCGAAACCCTTGATAATCCTGATACCATTCCCGGTCCCAGTGTGTATGGGATACGACATAAACCGTTTTAATGGAAGATCGCTTCGTCATGAGTTCCTCCTAACAGACCAAATAGGCGTTATTCCGCAGAGAGCTCCTACCCTTTTATCCCTGCCATCGCATAGCCTTGAATGAAATTGCGTTGGAGCAGCAAATACACCAGAATCGGAGGCAGCACCACGATGGCGGTCAGAGCAAAGAAATCAGGATATTCCGGCACTTGGCCGCTTTGCATCATCGTCGTAAGCAAGCTCGTGACGCCTGTATTGATGACCTGAATATTCGGATTGTTGATGGCCACAAGAGGCCACAAATAATCGTTCCAAATCGTGATGAACGTCGTAATGACGATAACCGCAAGCACCGCGCGAACCATTGGAAAATAAATGCCGAATATCGTCCAGAATACGCCGGCACCGTCAATTCGGGCGGCCTCCTCATATTCGAACGGAATAGACTCCATCGTTTGCTTCACCAGAAAGATGGCAGCGATGTTCACAATCCCGCTTCCGAGCAGCAGCGCTCCCCACGTATCGATCATGCCGTGACCGCCTTGCCCGAGCCAATCATTGCCGCCGAGCATAGGAAAACGAGCGAACAGCAAATACGTCGGGATGAGCGTCACCTGACCCGGAATCATCATCGAAGTGAGGAAGATGACAAACACCGTGTCGCGACCTTTGAACCGAAGCTTGGTAAACACATACGAGGCGATGAGGGACACGAAACAAGTAACCGCAATGTAGTAGATGCTTCTAAGCGCCGTATTGATGAAATAGCGGTAAATAAGATTGTTTTGAAACAGATTGACGTAACGGTCCAAATTAATTTCAGTCGGTATTGGGAGCAGAATCGAGTCGTAATAATCCTTGTTCGAGCCGATGGAAGCCATCACCTGAAAGAGGAACGGATAGAACATGACGGCACTTCCGACAATGAGCAGCAAGTAGATGGCGAAACTTTCAAGCTTGCTTCGTTCATTAACCATGTCTTAGCGTTCCTCCCCTTAGGTTTGGTTTCGCTGCGAAATGCGGTATTGAATCATCGTAAGCGTGAACGTGAACAGCAGCACCATGACGGAGGAGGCGCTGGCCATCCCCATATTGAAGGACTGGAAGGCATCCTGATAGATGCGATGCAGAATGATGTTGGTATGGCCCTGAGGGCCACCGCGAGTCAGGAGCTGCACCGGCTCGAAGATCTGAAAGCTGGCGATGATACCCATGATGGCAATGTACATCGTGATCGGACGGAGCGATGGCAGCGTAACGTAGAGCATGATCTTGAACCTCGACGCCCCGTCAACCTTTGCCGCCTCATATAACGTTGTATCAATCCCTTGTAATCCGGCCAAATAGATAATGACCGTACCTCCGATGCCCTTCCAAATGGAGATGAGTATGAGCCAGAAGGTCATCCAGAAGACGCTTTGCTGAAAAATAATCGGCTCCATGTCGAAACGCTCCATCACCTTGCGCGCTAAGCCGGTAACCGGATCAAGAACCGCATTCGCGATCTGCGCAACGACCGCGAAGGATACGAGAACGGGCAAATACCACAGTGTTCGATAGAGGCCGACGGCCTTCACCTTCTGGTTCAGCAGCAGCGCAATGAAGAAGCCGATCGACATGCATCCAACTAGGATAAGCAACCCATACAAGCCTGCATGCAGTAAAGTGACTAAATAATCGCCCGTCGTAAAGAAGCGATGAAAGTTATCTAAAGCGACCCACTTCGGCAGTCCGAGCACGCCATTCCATTCCGTAAAGGACAAATAGATAACGAATAGAACCGGAAATAAAGAAAAAACAGCGAAAAAAACAAACATAGGCGCAAGTAAGGAATAACCGATTACACCGTCACGGTGCCGATTATAGAACGGTCTCAGCCGCTGCAGGATGGACGAGGAATTCTCCCCGGGCACCGCCCGGGGAGCTTCATTCTTCATCTGGACCGTTCTCACTTCAGCTGTTCCTCAGCTGTTTTCTGTGCATCCTTCAGTGCATCCTCGATCGGTTTATCTGTTGTCAGCGTAATATCCTGCGCTTTATACCACGCTTCCCAGATTTGTGGACCGTTCTTCGGATAGACCGGAAGCGGAGCGCTTTGCTCGTTCGCTACGATATCGTTGAACACTTGAAGCTCCGGATAAGCTTTGAGCAGATCCGTGTTTTTGCCTGCTTCCATGTTTGCCGGAAGTCGGCCCGTCGCATTCGCTTCAAGCTCTTGGTACTCTTTGCTCGCCAGAATCGTCAAGAACTCAATCGCTGCCTCAGGGTGTTTCGATTGCTTGAGCGCATAGAACAGCGTGTTCCCTACGATGACGTTGCCCGTATGGCCTGCCTCAGGTACCGGCAGCGGTGCAAAGCCGCAGTTTGTGCAGCCCATTTGCTTGCCCCATGCAATATGCCATGGACCGTTGACGGCAAATGCGACCTTCCCGCTGTTCAGCAGGTTGAAGAATTGGCCTTCATCCGTCATGGACGTGGAGCCCGGAGGCGCTGTTTTGGAAAGCTCACGCAAGAATGTGAGTGCTTTGACGTTCTCCGGCGAATTGAAGGTCACTTGCGACCAATCCTCATTCGTGAAGTCCCCGCCTGCTTGGCGCATGAACGGCGCAAGACGGAACGCTCCGCCAAGACCCATGTTCTGAACGATGGAGCCGTAGTATTTACCTTTGCCTGCAGCAGTTGCTTTCTTGGACATATCTAGCCATTCATCCCATGTTTTCGGCGGTGTATTCGGATCAAGTCCGACCTTCGCCATAACATCCTTGTTATAGACAAGGCTGAATACGCCTGTCATCTGTGCAACCGCGTACGGCTTGCCGTCATGCATAGCCGCTTTCATTGGACCCGGAGCAAGCTGAGCGGCCACATCCTGCGGAACCTCCAGAAGTGCACCGATCCGCGCAAACTCCGGAATGAAGTCTTCACCGTCTGCTACATCCGGTGGATTACCACCCATGACTGCAACCATGATGGCTTGACGAAGTGTATCCGCCCAGCCTTTATCGATATATTTAATCGTAACACCCGGGAATTTCTCTTCCATCTTCTTCTGAATATAATCATAAATCTTCGTCGCTGTCGGATCGTTGGCTTCCGGCATCGCGTTGGCCACGTTATGGCTCCAAACCGTCAACTCAAACGGTTCGGCTGCCGGAGCTGCAGCAGCATCATCGCTGCCGTCATCCGTCGCTTCCGTCGCCGTCGAATTCGTATCGGAACTGGTTGTGTTGTCCGTAGTTGTTGCTGCTTTGTTGTCCGTTGTTGCTGCTGCGTTATTTTTGTTACCGCTTTCATTTTTATTGCCTGAATTGTCGGAACAAGCTGTTAAAACGAGTGTTAACACCACGAAGATGGACAAGATCGAAGAAACCCATTTGCTCCCCTTCATTGACCCAAGCTCCTCTCGCCTCTTAAATTGCTTGTGAACCAAATCAATATCAAATCATGATGTCAGCGGACTGTCGGCTGCACCTCCTTACATATGTATTATATGATATGTCGATATATTACTCCCAAAGAAACTTTATTGTCAACGACTTCTTTTGTCGAAAACTTCCATAAAAAAGAACTCTTCGATAGGAAGAGCTCTGAGGTCGTTTATGGTTTGGTGCGAACCGGGCAAGCTGCCGTTGAAACGCTCGAAACGAGGTGAGGTTCAATAAGCAGTTTCCGATATTTGTTCTCCTGCTGGTTCATTTTTCCCGTGTCATCCAGTAGTTCAAGCAGCTGCTCTGCCGCCAACCTTCCTACGGTTTCCTCGTGCTGGTCGATATAGGTGAAGAAATCGAACTCGCGGCTCGGCGATAAATTATCGAAGGTCACAATGGAAATATCCTTCGGCACCTCGAATCCGAGATGGCGGACGATCCGGTACAAATGCAGTGCCATCGTACCGTTCAGCGTAATGTACGCTGTCGCAAGACCATTCTTAACGTAACGGAAGAGCGGATGCTGCTCATCTAGCTCCTCCCGCTCGTAATCGACGTAGAAATCGGTCAGCATCATCGCCGGATTAATCATCTCCCCCAGCTCTTTGAGCGCCTTCATATAGCCGGACAACCGCTGCTCAATCGTCGTCGTAGACAATGGAACATCTGAACAAATAGCGATATCCCGGTGGCCGAGCTCGTAGAGATGATTGACAGCCTGCCTCGATGCCTCTACCCCGTCAGAGCCGATGAAGTGTGTCTCGATCCCGGTCAAATACCGATCGATAATGACTAGCGGAAACCGCTCGAGCTTCAGCCTTAAGATCTCCTCGTTATAGGTTTCCGCATCGACCGGGAAGATAATCAAGCCGGAAGCGCCCATGTACAGCAGTTCGCGGATAGCTGCGGCTTCACGGTCCTTGGAGTTCTCCGACAGCATGAGCACGAAATTATAGCCGGATTGTTTCAACGCCTTGGAAATGCCTTTATTCATTCTCATGGAGAAGAAATCGCTTATATTGGGCAAAATCAATCCAATCACGTTACGGCTCTCTTCTTGTTCTGCAGGTGTGATCATGCCAACGCTCGACCCAGGTTGCGTCGCGCTGCGCAGCGATAGCGCCATATCGTGGACATAGCTGCCCTTCCCTTGAATCCGGTTCAGCCAGCCTTCCTTGGTCAGTCCGGTCAGCGCATTGGATACTGTAATTCGGCTCACCTCAAACTTCTCCATGAGCTCCTTCTCCGTGAAGATTTTATCGCCCGGACTCCAAACGCCTGTCTGAATCTGGTTCTTAATAAAATCTTGAATGACTTGATAGATCGGAATCCTTCCGTCTTGCATATGAAAACCTCCAATCTGATCGAATGAAACAACCCATAACTTGTATAGTTGTATTATAACCAATATGACATATTATGCAATAGGGTTTCAATCCATGACTTGGGGCTCCTGTCGTAAACAAGGCTTATCGCCGGTACCAGGTGAAGTTAGTACTATGTTTTGAAATATTGTTGACTATACTGAAAGTAAGAAGAGAGAAAGAGGTGCGGCAGATGAGCAGAAAATGGCTGCAGCAAGAGGGTCCTTCCTGGACTCGGCAAGGGATCATCACCCCCGAACAATTACAACGCATTCTCGCCCAATATCCGGAGAAGAAGCGCGCCATCGGGATTATCCCTATATTGGGAAGCATCTTGGTCGGCCTTGGCATCCTCAGCTTCGTTGCGGCGAACTGGGGACAAATTCCGCAGCTGATGCGGCTCATCATTATCGCGGTTATTATGGTTGGATTCTATGGGGCAGGAGAACTGTTCCGCCGTAGAGATCATGAGAAGCTGGGTACAGCTCTCATCGGGCTTGGACTTCTCACTTTCGGAGCCGGCATCGTACTGACGGGTCAAATGTTTCATCTGCAAGCCTATGATGTCACTTCATTTATTGTATGGGGAACAATTGGCGTACTGCTCACTTATCTCATTAAGAGCCGCTACCTATTCCTGTTAACCTTACTGATCTTCACAGGACTACAATGGTACAATTCGACGGAATTCAGTCATTTTAGCTACGTCGCACTTGCGATTATGATGCTTGGCCTGGGTTATTACTGGCTGAAACGTCCCAATACACTGCTTGCTTGGTGTCTGGCTGCCAGCTTTACGATTCAGAGCATCCTGCTTGTAACCGTCAACGACTGGGCCTTCTCTTGGTTCTTCATCCCGATTTGGCTGCTGTACAGCTTGATGGATTGGGCCCGGGAACGTAAATCCGTCTATCCGTTTCAAGCGATCCCGCTCGTGGCGGCGTTTGTCCACAATCTGTTTATCGTCCTGTTCTGGAACGATAGCAACGATTCATCCTTCTTAAAGGATCTGTCTGCACAGCCTTTATGGTTCGGCCTCGCACTTGTAGCTTTGTTCGCACTTTCGATTGCGGGAAAATATCGGAATCACCGCCTCATGTCGAGCCCGGATTGGCTGCTGGCGCTCCCGTTCTTCTACCTGGCTCACGGTGCGGATGCTGCATACTTGATCGTATTGTTCGCTTTCTCCCTATACTTGCTGTGGAGAGGTTATGCGGAAGAATGGGCTGTCAAAATCAACCTGGGCACGCTGCTGTTTCTTACGAGCACGATGGCTGCTTACGGGAAGCTCGCATGGGATTTTATGGACAAATCCATCTTTTTCATCCTTGGCGGTGTCATCCTGCTTGCTCTGAGCTGGTTCTTGAATCGCCGTAAGAAACAATTTCTGGTCGAGCTCCATGAAGAGGAGGAGAAGCCGCATGAATGATCAAACGATGTTCAAACGAGGCCGCAATGTCTGGCTGATCCTGCTTATTGCAGTTCAACTGCTCTTCCTTGGCGGCATCGCGTGCTTTCATTATTCAGCGCTGTGGGTAGGCAAAGAAATCACGCTTCGCACCGTTCCCGTAGATCCTCGCGATCAGCTGTATGGCGATTATGTGCAGCTCAATTATGCGATTAATAACGCCACTTGGTCGGATTGGAAAGATGGAGACAAAGCTAAGCAAGGCGATACCGTTTATGTGTTGCTTGCACAAGATGGGGACACGTCTACGTACGAAATTAAAGGTGTATATGACAGTAAACCCGCTCGCGGCACAGGCGAGGTTGCACTGAAAGGCCGCGTGCAGTATACCACGGATGACACGCTTCGAATCACCTACGGACTGGAGCAATACTACGTGGAAGAGAATACAGGCAAAGAACTGGAGCAGCGCGCCGACAAGCTTATCGTACATGTCAAAGTAGCCCCTTGGGGCAGCGCTATAATTGAAAGAATTCAGCCTTAGACTGCCAGATTGCTAGAATTGGGCCAATTTTGCCTCACATAACCGTTCGAGACTTGAATAGAATGAATAACAATAAGAATCTTTCAAGCTCAATCGGTATGGGGAGGTGCCCAGGCATGGCAGAAAATGAAGGTACGCTTTACACCGTGTCTCGTGAGGACTGGTCACTGCATCGCAAAGGACATCAGGATCAAGCACGTCACCAGCAGAAAGTGCGCGAAGCGATAAAGCAAAATTTACCCGACCTCGTCTCGGAAGAAAACATTGTCATGTCCGACGGGAAGCATGTCATCAAAGTTCCGATCCGCAGCCTTGATGAATATCGCTTCGTCTATAACTTCAACAAAAACAAGCATGTCGGCCAAGGCGACGGCGACAGCCAAGTCGGCGACGTGCTCGGCGTTGACCCTGCTTCCGCCCAGAAAGGCGGCAAAGGCGAGAATGCCGGCGATCAGCCGGGAGATGACATCGTGGAGGCTGAGATCAGCCTCGCTGAACTCGAAACGATGCTCTTCGAGGAGCTGGAGCTGCCGTTCCTGAAGCAGAAGGATCGCGATCAGCTGGAAACCAAAGAAATCCGCTTCAACGATATACGTAAGAAAGGGATCATGTCCAACATCGACAAGAAACGGACGATCCTTGAGAACCTGAAACGGAATGCAACGAGCGGTGTGCCGGGTATTCACGGTATCTCGCCGGATGATCTGCGCTACAAGACGTGGGAAGAAATCATTAAGCCGCAGTCCAATGCGGTCATCTTGGCCATGATGGACACGAGCGGATCGATGGGTTCCTTCGAGAAGTACGTTGCCCGCAGCTTCTTCTTCTGGATGACCCGCTTCCTGCGGCATCAATATGAGAATGTGGAGATCGTGTTTATCGCGCATCACACGGAAGCGAAGGAAGTCACGGAGGAAGAGTTCTTCACCCGCGGCGAGAGCGGCGGTACGATCTGCTCTTCCGCATATATCAAAGCGATCGATATCATCGACAGCCGCTTCCCTCCGACGCTCTATAATATTTATCCGTTCCACTTCTCCGACGGTGACAATCTGACAAGCGACAACGAGCGCTGCGTGAAATTGATCGGCGAGCTGCTCAAGCGGGCAAATTTGTTCGGCTATGGCGAGGTTAATCAGTATAATCGCTCCAGCACGCTCATGTCGGCGTATAAGCATATCAATTTGCCGAACTTCATGCACTATGTTATCCGCGAGAAAGGCGAAGTGTATAACGCGTTGAAGTCGTTCTTCCGTAAGCGGGAATTAGTCGTTTAATTAAAAGGCTGTCACTAAAGCGCGTTTGTCGCTTTGGTGGCAGCCTTCTCCATTATTCGACCGTTCCGAATGTAATCCTCATCCCAGCTGCATAAGTAGCTGCACTCGTTGAAGTAAACGCCGATGCAATTCCCTTCTCCGCCTCGTACTGCCGCGCTGCCTCTTCTAGTTGCATTCCACGCTCCAACAGGCTACGAATGTAAGGATCACGTTCCCCGGGATCGCTGAAGCGCATGGCTTCATACCGATCAGCCCTATTCTTATCTTCAACCGCAGGATCCAGTACAATCACTTTATCGCTGACGCGGCACTCTACATGGCGTAATCCCAACCGATTGAAGTACAAGGGAAGCTTCACGCCGATATTGCCGTCCTTGCCCGTACGTTTGACATCTCTTTCGAATAACTCTTGCAGTAGTCCAAGCGGCATGATACGGGATTGATCAACACCTTCTAAATAAAATCCAGCATGATTCCCGTTCCAATGAGGCTCAAACGTAATGATTTTCCCATCCTTCTTCACGCAGTCGATCATTTTCTGCAGCAGCTGCATCGGATCCGTCATATGGAGCAATACGGCGTGACATAACGCGATGTCATATTTCTTCTCCACCTTGAACGTAAGGAAATCGCCGTTTATAAACTCTGTTTCGTATGGAGCTTCATTAAATAACTCGCGGGCATGATGAATAAGCTTGCTGCCGGCATCAATGCCCGAGTACGTTGAACCAATGGGTAACAATGGCATTAGTCGCAATCCAAGATGCCCGAATCCACAGCCATAATCGATGATGTTGACGGGAGAGTCAATCTTCCATACTCGCTCGATAAGAAACTGAATATAATCATCGTTGTAGAACAAGTTTGCCGCTCTCTTTAAATACGCGATTTGTTCATCCCAATAATAATGCTCCATCGCAATTCTCCTTAGCCTTATTAGCGCCGCGGTCGCTTCATTAAACATACAGGGGAACCCCATAAAACAATAGACTGATATCCAAAATTTATATATACTATTATACAGCCATGCCTTTTTTCGACTTACAAACTCAACGAATAACGACTCCATCAAATAGAGAAACCCGCCGTTTTTGAACACGGCGGGTTTTTTTTAGTTTTGTTTCACTTTGAAGCTCTAAGCATGTTGTCCACAGACTTGCTGAGCTGGCTGAAAATAAAATTCGGCGCGATCCGGCTCATGAGCTTCAACGCATTACTTTGCCCGGGCCGAATTTCGAGTTTATTCTGCTCCATCCCACGAATCGCAGTCCCAACCAATTGGGATACGCTCATCGCTTTGGCACCTGCCATATCTGCCGAATCGAATGAATCTAACAGCGGAGTCTCGGTTAGCGGAGGCGCCAGTTCAAATACCTTTACTCCCGTATTCTTGAGCTGCACCCTCAGCGATTGGGTATAGGAATGGAGTCCTGCTTTCGCCGCACAATACACGGGTGAGATCGGCAGCGGCACAAAGGCCAGTCCGGAGGAGACATTCATGATCGCGGCTGACTCTTGCGATTTGAGATGGGACAGGAATTGTTTCACCATCTGGATGGGTCCGCTTAAATTCGTTGCGATCTCGCGATTGAGATCTTCCAAATCAACCTCCGGATCATGCAGATTAATTCTGCGCATCAATCCTGCATTATTGATAAGAACGTTGAGTTTAGGGAATTGCTTCACCACTTTATCAAACAAAGCTGCAATCGCTTGTGAATCCCCCGCATCGCTTTGCATCGTATGTACGGTCGGAAGCTTCTTCTTCGCCTCATCCAACCTCGCTTGATCCCTTCCCGTTATGATGACGGTATTCCCTAACTTAAGCAGCTGGGCTGCGAATTCGAAGCCTATACCCGAGGTGCCTCCTGTAATCAGAATTGTGTTCCCGCTCATTTTCATACCGTTCATCCTATCCTCTCATCATCATTTTGGCAGAAGTATCCTGCATTATGTATTCGCGGTATTGTTGATCATTCCCTTGTCTGTCTGGTTTTCAATAAAAGTGTCCGATTCTTGAAAAATAATTGAACAAAGTATGAACAAAAGGTGAAGATTGTGTTATAATTAGACATAATTAAATTCGAGCAGATCATTCTCTACGAGGAAGTGAATATTACGATGGCTAATGTAGCAGTTAAACAGCAGACAGAGCGGGACGGGAAATCATTGTTTTTCGTAATGAAGATCGCTGCATGGACAGCGCTTTGTGTTGGGCTGATTCTGTGTTTGTTCAATATTAATGACTTTAGCGACAGCAATGCTACATTAATGTCCGGTGTGGGCTTCATGGTAGGCAGCGTATTTATCTATATGATCGGCACGGCGATGAGCCTGGTGCACAAACGCAGCTCCGAATCTCTATCGGAGTAACGTATGAAGAATAACATCTAGTTGCCGAATGGAAGTATCGTTCAGCAACCCCAAATAAGAGGACTGTTTCCAGATAACTGGGGGCAGTCCTCTTATTTTTTGTCCAATTAAGTCAAACCGTTGAACAGATTATTACAGAAATAAGTCGTTATCTTGACGCCTTTGTTAACAGCACACACACGGCGCGCAGAACGTGATACTATCTTTTTGCAAAGGTAGTGAATGAAATCACAAACTTATTCGCTAATGAGAATCTCGGTGAGCTTAAAGGTAAGTTAGGAGATGAGAGAAATGAAAATTGCAAAGATCATACGGAGGTTTGCAGGGCTCGCTACCATGGCGGGCATCGCTGTTATGACCTCGGGCTGTCAATCGATCGCCGTTTTTGATCCTAAAGGCCCGATCGGAGCCCAGCAGCGTGACTTGATTTACTTCACCATGCTGATATGCCTGATCGTAATGGTGCCTGTGCTGCTGCTGGCGGCATGGATCGTATGGCGCTACCGCGACAAGAAGGATAACAAAGCCGCTTATCATCCGAAGTGGGAACACAGCACCAAGCTGGAGACCATTTGGTGGGGCATTCCGATTGTTGTTATTATCGTGCTCGGCATCGTAACGGCTCGCTACACCTACGACTTGGATCCGGCTAAGCCGCTCCAATCCGAGGTAAAGCCGATTACCATACAAGTAACATCGCTGGACTGGAAATGGTTGTTCCAATATCCGGAGCAAGGCATTGCGACAGTTAATTATTTGGTCATTCCGGAAGACACACCGATCAAGTTCGAGCTCACATCTGACGGTCCGATGAACTCCTTCTGGGTCCCTCAGCTCGGCGGGATGATTTACACCATGTCCGGTATGTCGACGACGCTGCACTTACAGGCAGACGAACTAGGTGAATTTATGGGAAGCGGCGCTAATTTCTCAGGACGTGAATTTGCCAAAATGTCCTTTACCGTTAAATCCGTATCGCAGGATGAATTCGATAAATGGGAAAAACAAGCCGCAGCAAGCGGCGATGCGCTGACAGAGGAAGGTTATCAGAAGCTCGCGAAGCCCGGAACATCCGGTCAGGTCACGTATGCCTCGATTCCCGAAGGCCTCTTCCACCGGATCGTACACGATTATTCGATGAATCGCGGCGCACCGGCAGGCATAGGTCAGAAAGCGACAACGTTAAGTGATGAGCATGCACTGGGCACTGACGAGGAACCGTCAACCGAGGAGCAGCCATCAAAGGACGATACGAAGTCTTCTACCAACGAGACTCCGCAAGATAACCATTCCGGCCACGACATGTCTGGCATGGACATGACCAAATAATGAAAGGAGGCAGTACCATGTTTGAAAAAATCAAATCATTCGTTTCATGGTTCTTCGTTACCGGCGACCCGCTGATTTATGGAGCGGATATCGCAATTACATTAACTGCGCTTTCGATTATATTCGTATTAACGTATTTCAAGAAGTGGACCTGGCTCTGGCGCGAGTGGCTGACTACTGTCGATCATAAAAAAGTAGGTATTATGTATATCATCGCTTCATTGCTCATGCTGTTCCGCGGCGGCGTCGATGCCTTAATGATGCGGACCCAGCTTGCTTTTCCGGAGATGAAATTTCTAACGCCGGAACATTATAACGAGGTGTTCACGACGCACGGCGTTATTATGGTTCTCTTCATGGCGATGCCGCTCATGTTCGGCTTATTCAACATCGCAGTCCCCTTACAGTTAGGTGCTCGCGACGTCGCATTTCCATTCTTGAATTCACTCAGCTTCTGGTTGTTCTTCATGGGCGCCATGCTGTTCAATATGTCTTTTGTGATCGGCGGCTCTCCAAATGCAGGATGGCTGTCCTATCCTCCTCTATCGGAGATGACCGGCAGTCCCGGCGTAGGTCAGGATTTCTACATCTGGGGCATTCAGATTTCCGGTATCGGTTCATTGATGACGGGGATCAACTTCATCGTCACGATTGTCAAAATGCGCGCTCCGGGCATGACTTGGTCGAAACTGCCGATCTTCACTTGGTCCGTGCTTTCAAGCTGCATCACGATCATTCTTGCATTCCCTGTATTGACTGTAACGCTTGCTCTTCTGTTCTTGGACCGCTATTTAGGCGCTCATTTCTTCACGATGGACGGCGGCGGAAACGCCATGATGTACATTAACTTAATCTGGATGTGGGGCCATCCGGAGGTGTATATCGTCATCCTGCCTGCATTCGGGATCTTCTCCGAAATTGTAGCCACGTTCTCGAAGAAACGGTTATTCGGTTACGCTTCAATGGTATTTGCCATGATGAGCATCAGTCTCATGTCGTTCTTCACCTGGCTCCATCACTTCTTCACGATGGGCTCGGGAGCGAACGTAAATATCTTCTTTGCCATAACCACCATGATCATCGCGATCCCAACAGGTGTCAAAATCTTCAATTGGCTGTTTACGATGTTCCGCGGCCGAATTAAATTCAGTACGCCAATGCTGTGGACGATCGCGTTTATCCCTTGCTTCGTTGCAGGCGGGATGACGGGGGTCATGCTTTCGGTAGCTCCGGCAGATTTCCAATTTCATAACAGCTACTTCCTGATCGCTCACTTCCACCAAGTCTTTATCGGCGGAGTTGCATTCGGATACTTCGCAGGTCTGTACTACTGGTGGCCTAAGATGTTCGGCTTCAAGCTGAATGAGAAAATCGGGAAATGGGCGTTCTGGATTTGGAACATCGGTTTCTATGTCTGCTTCATGCCGCAGTACTTCCTGGGACTTGACGGTATGACTCGCCGAGTCAACACTTACACCTGGGACAGCGGCTGGTGGCCGCTCAACTTCACGTCGACAATCGGCGGTTTCTTAATGGGCTTAGGCTTCCTGTTCCAAGTATGGCAAATCGCACACAGCATTAAGTTCATGGAGAAGGATACAACCGGTGATCCGTGGAACGCACGTACGCTGGAGTGGTCGATTCCTTCACCGGCACCGCTGTATAACTTTGCAATTGCACCTACGGTTTCGGATAGAGACGAATGGTGGGAAGAGAAAGAGCGCATCGCCGCTGGTCACGCACCGAAGGAAACACCGCCGCTTGCGCCGATTCATATGCCGCGCAATTCGGCAATCCCATTCATTCAATCGATCTTCTGGTTTATGATCGGGTTCGGTCTAGTTTTCCACTGGCTCTGGATCGCTATCCCAGGCTTCGCCGGTGTCGCGATAACCATGTTTGCGCACTCGTTTAATTACAAGACGGATTACTACATCCCTGTGGATGAAATCAAACGCACGGAAGCTGCGGCAAGGGGGACTGTGTAATGTCGAATCACGCTAACCATCCGCATTCGCAGGCTCTTGCCCACGAGGCAGGTCATGATGGACATCATGATCTGGAGGAGCTTCGCAAATTCGGTTTCTGGATTTTCCTCATTACCGACTGTATTCTGTTCTCTGTCTTATTCGCTACCTATCTAGTCCTGCACCATAGCACTGCAGGCGGCCCGGATGCGAAAGAGATTTTCGAGATGCCCGGCGTTATCGTCGAGACCTTCATTCTGTTAACGAGCAGCTTCACCAGCGGTCTCGCGGTTCTGGCTATGAATGTAGGCAACCGTAAAGGCTTGATCGGCTGGCTGGTTGTTACTGTTCTGCTCGGCGCCTGCTTTATCGGGCTTGAAGTGAGCGAGTTTGTGAAGCTTGTTCATGAGGGTCATACCATTAGCACCAGCGCGTTTCTATCCGCTTTCTTCACGCTCGTCGGCACGCACGGGCTGCATGTAACGGTAGGTATCTTCTGGATTACAGGCATCATTATTCAGCTTACACGTCACGGTATTACACCGGTCACTAAGCGTAAAGTGACGATTACAAGCCTGTACTGGCATTTTCTCGACGTGGTATGGATCTTCGTATTCACAATCGTCTACTTGATGGGGGTGATGTAAGATGGCGCAGCACGGCAATGAGTTGCATGGCGAACATGGCGGCCATACAGGAGGCGGCCACGGCTCGCTGAAAGAATATGTCACAGGCTTCGTTCTTTCCATTATTCTGACGATCATTTCACTGTTAATTGTAATGAACCACTGGATGCATGGAAAAGCGCTGGTCGCCGTCCTAATCGGCACAGCGGTATTGCAATTTGTCCTCCAGCTTCTCTTCTTCATGCATCTGCGTGATGAAAATGGACCTCGATATAATCTGATGACGCTCCTTCTCGGCTTAGTCGTCGTCATTACGATCGTCATCGGCTCCATCTGGATCATGAAGAACAATGGGATGTAGTAGTTCGACCGAGAAAGTCTCGGGCAGCATGAGCAGCTTTCCCGGATTGGAAAGAAACCCAACGTTTATAACGTTGGGTTTCTTTATTTTCGTTTTGTCTAGGGCCATCTTCTTCATGCTCTCCGCAGAACTAAAAATAACGGTTGTCAGCGTGGCTATTTAGGCCATTTAACCACTCTCGCAACCGTTACAGGTTAGAAGAGTTTCTCGAAGCTCCAACCGCGATAGTTCCCATATTTTTTCCGTACATGAGAGCCGCCACGGTCACATTAACGCTCCGCGTGCCGCCATCCCACACGACTGGCAAGCCGAAAGCGGCCGTTACCGCGCGAATCGGCACGTAGGCTCTTCCATTATGGATGATTGGTTGCATGTCGCCAGCAGCCTGCTGCTTCCCGTCGATCCACAGCTGCGGATTGCCGCCTGAGATTTCGCTCACCGCCGCCTGCTTCGTACGAATGAGAACACTTTTAGTTGACGCGTCCCATACGACGTTCTCTTTCGACAATGAGGCAATTGCGCGTACAGGCACTAGTGCATGACCACCGGCTAGCAGCGGAGTAAGCGACGGATCGGCAGCAGGAACACCGTTGACGGAGATAAAGATGTTATTCGCAGGAAGCAGCTTTATCCCGGAATTCGATCCTCCTGTAATTGAGCCCATTCCAACTGCAGCTTCAACCGTAAGTTCACCTGCTCCCGGGAGAAGCGGCTGCAAAGAGCCATCGAAAGCCTCACCGTAAGCCGGCATCGTAAACGTAACGTCGTAGCGACCAAACTTATGCGCTCCCGAATAGATCAACAAAGACGATTTGGACGGAAAGTGAATGCCTTTAGCAGACAGAACCGAGCTGCGGTTATTAAGCGTAGTCGTCCAGAAAATTTGGATCTCGAACGATTCAAACGCAACGTTGTTGCCCGTGACATGCAGCGGTTCTCCGAAGTGCACCGATTGGGGTACACCACCGGAATAATCCGGTAACACTTCCAGGCGCATGAAATCAGCATACGCCTTGGCATTATTCAGAACCAGCCGCTCTTTCCCTTGATCGACGGCCAATTTTCCATGTCCAACTTCATAAACAGTCATGTAGCCGCCGTCCGTAAATTGGATATCCATCTGATTCCGGAAATTACGTCCGCCTTCAGGTGCCGGAATCGCTTCGGCTTTCCCCTTAGTCGCTAGTTGCTGCAAAATGCTGCAAACCACGGATATGGACTTCTGATCCTCTTTGCGTGCTCCGAACAATGGAATATAGCTGTTATCTCCTAAGCTCGGATAAATTTGCTTTATTGTTTGCGGCTTACAATCAGCAGCCTTCGCTGTCAAGCTGTTGCTGTCCGGTTTCTCCGCTTGCACGCTTGCCTCTGCCTGAACTACGGCGTCTCCGGCCACTAGCACAGGAAGCGCCAACAACGCAAACAGCGCAGCGCCAAGCATAGCGGCACGCCATCCGGCAAACAGCCTAACCGTTCTCCTCTGCTGCGTCTTATTTCGTATGATTTGCTCGAACTGTTTCATATTCGGCCTCCCGCTTCCTAACGCACAATGATTTCTATCCTCCTATGACGAGTGCAATGGAGAAAAGTTGCGTGCTAACGAATCGCAGAGACCTTACGATTCGTTAGCAGCATCCGCACACAAAAAAAGCTGACCCCGCAAGGTCAGCTTCCTTAAAACACAAATTCACTCCACGATCCCCGTTCGCTCAATCCCCTCGACAAAATAGCGCTGTGCTAAGGCGTACAACAGCAGAGGCGGCAGGATGACGAGAAACGCCGCTGCCATCATCTGCGTCTCAATGAGATCAAACGGCACCAACGCATTCCCGGCAATCGTCTGCAGGTTCGTCGGCATCTGCGCCATCTGATTGCCCATCATGATGAAGCTGACATCCTTCAAGTACATCGATGGCTCAAACGTGTCGTTCCAATGCCACACGAAGGAGAACAATCCGACTACGAGCAAGGCAGGACGCGAGAGCGGCAGCATGATTCGGTAGAAGGTCCGAAATGCACCTGAACCGTCCATACGTGCACTCTCTTCCAATTCCTTCGGAAACGTAGCGAAGAACTGCCGGAAGATCATGATGAACAGCGCGCCTTTCAGTCCTTGCCCGAACAAAGCCGGGATCAAGAATGGCAGAGGCGTGTTCAGCCAGCCGAGCTTCGCGTACAGAACATAGATCGGGATAAACATCGTCTGGATCGGGATGAGGAATGTGAGCAGGACGATGCCAAACCAGAAGTTCTTGAACGGAATGTACAATCTGGCAAAAGCATACCCCGTCAGCGCGCAGGACACGGTCTGGAACAGCGCCGCCAATATAGCAATTAGAGCAGTTTGCCACAGCGCCTGCACATATTTGAGCCCTCGCATAGCAACCTCATAATTATCCCAGTCCAGCACACGCGGGAAGAAGTTCACCGTAGGGTCAAGCAGATCCGATTGCGTCTTAAGCGAGGTCGATATCATGTAGAACACGGGCTGCAAATAAATGACCGCGACGCTCGTTAAGATGATATACAGCAAACTCTTGAATACGACCCCATCGGTCAATTGTCTCCCGAGGATAAAGACGCGCAGCCTCTCCAGCTTGTGCTCGCGCTTCAAGTAACGGAACCCTCGTCCCGCCAATGGCGCGAACAGGTCCGAGAGCCGGCCTTGCAGCTTCTCCAGTCCGGCTGTAGTGCCCTTCGGATTCGGCATCTTCGTCGTCACCTTCTTCCTTTATTCTGAAGTTTCGCAGCGAGCAGCACCAAGATAATCGGAATCAAGATAATGGCGCTATACAACCAGCCTAGCGCACTGGCATACCCGAAGCCGGTTTCCGGGTCCGCCATATTCGTCGAGATAAACTTCAGAATCGGATTAAACGGACTCGCCGTCTGATCCACCAGCGTATAGACCAAATTGAGAAACACGAACGGCACCGTGGAGGGAAAGGTGATTTTCCAGAACGATTCCCATGGTGTAACACCATCAATGCGGGCTGCTTCATAGACCGAAGCCGGAATCGTCTGAAACGCCGCCAGGAACAAAATAATTTGAATACCCGAAAACCATAAAATAATAACGAACTTCCCAATCAGCTCGACCAGCACCTCCGCAATATTAACCGGCAGCACCTCGTACAGCATATCCGCGATATGATATTGATCCGCGAATGGGAGCTTCGCCTGTCCTTGATCGAACAGCGCCGTGAGCACCTGACCAGTTGCGAAGATGACCGGCAGGAAGAACAACGTCCGAAAGAACATGCGTCCTCGAAACCGCTGATTGAGCATAATCGCGATCAATAGCGCGAAGATAACCGTAATGGGAACGGTCAGAAACATTTCTCGCACGAACAGAAACATATCAACGGGAAACTCATTGTCGTAAATAAAAGCATATTTGAAGTTATCCCAGCCGATAAAATCGTACTGCAGCCCGCTTCCGTCCGTTGCCACGCTTACTTTCGTAAAGCTCATATACAGAGAATTCCCCAGCGGATAAAGCATGAAGACCGCGGTGCCGATCAGCCAAGGCAGCAGAAACAAATACCCTTCCAGCGCCAGCTTCAGCTTCCGAATTCGGTTATGGCGGGCATGCTCCTTGCGATGGAGCGATTCAACCGGTAATACGGCTTCTCTTGAGACGTTACCGTTCACTTGCCCACCTCCCCTCTAACTACCGCATAATTGTTCGCTTTGACCGCTACCCCATCCGTCGACGAATAGGCTTTATCGTTGTAGTTCACGATGACCCGCGTCCCATTCTCATACGATGTCTCGAACACGCCATCCGCCAGCTTGACATGACTGTCCATATAAGAATTCCAAACGCCTCCGCCGGTTGCTGCAAAAGCTTTATATTCCGAGATAATCTGCGATTTCACCAGCTGATATTGCCCGCTCACATAACCGGAATAAGTCGTGCGGCTGAGATCGCGAATATCGCCGGAGGTAACAACGTAATAAGGCAGCGCCCCATATTCCAGCTCGCGCAGAAACTCCGTTCCAGGGTCCGTTCGCAGCGTGCCTGAACCGGACGTATACGCTACGAGTCCGTGCAGCGCCATCGGATAGAAAGGCACACGCTCATCGATCGCCAGATCGTAGTTGTAATCGAGCGGCAAGTTATAGAACATATCCGCGTGGCCAATCGAGAATGCATACGGGTTCGAGGTACCAGCCCAGCCCAGCTTGCTTCGCAGCAGATCCAGCGTTTGATTCGTAAGCGCCGCCGTCTCCGAACGGTTCGAGGTATGTCCGGGCGTGTAGTCGCTGAACAAACCGTCTCCGTATTCATCCATTAATGCGACGCCGCCAACGGATAGCGCTTGCCAATCCTTGATCATGCCGGGCAAATAGTCCTCAAACACCTTCCAAGGATTAATCGTGTAATAATAAAGCGCTTGATTATAGAAATCGCCGTTCTGATAAAATTTAACGACTTTCCCCGAAATCTGGCGCACGCCATCCTTCTTCGGCGAGAAGCCGCTGCCAAAGGAATCGATGCCGATCTTCAGATCGTCATTAAGCACGAGCGGAATGCCCTTCTCCTTCAGATGTTTCTGCAAGGCGAGGAAGCCGGATTTGCCTCCCAGCTTGCCGCCGATCGGGAACCGATCCGGAATGGAGCCGGCAAAGCCGCCTTTCTGCCATCCCCGCAGATTCACCCGTAGGCTGTGAATGCCTTCCGCATACAAGTCATCGACAATCTCCTGTACTTCGTCGAACGTACTGACGACAACGACACTTGCCCCAAGCGGCGTCGGCTGTTCGCTTGCCGCCATTATGAAATCCAGCGTAAGCGGTGGATCGCCGGCGGCGTTGCCGGCGGTCAGTTCATGCGTTTCTGCTAAGTAAGTACGGTACCGCTTCGCCATCCCTACGTAATCGGATGCATCCTTCTCCAAGAACAGATAACGCATCGTAAACGAGGACACATTGAGCGCTTTCTCGTATACGCTGTTAACGTTATTGGGATCGAGCCCTTTTTGCAGAAAATAATTGTTGCGGTACTTGAACTTGGCATAGACGTTGTTGAAGCTTGTTTTGAGCTGGGAAGGCATCGCGACAATGTTGGCAGCAGCTTCCCCTTGCTCGATGACGGAGATAAACCCTTGATCACCGCGCTTCATTCCGAATACCGGATAGTTGATGCTCTCCCTGAAATAGGAATTGTCCACCGATGGAATCGACCAATCGCGGCCATAGACCGGGTAATCATACGGTAAGGTCAGTGCCGCCCTCTTCTTGCCGAACGTGATGAGACCGCCCGGTCCATCCGGCACGAACAAATAGCCCTGCCCATCATCAAGCGCCGCACCGAAGAACGGAAGTACAGATAAGCTGACCACCTGAAACTGCGCTCCTTCGGTGATTCCTTCCTGCGGCAAATGAACGACCAAGCCATCCTGCTCCATGACATATTCGAGATAGACCGAGATTCCGAGCGTCTTCATCTCATAACGAACGCCGACTCCGTTCTGAATCGGCTTCCACGTGATAGCAGCCTCGGTATCAATCGTATTGGCGGTTTCCTCTGCTTTCGTATCCAGATTATAGTAATTGACCAGCATCGGCGAAGCCGCATTCTTCTTCCATTGCCCTTTAGTCGGATCCAGCTCCTGCTCTTCCTTAGAAGGATTACTGAGCCACATATCGCCTGTCGCAGTCTTCACGGCAATTTGACCTGAAACCGGATCGAGCCACAGGCTGCCTGCTTGCTGCTCGCTCATTCGGTACCATGTCGCTCCGCCATAGCTCATCTGCTCCGTTGTCGGTGCTTGACCTGACATCGACAGCTTCGTCATATAAGCGGCTGCATCTGCCACGGAATAGTTGGAGATCGATGTGACCGCAGGCGCCTCGTGCCGATACATCCAGAGCAGTGCAAGCGCGATGACAGCCAGCACGATAAGACGATTTCTTAGCTTGCGAACCCAAGGTTTCTTAAGCCACACGTTCCATCAGCTCCTCTCCCAGGGTTAGGAAGAAGTCAACCGACTGGTACACAAGACCGAACAGCACGAAGCCGAATATCCATAAACAGGCCATCGTGAAGAGCGAGACCGTCGCCATCTTTATCGCTTCCTTCAGGTTGTAGTTATGCACGCACATGGTGCCGATAAAGAGCAGAATGAACATCCACGCATACATGCCATTGACGATTAAGTTGTAAATAACCGATTCCTGAAGCGTCAGCACGCGGGAGATGAGCTGAACCGGAAGCGTGATGACCACGATCGGCATTAAAGCAAAGCTGTTGACGATAAACACGTTCCGGAACGTCCCCTGCCCTTTCAAGACAGAGCCTGTTAAGTAACTCCCAATGACCCAGATGAACCAGGGAAGGATAAAGTTCTGCACTTCCGTCCATAGATTCAGTTCCTGAAACCGCGTTTCGACGAAAATAAAATTGGCGATCGCTTTCCCAATCAGCGTGAAGCCGAAGCTTAAGATGACGATAATAAACGCTACCGTGAGCTTAATCTTCATCCCTTCACCGATTTCCGTCATGCCATTCACGGGATGACGCAGAATACGGAACGCTTGCAGGACGGACTCGCGCCAGCCTGACAATGTCGACCGGTCCACACGGGCTGTTTTCTTCCGCTTAGGTGTATACCAACCAAGCTTCACGGCCAATCGTTTGCCGCCAAATACGACAATGAGCAGCCCCACCAGAATACTCATGCAGAGTGCAAAATACTTCATCAGCCAATTCATGCGCACTTGCCAGAACGCTTCCGAATAGCCCTTCTGATCAAATGCCTTGGAGAAATAGTTCATCGCGCCTTTATAGTCGTTGTCATAGAAGTCTGCCTTCGCAATGCCCTGGTAAGACCGCTCGTAATTGGCGTTACGTAACAGGATCTCCCGCCACAGCGGCTCTCCCTTCTGATACTGACCATCCGCGAATAACGTAACCGCCTCATGCACCTTCGTGCCGAATTCCGTCCGTTTGAACACCTGAATATCGCCAAGCTCTCCATCCGCGACGAGAATGTTGCCATTGGACTGCAGTCCGACGGCAGTCGCTCGCTTGAACAACCCAAGCCTTGCTTCGCCTGTTGACGCATTGCCGAACCGGAAGATCAACCTGCCCTTGGAATCATATTGGAAGATCCGTCCGCGAGCCGCCTCAAGCACCGTAATAATTCCGTTCGCATCCACAGCCACGCTTGTAAAAGACAGTTTGTTCGGAGGCACGAGCCAAGGCGCAAAATTCAAGTTGCCTAACAAATCGACGCCGCCGGAATTGAGCTGCCGCAGCTGACCTTCCTTCATGTCGCGGTTAACCGTATAAATAAATCCGTTCGCGTCCACCGTCATATCGGTAATCGCACCCGGCAGCAGCAGCTGTTCACTCTTCAGCTGTTCGTCGGTATAGAACTTGCGCTTCAACGTTTGGATCCAGTCCATCGGTACTTTGTTCGAGCCGAAGAAGCCCGCAAACTGACCGGTCGGCGTTAATTGCAGCAGCCCTTGATAGCCGCCTTTATTGGCCACATAGATATACCCCCGCCGATCAAGCACCAGCTTTGCCGGTATGAAGGAATACGACTTGGACATCGCCGGGTCTTTCGGCTCGACGTATTCACGCAGAAACTTCGCATTGCGATCGAATACCGCAATTCGCCGGCTTCCCGTATCGGCAATATACACTTCGCCTTCCTTGCTGATAAACACACCTTCCGGCTTGCGAAGCTGCTCCTTGGGATTCGTTACTTTCCCATCCTCCGACTTCGATACATCCGGAAATGTCCGCACCTGCTCACCTGTAGGCGACAGCTCCACAATGCGATCATTGCCTGTGTCTGCTACGAAGATCGCATCATCCTCGGCAATAAACAGATCCTCCGGGTCTTTAAAGCCGGTCCAAGCCTGAACCGGAACAAAGGCGTCAGGCGTCCAAATCCACCGACCGTTAGCATCGCTCGAAAGTGTCCAGTAAGGAAGCGCGGCATTTGCCACCGATGGAAGCACAAGAAGGAAGAGACAGAATCCAAGAAGTAAGGCGTACATGGAACGTTTCCCGGGTTTCACACTCTGGTCCCCCTTTCTCTATTTGATGCCCGAATGTGCCATCGTCGCCATAACACGGCGCTGCGAGAGCATGAAGAATACAATGTTGGGTACGAAAATAATCAAGCTTGCCGCAGCCGCAATCCCCTGCCCGACCACGTTGTTCGCCGCGCCGTTCGTCAGCGTCGTAACGTAGTAAGGGAGCGTCTTCATCGATTCGATCGTCACGAACAAATTCGACGTTTCCGTCTGTGCCCACGAAGCCTGAAACGCCAAGATCGCTACTGTTGCGGTAGCAGGCAGACACATCGGCATAATAATGCGCACGAAGATCGTATATTCCCGGCCCCCGTCAATCTTCGTTGCTTCGATCAGCTCATTGGGAACCTGGTCAACGAACTGCTTCAGCAAGAATACCCCTACGGGCATAGCGACCAGCGGTAAAATATGAGCCAAGTACGTGTTCATAATGCCGATATGCGTAATGACCAAGTAGCGCGGAATCCCGACCGATTCAGGTGCGAACATGAGCGATACGATGATTAGTGCATTAAGCGCTTTGCTGCCCGGAAAGGTGATTTTGGAGAAAGCGTAGGCCGCCATCGTACTGATGAGCACAATCCCCGCTACCGTTGCGCCGGTAGTCAGAATGCTGTTGAACAAGTATCGGGTGAACGGAACGACAGCCGTGACAGACTGCTGAAACAACTGCTGATAGTTGAATAAGGTCGGATTGACGACATAAAATTTCGGCGGGTAGGCGAACAGCTCCCCGATCGGTTTGAACGCTTGGCTGAATACGAACACCACAGGCAGCAGCATGAACAAGCCGAGCAACGTAAGGAAGATCGTTGTAATCGTCTGGAACAGATCCCACTTGAAGGTACGGCGAATGAAGCGGCGAATCGAATGCGTGTTCATCGTTCATCCTCCTTCGTTCCGAAGAGCAGGAAGGAAAACTTCGAAGAGCCGTAAATCAGCAGCAGCAAGATCACGGACAATGCCGACGCATAACCGAACTCGTACCTGACAAAAGCAAAATCGTCAATATGATTCGTCATGAGATGCCCCGAATAGCTTGGTGTAATTAACTGTCCGGTTGCCGTAGCGAGCAGCGTGCCTATTGCTCCCGCCTTCAAGGTGCCGACGACAGCCATGACAGCGCCGAAGAGCATTTGCGGCCGAATTGCCGGAATCGTAATGTAGATGATCTCCTGCAGCCTGTTGGAGATCCCATCGATTTTGCCCGCTTCATACATCTCTTGATTGACCGTCTGCAGACCTGCCAGCATGGCCAAGAATCCAACGCCCATGCTCGCCCATAACGATATGGCAATCATGATCGGCATGAAGTACGCCGGCTTCTGCAGCCAAAGGATCGGAACGTCGGACAAGCCCCAGTTGAGCATCAGCTGGTTCAAGTAACCGACCCGATCCCCGCTGAACACGACGGTCCAGACGACGGTCATCGCAACGCCTTGGAAGATAGAGGGCGTATAGATCGCAAGTGCAAGCAAGTCGCGAGCCGTCTTCGGCAGCTGATTAATGAGCCAAGCGAGCAGGAAACACAGAAGATAGCCGCCGGGACCCACGATTAGCGCAAACTGAATCGTATTCGGTATCGCATATTGGAAGAAGATCCGATCCTGCGTCAGAATCGCTAAGAAATTATGCCAGCCCACAAACTCCGGCCTAGAGAACGCATCAAACGTATAGAAGGAAAGCGCGATCGCGGCCACGATCGGCACGACGATGAAGATGATGAACGTGATCATGAACGGTGCAACGAAGATATAACCGGCAACCGTCTCCCTGCGCAGCCATCGCCTTGTCTTCTTCTCCGGAACCACAAGCGGCGTTGCTTTGGATAACTCCACCTCGTAACTCATGGCTCCTCCCCTTTACCCGGGCTCGGCACATCCGGAATATCGATCGGATGAAGAACCTTCCCTACAGAATCCCGCATGTTGAACTCCACCTGCTTGCGCGCCATTTCCTGGTTAATGGAAATGATCGCTTTATCGAGCTCTTCCCTCGGTACCGCGTTCGCTGCCACGACATTCTGCCAAGCAAATACGAGCTGCCTTGCCGTAAAATAACCGCCCGGCACATTCGGTGCTTCCTTGTACCATTTCCATTGTTCCAGAATGGCTGACAATTGGGAGCGCGGCCAAGGCAGCTTCGCAAAAGCGTTCATGTTCGCGGAATTCCAGCGATATTCCGGTCCATAGATGGCTTCAATATCGTTGCCGAACCGAACCTGCGTCTTCTCCGAAGTCCACCACTGGAGGAACTTCCATGCCAGCTCCTGTTTCTCTGACTTCTCATAGATGATTCCGGCCTGCAGCGGCCCTCCTGCCCAGCGAAGAATGGTGCCGCTCTTCTCGTCCAGGTTGCCCGGGATCGGCGCGATCTGCCATTTGCCCGCGATTTCCGGTGCAGCCACCTGCGTAAGCAAATACGTATTAAAGTCGGTAATCCCGATCGGCATATCCCCTAGACGGAAGTGGTTGAAGAAGCTCGGTACTTCCTTCGGGAGCTGGAATAAGGTGAATAGCTGCGTCCATTGCTTGAACCCTTTAAACGCCTCATCCGTATCGAGCCCCGATACTAACCCGTCCTTACTATAGAGCTCTGCACCGTTCTGATAGAGGAAGGATAAGTAGTCCGCAGGGGTATAGAAGAATTCATGTCCGCTCTGCTGCAAGGTCGGCAGCATCGTATAGACATCCTCCCAGGTTTGCGGCGGCTTCAGCCCCAACTCATCAAGGATGTCGGTTCGGTACATCATGATTTTGAAGTTTTGCGTTTCCGGCAGCGCGTAATTGCCCCCATCATAGTGGAACACGCGCATCGCGCCTGGATTGAACGCTTGGATGGCATCGTTGTAGCCCGGCATCTTGGTCAAGTCAGCTAACGCGCCGCGCATGGCGAAATCACCGACTACGCCACCGTCAACGCCAAGGGCGGCGTCCGGCTGTTCGCCGGCGAGATTGCCCAGAATGAGCATATTCGGGTCAGGCACGATATTTACGTTGACATGAATGCCGGTTACCGGCGTGAACGTTTCATCAGCCAACTGCTGAATAAGCCGCACATAGTTCCGGCCTCTATTCACCCACACATCGATGGCCTTCGGATCATCGCGCGTAAAGTTGTAATCGATGACGAAGGAACGGTAGAAATTGACGGCCGTGTTGCCCAGCTTCTGCCACATATTCGGTGCGACCTGAGGCAGCTCCGCCCCCGGCTGCGACACCCATAAGTAATCCAGCATAAGCGGTTGATCCAGCATCCGAAACGCCCAGCTGCTCAGTTTCTGCTGCGTCGTCGCAAACAGCTGCAGCTCGCTAGGGATTTGCCGGATGCGGCTCTTCATGTTGTTGAATTCATAGGCGGCAGCGCGGAACGAGGATTCCACATCAGATTCCCCAATTGTCAGCCCCGACAAGCGATCGGCCAGTCCCGTCAGATCCGATTCGATCTCCGTCAGACGTTCATCGATATCCGGGATATATTTCTCCAGCTGCCAATCGCGGTTTAGATCGACGTTACCGCCGCTCGTGTAGGAACGCTCGTAATTGCCCGTCACCTTGCGAATCCGCTGCTCCAGCGCTGAGATGCGATTCAGGTTGCGAAGAAGTCCCTCGTAGATGGGCTTCATCGGCGCAGCAGTTGGACTGATGCGCACGGTGTGCTTGCCTTTGCTCAGTTCGAACAGGAACGGCTTGCCTTGTTTATCGGCCAGCGATTTCCCCGCCCAACCCCAAGACTTGCTGTATGCAAATTGCACATCCAGCATTTCCTTGAACGGAGTTTGTCCGTCAATCATGATCGACTCATTCGTATAGGAATTGTTCAGAAACGCCTGTTTGAATTTGAAGCCAAGCTCATACAAGCCTGTCTCCGGCACCTCAATTTCCCACTCTGCCCATTGGCCGGAGATGCGGAACTGCTCGCCGCCCATCGTATTGTAATGGATCAACCCCTCCGGGTCAGGTGAGATGAGCGCATCGCTGACCGATTGCAGCTGGATCGACGTGTTGGACTTGGCACTAATCTGCTCCGCCTCGACCAACTGCACGAACTCCCCGTTCTGTGCCGACGCCTGGTAGTCGCTTGCCACCTCGGCGTACGCGGGAATCTTCAGAGGCGAATCCGCGTAGAGCGACTTCAGCAGCATCGCGCTCTGCTGGTTCACGAGGCGCACCGTATGCACGCCTTTCGTGAAATACCATTTGAGCGGCGTTATATCTGCTGTATAGTCAGCAAGCCGAACATCCTGCTGCTCCTTTATGATCGTCGATTGCGGCAAAATATCATTCCCAAACTCATCTCGCTTGAGCGGATAGCCTTGATACACGAACTTATGCTTCAAGCGGATATTGTCCGCTTCCAGGAAGGGCAGCTCGCCGTCGATATACACGCCGCGGATAATGTCCGTCACCGCGTCATCAGCCGATTCATAGACAACGCCTAGATTGTACAGCCCGTCCTCCGGAATCGTTAGCTGATAATCAACCCAGCTTTCGCCGTCCTTCCAGAGCAGTCCGTTATCCGTCTTCGAGAAATGCGTCTCGTCGGACACCTCCGCATAAGCTGAAGCATCGACTGATATTCGCTCCTTCAGCGCCGCGGCATCGTTGAAGGATTTCCCTCTGGTCGCCTGCCACTCCAAGTAGGTAGGCAGCTTGCCATTAATGTAATCCTTCTCTGTCAAGACCGGCGCGGGACCGGCAGGACCATCTGCCATGGTATATGGCGGAATGCCGCCAAACAGCAGCAAGGAGGATAGGATCGTCAGACAGGCCAATCGTTTCCACAATAAACTGCGAGAGACAATCGGCACGCTCGAGCTCTGACTTGGGCTTAGGCTTGGACTCGGATTTGGGCTCAGCATAACGCTTCCTCCGTCTGTGGATCGAAGAAATGGATCTGCTCCATATCGAATGCGACCGTCACCGCGTCTCCTTCCGCAAAACGTCTGCGCGGTTCCACTCGCACAACAAGCTTGTGATCTTCATTATTCAGATGTAAATAGGCGTCGGAGCCCAGTAATTCTCGGATTTCAATGGCAGCGCTCAAGGATCTGCCTTTATAAGACTCCATATCCGCTCCATCACGCGGGACGGTCATCGTTTCGGCTCTTACGCCCATGATGATTTTTTTGTCCACGTATTGCTCCGCGCGGATTTGCGCCGCCTTCTCTGCCTGAATTTCGAGCGAATACCGTTTCGTATCGAAATACGTCTTCGAATCCCACTTGCGGATATGCCCGTGAATGAAATTCATAGGCGGCGTCCCGATAAAACTGGCAACGAACATATTGGCGGGATGACTGTAGATGTCCTCAGGGGTAGCAACCTGTTGAATGAGGCCTTGCTTCATGACAACGATCCTGGTTCCCATCGTCATCGCTTCGATCTGGTCATGCGTGACATAAATCGTCGTTTTCTTCAGCTGCCTGTGCAGCTTCGTCAATTCTTCCCGCATCTGAACACGGAGCTTCGCATCCAAATTCGACAACGGTTCATCCATCAAGAATACTTCCGGTTCCCGAACCATGGCACGGCCGAGCGCCACGCGTTGTCTCTGACCGCCCGACATTTGTCTGGGCTGTTTATGGAGATGCGCTTCAATTTCCAATACTTTGGCCGCTCTCGCTACCCGCTCCTCAATGACATGATGAGGAAGCTTACGCAGACGCAGACCAAAGGCGATGTTCTCGAAAACCGTCATATGGGGATAAAGCGCGTAATTCTGGAATACCATCGCGATATCGCGATCCTTGGACGACACATAATTGATCATCCGGTCGCCGATGTACATCTCGCCTTCGGTAATTTCCTCAAGGCCCGCAAGCATACGCAGCAGCGTCGACTTTCCGCAGCCGGACGGCCCGACGAGCACCAGAAACTCGCCATCGGCAACCTCCAGATGGAAGTCATCCACCGATTTGCGTCCCTCGCCCGGATACCGTTTGGAGATATGGTTGAATAACACCTGTGCCATGCGCACTAGCCCCCTCTGATCACAACAGTTAGCCTGCAAACCATAATCGCCTAAGCCTCAGGCGAATGCCCTCGGCTTAGACGATCGATTTCGACTTGTACTCGCTTGCCTATTTCATTTTGGCCATCGCATCTGCAATCGCTTTGTTGGCTTTATCTGCTACTGTCGGGAAGTAGTCGTACGCGGACGTTTCTTTCTGGAAGGCATCTGTACCCCAAGTGCTGTTGGTCGCCGATATTTCAGCACCACCCGGAATAAAGATGGTAGGATCGACTTCACCGATTGATGCCGCATACAGAAGCGCATCCACGTTCAGCCCTTTGTACGTTTCCATTTGCTTGAAGTGATCGGTGATTTCAGGCGTTGTGGAGTTCGGGAGCGAGCCGCCGATATCCATCAGAATCTTCTGGCCTTCTACCGTTGCAGCCCAGAACTTCATGAATTGGAACGCTTGATCCTTGTGTTTGCCTGCTTTAGTCAGGAACATCGGGTTGTTGAAGGAGGTACCTACTTGCTTCGCCGTTCCTTTAGGCGTTGGCGCAATGTCCCATTTGAATTTCCATGACGATTTAAAGCCCGGAATCGTCGGCGATACGTGGTAGTAGAACGCTGCATGACCCGTTGCGAAGATATCTCCTTCAAGTCCTGCTTCCTTCACGCGTTTGTCATTCAGCATGATGCCGTCTTTGGAAACCCAGTCCATCATGAATTGATGATCATCCATGACGTTCTGATCGTTGCCGACATAAGTAATCGTGTTCTGAAGGTCGCCGTTCAAATCCATGATGTGATCGGAATGTCCGTTTGAGGCAGCTATGTTAGCGCCAGCAAAGATGGTGAGGATGGCATCATTCGCAATGCCCCATACTTTGTCTTCCGGGTGAGTTGCTTTCTTCGACATGTCGACCAGATCCGTCCAGGACCAGTCATTCTTAGGAGCGTCAATGCCGTATTTATCGAGGATGTCTTTATTGTAGAAGAAGATGAAGGTGTCGTTACCGCGGGATAGACCGTATTGCTTGCCTTGATATTGGAATGGCTCTAGGATGCCTTTGCTGAATTGATACTCTTTGTACTCCGGATCTTCTAAGTAAGGGGTCAAATCTTCAGCCAAGCCTTGTTGTACCACATCGACGAACGTTGGATTCCAGAAAATATCGATCGGCTCGCCGGCCGCGATGCTTTGCGTTACCGCTTTAATCGTGTTCGGACCCGGATCGTTAAAAAGCCACTTAACCGTAATCCATGGATATTTCTTCGTGAAAGCATCGGAGATTTTATGCCATTCCGGGCTGTCTGCCGGTACCCAAGTGGAGATCGTAATCTCAACCGGTGTCTTATCTACTTCTTGGACCGGCTCAGCGGCTCCGTTGTCTGCTTCATTGCTCGCTGCTGCGGTGTCATTCGAGGTTGTTGCCGTGTTCGTGGTGTTTTCTTTCGTATTGGCAGAGGCGTTCTTAGCGTTGTTATTATTGCCGGAAGAACAAGCTGCGACAAGCATGACTAAGGTGAAAGCGATTACAAAAGAAATGGGCTTAAATGCGCTTCGTTTAAACAAAGGAATTCCCCCTTGATCGAAATAAAATCATGACCTTACCCTGCCATTCATCTTTCGAGAAGCCGCGCTATTCACTTTTCACGTGCTCAAGTCAGCTTATTACTACATCACCTCTTGTAAAAGTATACTTAAGTTAGATCATCTTATACCCAATACTACAACATACTTTTCCATTATACAATATGTTATTTCAACAATTAAAGTATACTTTTATGTCGAAAATTCAGGTGAAGCCGTCTTTGCTTCTCCCGTGCTGCTCCGAACGATCAATTGCGGCACAATTTCATCCCGCATCTGCTCGCTCTTCCTTTCGAACAGCAAAATTTGTGCCGCACGCCTGCCAAGCAGTAGCGTGTTCTGATTGATCGTCGTCAAGCTGGGGACTGTAAATTGACTAACCAGAATGTCATCGTAGCCGATAATGCTAATATCGTCCGGCACTAGAAGGCCTCTTTTGCCAGCTGCTTTAATCGCTCCGATAGCCTTGCTGTCGCTTGTTGCAAATATGGCCGTTGGCCGCTGCTCAAGCGACATCAGCCTGTTCAGCCCTTCCGCCCCCATCTGCTCCGACTCGCGCTCCCCATCAACCACGCAAACCAGGTCCAAATCAAAGGCTACGCGGTGCTGGGTTAGCGCCAATTTGTAGCCCTGCAGACGAAGCGCAAACTCCTGATTCATCTCAACCGGTGATTTTCCCGTCAAAACAATGCCAATGCGTTCATGACCGAGCGACAGCAGATGCTCCGTAGCCAGATATCCGCCTATGAAATTGTCTACGATTACGTAAGGAATTTGAAGATGCGGGTAGTAGAAATGAACGGTGACGAGTCGTTTGCCTTCATCCTTCCAGCGTCTAAGCAGATCAAGCGGCATTTCGTTTCCATTCTTCAAGTGGGGATGCAGAATGATGCCGATATCATCGCCCTCGGGCATTTGAAATTCATCATCCATCCCCCAAATATAGAAGGGAATGCCGTGCTGCTCGCACTCTTCCTTGATTCCGGTCAATAAATCCGCGAAGAAGCGGTGATGATAGGCAGAGGCAATTTCATTGTTATAGACAAAATAAATTTGACTAAGCTCCGCCCGTTGCTGCTGCTGCAATCCGTTATAGCCCGTACGTTCCGTCTCCGTCTTCAGAAAACTGCCTTTCCCGCGCGTACGGCTAATAATCCCTTCGTTGGCCAGCTCTGCCAATGCTCTGCGCGAAGTAATTTCCGAGGTGTTGTACATGCGGGCAAGCTCGATCTGGGTCGGCAGCGGCTCATTGTGGCGTATTTTGCCCTCTGCAATCTGCCGCTTTAGATCCTCGATGATATGCTGATAGACATGTTTTCTTCTTCCACGCACGAACATTCCTCCCTACCTGACCCATATTCATGCCATGGAGTGCTCGGTTTCCTCCTGCGGGACAATGCGAAGCGGATAATTGGCATCTGCATCAATCCGATAGTTTGAAGGTACTTCGGCGGTACCGGTGAGCCCATCCGGACCCGTCTTCCACTTGATGGTCATCGTTTGATCGCCGGGCAAAGGCAGAACCGCTTCCGCCGACTCGACTCCATCATAAGGGGACTTCAGATGAATGATCCCGCTCCCCAAATCGGATAAATCTGCACCAAACACGAGCTCATTGAGCAGATACGCCGGCGATGCCCCCCAGCCATGACAAGCGCTGACAGGAATGCCCTCTTGCAGATAAGTCGGTGTATGGCCTTGATAGGTGCTCGGAATGGTGCAGGCAGGCATCTCCGCATCGAAGGTTTCCCACCAGGTCGTCGCTCCGCGACTCAACATCTCGCCCCAATAGCTGCGGATGAGCGACAATGCTTGTTCTCGGCGTCCGACATTGCGCAATACTTCGAGCACGATATGTTGGAAGAAGGGTCCTCTAACCGGCGGGAGTTTTTTGGCGAAATAGTAGTCGTCCAAGAAACGGTTCGTCGCTTCTTCCGTCATTATGCCGCACCAGGCTGCCATGAAATTTGTTTGCAGCGAATAGTTGTTGGATAACGAATCGCCGTCCAAGCAATCTACGAACAGTCCCTTCTCTTCTACCCACAGATGTGTACGAATGGCTTCCGCAAGGCTCAGCGCTTCCGCATCGGCTTGTTCTGCCTTGCTATCCGCAGGATCCAACGCACGCAGCATATCGGAGTATACCTTCAGCGCCTTGTATCGCAGGAAGGAGATCGCGGCAACCTTGTCGCGGCGGTCTATATCGTCCGTCCAATCGATAAAACACCAATACCCTGTCCGATCTGCCCGCGCGAACAGTCCCGTATCATCGCTTTGCTGTCTGAACCAGTCGATCAAGCGATCGGTAACCGGCTGAAGCTCCGCGAGCAGCGCCGAATCGCCGGAGTACCGCCAATAATCATGTAAGCCGATTAGCCAATAGGCGCAGAAATCCGGCAGCAGCATACCGTTATGCTCCGGACCGGTTCCCGGAATCGAGCCATCTGCCAGCTGAATGCGAGCGCCTTGAAGCAGACATTTGCGCAGCAGAGCCGTGTCCGCAAAGTTGGCGTAGATGATTTTGCCCATAACCATGGAATCCACCACCCACAGCGCCTTCTCGCGCCAAGGGCAATCCTCCGTATGATCATGAGAGTTCATTCGCGTCGTATACAAGCTCACCTCATGGATGCGGTTCAACAGATCATCCGAGCTGCCGAACTGCGTCTGCCTGGTAAACGGATATCCGACTTTCTCGCAGCTGAGCGAGGTGACTGTGACGGGAACCGGAGTCGCCATGAACGTGAGCTTCAAATATTGAAACACGCGCCGGCCGAATGGCTGTAGACGTTGGTAGCCCCGTTTGAGCACGAAGGTGTCTACTTCCTGCAGCTCCAGCGATTCTCCATAAGCGATTCGGATGACCCCGCCTTCCGCAGCGTCAATCTCGAGAATCGGCCTGCCGACAACAATTCGGCCGAAGTCATATACGACTGCAGGCATAGAGCCTGGTCTGGAAGCATCTGCCTTTAGGACGGTAGCTAAGTGTGGGTCTGTTGTCTCTTGAGTGTCTGCTGAAGCTGCCAGTAGAGATTCCGGCCCCGTTACGCTGCCTAGGTTCAATTCTGTACGTATAATGGCGGAGGCTTGGCACTCCTCGGTTGCAAGAAAGGGAATTTCACGTGCAATGAGGCGCGGCCACGGGCTGTTCGGATCGCACGCTTGTGCAAGCTCCTGCGAATCCGCCCATGCTGAGTTTGATTCTTTATAGTGAAGCTGCCGCCATTCGTCATCTTGCTGCGCCAGATAGATCTCTTTAAAGCCGCCCCATAAACTAAGCCGTTCATTGGTCGTGCGGAAGCGAGGGGACAGCCTTGATTTCCATGTGTGGTCAGTTGCTGAGATGACGGTTGCAACGTTAGCTTCCTCGACCACGAGTTGGGCGATGATGCCCGCTTCGCCTTGCATTTGGTTCGTAATGATGTTGGACTCGCCGAATTGGTAGCCCAGCACTGAAATGACATTATCGCCTGCTTGCAAGTAACGACCTACTTCATACGAATCATAGTACTGATAATCCGGCGTACATGGCGAAGGCCCGCGGCCGACCCATTGTCCGTTAATCCAGAGATTGTACTCCAGCCTTGCCGACAGATGAAGTACCGGTTGTTGCGCAAGCTCCGATGGCTCAAGATGAATTACTTTACGGAAATCAACATATTGGTTTTTGCAATCACCGCGCTGCTCCAGCCATATCCAGTTCGCATCCCATCTCATAGCCGATCTCCTCTATGTCCAATTTGCTTAATCTGACAACCTTAGATGAGTTAAGTATATTATGCAATTGTATTATTATCAATACGTATACATTATATTTTTTAATGTATAAAAAAGAGCCCTACTAATCATCTATTGATGATTAAGTACGGCTTTTTCGCATTTCATGATATGAAATAGGATACCTTATCGTTCGCGCAGCGCCTCGATGGCTTCTTCATCAAGCTCAATGCCGAGTCCCGGCGCCTTAGGCAGCAGCACTTCGCCGTCCTTGAACGTAAACAAGCCCGGTTTCTTCAGGATTCGATCTATATTCTTAACCGACTCTTCCGGTGTAAGCGGCGGGAAAATCAGTGCATACTCCAGCATCGAGCAAGAAGCGATGGAGGCTCCGACCTGCATCGTCGTCGTCCAGTCCAGACCGCTGGTTCCATGTAGTATGCATGGAACGCCGAAAGCTTCGGCGAGCGTACAAGCCTTGCGACATGGCCAGATCCCACCGCTGATCGCCGCATCCGGCTGCAGGATATCGACGGCTTGTTGGACCAAGTAGTCTCTGAATATAGGCAGCTCCTGCGCGAATTCCCCGCCGGTAATCGGAAGATCGACTTCCTCGGCGAGACGTCGATAGGATGCCAGATCATCACGGGCGAACGGCTCCTCAAGCCAATTCGCATCGACTGCCTCCAAGCCGCGCGCAACCTGAAGCGCTTGCTCGTAGGTCCAGATCCAGCCCGGCAGATGCGCGGTACGATCCAGCATTAGCTCTACTTTATCGCGGCCCCCGATCCGTTTGCGAACAAGCTCCAGCACGCGCACATCATCCATTGGATCCGGACGCCATGCGCGGATTTTGAACCGTTTATGACCCATTTCATAATATCGAACGAGCTGCTCCGCTTGATCCTCGATGGCAATATGCGATTGATCCGACTCTCCCGGCCATACGCACGTCAAATAATAAGGCATCGATTCTCTGGCGCTGCCAAGCAAGGAGCGTACCGGCAGCCCTGCCGCCTTGCCGGCAATATCCCACAAGGCATGCTCGACCGACGGACAGCCTGCAAGTGCGCCGCTTTGCAGATGCGCTTCAATGTCGAGCGGGCTCTTGCCAAGCAGGCGCGGCTTCACCTGCTGCTCCAGCTTACTCGCATCGGTTAACCGAAAGCCGTAGCCGGTAACGCCTTGGTCGGTTTGAATCCGGGTTAGACCTACGCTCGTTACGCGAAGATCATCCGGCTGAGTCGGCGGCGGAGCTAATCGAACTGTAAACGTCTCGATATTCGTAATTCTCATCCTGGCTCACTCCAATTCATTATTATGAATGATAAGTATACTGTAGGTGGAATTATGTCATTTCAAAGTATACATCGATAAAGAGGTCTTGTAAATTATCAATCTGGGTCGATTACTGAATACGGCAGCTAATAACCAGGCTACTACACACCATGTGCGGCACCTGCTACCTCTCTTTATTTCTTCTAATTGTGCCGTTAGAGTTTATTAATTAGCAGTTGGCGGTTAGCGGGCAGCAGTCTGCGCTCTGCAGCCTTCGTTACGCAC
The DNA here is from genome assembly GCF_056269135.1 of Paenibacillus sp. J22FR21. Taxonomy (NCBI): domain Bacteria; kingdom Bacillati; phylum Bacillota; class Bacilli; order Caryophanales; family Paenibacillaceae; genus Paenibacillus; species Paenibacillus sp. J22FR21. The sequence continues at coordinate 155,262 of NZ_JBWDNJ010000004.1, forward strand.
AAAAAAACCTCTGTTTCCACTTCATAAGTGGCCACAGAGGCTTCCCCCCAATCGCATACTACCTGTCCAGCTCCAGCTTCTGCAGTCCACCTGTACTTCGATGGTAGAGAACGAATGCCATCAAACCAATCAGACCGAACAATCCAGCAGCGTAGAGCAGCCAAGAAATCGGCATCGTCTCCGACAAAGATGTGCTGAGCAGGGGCCCGATACTGCCGCGGATGCCGAACAGCATTAGATGAAGCCCGAACACAACCGCTTCACGCCCCGGAGCGAGTCGGAATACGTAAGCTAGGAAGCCGATATCCCAGATCGCGTCCCCTAAGCCTTGAATGCCGCTGCCAATCATAACAGCCGGCAAATTGCTGAAGATGGCATACAATATGGGGACGATCGCGAACGCAGCTAAACCATAAGCTACGGTTTGTTTGGCCGACAACTTATCAATTACACTGCCGACAACAAAATAAGAAACAAGCAGACAGGTAAAATAAGTCGCTCGCGCATAGCCAATTTCCGTATTCGTAAGCTCCAGCCAATTTACTTGAATAATTTGATACAGCGGCTGAGCGATAATGTTGCCGAAACCCGTAAATGTGCAAGCCAGGAAGAAGATCGCCAGCTCGCGATTCTGCTTGATGAGCTGCAGCTGCTCTTTAAGTGAAGCTCGCTTCGCAGTCTGCAGCTTGGACGGCGCTTCCTTACGCGCTTTCACCTTTGCGAAAACGAGAATGGAGATCACCCCGGTGATGGAAGCAAACAGCAGCGGCCCGGAGGGCCCGCTGACATCGATCCACTTGCCAATCATGAATGCGGTCGGAATCATAATGATTCCCATGGCTACTCTTGTATTGCCCATAAGCTTCCCGCGATGCTCAGGCGGATACATTCGGACGACCATCGAAGCATAGGCCGGCGCCTGCACCCCCATCAACGTATGGAATGCTAACGCTGCAACGACATACATCAAGGGAACGCCAAAAAATGCAGGCAGTATGATAAGTGCCCTTGCGATCAAGTTGGGAATCACGATAAACGGTTTCGGGTCGCCTGAGCGTTCAATCCAGCTTGCCCATAACGGAGAAAGCAGCAAACCAATTGCCGGAGCCGCTGACAGCAGTCCGACCTGGATATTGGAAGCTCCCTGCTGAATCGCCATCGGGATGTAAAACTGGTTGAACACAACATTAAAGAAGCTGAATAACACCGAGGCCGTGGCATCAAAGCAGAAATTATGCCAGGCTCTTGGACCGAGCTGCAGCCGCAGCGTCGAGACTAGCGATTTTATGGCATTCATATTCTATCGTTACCCTTCATAATTAGATCATTTTTCAGAGTATAGTATAACACTCCTTACGTCTTTTGGCGTCTATTTTCCATTTTGACAAACCGTCTTGCATGGGGGCATAATGAACGTTAAGAGAACGTAAAGAGTTCGTTAAGAGATTACCAGATCAAGCTTGTGTATAGGAGGATTTCACCATGCCGCTTTGGCGCCTTAAACGGCTGTTTCAGATGAGGCCGTTTATTTTTTTCACCCTTATATTAGTCATTAAATCGACATTAGCGTGGCTCGTTATCTTTGACGGAGGTCCATCTTGGACGCTGCTCGTCACGGAGCTTCCATTCTTTTGGATCCTATTCTGCTTAATTGAATGGTTCGCCACCAAACGTAAGCTGGCGCTGTATGTGACGGTTAATTTACTTGTCACCGCGATCTTGTTCGCCGTCATTATGTATTACAAATATTTTGGAATCATCGTGACCTATCATGCACTGGAGCAGGTCAATCAAGTAACGGCCGTGAAGAGCAGCGTGTTCTCACTCCTGGATCCTTATTATTTGTTTATTTTTCTCGATATTATCGTGTTTACTTTCCTGCTCGTCAGACGATCGAAATTTCAAGGCTGGAAAACCTTCAGTCAGATCCCGCTTAGCCGATCCGTGATCTCGCTTGTTTTCATCATTTCGCTTGCACTGTGCCTCTTCAATATATTGCCCAATCGTGCCAGCATGAATGAAATTGTCAAAGCAGAAGAGATGGGTATACTCAATTACGAAATCTATACGATCTTCGCGGATGACAATACACCGAAAACACCGATGAAGGAGATTACCCGTGAGCTCATCGATGAAACAAAAGGAATCACGGAGCCCGCAGCACCTAATTACGCGAGCGTGGCAGCAGGCAAGAACCTTATTATTTTGCAAATGGAATCGCTGCAGAATTTCTTGATCGGACTCCAAATCGACGGACAAGAAATTACGCCGAATATGAACAAATTAGCTCGCGAGCATATGTATTTCCCTAATTTCTATCAGCAGGTCGGCCAAGGCAACACCTCCGATGCTGAATTCGTCGTGAATACGTCGTTCTATATTCCGCCGCGAGGCGCAGCAACGATGGCTTACAGTGACAGAGAACTGCCGAGCCTCCCTCGAATTATGGATCAGAACGGCTACCAGAGCGCTACGTTCCATACGAATGTCGTGGAATTCTGGAACCGAATCGGGCTTTATAAAGCGCTTGGATTTGACAAATACTATGATCAATCCTTCTTCGGCAAAGAAGATATGGTATTCTTCGGCCCTTCCGACGAGGTGTTGTACAAGAAAACAGCCGAACAGCTAGATAACATGCAGCAATCCGGCAAACCGTTCTATGCGCAAATTATATCCATGTCGTCCCATCACCCCTTCACAATTCCCGAGGCGAAATACAAAATGAAACTGCCTGAGCGTTATGAAGGTACTTTTGTAGGTGATTATATTCGCGCTCAGAATTACGCCGACTATGCGCTTGGCTTGTTAATTGACGATCTGAAGGCTCGCGGAATTTGGGATAACAGCGTATTCGTAACGTATGGCGACCACCTTGGTCTGCCGGTCTACTCGTTAGACAACGACGACAAGAAGCTGATGCGTGAAATCTACGGTCATGAATACGGGTTTACCGACATGATCAACATTCCGTTAATTATCTCGGCTCCCGGTATTACGGCACCGGCGAAGCTTCCGCAAATTGGCGGTCAATCGGATATTATGCCAACGATCGCGAATTTGCTTGGCATTTCTTTAGCGGATCACATTCACTTCGGGCAAGATCTGCTCAATCAAACGTCGAACATTCTGCCGGAACGTTACTACCTGCCTACCGGATCGATGATTAACGATCAAGAATTGTTTATTCCGGGTACTGCCTATAGTGACGGCACCCATTACCCGCTGCGTGGCACTGTTCAGAATGGATCAACGGTATCCGAGGATCAATACAATCGCGCACTAAAGCTGCTTCATCTATCAGACAGCTACGTGAGTCAGCTGCCGCCGTTGAAGCCTTAACTACAACATCCTATGCCATTAATAAAAGCACTCTTCTCGCTAGCCGGTCATGATGCCGCTAATGAGGAGAGTGCTTTATTTGGGTGCATGTGGATACATTTTATCCGTACAACCCGTATTTGATTTCACAAACTGTGCCTTGCCCCGACTCGCTTGTGAATAAGATTTCCCCGCCCATGACCTTGACGAGACTGACGACGACCATCAACCCAAGTCCCGTGCCCTTCTCCTTCGTTGTGAAGAACGGCATTCCGATTCGTCTTAGCTGCAACTTGCTCATGCCCACTCCGGTATCGGAAATCTGAATGCATACCTGCCCCTTCTCAATCCGAGTCGAAACCGTTAACAAACCGCCTGCCGGCATCGCTTCAACAGCATTCTTCATTAGGTTCAACAGACATTGCTGAAACTTCTTCGGTTCCCCCATAATGTAGACGGCGTTCTTCTGCTGATGCATAATTTGGATTTCGATGCTGGACATAACAGACAGCGGCGCTATCCACGGAATGAGCCCTTCGATCTCCGCGATCACATTGATCGGTCTCGCTTCATCAATCGTCGGTTTGGCATAGTTCAAGAAATCCGTTATGACCGCATTCGCATGCTCCACTCCTTCTATGGCATGCAAGCGATATCGTTCCATGGATTCGCTGTTGACGCCGGGCTTCGCCATCATTTGGAGAAATCCCTGTGCCGTTGTAAGCGGATTGCGGATTTCATGGGAAATCGAGGCCGCCAGCTCGCCAATCATATGGAACTTCTCGGCTTTATAAAGCTCTTCCTGCATATTCTCCTGACTTCTAACCTTATTGCAGGTTATGACGACAACAACAGCGGAGAACATCGTTCCAAGAGATAAGGCCAGCACTTGAGCCGCACTCAGTCCATCACTGTCAGGATACACCACGAGGAACACAACAAAATGTATAAGCATGAACAACAATGCATATCCCATTGTCCGTGAAAGCTCACTCTTCCATAACATCCGGTAATGAAACCATAGTCCCAGCAGCAATAATACGAGATTGCTTGCCAGATTTGCCTCGATATCCGTACCCACAAGGAAATATCCGCAAAGCGTAACCGCCGCACAAATCATTATTCCGGGAACCGCCCCTTCAAACACCGCCGCCATCATAATGCCGATCGGCATGAGATGCAGCGAGAAAACAAGCGGATCAATGGGCTCGATGATTTGGTAACAGGTAGATAACGCTACCATGATGATCGCGATTACCTGCTTCCTTCGCCGAGCCGACAGCATGATCCTTGGGCTTATAAATACAAATGTACAAGACGCTAATATATAGAGCAAACCATGAAATTGATAAATTAGGATGGCGGACATGGGTGTGGAACACGACTCCCTCTAGTAGGTTCGACAATAGAATAGTAAAAAATAACTATTTTTCTCATCTAACTATAACATAGAGTTATATGTTATATCTCCATTATTGGGAAAGATGTTCAATTATGGTTCCATCCATTTTGTGTAAATTTCATTCAACTGTTCTTGTACTTGCTCCCTTTCGCGCCAACGCTGAGCGAGCTTATCCACTCCGAGCAGCTCTGACTTCTCGTTCAGCTCCGTATCCATCTCTGCCAACCGGGCTTCGAGCTGGCTGATTTGCTGCTCCAGCTTCTCCAAGTTGGGCTGCTTCGAGGAGGATTGGGCATGAAGGTCCACTGCTTGATTTCGCTTAACCGGAGATACATCCTTCTTCATGACGGGCGGCAGACTCTCATCCGTACGAAGCTGCTTGCGCTTCTCGGCATATTCATCGTAAGCGCCGAGGTACACCGTGAGCGCAGCTCGATCGAGCTCCCACACTTTATTCGCCAGTCGATTAATAAAATAACGATCATGCGATATCGCAAGAATCGAACCGGGGAAGTCTTCCAGCGCATCCTCAAGCGCTTCTCTGGAGGCGATGTCCATATGATTAGTCGGTTCATCCAGCAGCAGCAAATTCGGCTTCTTCAGGATGAGCAGCGCGAGCCGCAGCCGCGTCCACTCCCCTCCCGATAACTGGCTTACGCTCTTGAACACATCTCCTTGGGTGAATAGATACCGCGCCAAATGCGAGCGAGCTTCGCCCTCCTCCATCCCCGCAGCCTCACGGAAATATGCGAGCACATTCTTCTTATCATCCGCAGGATATTGCTGCTGAGCCAAATAACCGATATCCACGCGTGCCCCGATATCGACCGTTCCGCTGTCCGGCGCTTCCGTTCCGAGAATCAGCTTGATCAGGGTCGTTTTGCCCGTTCCGTTAGGGCCAAGCAGCATAATCTTCTCGCCGTATAGCAGCATCCCGTTGACCTCGTGCAACAGCTTGCGCTCACCGTAGCTCTTGGTTAATCCCTGAAATTCAACGACCCGTTTACCGGAGCGATCTGCCAGCTGGAGCTGAAACTCCGCTCCTTTCGGATCAAGCACCGGACGCTTCAGCCTCTCCATCCGATCCAGTGCCTTCTGCATCGAAGCCGCCCTTCGGAAGAACTTCTCGCTGCCGCCGATTCTGCCCCACTCATGCAGCTGCTTAATTGTCTCTTTCATCTTCTTGATAACCTTCTGCTGCTCTTGGTACTCGGCAAACTGCTGCAGCAGCTGCGATTCCTTCTCCTTCACATAACCGCTGTAATTGCTATGGTAAGTAACGGCTTCGCCGTCTTCGATATCGATTATTTTCTTAACGACATGGTCCAGAAACATCCTGTCATGCGAAACAATCAAGCAAGTACCGTCATATCCGTTCAGATACGACTCCAGCCACTGCACGCCTTGCAAATCCAAATGATTGGTCGGTTCATCCAGCAGCAGCAGCTCAGGCTTGCTGATAAGCTGCGCCGCAAGTCCAATCTTCGTCTTCTCCCCGCCGGATAAGGTGCCATACCGTCTTCCGTACATCTCACGCGGAATTAGCAGCCCCGTCGCAACCGTATCAATCTTCGCATCGAGCTCGTAGCCGCCTTCATTCTGAAATCGCTCCTGCAGCACGGAGTATTCACGAAGCAGCTGCTCCAGCCGCTTCTCGCTCGTTCCCGGATCGGACATTTCCAGCTCCAGCTTCGTCATTTGCGCTTTGCATGCTAAGAGCTCCGCATACCCGGATGCCAGCACATCGTATACCGTACTATCGTCCCAAGCCGCCGGGATTTGTGCCAAATATCCGATTTTCGTATCCTTGCGAATCGTGAGCTGCCCTTCATCCGGTTTAGATAGCCTTGCGATGAGCGAGATCAAGGTGGATTTACCGCTTCCATTGCGGCCAACCAACCCTACCCGCTCCCCTTCGTGAATTTCAAATGTAACGTCTTCAAGCACTAGCGTCGCGCCGTAATATTTCTTTATATGTTGACCATTAACGATAATCATCATGGAATCCTCCCAGTTGTTTCGGAAGATCGCCCCTCTATTGAAACCAACAAAAAAAAGCCGCAGGAAAATGCCCTGCGACTCTTCGGTCTTTACCGATCGAGGTCTAAGGTAGGCGTCTTCGCTTGAGTGATGGTGCCGTATTGGCAAATTTGGACAGACTGCTCCCGTTAGGTCCAAATGTATGCACGATGCCAGCCATAGCAATCGGCAGCTGGCTAATACGGTTGTTCACCATTTCTGAATTCATCCTACCCCACACCTCCTTCCTAATATTTATCTAACAATAACACAGATTACAACCGTGCCGCAAGAAGGCCATGAAGAAACGGGCTATCGCCGTAAAAAAAGCTCATATCACTGTCCGCCCTCCCATACATATAGCTATGAAGCACACTCGCATTACAAGGGGGAAGCGAAATTGCACCAGGATGAGATCAAAGCATTAGAGCGAGCTATTGACGAGATCACTGAGATTGCACAAGGATTTGGCCTCGATTTCTACCCGATGCGGTATGAAATATGCCCGGCCGATATCATTTATACATTCGGCGCTTACGGCATGCCTACCCGGTTCAGCCATTGGAGCTTTGGCAAAACATTTAATAAAATGAAGATGCAGTATGATTTTGGCCTCAGTAAAATCTATGAGCTTGTCATTAACTCCAACCCTTGCTATGCCTTTCTGCTGGATGGCAACTCACTCATACAGAATAAGCTGATTGTCGCGCACGTATTGGCACACTGTGACTTCTTCAAGAACAATGCGCGCTTCAGCGCTACGAACCGTAATATGGTGGAAAGCATGTCCGCCACGGCCGAGCGTGTGAGTCAATACGAGATGGAGTATGGAACCGATGCCGTTGAGAAATTCATCGACGCTGTCCTCGCTATTCAAGAGCATGTCGACTCCACTATTATCCGGCCATATAAGCTGGATAAAGCCCATTACATCGAGCTGCTCAATAAAGCCAATCAAGTCGACAAAGTAGCGCGCCAATCACAATATGACGATCTATGGACGCTTGATGCAGAAGTACAAGCGGAGCAAGCGAGCCTCAAAGCTGCCAATAATGAACCGAAGAAATTCCCTCCTCAGCCGGAGAAGGATCTGATCTGGTTCATTGAGGAATACTCCCCGAATTTGCAGGATTGGCAGCGCGACATCATGTCCATGCTGCGGGATGAGATGCTCTATTTCTGGCCGCAAATCGAGACGAAAATCATGAACGAAGGCTGGGCTTCCTACTGGCATCAGCGGATCCTACGCGAGCTAGATTTAACGAGCGCGGAAACGATCGAATTTGCCTCGCTCAATTCTGCCGTTGTGCAGCCGTCGAGACATTCACTGAATCCCTATTACTTAGGGCTCAAGATCTTTGAAGATATTGAGCGCCGCTGGGATAACCCGACCAAGGAGGAGCAGGATCGCTTCGGACGCAAACCGGGTCTTGGGCGGGAAAAAATCTTCGAAGTGCGTGAGTTCGACTCCGATATTTCATTCCTGCGTAATTATTTGACGAAGAAGCTTGTGGGCGATCTAGATCTCTACGTCTTCGAGAAGAAAGGCGCGGAATGGAAAATCACCGATAAAGCATGGGAGTCCGTCCGCGACCAGCTCGTGACTTCAAGGGTCAACGGCGGCTTCCCAAGCTTAGTCGTAACGGATGGCGACTTTAACCGCGTCGGCGAGCTGTTCCTCTTCCACCAATATGAAGGGGTCGAGCTGGATTTGAAATACGTGGAGCGCACGCTCCCTCACGTCGTTCAGCTGTGGGGCAAATCCGTGCACCTTGAGACGGTCGTCGAGGACAAACGAATCGTATTCAGCTGCGACGGCAAGAAAACGAGCCGAAAATTCATTTAACGAGAAAAGATCGCATTCCCATGCAGCCACCCAGGTGACTGCGGGCATGCGATCTTTTTGTTGATCTATGCGTATCTCCATCACAGCACGAAAAAAGACCGCATCCCCAAACACTCCGGGGATACGATCTGCTAGGCCTCGACCCTTCTCACATCAACCTTCACTTCCAAATTCGCTTCGCTCGTTCCCCGGTAGACACCTTTAACAGGGACGATATCTTTATAATCCCGGCCATGGCCCAGCTTCACGTAACGTTCGCCGACCAGCGCATCATTCGTAGGATCGAACCCGCACCAGCCAAGACCCGGCGCATAGGCCTCCACCCAAGCATGTGAAGCCTGCTCGAAATCCGCGTTGCCCCCGCGCAAGTCACCGACAAAGTGATAACCGCTCACATAACGAGCCGGCACACCTTTCGAGCGACATGCCGCGATCATCAGATGGGCAAAATCCTGACAGACACCGCGACGTCTGCGCATCATGTCTCCTGCGATGGTGTGCACATTGGTCGCTTCCGGATCGTATACGAACTCGTTGCGTATCCGATTGGAAACATAGGCCAGCCAGCTGTATACGCCCTGCTCTTTCTCATTGGGATCACTTAGCAGAGGCGTTTCCGCAAATGCCGCAACCTCAGGCGTAATGCCTGTATACTCCGTAGGCAGCAAATATTCGGCAAACCGGTTCATCGCTCCGTCCGTCGCCAGCCAATCCCATGCTTGCTTAGGCGTCATGCCTTCCTGACCTTCAATCGGTTTAACGGCTTCCTTCGTGACGACCGTCATCTGCGTGCGAATGATCAACCTGCGATGCTGGTCATTGACAGAGAACGCGTGCACGCGATTGCCGAAATAATCGTCATAACTAAAGAGCGGTGCATTCGGCTCCACCGAGATGGAATGCTGATAACACGATTGCTGCTCATTCGTAAATGGCGTCAGCCGGATTTCATTGACACTGTCCATAACCGGATCCTTGTACGAGTATTGCGTTGTGTGCGAGATGCAAAGCTTCATGCGCTGACCTCCCCCATACGAAAAAAGGTATGAGCAAACGACACCCCCAGCTGCCCCGCAGCTTGGAGTAAATGTCCTGTAACTCGCCCTTCCTCATCCCGCTGCAAATCCTCCCGCTCCAAACAAGCCAGCTCCGCCTTCAGCTTCACCACTTGCCGGATGATCCGATCATGTGCCGTACGAAGCTGCTTCTCCTGCAGCTGAATACCGCGCAAATGCTCATCGAGAGCATGCAGAGAGTAATGAACGGAGCGTGGGAACACTTCATTCAGAATAAGGAACTCCATAATCGCTTCCTGCGAGAAACCATCCGCGTAATAACGTCGGAAAGTTTGGTAGCCACTAACGGAACGCAGCACCGCTTGCAGGAATGGATACACATCATTACCGCTATCCATATCCGAAGGGAGCAAGGTTCTGGACGTAATCGCAGATTGCATAATGCGAAGCGTATTCTCTGTTCGTTCCAGATAACGGCCGCATTCAATGAAATGGAACTCGTTCTCGCGCGGCATTACCGACTGTGTGATCCCTTGAAAGAGAGCCGTCCATTCTTTAATTTTGCCAAAAAATTGATGAGGCGACTCCCGGGTCCAATCCCCTGCCTGCTTCTCACGCAGCCACAGATAGAAACCGTTCGTCACATCCCACAGCTCACTCGGCAGCTTCTCCCGAAGCGTCCTTACGTTATCCCGAGCATGATTAACGCATGTAACGAGGGAATTCGCATTGTCGCGATCAAGGGTGATATACAGCACAACATCCTGTTCCGTGTAAGTGCCGTACTGCGACTCGTATGCGGCTCTGCTGCCGAGTGCATCGACGATCCGCCCCCATTTGCACAGCGATTGGGCCTTCTCGCCTGGTTCGCCTTTCGGTATCGTATGCGAGTCATCTGACTGAAGGTGATAGTGAACATCGATTAGCCGAGCATGGTTCTCCGCCCGTTCCATGTACCGCCCGATCCAAAACAAAGCCTCTGCATTCCGGTTCAGCATCGTCCATCCCTCCGCTTCCTATAATCGTTAACGACTAAGCACCCACGTATCTTTTACGCCGCCGCCCTGCGAAGAGTTCACGACTAAAGAGCCTTCCTGAAGCGCTACACGAGTCAATCCGCCCGGAATAACATGGGTTTGAGCGCCCATGAGCACAAATACGCGTAAATCAATATGGCGCGGCTGCATAGCCCCTCCGAGCATCACCGGCGCCCGTGACAGCTTCATCGTCGTTTGAGCGATGTAACGCCCAGGATCACGGCGGATGGCGTCTGCGAATGCATGTATCTCCTTGGAGGAAGCAGCAGGGCCAATAAGCATCCCGTAACCGCCGGAGAGAGAGGTTTCCTTGACTACAAGCTGATCCAGATTATCCAGTACATACTCCCGTTCTTCCTTGCGTGACAAAATGTAAGTAGGTACATTATGCAGAATGGGTTCCTCACCTAAGTAATAACGGACCATATCCGGTACATACGCATAGATCGCTTTGTCGTCTGCCACGCCTGTGCCCGGGGCATTGGCGATGGCAACGTTGCCTGCCCGATAAGCATTCATGAGACCCGGAACTCCGAGCAGCGAATCCGCTTGGAATGCTAATGGATCCAAATATTCATCATCAAGTCTTCTGTAGATGACATCTACCTGACGCAAGCCTCGAAGATCGCGCAAATAGATTTTGTGATCCTTGTAGACCAGATCGCGGCCTTCCACCAGATGGATTCCCATTTGCTGAGCCAGAAATGCATGCTCGAAGTAGGCGGAATTGTAAGCACCCGGAGTCAGCAGTACAATAAGCGGGTTCGGCTTCCCCGATGGCGCCAAGCTGCGCAGCGAGCTGAGAAACACATTCAAGCTGCGCTCGATATCCGCAACCGAACTGTTCAAGTACAAATCGGAGAACAGCTCACTCATCAAGCTTCTCCCTTTATATAAGTAAGAAAACCCTGACGGTGTACGAAGATTATCCTCCAGCACAAAATAGCGGCCCTTCTCGTCCTTAATTAAATCTATGCCGGATGCGGTCATATAGACGTTCTGCGGGACTTGCAGACCTGCCATCTCCGGTCGAAAATATTTATTACCGATGATCATTTGTCTTGGGATGATGCCGTCATTGACGATACGCTGTTCATGATAGACGTCACGGATAAAGGCATTCAACGCTTTAACCCGCTGCTTCATACCGCGTTCAATGCTTTCCCATTCATGCTTTGGAATGATGCGCGGAATGTAGTCAAACGGGATTGTACGCTCGAGCGGCTCGTTCTGATTCTGGGTGTAGAGTGTAAACGTGATTCCTTCCTCCAGCATCCGCTGTTGAATGGTTGTGTGGCGCGCTGTCAGCTCCGGCGGCTTCATACGGGCGAACGTTCGATGAACACTTTCATAATGTGGTCGTACATTAAGATCTTTATCGAACATTTCGTCGTAGAAAGATTGTGAATCGTAAGGATCGAATTGTGATTTCATCGCCATCGACATGTCAACCGCCTCCAAAGCCATCAGTGTCACTATCATGTCAGTTTTTGCACTATCTTGTCTGTTTCATCGTACTCAATTTGGATTATATTACTAAGATCATACTCAATGAGGTCACCTATGTCAACTTATATAACACATAAAAGGCCCGATATAGGCAGCCTTTACAGTAATTTAAGGAATATTATTGTTAGGTTACGCTTACACGCCTTCCTACCACATTACGCAGCGGAAGTCGCGTAGGTTACCCCTTCATTTTCTCGAATAATCAGGTGCTTTACTTTGTCGACGTTCGCTCCCGATACCGTGGCATATAAGCCGCCTCCGCTTTCGGCTGAATCATCGAAGTACACATTTCGTTCAACCGGATTGTAGCATACAGCTGCCGCCATATTAACAACAACGTTGCGATCAAGTCGCTCATAGCCGAATGGTCCAAATACGAGCGTCACTTGCTCCATCGTCTGAGGATACTGATAGCTCGCTCCACTCTTGGTCACAAACTTGGGCCCATTCGAAGAATGTGACACGAAGCATATCTTATCCATTGGAACCCACTCGCTTTCTCCGTTCTTGTTCAGCAGCAACAACTGCATGTCCAACACCCCTTCTGCAACAAAATAAGAACTTATGTTCTTATTCTAACAGATGATTGGTTTGCCTGTACACCGCCTACATGCTTGTACCTCTCTAATCGAATGAAGGCCGCAGTACGCAACTTGCGCGTACTGCGGCACTCTCACTCTACTATCGGTTAAGCAAGCTTCCTACGTAACGCAGCAGCTCGTTGGAACAGACCGGGCAGTATCCATGCTCATCAATCAGCCGCTTTGTTACTTCATTAATACGCTTGAGTTGTTTCTCATCCGGCGTTTTGGTCGAAGTCGTGATTTTTACGATATCCTTTAGATCCGTAAACAGCTTCTTCTCGATCGCTTCGCGCAGCCGTTCATGGCTGTAGTAATCGAATTTCTTACCTTTACGAGAGTACGAGGAAATCCGAATCAATATCTCTTCTCGGAACGCTTTCTTCGCATTCTCCGATACTCCGATTTGTTCCTCGATCGAACGCATGAGCCGCTCATCCGGATCCATCTCTTCGCCCGTAAGCGGGTCTTTGATCTTCGCCCAGTTGCAGTACGATTCAATGTTATCGAGATAATTCTCGAATAGCGTTCTTGCGGACTCTTCGAAGGAGTAGACGAACGCCTTCTGAATTTCTTTCTTGGCGAGTCCGTCATATTCTTTCCTGGCTGTGGAAATAAAATTTAAGTATCGCTCCCGCTCTTCCTTCGTAATCGAAGGATGCTGATCAAGTCCGTCTTTCAATGCACGCAGCACATCAAGGGCATTGATACATTGCAGGTCCTGCTTTATGAGCGCGCTCGAAATCCGATTGATGACATAGCGCGGGTCAATACCCGACATGCCTTCTTCGATGTATTCCGACTGCATTTCCTTCAGATCCGCTTCCTTGTAGCCTTCAATCTCCTCGCCGTCATACATGCGCATTTTCTTAACGAGGTCCATCCCTTGCTTCTTCGTCTCTTTCAGTCGAGTCAAGATGGAGAAGATTGCCGCAGAGCGCAGCGAGTGCGGCGCGATATGAATGTGTTTCATATCGCTTTGACCGATTAGCTTGTTGTAAATCTTCTCTTCCTCCGACACCTTCAGGTTGTAAGGGATCGGCATAACGATCATCCGGGATTGCAGCGCCTCGTTCTTCTTATTGGCGATAAAGGACTTATACTCGGTTTCATTCGTATGCGCGATGATAAGCTCATCCGCTGAGATCAAGGCAAATCGGCCGGCTTTGAAATTGCCCTCTTGGGTCAGAGAAAGCAAATTCCAGAGAAACTTCTCATCGCATTTGAGCATCTCTTGGAACTCCATCAGACCGCGGTTCGCTTTGTTCAGCTCGCCATCGAATCGATAGGCACGCGGATCGGATTCTGAACCGAACTCCGTTATGGTGGAGAAATCGATGCTTCCTGTCAAATCGGCAATATCCTGAGACTTCGGATCAGATGGGCTGAACGTTCCAATCCCGATACGGTTCTCCTCGGAAATCAATACACGTTCGACTTGGACATTCTCAATATCGCCGCTGTATTCCGTTCTTACTCGCATCTGACAGGATGGGCACAGATTGCCTTCGATTCGGACACCAAGCTCCCGCTCTGCTTCAGGCCGCAGTTCATGCGGGATAAGATGCAGCGGATCCTCATGCATCGGGCAGCCTTTAATTGCGTATACAGCTCCTCGTTCTGTTCTGGAGAACTGTTCGAGGCCTCGCTTGAGCATCGTAACAATGGTGGATTTGCCGCCGCTGACAGGTCCCATAAGCAGCAATATCCGTTTCCTCACATCAAGCCGCCGGGCTGATGAATGGAAGTATTCCTCTACAAGCTTCTCAACGGCACGATCCAAGCCGAATATTTCTTGTTCGAAAAACTTGTATTTCTTCGCTGTGCCACCATCATCCACAACCCCGAACGACTCGATCATCTCATAAACACGAGAATGCGCGGTCATGGCCGGAGTAGGATCTCGCTTCAGCAGGTCGATGTAGTCCTTGAAAGATCCGCTCCAAGCAAGTTTTTCGCCTTCCGCTCTGTACGCCGATATCCGTTTCAAAATATCCATGCCGTAACCTCCTATAAGTTTTGCGATTGCAAAACTCACTTCGTAAGCCTATACTCCGACCAGCCTGATGCCACTTACTAGAACGCCTCATGCATGCGGGTAATATTTATCCAGCCATCTAAAGCTGCCCGGCATTTTTTATTGAAGTATTACATTCCTATGCGCTTTCGCAAGGGAAGTTGCCCTATTTTTTAAACAAGATTCCGCCATAATTCGCACTCTGCAGACACTAATTTTACAAAATGTTAATTCTGTTAAAACGAGCATCTGCCCGTCTCTATTGCGCTCGAAGCTATATGTATGAAGACTTGACTCCTTCCTTCGCGCTCCTATAATCCCATGTCGAATGGCGGCGTTTGCGACAAATTTCTGGCGTGGCCGACACGAATAAAGTTGTGACACCGGATGTAACCACGAATTAATGGCTTAAGGGGATGTCCATAATGTGCTATAATCGTGAACAGACTACCCTCCAACGGAATCGAGGCGATGAATTGGCTGTCAAACACGAAACCGAGCTGTATCCGCCAATCAAGTCTTATTTTGAGAAACAGGGATTTGAGGTAAAGAGCGAGGTCATGCATTGCGATCTCGTTGCGATCCATCCGGATACGAATGAAACCATATTGGTGGAAATGAAGAAAACCTTCAATCTCGCGCTGCTGCTCCAAGGTATCGAGAGGCTGCGATTAAACAGCCATGTTATCCTCGCCGTCGAACGCAATCGCAAGAAGGTCGGTGCACACAATCAGCGTTTTGGCGACCTGACCGAGCTGTGCCGCATGCTTGGTATCGGCTTGATGACGGTAACCTTCTTCAAGACCAAATCACCTGTGCTGGAGATGCTTTGTCAACCAGGTGATCCGCCGGTGAGAGGACAGCGGCGCGTCCGTCAAGCACGGCTGCTCACCGAGTTTCGTGAACGCAGCGGCGACTATAATACCGGTGGCAGCAACAACCGCAAGCTCGTCACCGCGTATCGGGAGAAGGCACTTCGTGTGGCATGGGCGCTTAGCCGGCACGGCGAGCTTTCCCCACGCGCAGCAGCGGAGCTGACAGGAATTCCGCGAGCCAACCATTTTCTCCAGAAAGATTACTACGGCTGGTTTGAACGAATACGGCGAGGGCATTATAGCTTGAAACCGGACGGAGCTGCAGCGCTGAAGCAGTACAACCATATTATTGAAGCTTGGCTGCAGCAGCAGCCTGCACAAGCGTTAAACACCGCAATCATTCCTAGAAACAACTGATCAAAGGAGACCGGATACAGATGAGCGAAACGAATAGCTTTAAGATCATTGGCAATGTTGAGGATTTCCCGGAATTTCCTGCACATGTGAAATTGAACAACCAGCCGTATTACATTGTTGAAGCACCGCGCAAGGCCGATGAAGAACAGCGTTATAATCTCATCTCGGCGATCTGTCCGCATGCAGGCGGTATTGTCAGACCGCATCTCAATGAGCTTATCTGCCCGCTGCACTACTGGTGCTTCGATAAAGCGACAGGTGAATCCACCAACATTCCGGGAGAGCAGCTGGATTGCTCGCCGCTGGAGGTTCGGGACGGACAATTTCTGCTTCAGGCCTAATTCGAACATAACCAAACAGAAGAAGCCCAGACTCCTCATAATAAGGACTCTGGGCTTCTTCTCTTAGCCTTAGACATCTATGTTCATGAATTAGCGACGCGCCAGAAACTCATTCAACGCTTCTGCGAAGCGTGAAATACCGGTCGCCATGCGCTCCCCTTGTGTATACGTAAAGTTCAGACGAGCCGTATTACGTGCAGGCTCAGCCGCATAGAAGGATGAGCCGGGAACGAAGGCCACATTCTTCTTCACAGCTGCGCGAAGCAGTGCTTCGGCATCCAGTCCTTCAGGCAGCTCCAGCCAAAGGAACATACCGCCTTTAGGCTCGATCCACTTCACATCGCTCCAGCCCTGCTGCGTCAGCAGCTTCTGCATTTGCTGCATACGGTCGCCATACGCCTGTCTGATCACTTGAATGTGATCATCCAGCGAGAAATGCCGGAGCAGCTGATCCAGCGTCTGCTGATCGAGTGAACTGGAGTGCAGATCAGCCGCTTGTTTCGCTTTCGCCATCATCGAGATCACGTTGCGATTGCCGATTGCCCAGCCTGTACGAAGCGCCGGTGCTACTGTTTTGGAGAAGGTACTTGTATAAAGGACATTGCCGCCATCTGCTTTACCATCAAGCGAGAACAAGGTCGGATAGTCGGCATTGACATCAAATTTAATATCCCCGTATGGATCATCCTCCAGAATGGGAACACCATAACGATGGCTTAGTTCAAGCAGTCCTTTGCGGCGCTCCATGCTCCAAACACGCCCCGTTGGATTACCGAATGTCGGCACCACATAGATCAATCTAGGTTTATGCTGCTTGATGAGACGCTCCGCTTCCGCAATGATCATGCCGTCTTTATCGCTGGCAACGGGAACAACATCCAAACCGCTTAGATTAAATACCTGCAAGCTTGCCAAATAGGTTGGGTTCTCCACCAAGACAATATCGCCCGGCTCCATCAGGACGCGAGTAATCAGATCAATAGCTTGCTGCGAACCGGTGGTCATGATCATTTCATCCGGCTGGACGGGCATGCCCTTCTGTGCCATCCGCACACAAAGCTGCTCACGAAGCGGCAAGAATCCCTCCGTAAGAGCGTACTGCAACGTATTCTTACCGGAACGGAATACCCGCTCGGACGCCTCTCTTACCGCGTCAATCGGAAACAATTCTTCGGCAGGCAAACCGCCTGCGAACGAAATAATCTCTTTGCCTTGCGTTAGCTTCAATATGTCGCGAACAGCAGATGATTGCAGCCGTTCGACATGATTCGAAAACCGGTATTCCACGTTCATTCCCTCCCCATTTCCTTTATCACACATTTTACGCGCAATTGGTGATGGGAGCAACTAGAAGAACGCTTTACAACATACGGATTTATTCGGTTTTCTTCAATTTGTTACAGCGTTCACCAATGTGTTGTATTTTATGTCTGAGGCAGAATTACTGCAACATCTTGTTCACAACTTTGTTCGTTTTCTTTTTGCATGTCGTTGGGTATAATAAAGTGGAGTATGTATGATATGTACTGGCAGCTTAGGAGGGAATACGAATGACCATTAATTTTCTTATCGTCCTCACTGTCTCGGCCTTGTTTCTGATCGCCATGTGTACGGCGTCTTACAATGACGACAAGACTAAAGGTTTGTAATGCAATAGGACCAAGAGGTTCAACAAAAAGAAGCTTTCAACGATTGTTGACAATCGTCGGAAGCTTCTTTTTTGATGCAAATGGAGTTCCACACTGAGTTAACCCCGGCGCAGTCCTGCCATCTCTGTCATACATCCTCCGCACAGGTAACGCTCTTTAAACTCGCGTACACCCTCAAGTGTGCCACAGAACACACAACGGGGACGATAACGTTCCAAAATGATATGATCACCCTGAACAAGAATCTCAACGGGGTCCCCTTCATTCATTTGGTATCTTTTACGTAGCGATTTTGGCAATACGATACGCCCTAATTGATCCACTTTACGCACAACACCAGCCGGTTTCACAAATTCACATCTCCTGTAGTCGCATTTTGCAAGTAAACGTCATATGACAGTTGCTCCCTACTAGGTTCGATAATGACCGGTGATTTCCTGCAATTATTTCGATTTTCTTAGTATTCTGCAATAATAAACGCCTAAATATAAATTAATCTTAACTTAACCCCACAAAACCGTTTTGTCGAAATGCCTCGAACACCACAATTGCCGCAGAATTCGATAAATTTAGCGATCTTACTTTGTCGGTCATCGGCACTCGAATACAGGTATCAGGATGCGCATCAAGCACATCTTGCGGAAGCCCCTTGGTCTCTTTCCCAAACACGAAGAAATCTCCGTCTTTATATTGATGCTCCGAATACACCTTCGAACTTCTCGTGCTTGCGCAGAAGAAGCGCCCCTCCGGATACAATTCCTTTAGCTCCTGGAACGAATCATGATAGTGAACCTCTACTGCATGCCAATAATCCAACCCCGCCCGTTTCAATGTCTTATCGTCTGTGTTAAAACCCAGAGGCCGAACCAGATGAAGAATTGTACCTGTTGCAGCACAAGTACGTGCAATATTGCCGGTATTTGCCGGTATTTCCGGTTCAACGAGAACGATATGAAATGCCATTTGTTATCAAATCTCCTTCACATTTTACACAGCTTTTACGCTTGCTTAATCTATTGAGAAAACTTGTATGTCAT
The DNA here is from genome assembly GCF_056269135.1 of Paenibacillus sp. J22FR21. NCBI lineage: Bacteria > Bacillati > Bacillota > Bacilli > Caryophanales > Paenibacillaceae > Paenibacillus > Paenibacillus sp. J22FR21. The sequence continues at coordinate 174,269 of NZ_JBWDNJ010000004.1, forward strand.
AATACCACTATAATGTTGCACGAAAGGGGAACATAAGCGCTTGAAAAAGAAAATATTAATCGTCGATGACGAGCCATCAATCTCCACATTGCTTGAGTTTAACTTAAAACTTGCCGGATATGAAGTGCGTTGCGCTTCAGACGGAGAAGCTGTGTTCGACTTCCTTAAACCGTTTCGTCCTGATCTCATCGTGTTGGATCTTATGCTCCCCAAGATGGACGGACTGCAAGTATGCCGCGAGCTTCGCAAACAAAATAACGTCGTTCCCATTATCATGTTAACTGCGCTCCACGATGTAAGCGACAAGATTGCAGGACTTGATCATGGCGCTGACGACTATATGACCAAACCATTCTCGCCGCAAGAGCTGCTCTCCCGCATTCAAGCCATATTGCGCAGAACACAGGCGCTGCCGGGATCAGGCGAATCAACAACGCATACGATTGGTCCACTAACCGTTCTGTCCGAGCAACGTGAAGTTCAGCTCGAAGGCAAGTCTGTGGAATTGACCCCTAAAGAATTTGAACTTTTACTTTACTTATGCCGTCACCGCGGGAAAGTACTTAGCCGTCAGCAGCTGTTGCACGGTGTGTGGGACTATCATTTTCTCGGCGACACACGCATCGTTGATGTGCATATCAGCCATCTACGTGATAAAATCGAAAAAAATGCGCGAACGCCTGAATATATCATGACGGTCCGAAACGTTGGCTATAAACTCTCCGGACCGGGAAGCAGCACATCTACTGCTGATTCGTCATTAGCGTAACGCATGCACACCTATATGCACTCAACAAGACCGCCGACCTTCCACGAATGGAAGAATCGGCGGTCTTGTTGCTTTGCCTATTTATCATGATTTCGACTACTAGCCATTGCGCTTCTGGAAATCGCCCATGAAATCTGCAAGTGCCTTGCAGCTCTCAAGCGGTACAGCATTGTATGTCGATGCCCGCAAACCGCCAACACTGCGATGACCTTTCAAGCCAACAAAACCTTGCTGTTCGGATTCCTTCACGAACTGCTTCTCCAGCTCTTCCGAACCGAGACGGAACGTGAGGTTCATGAGCGAACGGCTATTCACGTCTGCAAAGCCGCGGTAGAAGCCGCCGCTGTTATCGATGGTATCGTAGATCAGCTTTGTTTTGTCGCGATTGAATTGCTCCATCGCCGCAACGCCGCCTCTCTCCTTCACCCATTTCAACATGAGGCCAACCAGATATACCGAGAAAGACGGCGGTGTATTGTAGAGGGAATTGTTCTTCACATGTGTATCGTAGCGAAGCATCGTCGGGATCGTTTTCGGGCTCTCCGAAACCAAATCCTCGCGTACGATAACAATCGTTACCCCGGATGGTCCCAGGTTCTTCTGTGCACCGGCATAAATCATACCGAATTTGCTGACATCGACCGGACGGCTGAGAATATCACTCGACATATCGCCGATCAGCGTCACATTGCCGGTTTCCGGATAAGCCGCAAATTGCGTGCCTTCAATCGTTTCATTCGACGTAATATGCAGATATGCGGAATTTGTCGGGAGTTGCAGGCTGCTTAGGTCTGGAATGCGATTGAACTTATCCGATTCCGATGAAGCTACGATCGCGGTTTCGCCAAACAGCTTCGCTTCCTTGATCGCTTTGTCTGCCCAGCTGCCTGTGTTAACGAATGCCGCAGTTTGGCCTGCATGCAACAAATTCATCGGGATCATAGCAAATTGCGTACTTGCTCCACCTTGCAGGAATAGTACCTTATAATTGCTTGGAATTCCGAACAATTCGCGAAGGAGCGACTGCGCGCCGTCATTAACCTCTTCAAAAATGCTGCTGCGATGGGACATTTCCATAATGGACATGCCTGCACCTGCATAATCAATAAATTCCTGTTGTGCCTGCTGCAATACTTCCAGCGGCAATGCCGCTGGTCCGGCATTAAAATTATACGCACGATTCGTCACTGTAGCTCACTCCACTCTTCAATTTGCTTATCCGTATGATAGCAAGTTTCACGCTTCGCATCAAGTGTAAAAAGTCGAACAAAAACCAACAGTTTTATTACGAATATTCGGATTTAGCGTTTTTTATGAATAATGAAAAGCGAGCTCTCCGTGAGAGAGCTCGCTGAAAGTAATTTGTAGAATAAGTTCGGATTAGCAGTCGAAGTATAGGCTGTACTCGTGCGGGTGAACACGGATTGCAACAGCTTTCGCTTCAGCACGCTTCAGTTGTACGAAGTTGTCGATGAAGTCTTTGGAGAATACGCCGCCTTCAGTCAAGAACTCGCTGTCAGCTTCCAAAGCGTCAAGCGCTTCATCAAGCGTTCCTGGAACCGAGCGAATTTCTTTCTTCTCTTCTTCAGGAAGATCATAAATGTTTTTATCGAATGGACCATAACCAAGAGCAACTGGGTCCAGCTTGCGCTTGATACCGTCAAGACCTGCAAGCAGCATCGCTGCGAATGCGAGGTATGGGTTAGCTGTGGAGTCCGGTGTACGGAACTCGATACGGCAGCCTTTCGGCGTAACTGCAGCAACCGGGATACGGATTGCAGCGGAACGGTTACCCTTCGAGAATACAAGGTTTACTGGCGCTTCGTAGCCTGGAACAAGACGCTTGAAGGAGTTCGTCGACGGGTTTGTAATTGCGATCAACGCCGGAGCGTGGTGCAAAATACCGCCGATGTAGTGCATAGCCAGTGGGCTCAGGTTTGCATAAGCACCTTTGTCATAGAACAGTGGGGAATCACCGTCAAAGATGGAGGAGTGAACATGCATTCCGCTGCCGTTGTCGCCGAAAAGCGGCTTAGGCATAAATGTTGCAACTTTGCCCCATTGGCGAGCAACGTTGTTGATGATGTATTTGTATTTCATAAGGTTGTCAGCTGTTTTAGTCAGCGTATCGAAACGGAAGTTGATTTCAGCTTGACCAGCTGTTGCAACTTCGTGGTGATGACGCTCAACGCGAAGGCCGGATTCTTGCATGATGCGAACCATTTCGCTGCGGATATCTTGTTGGGAGTCAACAGGAGCAACCGGAACGTAGCCGCCTTTTACAGGAATTTTGTAACCAAGGTTACCGCCTTCTTCTTTACGAGCCGTATTCCAGCCAGCTTCAGCGGAATCCACTTCGTAGTAGGAAGTGTTCATTTTGCTTTCGTAACGAACTTCGTCGAAAATGAAGAACTCGGACTCAGGTGCGAAGTATGCTGCTGTTCCCACGCCGGACTTCTGTAGGAATTCTTCTGCTTTCTGAGCGATGCCGCGCGGATCGCGCTCATAGCGCTCGCCATCTGGCGTATGAATGTTACACATAATATTCAATGTTGGGTGATCTGTGAACGGATCGATGAAGCTGGACTCTGTGTCCGGAATCATAACCATATCAGACTCTTCAATACCGCGGAAACCCGGGATCGAGGAACCGTCAAAAGCTACGCCGTTAACAAAAGTGTCGGCATCTACTTCCGTGGAAGGAAGTGTGATGTGGTGCGCGTGGCCGGAAAGATCCACGAAACGGAAATCTACAAACATGATGCTGTTCTCTTTAATAGTGCTCAATACGTTTTGAACTGACATTAGGTATTTCCTCCATTTCCGAACATTTGCGATGTGTAGGACATTAATTGTTCAACTTCTGATCTGAAACTATGATTGTTATTATAGGGTTTCAAGTTTAATACCGTCAATAGTCATGTAAGGTATTTTTTAAAGCACTTGTTAGATAACTTCACATAATTGTCAGATTGTTGAAATCCCCTGTATTGACGCCAAAAACAAGAAGCTGCAGCCCCCATAAATGAAAGGTCGCAGCTTCTTATATTCCGATAATTATACAATGGCATGAATTATTATTTGATCCAAGTATTGAAATATTCAGCTGGCTCTTTAGGTGTGTCGAAGCGTCTGCCTACTAATTTTCCCAGCTGTTCCAATTCTTTTAGAAGGTTCGCGAATTGGTCAGGGAACAACGATTGAACGCCATCGCCCGTCATGGAATTATCAGGATCTGTATGCATTTCAATGATAAGACCGTTTGCACCCGCAGCAACAGAAGCTTTCGACATCGGCTCAACCAGCTCGCGACGACCTGTTCCATGGCTCGGATCCGAAATAACCGGCAGATGGCTGAGTGATTGCAGCACCGGAATCGCGGCCAAGTCGAGCGTATTTCTAGTATAGGTCTCGAAAGTACGAATACCGCGCTCACAAAGCATAACGTTCGGATTTCCGCCGGCAAGAATATATTCGGCAGCGTTCAAGAATTCATCATAGGTTGCACTGAAGCCCCGTTTAAGCAGAACCGGCGTCTTCACCGTACCCAGCTTCCTCAGCAAATCAAAGTTCTGCATGTTACGTGTGCCAACTTGCAGAATATCAGCATACTCACAGCAGATATCTACGTATTCCGGCGTCATTACTTCCGTAATCGTGAGCAGCCCATGCTTGCGGCCTGCTTCCGCCATCATTGCGAGCCCTTCAACTCCAATACCTTGGAAGCTGTAAGGTCCTGTGCGCGGTTTAAACGCACCACCGCGGAGTATTTGGCCGCCGGCAGCTTTCACCAGTCTGGCAATCTCATCGATCTGCTCCGGTGTCTCTACTGCGCAAGGGCCGCCCATAATGGCTAGATGCTCCCCGCCGATCTTCACGCCTTTAATTTCAATGACCGTATCGTCCGGATGGAAGTCGCGGCTGGCGAGCTTATAGGACTTCGAGATCTTGATGACGTTCTCGACGCCTTTCATTTGACGAAGATGCTCAGCCAAGGTTGGCTCTGCTTTCCCGATAATACCGATAACCGTCCGGTCTGTCCCGCGGGAAACATGCGCCTGCACCCCCGCTCTCTCGATATGCTGCACGATCTCACCAATTCGCTCTTCCGTTACATTATTTTGCGTAATTACGATCATAAGTTCGACTCCCTCTCTATCACGCTTAGACGCGTGTTCGCTTCGACGCTTTTATGCTGTTAGGCTTTTATGCTTTTAATCGCTAAAGCAAATATACATGAAAAAACCGGCCTCGTCAAGAGACCGGCTTGCTGTCCTATGTTTTATTCCGTGACTGGCTTCACTTCGACAGATACCCGGCGAAGCTTTCTTTTCTCCTTGCGTTTATTGGCCACGTACTGCAGCGTCATCTTCACAGGGAAATAGAATAGCGCGCCAAGCACCATACCATCAATAATTCCGCCCACTATCAGCTTTAAATTAACAAGCAGCATGTGGTCGAGCCATTCCGGCGCTAAAGGCACCGAAATTTTGATATGGTTCGGAAGAACCCAGCCGCCAACCATACTATTGATAAATGCGACTGGAATAAAGATAATTTTGCCAAAAACAAAACCGATCAATGCGCCCGCCAAACTGGCATTCATCATATAGATCAGTGGGAAAATCAGGAAAAAGGCTAGCCCGTAAGTTGGTAAAGTAAACATTTCGACAAAAATACCGATAGCGAAACCGAGTGCTACAAACGATGGGCCGCCTGGTGCCCGCATAAGCTGCGTATATTTCAATTTGAGCCAACGTTTCATCGAGCGCGGTTTGCTTGAAGTCGTCATTTGAGTAGCGCCCCTTTCACTCACAGCGACGATTTCACTCGCACAGTAGGCAACAATTTGTTCATGTTGACTGTACGCCGTGCTTCCCAGGTAGAGGAATCCTCGTCGTTAAACTGCTCCAGGTAAGCGATGACTTCCTTTGTTAACGGTGTCGGTGTCGATGCCCCTGAAGTTACAGCTACCCGCTTCTTGCCTTTCAACCACTCCACATCAATCTCCGATACATCCGAAACGCGGTAAGCCGGCACGCCGGCAATCTCTTCCGATACCTGCGCAAGCCGGTTGGAATTGTTGCTTCTGGGATCGCCTACCACGATACATAGCTCGGCTTCCTTGGCTTGTTCCGCAACCGCTTCTTGCCGAACCTGCGTCGCCAAGCAAATTTCATTATGGATTTCTGCTGTAGGGAATGTCTTCAGCAGCTTGCTGATCAAATGCCTGATGTCCCATTGCGACATCGTCGTCTGATTCGTAATAATGATTCGATCGCTGCTTAACGCAAGCGCATCAATTTCATTCTCACGCTCTATGAGATGAACATGATCAGGTGCAATACCGATGGCGCCTTCCGGCTCCGGATGCCCCTTCTTGCCGATGTAGATGACCTCGTAGCCCTCAGAAACCTTCTCCCGGATCAGATCATGGGTTTTGGTTACATCCGGGCAAGTGGCATCCACGACCGTCAAGCCTCTGTCCCTCGCGCGTCTGCGTACTTCCGGAGAAACACCATGCGCTGTGAAAATAACGGTACCGCTCGAGATTTGTTCTAATATTTCCAAACGGTTCTCGCCGTCAAGCGTAATGATGCCTTCTTGTTTAAACGCTTCTGTCACATGACTATTATGAACGATCATGCCCAAAATATAGATCGGCCGCGGCAAGTCTAAATTTTTGGCGGTTTGCAACGCCAGAACCATGGCATCAACGACGCCGTAGCAATAACCACGCGGTGAAATTTTCACAATTTCCATACTGCTTGCACCTGCTTTCCTGCTAAACCAGTGTTCACGGACAGGCCTCTTTAAGACCCAGTTCTATTTATTATACTTCATTCGACTTCTCGTGGAAAGCAATCGGAAGCCATACGACAAATGTCGTTCCCGCACCTTCTCGCGTCGAAACCTCGACCGAACCGCCATGCTCATCAATAATCCACTTGGCAATCGACAATCCCAGGCCGGTTCCGCTCGTTTCACCGCGCGATTCATCTGCACGATAGAATCGTTCGAAGATGTAAGGAACCTGCTCGTGGTCCATGCCAATTCCGGTATCTTTGATGACAATGCCGGCTTGATCGCCGGATACAATGGCACGCAGCTCTACATATCCGCTAGGTGTGTACTTGAACGCATTCTCGACGAAGATAAAAAAGAGCTGACGAAGAAAATCGGCATGCGCATTTACTTCTACGTTTGAAATGGCATCAAGGTTCCCGATTTTCCATTCTGCTTTTCTTGGAAGCAGCTGTGCCTTACGTGCCACGTCCTCCACCAGCGGCAGGAGCGGCTGCACGGACTTCTCCATTTGGTAGCCGGCATCTGCGCGCGCAAGGGACAATAGATCATTCACAAGGCTGGACATTCGTTTCGCTTCGCCTGCGATATCCAGCATGGATTCGCGCGTCAGCATCATCCTACTGCGTTCTTGTTCACTTAATTGCGGCATGCCTTCACCGTCTGCATCGGTTCCCTGAGTTAACGTCGGCAGCCACATCCGCTCCAGCAGCTCGATATTTCCGCGAATCGTCGTAAGCGGTGTGCGAAGCTCATGCGATGCATCGGAGACAAATCGCCTTTGCGCTTTGTAGGCTTCGTTCAACCCATTGTAGGTCGTTTCGATACGGCCTAACATGCCGTTTAACGTATCGACCAAGCGTCCAAGCTCATCGTTAGGTGGTCCTTCTCTCGGAATACGCACGCTGAGATCAGAACCATTCTGGATTCGGTCACTCGCACGAATGACATTCTCAATCGGCCGCAGCGCCTGACGCGCAAGAAATAACCCAATCGTAAAGGCGATGAGTACGACGATAATCAGGGAAGAAATCAAGGTCGTCCGCAGCTCGGTCAGAAACTTATCTTCCCTGCCTGAATAAGCCGCAACCTGCAGCAATCCGAATATTTCATTATTTTGCTTCAAAATATGCCGATATACGAGAAACGGATAAGGTCCTGCCTTTACATGCTCAAACCCTTCGTAGCTATCGTTGATTTCCTTTACGTCCGGCTTAGGGAGAAGCTGGTCGATCCTGCGCAGGTTCGACGTCGTCTTGACGACACCATTCTTATAATTATCAACTTGAATAAACATCTCGTCATCGCCGATAACGAAATTCGGCGTTTGATAATTACCGAACATATCCAGCGTGGACGTAATATTGATCGCATTGACTTGCTGCTCGATCTTGGCTCTCATTTCCTTGTACGTGTTGTAGTTGACGAAGAAATAGATGGCGACCCCAAACGCAATAAGCGTGACTGCCAATATCACCGAGTACCATATTGTGAGCCTTAAGCGAATCGACATGGAATCAGCCTCCTTCGCCTCTAAGCACGTACCCGGTGCCCCGAACCGTCTGAATCAAGCGCGGGCTCTTGCCGTCTTCCGTCTTCTGGCGCAGCATGGCAATATAAACCTCCAGCACATTGGATTCGCCGCTGTAATCAAAGCCCCATATTTTGTCCATAATCGCATCGCGGGTCAGCACTCGCCGCGGATTCTGCATCAGCAGCTGAAGCAGGTCGAACTCCTTCGCAGTGAGATCAATTCGGCGTCCGGAACGAATCGCTTCGCGCGAATCCAAATCCAGCGTCAAGTCTTCAAACTGCAAGCTGCTCGAGTTCTCTTCCAGCTTGTCGGTTTTGCGTCGAAGCAGCGCACGCACACGAGCCAGAAGTTCCTCCAGCGCAAACGGCTTTACCAAATAATCATCTGCGCCCAGATCCAGTCCGCGCACACGGTCAGTGATATCGTCCTTTGCCGTCAGCATCAGAATCGGCACGGTACTTCCGCCTTCACGAACCCGGCGGCAAACTTCCCAGCCATCCAGCTGCGGCATCATGACGTCCAGAATGAGCAAATCCGGATCGCTTACGAGCATTTGCTTCAAGCCCTCATGCCCATTGTTCGCCGTCGCGACCTCATAACCCTCAAATGCCAGGCTTCGTCGAAGCAGAGAAGTTATTTTATCATCGTCATCCACTACTAATATATGCGCTCTCATCCTAATCCCCCATCGTCAAACAACTAGTTTTTCCTTCCAAAACCTGCCTACATATTATAGCGCAACACCGGTTTCCCACGAAACAGCTTGTCCGTATTCTTCCATAAAAGAAGCGCAGACAGTCTATGCGACTGTTTGCGCCCGGGTAACACTGTTCGATTGCTAATGCTGCTGATATTGTTATTGCTGGCTTGCAAACTCATTCTTATTGCCTACGGTTACTTTCAGATCCATCTTCTCACCGTTACGAATAATGTTGAGCGTTGCGGTGTCTCCTACCGCTTTCTTCTGGATTTGAGCAATCAAATCTTCACGGTTGCTGTATTTAGTGCCGTCCAGACCGGTGATAACGTCATATTGTCTCAGATCTGCCATATAAGCAGGCGATTTGTACAGTACGCTCGATACGATCGAGCCTTCTTTGCTGGATAAACCAAGCTCTTTGGCGATTTCATCTGTAATCTCAGCCAAGTTCGCCCCGATGAATGGAACCGGCTTCTTCGGAATTTCTTTATTCGCTTTCAGGTTCTCCAGCACTTCTTGAATCGTGCTTGTTGGGATTGCGAATCCAATGCCTTGTGCCTGCGAGCTTACGGCCGTATTAATACCGATTACTTCACCTTGCAGGTTGAGCAGCGGTCCGCCCGAGTTACCCGGGTTAATGGAAGCGTCCGTTTGCAGCAAATGCTCGTATTGACGCGTGCCTTGGGAATCCGGAATGCTGATCGGGCGTTCCTTGGAGCTCAATACGCCGACTGTTACCGTATGGTCAAAGCCATATGGATTACCGATCGCGACAACCCAATCTCCAATATTGATCTTGTCGGAGCTGCCGATTGGGAGTGTCGGGAAGCCTGTTCCTTCTACTTTCAATACCGCTAGATCCAAGTTGTAATCAGAGCCAAGCTTCTTGGCAACAAGCGGTTTATTGTGACCTTGCACGGTTACTTGAATTTCATCGGCATCGCCGATAACGTGCTGGTTCGTTAAGATGTAGCCAGTGGAATCGAAGAAGAACCCTGTGCCGATTCCTTCCGGCGTTAATTCGCCGTTGCCTTGATCGGCGCCGCCTTGTCCGGAACCATCGCCCTGCCCTTGGTCGCCTTGACCGCCTTGGTCTCCGAAGAATTGGCTGAAGAAATCATCCATCGAATTGCCTTGCGTGCCTCCGCCGCTGCGTTGCTTCGTGAAGGTCTCGATCTTAACAACAGCCGGACTTGCTTTCTCAAACAGCTGTGCAATATTGTTTGGTCTAACCACATCGGCCGCTGCCGATACTTTGCCGTCATCGCCTGCTTTACCCACCGCGGAGCTTGCTTGCTCCGAGGATTGCGAGAGCGCTTGATCAGCAGTGAACCAATTCTGCTTATCCGATACGAACATAAGTGAACCAACAACGATTACGCCGGCGAGGAAGGATGCAAACATCGCCTTGAATGGACTGCGTTTGGTTTCTTTCATTTGCCAGCCGCCGCGCGCTGCGGATTGTGATGGTGCGAATGCACGAAGCTGTGCAGGCGGCGTAACTTCAACCGAGTTATGCAACCCATCCGGGCTGCCGCCAAATCCGCCTTGGGCAGCAGCGTTAGCAGTTGAGTCGCCGCTGACCGGTCGTTGCGGCGGTTCAGAATCGGCAGCTCCGGATTTGAATGGTCCGTATGAATAGTAGTAAGAGCTCTTATCGGTTTCCTCATGCGGCTTACCTTCGTTTGCGTTGTACGGCTGGTGATCTTTATCGCGATTATCTTCGTTATGGTTACTGTTATTTTCATTGTTGAAGAAATCCTCGTAACCATTATTTTTTTTGTTTTGATCGTCCATTGTTTATTCCTCCTCAAATGTTTTCCCATGTTTGTTAAGTTTGTAATAAGTGCTTTATGTTCTTGCTTGTGATTGGCTTAGCGAATCATTCAGCTTTCATAGTTCTATCATGCACAATCTACCTTAAATCAAACTTAAAATTGTTATAATGTAACATAAAAAAACCGGGCTTGGCTGAATAATCAGCCTTACCCGGTTATCGCTCAATCTGCGACTCTCTCATTGCAGCAATCGTTGCTCTACTTCGCCCAGCACTTCCTTCGCTTTCGTCACCCATTTGGACTCGACTTCGGCATCCGGATCGATCGGCTCCTGAAACTGATCGATTAAACTGCCGAGCGCCCTCGGTTGAGCGTGCTTATCCAAACCTTCATTGTATAGATGCTTCAGTACGAATGGCTGCCCCATTCTGATTTTGGCGTCAAGGTCCTGTGTATCACTGTCGATATTGCCGTTTATCACATCGAAAGGCATTCGCAGCCACACTTTATGCGCTTCATCCAGGTAGCGGTCAAAGTAGCCATGCTCATAATCCCAATTCCCGCCAAGCGAGAACTCGTGCTCCTCCAGCATGCTTCGGACTTCCGTAAATTCCTTCTCACTCGATTCCAGCTTGAATTCAAGGGGGATCATCGCTCTATATTCTCCTCCTGGCCTAATGTTTACCGTTAGCTTGCCCGGAGTGAATGCCTGCTATCCCGTCTTTACCCAACCTTTACGATGCGCGTATACGGCAAGCTGCGTTCTGTCTTCCAGCTCGCATTTCATCAGAAGGTTGCTGACATGCGTTTTGACCGTCTTAATGCTAATATGAAGCTCTTCCGCAATTTCCTTGTTAGCCATCCCTTCGGCAATAAGAAGAAGCACTTCTTTCTCCCGGTCCGTCAGCCCTTCATCTGCCCCTTGCGTACTCCGCTGACGCAGCCCTCTCGTAAGTGCCTGCGAGACATCATGCGTCATGACCGGCATTCCTTTGGCCGCTCCATTGAGCGCGTAGATAAGCTCCTCTGCCGAAACGGTCTTCAATACATAACTAACCGCACCCGCTTCAACTGCCGCTACAACCTTCTCATCTTCAAGGAAGCTTGTGAGCATGACGATCTTGAGCTCAGGAAATTCCTTCATTATATGGCGAGTTGCTTCAACGCCGTCCATCACCGGCATCATTAGATCCATAAGGACCAGCTGCGGCGGCCCGTCTTGTATGCCGGCCTTCAGCATATCCAGCGCTTCTTTACCGTTAGCCGCTTCGGCGATGACTTCGAATTTCGGATCCAACATCAAGTACGTGCGCAATCCCGCTCGAACCATATCATGATCGTCGACAATCATTATTTTCCAACTGTTATTTGAACTCATCGCTAAGGTTCTCTCCCTTATTCAAATAATTAGGTAATGTCACTCTGACTCTCGTTCCGCTTCCCGGCTTACTAATGATGGAGGCATCACCGCCGAGCTTGTTAGCCCGCTCCCGCATCGTCGATAACCCATATGAGCCTCGCTTCACTTGATCCGCCCGGAAACCGGCACCGTCATCCTGCAAAGTCATCACGATTTGCCGTTCCGTCTCCGCTACCGTCAACAGTGCTGTTTGCGCGCCTGCATGCTTCACGATATTTGCCATCGCCTCCTGCACAATCAGGAACAACTGGTGCTCTTTCGCTTCAGACAGCTTCTCCCGCACACGCCATTCGAGTACACCTTGCAGCCCGTTCTGACGGCAGTAGTCCGGGAACCATTTGTCTAGCGCTTCTTGAAGCGACCTGCCCTCAAGCTCCATCGGTCTAAGCTGAGCAATAAACCCGCGCATCTGCTTCTGCGCCATCGACGACATGGAGATCAACTGCTCCATCACGTCACTTGCCCGGCTCGGGTTGAGCTCCAGCAGCTTCGGAAGAGAAGATGCCGACATATGTATAGCGAACAGCTGCTGCGAAACCGTATCGTGGAGATCGCGCGCAAGCCTTCTGCGCTCTTCCAGCACCGCCGCTTCATTCGAAGCGGTTTCCCTCATAACCTGTTCTTCACCGGAGCGCTGAATCCAGTGCATCCGCTCATCGAGCGACTCCATCATATCGTTGAATTCGCGGAACGCCGGCGTAAACGAACCTTCTTCCGGCAATCGTGAGCTGTAGTTTCCGTGTGCTGCCTGCTTCAAGCCAAGCACGAGCAAATCCATTTGACGCTGAATCCGCTGTGCTGCCCAATACCCGAATACGGCGCTGATCAATAAGAAAAGCACAGCAACGCCGATCCACAGCGACCTGCTGTACCCTTTTGCCGTCAATTCGGTCCCAAACTGCCAGAGAAATACCGAAATCGTCGATGAAGCCAGAAATAGCAAAATCATATCCCACTTGTTATTGCGAAACAATCGAACCATCATGTGCGCATCACCCTACCTTCGTAACGCGCACATCACCGATAAACGTACTGACGTGGAGCCTGATTTTCTTGTCATTCTCTTGAAAATAAGGCGTTTCGATATCCATATTCTTAAAAATTCCGCCTTCTTTATGTTCAAGCACCGCTACATCGCCGATAAAGGCGCTGGAAACGACGTGCACGCCGATTTCATAATCGTCAGGCAAATACACTTTAACGTCGCCTATAAAGGAAGAGATATTAATTGTGGTCTCGCCCGGCAGTATTTGCGCCTTCGTCAGATCAAGCACAGTGTCACCGATAAAATGGGAGATATTCATCGGCTTGAGTTCCCAATAATCTTGGCCCAAATAAATGTCGCCGATAAAACCCGATCGCGTCTGCACGTTTGGATCATGATTCCACCACTCTACGCGACCATTCCGGTGATGGTGCCTGGCATTTCGCAAATGCCTTTCTTGGCGCTCCTTGACATTATTCGCGTGCCTCTCGAAGTGCTCCCTGGTTCTGGCAGCTTGTTCTTCCCACTTCTGCCTCTTATGCTGCAGCTTCGTATACGCTTCGTTAGGACGAACAGGCGGTATGACTGCTTCGCCCTCTGCCTTCATCTCCGAATGTGCCTCACTCACGTCGTTAGGTGCGGGAACCTCAGAAGACGGCTTCGTCGGATCCGGATGAAGCGGCGGTGCCGGAGGAATGTCTACATGAACTTGACCGTAATTGTAGGCTTTCCAATCCTCGCCCGGATTCTGCTCTTTCTTCTTCGGCTTCGGTTTAAGAATCATCCGTAAACCGAATATTATAAGCACCAACGGCCCTACGAATTGCATCACATCGCCGACCGACCAGGCAAACCATTCTAAGTTACGCCCCAGAAATACGAAGCCGACGATGAGCATGATCGCTGAACCGAAGAACGATCCACTTCCGTGAACAGCTCGCTGCAGCATCCCTTGGATGCCAAGGAACAACAGCAGCAACGGCCAATAGGTGGAAACCACCATTGCGATATCGAAATCGACTACGCCGCTTTGTCTTAACATTAAGCCTACGCCCATTACTATAATGAAGAGGCCCCACATAAACCGACTTATAAAATTCCCGTTCATTGCCGCCACCAGCTCCCAATCGCATCTGCAAAGGTTTGTACTCCAAGTATAACAGGTGCCGCAAGCGACATAAAAGGGTCTCACGGTTGACCCCTTCCTACGTCTGGAGACGGAGCGGATACGTGTTCTTTTTCAATTGGACGAGTTGATGTTAGGTCTTATCACTTCACTCGTTGACATCATTAACACGGCACTTATATAATGGGTTTCGGATTGGAATGAGAGATAAAACCTAACATGACATACTAGAGGAGATGAGAGCATGGATTTAGCCACTCTGTCCGCCGGGCTGGATACAATTTGGGTCGTGCTGACAGCGGCAATGATTCTACTCATGGAAGGCGGCTTCGCGCTTCTGGAAGCAGGCTTCGTGAGGCAGAAAAATGCAGTCAGCATCATTATGAAGGTATTCGTGGACATCGCCTTCGGCGCACTAATCTTTTACTTCATCGGATTCGGCCTGATGTACGGGAAAGATGCAGGCGGTTTAATTGGAACAACCGGCTTCTTGCTAGATGGAGATATGTCTCATATTTCGCTCAACATCTCCCACGAGACTTATTGGCTGTTTCAATGCGCTTTTGTAATCGCCGTTATTTCCATTGTGTCCGGGGCGGTTGCGGAACGCATTCACTTTAGAGCTTATATCTTGTACGCGATCGCGATGACCGGTTTAATCTATCCGGTTGCCGGACACTGGGTTTGGGCGGTTGGCGGCTGGCTTGGCAAACTTGGCATGATCGACTTCGCCGGATCCGCAGTTATCCATGCGTTAGGCGGTTTCGCAGCACTCGCTGCAGCGATCTTCATCGGACCGCGTATCGGTAAATTTACACCTGAAGGCAAAAGCAATATCGTTCCTCCTTCCAATCTGCCACTCGCATCAGTTGGTGCATTCATCCTTTGGTTTGGCTGGTTCGGCTTCAACTCCGGCAGTACACTCAGCGCCACGAACGGCTCCATCGGCCATATCGCAGTTACAACTATGCTGTCTGCCGCAGCAGGCGGAGCAATATGCATCCTCTTCACTATGATGCGTTATAAGAAAGCCGATCCGCCGATGGTTATCAACGGATCGCTTGCAGGTCTGGTCGGGATTACAGCTGGCTGTGCTTTCGTTTCCGATGGCGTGGCCATCTTGATCGGCTCGGTATGCGGCATTGCAATGGTCCTCGCAACCGAGTTTCTCGAGAGCAGAGGCGTCGACGATCCCGTTGGCGCGTTCGCCGTACACGGCGTCAGCGGCAGCCTTGGCACACTGGCAGTTGGACTCTTCGCCCTGCCCGAGATGACCAAAGGAATCGGACAAGAGTACTATGGCTTGTTCTACGGCGGCGGTTGGAATTTACTGGGTGTACAGGCACTCGGCCTGGTCATCGTCAGCTTCTGGGGCTTTGCACTAACATGGGGCGTACTTCTGCTTATCAGAAAATTCATGCCTGTTCGCGTCTCCAGGGACGAAGAGCTTATCGGACTTGATGTCGGCATCCATGGAGTACCGGCCTATAATCAAGACCATGATTTCCTCGATCTGGATCAGCTGAAGTCACGCAAGTAACAGAAACTACAAAGACGCCGCCTTCTCTCCGGAGTTCAATCTTGGGAGAAGGCGGCGTCTTCCTTTATAGAAACAAAAAAACCGTCCACACGCGGACGGTTACATGTTAATTCATCTCATCATCCATCTCACTCGAGACTTCGATGGTATCAGCAGCATTATTGTTATTATGTAGAATCGTACGAGCTTGCTCCACTTCAAGGCGGAGTTTACGTACTTTCTCCATAGGGCGTTTCACGTAGTGAATGTATTCCACGGCAAGATGATGATCCGGCTTCTTGCCCGTAAGCATCCGGCGAAGTGTCGACATCGATTGATAGGAGCGCTCTTCATGTAGACGACGCTTCTCGTAACGTTCGACCATCTGCACAATTTCCGCAATCTCTTGCTCTCTCTTAGCAATATATGTGTTGAGGAAAGGAATGACTTCAGCTGCTTTACGGTGTCTCAAACGAGAAGGTGGTGTGTAAGTAATTGGTTCTGTCATGACAACTCCCCTGCCTTCGCATGTTATCATTTATCACACTACTTATCTTACACGATCATTTCCCGTTTGGAAACACCTTTTTCATCAAAATACTTGGCAATTATTTGACGCGGATGTCAGCTCCTACGACACCGATCAATCGACCTTCCTCCGAACGAATCGGTACCGAGAGGGTCAAGCAAGGTTTCTTCGTAATCGCCGAGATGTACACCGGTGATGTGAAGGATTTCCCTTCCATCGCCCGCTTCCACCACTCACGACCTTTGGCATTCAACAAACCAGCCTCAGGCTGGGAGAAAATAAACGACCCGTCATCGCGGTTCGACCAAATGGCCTCAATTTCCGGCAATTGCCCAAGCAATCGAGAGAGCTGCTCTTGATGCGCGGATTCGTCAAGCGAGAATAGTCTCGAATCTGCTGCCAGCTTGCTTAGCTTCTCGAGCGTCCCGCTTACGTTTATTTCGCTTTCTTTCACTTCGTGCTTAATGCCGACCTGCCCGATTGCTTTTGTCAGCTCTGAGGATGACTTATGTAAATTAGTGCTGATTCGGTCCAGCTTCTTAATTTGTCTGCGCTGTTTATGTGTAAGCTCAAGTGTCTCGTCTACGCTTCCAAGTGTCTGGTTCACCGCATCGACAACATCCTTTAGCATGCCTGTCGTAGCGTTCATGCTTAGCGTCTGCTGCTTGCTTGCCGTACTGCTCTTGCTGACCAAGCGGTCTACTTCATGAATACGCGAGAAAATCAAATCCATGCGGTTCTTTGTTTGCGCCATCTCTTGTATACCTTGCTCTACTGCGGATCTCTCCAAATCAACGGAGTTAACCACTTGCTTGACCCCGTTCTCAATCTCTTCAACCAAACCGCTGGAGCGTCTTACTGCCTCATGACTTTGCTCCGCAAGCTTCTTGATTTGCTGGGCTACAATTGAGAAGCCTCGGCCAAATTCACCTGCATGCGCAGCCTCAATCGAAGCATTCAGCGCAAGCAGCGATGTTTGGGACACAATCTCTTGGATAAAGCTGTTGATCTCGTTGATCCTCGAAGTTTGTTCAATCAGCTCGCGGATATGACGGTCCATCGTTCCGTTATGCTGCTGCAAATCATTCATCACTTTATCTGTGTTCGTAAGCGAACGACAAACCTCAAGCACAACTTCCTTCGTTTCTTTACTTTCCGTATCGAGCAGCTGCGCCGTGTCGCTGATTTGTTCAGCAGATGCGGCCACCTCCTGCAGCGTCGAGAACGTCTCGCCTATGCGGTCCATGGCACGCTCACTGCATAACCGAAGCTCTCCCTCGGTAACAGCAGATTGATCGGCAATGTCCGTCAGTTGGCCTATGGACTGATTGACTTCCTCTACCGCAGCGGTCAATTGATCCGAAATAACTAATGACTCATTGATTAATTGCGTGAGCACAACATTCTGTTCTGCTTCTTCTTGCTTACTTGGCGTGCCTGGAGTTCGGAAACGCTGCAATAGCGGCATGATATTATCCCCCTTTTTTCGACAATTGGTCAGAATTAACTAATAGTATAGTTCACAGTTTCACAAATGAAAAGAGGGACCCCGCCGGGTCCCTCTCACTTACTGCTTCATTAATGCGGAAGTTATGTTTATTTATCGGCTTTCTGTGAAGCGGCTTTCGTTGTTGCATTTGCTGAGTTTGCTGCGTTTTCTGACGCAAATTCTGCGTTGTATTTACTTTGGGCTGCATTAAATTTATTGTTTTTATTTTTCGCCATTCCTGCTCACCTCCCCGTACAACCAATAGTATGGCAAGGCCGGGAACAGTTTATGTAAGTCGAAAATGAATTATTGTTAAATCATTTTATCGCGCAAAAACTGCTTCGTTCGATGGATTCGAGCTTTAATTGTTCCGACCGGAACCTGCATCACCGCTGCGATTTCAGCATCCTTGAAGCCGTAATAAAATTTGTAAAGCAGCATTACCCGAGACGCCGGATCCAGCAAGTCGAGAAGCTCATTGATCTCGAGCATGACCGCCGCTTCATCTCGATAACCGGCTTCTTGCGACCGATACAGGTGCTCCATTTCACTTGAGGGACGCATCCGGGCTGCTTTCTTATTCAAGTTCAGTGCGATATTGCTTGTGATCACTTTCGCCCAAGAGAAGAGCTTGCTGCGCTCCCTCAGTGTGCCTTGCTTCGTGAGCATACGCACCCATGCTTCCTGAACGGCATCCTGGGCATCCGACTTGTTATGCACCTTCGCATAGGCTACATGAATCATCTCTTTATAGAGCTCAAGCAGCTTGTCCTCATAAGCCTCTAATTGCACTAATACATTTGGCTCTGTGTGAGATGATTCAATGTTCATGGATATCCGCCCTCGACTATAGATGGTAGCGCTTTCAACGTGTATTTTAACATACCTTTTCCGCAAAAAAAAGAGAATATTCAACAAATCGTCGAACATTCTCTCTATGTCGATTAGGACTCAAGCAGCTCTCTTGGGATCGTCTTCTCTGCCGTGACTGCTTCATTCAGCTCATTCAGCCAAGCTTCCGTCAGCTTGCCGTTGCCGCGCCTCAGCACCTTAACGGTCACCTTGCGTTTCCCCCACTGCTTGAATACCTGCTTCCTTGTTTCAAAATACAAATCGATCTTCTTTCCTTTGATCGCAGAGCCGGTATCGGCTACGATACCATATCCATATCCGGGTACGTACAGAAGGGTTCCAATCGGAAACACTTTGGGATCTGCAGCGATTGTCGAAACAAAAGCTCTTCGCACGCGAACGCCCGAATACGTTATCCCGTATTGCGGATGCCCCGGCCGTTTACCTGTCGATTCCACACCTGCCGTGTAGCCTGTTGCTATAACTTGAATGGGCTTGAATGCCTTGGCTTTCGGCTGCTTGCTAATAGGGTGCTGCGTAATTTGCCGCTCAAGCTCCGCCCCCACACTACTCGCTGCGGTACAGTCGGCAAATAACAAGCCGATTATCATCATCATTCCTGCTGTACTGATGGTTAGAACACGTTGAAACGACAAAAAGCTTGTCATCATCTGGGTTGTTATCCTCCTTAGTTCGAAGGATACCCAAGTGCGACAAGCTTTATGCGGCAGCCGGCATCATGTACCAGCGCGGGAAATGATTAGATTTGTTTCTCGGCAATTTGCGTTTTCAGCAATGCAATCAGCTCTGATACCGGCATGGAGCCGAGGTCACCTTCACCGCGTTTACGAACGGAGACGGATTCGGAGCTCGCTTCATTCTCCCCGATAACGAGCATGTATGGTGCTTTCTCCAGCTGTGCTTCACGGATCTTGTACCCGAGTTTCTCATTGCGAAGATCGGATTCAACCCGGATGCCTGCAAGCTGCAGCTTCGCTTCAAGCTCACGTGCATAGGCTTCGTATGCAACCGAAACCGGGATGATTTTGGCTTGAACCGGGGACAGCCACAGTGGCAGTGCACCAGCGAAGTTCTCCAGCAAGAATGCTGTCATACGCTCCATTGTGCTGATGATACCGCGGTGGATAACGACCGGACGATGTTTCTTGCCGTCGTCACCAACGTATTCCAATTCGAAACGCTCAGGCAGCAGGAAGTCCAGCTGTGCAGTCGAGAGTGTCTCTTCTTTGCCAAGCGCTGTCTTGATTTGAACGTCGAGCTTCGGACCGTAGAAAGCCGCTTCACCTTCCGCTTCGAAGAATGGCAGGCCAAGCTCTTCAACAACCTCACGAAGCATCTTCTGCGACATTTCCCACATTTCGTCGTTCTGGAAGTACTTCTCAGTATCCTGCGGATCACGGTAGGATAGACGGAAACGGTAGTCCTTGATGCCGAAATCCTCATAAACTTGACGAATCAGCGTGACAACGCGCGCGAATTCTTCTTTGATTTGATCAGGACGACAGAAGATGTGAGCATCATTAAGCGTCATCGCGCGCACGCGGTGCAAACCTGTCAGCGCACCGGACATTTCGTAGCGGTGCATAGTGCCAAGCTCCGCGATTCGAACCGGAAGGTCGCGATACGAGCGCATATCGCTCTTGAACACCATCATATGATGCGGGCAGTTCATCGGACGAAGAACGAGCTCCTCGTTGTCCATGATCATTTTCGGGAACATATCCTCGCTGTAGTGCTCCCAGTGTCCGCTTGTTTTGTATAATTCAACGTTAGCCAGCACAGGTGTGTAGACATGCTGATAGCCCAAGCTTTCTTCCAAATCTACGATATAACGCTCCATTGTTCTGCGCAGACGTGCACCGTTTGGCAGCCACAGCGGAAGCCCTTGACCCACTTCACGGGAGAACGTAAACATCTTCAATTCACGGCCCAGTTTACGGTGATCGCGTTTCTTCGCTTCCTCTAGAAAATGAAGATGCTCATCGAGCTGCGCTTTCTTAGGGAACGCTGTGCCGTAGATACGCTGCAGCATTTTGTTCTTGGAATCGCCGCGCCAGTATGCTCCGGCAACGCTAAGCAGCTTGAATGCTTTAATCTTGCCAGTGGAAGGCAAGTGCGGCCCGCGGCATAGATCGAAGAATTCGCCTTGATCATACATCGTAATTTGCGAATCTGCAGGAAGGTCGCGAATAAGCTCTAATTTGAGCGGATCGGCGATTTCCGTAAAGATAGCAATCGCTTCCTCGCGGCTTACTACGCGGCGACGGATTGCCAGATCCTCCTGCACGATACGTTCCATTTCTTTCTCGATTCTGACCAAATCCTCAGGTGTAAGGGACTGCTCCATATCGATGTCGTAGTAGAAGCCGTCTTCGATGACAGGACCGATACCAAGCTTCACATCGTTATTGCCGAACAGACGTTTAATCGCTTGTGCCATAAGATGCGCAGTACTGTGACGATAGACTTCAAGACCGTCAGCGGATTCAACCGTAACGATTTCCAGAGCAACATCGCCTTCAAGCGGTGTATACACATCTACCACTTTACCGTTTACTTTACCGGCAATCGCGTTCTTGCGCAGACCATTGCTGATGGAACCTGCAACCTCTTCAATTGTAGTGCCCTGCTCGTATTCCCGGACAGCGCCGTCCGGCAGCTTTACTTGAATCGCCATACCCTTCGTTCCTCCTGGATGTGGTTCTTGCGGCCGCATCATGATGCCATCGCAAGACCGAAATTTAACAATCTATGCGGCATGCAGCCAACAAAAAAAGCACGCATCCCGCAAAGGGACGAGTGCTCTAACAGACCCGTGGTTCCACCCTAGTTCAATCAGCGCCTACCAACCTTGCCGGCCACTGATCCTTGTAGACGTCCTATAACGGGAACGGCCCGGTACAGCTTACTTCCAAACTTCACAATGAAGTGAGGGCTCAACTGGACAGCTACAAAGGGGTATATCGCCACTGCATCGCGAGGAAATTTCAGCCTAGGTTCCTCTCTCTGAATCGAGCATCGCTGGGGATACATGTCTTTGTCATTGCTTTTACATGTCAATTATTATAATCTGACACCTGCTGACAGGTCAAGCCTATATTGCGGTACAAATTCTTCTCAAGGAATGACATTGCGCACACGTTTCTCCGAAACGACGTCCGTCGCCTGCACAATAGGCAGTCCTTGCTCATCGAAGAAGTAGCTGCAATGCCCGCACGTGCAGCAGAGCCGCACGCGATGCTCGAATATCGTTTCTAACGTGCGCATCACGGGCAGCTCCGGCTGCCTCGTGTGTATGACAATTTGCTGCGGCGATACCGTGATCAGCGTACTGACGATCATGTCCTCCATGTTCATTTCAGACTCCAGCATTTCCGCTACGATGCGGTCAGCCTGCACGGTTTCCAGCATTTGAAACTCTTGATCGTAAAGCACGAAATCGCTGCCTCCCTTGTGCAATACATGCACGATCGGGAGCTTCACTTCCTGCATCCGGACAAAATATTTGAGCAGCGATATAAATTCCTGGTATTGCTTATCCATCACATATTCGTCTACCGCATAGGCGACGACTTCCTTCAGTTCTTGCCAGTAAGCGGCAAGTCTAAACGTAACGAACCCATCGAGATGCAATCGGGTGTTGCTGCTCAGAAACTGCTCGATCTCATCCGCCACTTTACCCATCCGGCGTTCTCTGTCCGATCGCAGCATAGCCGTATCGGTAGCGTCTTCCTGCACAGCCGGAACAGCGGCGCCGTAAAGAATATTTTGGCAATAGCGCTCGAGCACTTCGATCTCTTTGACCACTTCATAATGAAACTGTTTGCGTATGATCGCCTTTAGCAGCATAGGCTCCAGTTCAGACATAATGTACCGTGCAAAAGCGGTTGCAGATCTTCGGTACATCTGCGGGCCATCCGCAGCGAGCTTGAAGTCTGCAAGGTCAACGAGGCATGATATTTCCATTGTTTCATACTCTGGCCTTGTGAAGCTTACGAACGGAACAGCGGTATCCTTATCGCTATGTAAATCGACAAATTCCTCGCTCAAACAATGGTGCAGTCGATCAATCGCTTCATGGGAAGCCGAAAGCAAAGAAACAGTGAACAGTTCCATAGGCTCACTCCTAAAAGTTTTTGCGAATAGCAGCCAGCTGGTAAGCGGGCTGGATATGGTGGCCGGAAATTCGGCAAATTGGGCGTTAAACGAACGGACGAGGGTGGACTCATTAGGGTCAATTGCACATGAAATCCAGAGGTCGAATCGGGCTTCCTTAACAGTATATGGTTCTGCAAAAGCATATATACGATGTAGGCATTGGCACAGCTAGTGAGGGATTGGAATGGAAGGGCAATCGTGGTATATTAGGCGGATTTTCATGCTCCCCTAAACGAACAAAAGCTTCCCGTCAGGAAATGCATTTCCTGACGGGAAGCTTTATAGGTGCGAAGATCGATTAGTTTTGCATGATAAAGTCGTTCTGCGCCATTTCGGATTCGTTATACATCTTCAGAATCTCGTAGCGTGTATTACGCTGTGCCGGGATCTTGCCTGTCTCACGAATTAAGCGAAGAATGGAATCAATGTTGACCTTATGCGTCGTACCGGCAGCGGAAACCACGTTCTCTTCGATCATCGTGCTGCCGAAGTCATTACAGCCGTAGGAAAGGGAAAGCTTGCCCACTTCCGGCCCCATCGTCACCCACGAAGATTGGAAGTTATCGATATTGTCGAGCGTAATCCGGCTGATCGCTAATGTTTTCAAATACTCTTCAGGCGTCGCTTTCTCCCGCTTCATATTCGTGTTCTCCGGTTGGAATGTCCACGGAATAAACGCCAGGAAACCTTTGGAATCATAGCCGTTCGCCAAACACTCATCCTGTGCATCACGGACACGAAGTAAATGAAGCGCACGCTCTTCCATCTCTTCGCCGAACCCGATAACCATCGTAGCTGTCGTGTTCATGCCGATGCGATGAGCGGTCTTCATAACGTCCATCCAGTCCGTCCAGGAGCCCTTCAACCGGCTGATCTTACGTCTTGTCCGGTCATCGAGAATCTCTCCGCCGCCGCCCGGAAGGGAGTCCAGTCCTGCACGATTCAGCTCGCGCAGCACCTCTTCAAGCGATTGTCCGCCTGAGAGCAATACCATCTTATGAATCTCCGCCGGGGAGAAGGAATGCATCGTAATGCCTGGGTAATGCTGTTTAATCTTACGCAATAAGTCCAAGTAATACGAGAACGGAAGCTCTGGATTCACGCCGCCTTGCATCAGAATCTCGGTTCCACCGACATCCATCGTTTCTTTGATCTTCTGCAGGATGACTTCATCCGAAAGCACGTAACCTTCCTTCGAGCCGGGTGCCCGATAAAACGCGCAGAATCGGCAGTACACATCGCATACATTCGTATAGTTAATATTCCGTCCGACAACAAAGGTCGTTACCGGATCAGGGTGGTGCCGCAGCATAATCTGATTGGCCACATGGCCCATTTTCTCAATTTCATCGGATTCAAAAAGTGTCACGCACTCCTCAAGTCCAATCCGTTCTCCTTGCAGTGCTTTATCTAAAATGCGATCTACCTGTTGCACGTCGGAGACCTCCTTCTCTATCAACATATCCGTCACTTGCTACGTTTCAACTAATACTACCACAAACGCCAACCAGCGTCATGCACCGACATCGGCCGAAAAAGCCAGCCAAAACGGCGAAAAACGCGGCTAGTCCGCCGGGACTGCCGCGTATCGCATTATTTAGCCTTTAAGCGCTTGATCCAGATCCGCAATCAGGTCATCAATATCCTCTAGACCGACCGAATAACGAAGCAAACCATCCGTAATTCCGCGTTCATGACGTACCTCGCGCGGCATCGCCGCATGCGACATCATAGCCGGATAAGACAAAATACTTTCAACAGCGCCAAGACTTACCGCTACGAGCGGAAGCTTCACGCGGCTAAGAACGGCTTTCGCGCGCTCGCCGTCACCTACGTCGAAGGATACGACTGCGCCGTAACCCTTCGATTGTTTCTCATGAACTTCGCGGCGCGGATGGTTCGCAAGACCCGGATAGTACACGCGTGTAACTTCCGGATTGCCCTCGAGCCATTCTGCCAGCTTGCGAGCACCGCGTTCGCTATGCTCCATACGCGCTTGCAGCGTCTTCATGCCGCGGATCAGCAGCCATGATTCTTGTGCCCCCAGAACGGTGCCAAGACCGTTCTGCAGCTGCTTCAGCCTGCGGCCGAGGCTCTCGGTTGCCACAACGGCAAGACCTGCAAGCACGTCACTGTGGCCGCCCAGAAACTTCGTAGCGCTGTGCAGCACGATATCAACCCCAAGCTCGATCGGGCGCTGATGGTACGGTGTCATAAATGTATTGTCCAGCAGCGTAATCAGCTCATGCTCCTTCGCCCATGTCGCGATCTCACCGATATCGGTAATTTTCAGCGTTGGGTTAGAAGGCGTCTCCATGAAGACCGCCTTCGTATTCGGCTGAAGCGCTGCTTTCACAGCCTCGAAGTCAGTCATGTCCACGAAGGTGGACTCAATGCCAAGACGGTTCAGCACCGTTGTCAACAGGCGGTAGGTACCGCCATAAACGTCCTCGGTTACGATGATGTGATCACCCGTCGAGAACAGCAGGAACGCGGTCGAGATCGCTGCCATGCCGGATGCAAAAGCAAACCCGCGAACGCCGCCTTCAAGCAGCGTAATGTAATCCTCCAAAGCCTGACGTGTCGGATTGCCGGAACGGCTGTAATCGTACGTCGGCGGATTGAAGATATCGTGATGATGGAAGGTAGATGCTTGATAGATCGGTACGCTTGAAGCGCCGGTATGTTCGTCGATCTCAGCCCCGAAATGAATCAATTTCGTTGCAAATTGCTTCTCGTTGTTGTTCTTGCCCTTGTCCGGATTCTGCTCTGCCATGATGGTTTATGCCTCCCCAAGCTCGCGTTTTGCTGCTTCAAAGGCTTGCGCCAAATCCGCGATCAAATCATTCACATGCTCAATGCCGACTGAGAAACGAAGCAGACGGTCATCGACACCGATCCGCTGACGAATTTCCAGCGGAATATCCGCGTGCGTTTGAACGGCCGGATACGTCATCAGCGATTCCACGCCGCCGAGGCTCTCTGCGAAAGCAATCAGCTTAATATGACGAAGGATCGGCTCTATATAAGCGGCTTTCTTCAAGCGGAACGAGAAAATACCTGTGTTGCCGGAGGACTGACGGTTCTGCACCTCATGTCCCGGATGATGAGGAAGTGCCGGATAGTATACATCCTCAATCACTTCATGCGTCAGCAGCCAGTTTGCGATCGCCGTCGCATTTGCTTGATGGCGTTCCATCCGCAGCGCCAGCGTCTTCATGCCGCGCATCAGCAGCCACGAATCCTGTGGTCCAAGAACAGCGCCGAGTGAGTTGTGCAGGAAGCCTATTTCAGCGGACAATTCCTTGCCCTTCGTGACGATAAGACCTGCCAGCACGTCATTGTGGCCGCCAAGGTACTTCGTTGCACTGTGCACGATAATGTCAGCACCAAGCTCGATCGGGCGTTGGAAGAACGGAGTGAGCAGCGTATTATCGACAATGGACAACAGTCCTTTGGACTTTGCCCATGAACAAACCCGTTCCACATCCGTAATCATCATCAGCGGATTCGTCGGTGTCTCGATCAAGATCGCCTTCGTAGCTGGTGTAATCAGCTGGTTCATCGCATCAATGTCATTCGTGTCCACGTAAGAAGCCGATACGCCGAAGCGAGTCATAATCCGCTCCAGCAAGCGGTATGTACCGCCGTATAGATCCAAGGAAACGAGCAAATGATCGCCTTGGCCAAACAGCGAGAAGACAGTGGTCAGCGCAGCCATGCCGCTGCTGCAAGCAAATCCGGCATCACCGGACTCCAGCTCAGCAGCCGCTTCTTCCAGCACGCTGCGAGTCGGACTCTTCGTGCGGGCATAGTCAAAGCCGGTGCTTTCGCCAAGCTTCGGGTGGCGGAAAGCTGTTGCCTGGTAGACCGGGAAGCTGACAGCTCCGGTAACAGGCTCTTTAATGGATCCAATTTGCGCTAAGCGGCTTTCTATTTTCATCTGAAGTGACTCCCTCTCGTCGAATAATGAACTTCATATCTAAATGCCTGCACCTAAGTCATAAGGGGTTTGCTGATAAACGTAGTAATTCAACCAGTTCGAGAACAGCAGATTGGCATGCGCTCTCCAGCTCGACAACGGAAGCTTCGACGGATCATTGTTTGGATAGTAATTCTTCGGCAAAGCAATATCCATTCCTTTGGCCACATCACGATCGTATTCCGCTTTGAGTGACAACGGATCATACTCCGAATGGCCGGTTACGAATACTTGTCTGCCATCTTTGGAAGCGACCAGATATACGCCGGCATCCGGCGATTCAGACAGGATATCCAGATCCGGAACATTGTCGATATCATCGCGGCGTACTTCCGTATGACGCGATTGCGGAACCAGGAACAGTTCGTCAAAGCCGCGTACAAGAGGAACATTGCGCTTCTCCACCGTATGCGGGAAAACGCCGAACACTTTGTCCGTCAACTCGTATTTGGGAATCCCGTAGTGGTGATACAATCCCGCCTGTGCGCCCCAACAAATATGGAAGGTTGACGTTACTCGTCGAGCCGACCAATCCATAATATCCTTCAGCTCTTCCCAATAGTTGACCTCTTCGAATGGAAGCGTCTCTACAGGTGCGCCGGTAATAACCAAGCCATCATAGTATTCATGCTTGATATCTTCGAACGTTTTATAAAACGACTCCAAATGCTCGGACGACGTATTCTTCGACGTGTGGGTCCTCGGATGAAGCAGCACGACTTCCACCTGCAGCGGCGTGTTCCCAATTAAGCGAAGCAGCTGTGTTTCGGTCGTTTCTTTAGTTGGCATTAGGTTGAGAATCGCGATCCGCAGCGGACGGATATCTTGATGATAGGCTACGCTCTCATCCATTAGAAAGATATTCTCATCAGTCAGAACATCTTTCGCAGGCAATTGGTCTGGTACTTTAATCGGCATGATAATCTCTCCTTGTCTGCTTGGATTGTGACTGAGGAGCGCAATGAAAATAGCCCCTCTCATTAGAGAGGGGCACAAATGTATCGTTCATGCGCCTCTCATCTCTCAGAAACATACGTTTCCGCAAGAATTAGCACCGTACGTTTACACGCCGGTTGCCGGGCTTCATCGGGCTAGTCCCTCCGCCTGCTCTTGATAAGAAAGCTTGCTTATTTAATTAACGGAAATACCTTAGCTCCTACTTTAAATCATTCCTTTATTCCCGTCAAGGAGCCCACCTCTACCATCGTCAAAAAACGCGTAACCATGGGCTTTTCCCTGCATATGCTGTTACAGAACCATAGACGCTACTTTCTTCTTGAATGGAAAGACATTGTCGGAGTATACTAGACAAGAATTACGCTTTAACTAGTGAATAATTGACCACAAAAGGGGTGTTTACGACTATGGAAGGCGACCCGAGGCCTGCGGGCAACCGCACTGATAACCGGTTTATACGGAAGATAGCAGGAAGGCTCGCGTCATCGAGCCGTATTCGCAAACGCGCCGCTTCTAGATAGATGGACTAGAGCAAGCAGGGCGGCACCGCGCGCAATATGGCTTGCTTGATGTTGCGCGATTCTGTTCTCCTCCTCTTAGCCGGCATCCGGGAATTACTGCAACAACGAGAGGAGGAACGCGGATGAAAATCCGTCACGTGAATCAAGGTGTTTTCACACCGGTTGATGACATTCAAGCAGCCGTCGTGCCGCCTGCCGAAGGCTTCTACTGGATTGATGCCGACGTAGATGACCTCGCCGTGCTCCAGCCGATATTCGCGCTGCATGAGCTGGCAGTGGAAGACTGTCTGAGCGAAGAAGAGCAAAGGCCTAAGATTGAAATTCATGAAGGCCATTATTTTATTGTAATTAACAGCATCCGATTTGATGATGAAGAAATTTTCCTACGTGCCTTGAACATTTTTCTGGGCCGCCATTATATTATTACCGTTACGAAACAGAAAATTAACGAGCTTCGCGCGTTGAAACCGATCCTGCTCGAAGAGCAAGTCAGCAGACCCGACCGTTTCCTCTATCATTTGGTCGATATCGTCGTTGATAATTACTTCCTCGTCGGCGATCGGATTGAAGCGCGGATCGAGAGCTTGGAAGAAGATATTCTGGTCCACACCAAGAAATCGCATCTGAATGAAATCATCGGACTTCGAAGCGAGATTCTCTGGCTCAAGAAAGTACTTGGACCGCAGAAGGAGCTTATCGCAACGCTTAATAAGAAAGACCTGAAGCTGATCGACGATCAATTGCAGAAGTACTTCAGCGATATCTATGAGAATGCCGTTAAGATCGCCGAGACCTTCGAGACCTACCGCGATCTGATGGGCAACTTACGAGAGGCTTACCAGTCTTCGCTTGCGAACCGCGCGAATGAAATCATGCGTGTCTTTACCGCACTGACCACGATCTTCATGCCACTCACCTTCATCACCGGAATTTACGGAATGAATTTCGACTTTATACCCGGGCTTCATCTGCACGGCGGCTCCTACTTGCTGCTCACTTTCATGCTCATGCTCGGTTTCGGAATGTTCTTCATTTTCCGCAAGAAAGAATGGCTATGATCGGCGAATTAATAAAGCTCTCCCGGGACGTTCGCGGCCTCAGGAGAGCTTTTGTTATGTTTAACCGAATGGCAGCTTAAAGGTCTTCTTAGTCAGCGGGTACAACCATTTGACGCCGCTTGGCGTCAGTGTATCCGCAATAAGATGGGATAGATAACCGCTTATTGCAGTGTAGGCAATCCCTTCGATCTCCAGCTGTTGCTCAAGCCCCCATCCGATTGCTCCCCATGCAGCAACTGCCCAAACGGTATGCGTTAACCCTCGGTGATTCAACCAAGGTACCCATGCAACATACAGGCCAAGCCCCATCAGCCAATGATGACCGATCGCATAACCAGCATACAGAAGCCCTAAGCCGATTATACTCACAAGCGCATCCCGAATCATACCGTTGCGAGAGATGAGACCCAGAAGAAACACGGCTGCTGCGGCAATCGTGAGATACGGATACAATAAATCTTCAAACCAATATAAATACCCCGCTGCTGCTCCTGCTGCGACTCCGCCCCACAGCATGAGTGCGCGGATTATCCTTGCCGGCTTGCTAAGCTTGCTGCTCAGCATGTTCGTACCGTCCAGATCCGCGCTCAAGGCGGAAAATGCCGCAACGATGATAAATGCCGCTGCATTGGTTAGCGTAATGGGATGCGTGGCAGCAGCAACCACCCCGATCGCGACGCCAATCGCCAAGTGTGTCGTCCCTTTCATACCTGCCTCCTCCTTCTGACTGACCATGTAGAAGCGCTGATCGAACGTCAGTTCGCTTTTCGAATGATTATACCTTCTTTTCCATTCTCGTTCAATAGGAATTCCGACATATAAAAAGGCATCGCTTGAAGTGCATTCAAGTGATGCCCCGTATGATAGCTGTGATGAATTGGCAACCAGGCAGCTACGAGTTACACAAGCCCCTCTCCTGCCAACGCTTCTTTGCGGCCTTTGGCAAAATCCACAAAATACAGCAGGATGATACCAATGATGAAGAACGCCAGGAGCGCAAGTATGCCCAGCCGGCTGGACCCTGTTATCGTGCCGACAACGGAGAATACAGCTGGTCCGGCTACAGCGGCGAATTTGCTCGATAAGCTTAAGAAGCCGAAGAATTCGGCCGTTCGCGTTGGCGGCACCAAAGTGGCGTACAGCGACCTTGCCGTAGCTTGGCTCCCTCCTTGCACGAAACCGACCATAACAGCCAGCGCATAGAAATGAAGCGCGCTCGTCATGAAGTATCCAAGCATAACAATCAGCACATATACAAGCAGCGAGCAATAAAGCGAGTACTTCATCCCGATACGCGAGGCGAATCGGATGAAGAGCAGCGTACACGGATAGCCGACAAACTGCGTAATCAGAAGTGCAGCTATCAAATCCGATGTTTCAATTCCGATGCCGCTGCCATAAATCGTCGCCATGACGATCACCGTACTAATCCCATCATTGAAGAACCAGAAGGATGCCATATACTTAAGCAGCTCCGGGTAATGCTTCAGCGTCTTCATCGTATTGGTGATCCGTTTCATCCCGCGCTGAATCCGATCACCGAAACCTGCAGAGGTCCCTCTGGCGGTCTCCTTCACATTGCGCATAATCGGAAGCGAGAACAAGATCCACCAGATCCCGACCGTAACAAAGACGGTTTGCGTTGCCACTGTTTTATTAGGAAAGCCCACTAACGACCATTTCTCAATCATGATTAAATTGACTAGCAGCAGCAAGCCGCCGCCTAAGTAGCCCATCGCATACCCTTTATTACTCACGGCATTGAGTGTCTCCGGTGTCGAAACCTCCGTAATTAATCCATCATAGAACGTATTGGATGCGGCAAAGCCGATCGTACCGATGACAACCAATATAGATGCAAGCAGCCAATCATTGGTCCCAACAAACGCCATGCAGATGGTCGCGATTGATCCGATGAACATGAACACCGATAAGAAACGTACCTTCGAACCTGAATAGTCAGCAATCGCTCCCAAAATCGGACATAGAATGGCTACGAAAATCATTGCAATGGTTTGCGTATACCCCCAGTAATTCTCAGCTGTATTGCCGCTCAAATCTGCGCCAGCCACCGTTTTGTAGTAAATCGGCATGACCGCGGCCATAATGGTTGTGGCAAAAGCAGAATTGGCCCAATCGTACATCATCCAGCTGCGTACTGCCTTCGGATTCATCCTTTTCGCTCCTTTATGGCGCATGAATTGTCACCTTAAACCAACATTCGACAGCATCCTAATTGAATCCTGCTCCAACTCCGGGCGGCCCACAGGCTGTTTCGTACCTTTTGCCGTCGAGCTGATTTTACATTATAATGATATATAGCTGTGATAAAAATCTTTAATCGCTAAAGGAGGGATTCCGTGAATATTAACCAACTCGAAACGTTGCTAACCATCTCACGCACCATGAGCTTTCGTAAAGCAGGAGAGCTGCTTAATCTAACGCAGCCGGCCGTTTCTGCCCAAGTCAAGAGCTTAGAGGATGAGTTTAAAACGGTTCTAATTGATCGGAATCAACCCGTCACATTAACGGACCGCGGACAAGTGTTTCTTGATCACGCCGAGCGTATATTAGCCATCGTAGAAGAATTGAAGCAGAAGCTCTCTGACCTAAGCCAAACGCCGCAGGGTCATATCGTGCTGGGAACGACCTCTTCGATCGCGATTCAAATTTTGCCTCGGGTGCTGTCTTATTTTCAAAACCAATTTCCGCTTATCAAAACAACGATTCACTCCATGCCTTCTTCCGGCGTTATGGCCAGCGTAGAGAATGGTACCGTAGATATCGGCATCACCTATTTGTCGGAACGCAATCCAAATGTGGAAACATCCATCCTGTATTACGACACCTACGAACTCGTCGTTGCTCCCGAGCATCCCATGAGCCATTTGAAGCATACTACCGTAGAATCACTCAAGGACATTCCCATGATTATGCTGTCACCGGACACATTAGGACGACGTTTTCTGGATCAAATCTTCCGCAAATATAACTTGCACCCGAACATCGTCATGGAGCTTTCGAGCAGCGAGGAAGTGAAGCGAATGGTCGAAATCAATTTAGGCGCCGCAGTGGTCTCTAAGCTCTCCATTGCCAAAGAGGTTCAACTCGGTACGCTCAAGCGGATTAAAGTCAATGAGCTCGATATGAGCCATCCTGTCGGGTTGGTTTATAAGTCAGGACGGTACATCAACTCAGCGATGCAGCAGTTTTTGAGCGATTTGAAGGGTATGCCCGAAGATCATTTCATTAGCAGCGAGTAGGAGGAGATTCAGCTTGAAATTTGATTTACATACGCACCACTTCCGGTGCGGGCATGCAGACGCTAATATCGAGGATTATATTAAAGCCGGAATCAAGGCGGGACTGTCCGTCATCGGAATTTCAGATCATTCCCCTTATTTTGCAAGCGAACAGGATCAACCGAATCCCGGCATTGCAATGGGAAAAAGCGAATTTGTTCATTATGTAGAGGAAGTGCTGCGGCTTAAAGCCAAGTACGAAGGCACTATCGACGTCCTGCTCGGTGTGGAGTCCGATTTCTTCCCTCAGCACGCTCAGGTTTATCGCGATGTCTATGCCGGTTATCCTTTTGATTATATTATCGGTTCCGTCCATCAGTCGCGCGGCGTCAGCATCTTCAATCGAAACCGCTGGAAGAACCTCTCCGAAGCACAGCACATCGATGAGAAACGCCATTATTACGAGCTTATCGGCCAATCCGCCCGCAGTGGCATGTTCCAAATTCTCGGTCATATCGATGCGATGAAAGGGTATTACCCTGCTTTCTCCGCCATTGCCGCCGATGCAGCGATTGATGATTGCCTCAAAGTCATTGGGGAGAGCAGCGTCTCCATCGAAATCAACACCTCCGGCAGTACCAAAGATGCCGGCGGCTGGTATCCGTCTGATGCGATATTGGAGCGTGCATTGCACTTTGGTGTGACGGTATCTTTCGGGTCTGATGCTCATAAACCGAGCCGAGTCGGCGAAGATTGGGAGCTTGTTGCGAAGCGTCTGAAGGAAATCGGGTTTACGGAATGGTTCTATTACAAGAATAAGAAGCCCGTAAGTGTAGCCCTGTAGATAAAAAAGTGGACCTGCACGCGGCAGGTCCTAAGTCATATATAATCAAAAGGGGGTCTTGGTTATTATAATACCCCTCCAATATGAAGGAACGATAACAGAACCATTTCATTTGTGTAACATTTAAAAATACGAGATTGGTGGAAAGTTACATGTGGTTTGCAGCAGCCGTAGGCAGTGCGGTACTGTTCGGGTTGGCTGGCTGGTGGATGAAGGTGTCCCAGATGCAGAGCGGTTCCTCCGCTTACCTGCTTCTGGGTCTTTATATTTCCGGGACCTGCGGATTTGGCATTCACGCCGTTTTGGAGCATACGTTGCTGCCATCGCTCGCTGATCCACGCGTTTGGCTCGCCGGCTTGCTTATCGGTGCAGGCTCCGCCCTCGGGAATGCGCTCTTCATGAAAGCATTGGAGTGGGGACCTGCCAGCCTGACATCACCGCTAACGAATATGAATATCATTCTGGTCATTGCGCTTGGCACCTTCGGCTATAACGAACAACTTTCGAAGACTGAGCTTGGCGGCGTTCTGCTGCTCCTGCTCGCCGTCGTGCTTGTCTCCATGCAAGGCAAAGAAAAAGCCTTCCGCATAGCACCGCGATGGTACTTCTACGTAGGCATCAGCATTCTGCTCTTCGCGATTCGTAATGGCGGGCTTAAGGTCACAGGAGACCTTGGGCTAAGCAGCGCTCCGATCTTATTCGTCGCTTACAGTTTATCGATTGTTTGGTTCGCCTTTGTTGCGCGCCAAGAGCGATCCCGCAGGAGCTCGCTCGGCAGCTTTCGTGCAGGTGCGCAAGAAGGTTCAAGACTCATGCAGAAGTCGCTTCGCTCAGCATCGATTGGAATGAAGTGGGGGCTAGTCGCCGGGCTGTTCTCCTACGGCGGACTGCAGCTCTATGCAATCGCACTCGAAACGGGGCGAGCCAACATAGCCGGCCCCGTATTTGCCGCCAACAGCTTGGTAGTGGCCGCAGGCTCGATCATCCTATATCGCGAGCGATTGAATACTTATCAATGGACAGCTTTCATACTGACCATTGCCGGGATTGTCCTCATACGACTATAAACGAATAACTTCATTCGGAGTTTCGTCTCAAGAATACTTTGCGCAGCGTTGTTTCGACGTTACTCAGGTTCCGGCGGATGTATCGGCGGAACCGCCCCGCTGCGGAAAGTTTCATCACCGAGCCCCATCCATCGTAACGCCCTCCACTGCCTGCCAGCAGTGAATGAAGCTCGCGTACGCGCTCATTTACCGTATCAAGCCGAACGTCCTCGAAACGGCTAATCACCAGCGGATACGGATAGCCCTGCTCGGGGTTCCCCTCCTTCTCCTTCTCGATGACATATCCTAATCCCTTGAGCATCGACTCAATTTCGCGTCTGTCGTCGTCCTCCCGAAACAGCAGCCAGTGATAGACATTCCTGGGCTCGCCGATATTATCCCCTTTGTGAATCAGCGCATAGATCATCTGTGCATTATGCACAAACAGCTCCTCAAGTGCATCCGGCAGCATAAACCTATAAAATTCCCACTGTGGATCTGGTTTGCGATAGACCTGTGCTCGGAAAGTCCAATTCTGATCCAGCCAAGCATGAATTTCGGGAAGATCAGGGCTCTGCCCTTTCGTATAATAATAAAACTCAAGCCGAGTTGCTGCGTTGATGCGCCCAATATAGATGGCACCTACAGTACTTTTCAGCCAATGTTCAAGCTTGGATTCCAACTGCTCCAATTGTTTGACAAAATCCCGATTCGAACGATTATGCGCACGAACCGGATATAAGTTAATCGTAATCGAGAGCAAATCCGTATACGGTGTCAGCGGAGCGGAGGTACGATATCCGACATTAATCAACACTCGCAGCTGCTCCGATTCCGTCCGGCGTTCATAAAATCCCCAGTTGTCCGACATCCGGCACCTCAATATCGTGGTATGATAACAATTCTATAGCGTCTTAGAATTATTTCGGTTATGCTTGCAAAGTTAATAAGGATTTTGGGAAAATTACCCATGTGTATCCAACTAACTTAAATATAGTATATAATGAATGAAAAGCATTTGTCTTCTCTTGGCGAATAGCCCTCCCTTTTGAAAACGTCATGTGCTACAATAGAATCATTGAAAAGTGGGGTGATAACGTGGATTATTCCAAAATGTGCCCAAAGTATGAGTGCGCAACAGAGCTACTCGGCAAAAAATGGACTGGCATGATCGTTCGCGTTCTGCTCGGCGGGCCGAAGCGGTTTAAAGAAATGAAAGAGCAAATCCCGGAGATGAGCGATAAGATGCTGACCGACCGGATGAAGGAGCTCGAACAATTCGAAATCATTAAACGTAACGTCTATCCGGAAATGCCGGTTCGAATTGAATATGAATTAACTGCTAAAGGACGGGGATTAGAACCCGTTATCCAATCGATTCAAGATTGGGGCGAGAATTGGTGTTAGAAGCTGCCGTGAATGACGGCAGCTTTTTTACTTACGGGAAAACGTGCTATAATGTTGCACCTTCCACCAAAATCTTGTCGTAAATTGCTACAAACAGGTGAATTCAATAGGTAATTCGGTCCAAAGGGGCTGCTTGCTGCTTGCTGCTGACCAGAGCATCACAACGTCCAGCCCGCTTTTGTTTCGAGGAGTGTGGATGGTTCTAACGAACCGTGGAGGTCCTATTTGGCGGTTCGCATCTGGTTTGGAGCCAATTTCTCCATAATAAGACCTTTACGGTTCGTTAGCTTTTCATAAGACCCAAATCCAGTCAAATAACGCCTCTACGGTTCGTTAGATTTTCGAGGTGAAGTGGATTAACCTGGAATGGAGAGCATAAACGGAGAATTCTTCGCCAATCTGTATTTGTAGGTTTTACAAACAAAGGATAAACCAACGTTTTGAAAAAAACGTTAGGCTTCTCAACATACTAAAGGCGTATCCAATAGGTAATTGGATACGCCTTTTCCGTGCGACTCTGGAGCGGCAGTCTTCGGTTTCACGCGACTCTGGAGCGGCGGCGGGAACGAGCGCCGCAGGCGGTACGATTTGGAGCTCCCGTGGTGCGAAGCACCACGGGGGCGCTAAAGCGTACTGCCTGCATGCAGTGTCCCTCGCTAAGCAGAGGAGCAATCACGTCTAGCTTCTTCCCCCTGCTACCAGCAGGGTTAAACGGAGCGACTTTGGTGCGGAAACGCAGCAACAGCTATTCCGAATTTGAGCGACTTTGGTACGGAGTACCACGGGAGCGCAAATCGGAATAGCTGTGCGAAGTGGCCCCACCACGGGAGCCCTATCTTTACCCTACATCCCCAACCACTTTTTAAACAAATGCTTGGTCGTATCCTTGTTAATCGCCGCAATCGAAGTCGTCAGCGGAATGCCTTTCGGACACGAGCGTACGCAGTTCTGCGAGTTACCGCAGCCTTCGATACCGCCGTCTTCCATCAGCGTTTCCAGACGCTCTTCTTGGTTCATCTCGCCCGTAGGGTGAGCGTTGAACAAACGAACTTGCGAGATTGCCGCAGGTCCGATGAAGCTGTTGCGGTCGTTGACGTTCGGACAGGATTCCAAGCAGACCCCACAGGTCATGCATTTGGACAATTCATAAGCCCATTGACGTTTCGTTTCCGCCATACGCGGTCCTGGACCAAGATCGTACGTTCCGTCGATCGGAATCCATGCTTTTACCCGTTTGAGCGCATTGAACATCCGCTCACGGTTGATAACCAAGTCACGCACAACAGGGAACGTGCTCATCGGCTGCAGTCGAATCGGCTGTTCCAGTTTATCGATCAGCGCGCTGCAAGCTTGACGAGGCTTGCCGTTGATGACCATGGAGCATGCGCCGCATACTTCCTCCAGGCAGTTGGATTCCCAACATACCGGAGCCGTTCCTTGACCGTCTTGTTTCTTAGGATTACGCTGGATTTCCATCAAGGCACCGATTACGTTCATATTCGGGCGATATGGAATTTCAAACTCTTCCGTATACGAGCCAGAGTTCGGAGCGTCTTGACGCGTAATGACCAGCTTTACTGTTTTTGTTTTCACTGCCGTTTCCGCCATCGTTATTCTCCTTTCTATTTTTCCTTGGAGTAGTCGCGTTTACGCGGTTTAATGAGAGAGACATCGACTTCATCGTACGAAATTTGCGGGCCTTCCGGCGTCCACGTCGCTTTCGTCGTTTTCAAGAAATCTTCATCGTTACGATCCGGGAATTCCGGTTTGTAATGCGCGCCGCGGCTTTCGTTACGCATAAGTGCGCCAAGCGTCATCGCTTCGGAAAGCTCCATCATGTTCCACAGCTGACGAGTGAACGCTACGCTTGCGTTATTCCACCGTGCAGAATCGTTGATATTGATATTCTGATAACGCTGCTTCAGCTCTTTAATCTTCGCGATTGTCTCTTCGAGCTTCTTGTTGAAACGTACAACGGTCATGTTGTTTGTCATCCACTCGCCGAGTTCTTTGTGCAGGACATACGCGTTCTCTGTGCCGTTCATGTTCAAGATGCTTTCATACTTGTCGGTTTGCTCTTTCTTCGCACGATCATAAACGGAGGAGGAGATATCCTCTGCCGATTTCTTAAGGCCCTTGATGTACTCGACTGCTTTAGGTCCGGTAATCATGCCGCCATAGATTGCGGAGAGCAGCGAGTTCGCACCGAGACGGTTCGCACCATGATATTGATATTCACATTCGCCGCAAGCGAACAAGCCGGGAATGTTCGTCATTTGATTGTAGTCAACCCACATGCCGCCCATGGAATAATGAACTGCAGGGAAGATTTTCATCGGTATTTTACGAGGGTCATCCCCCATGAACTTCTCATAAATCTCAATGATACCGCCGAGCTTCACATCAAGCACCTTCGGATCTTTATGGGACAGGTCAAGGTAAACCATGTTCTCGCCGTTAATGCCGAGCTTCTGCTCAACGCATACGTCGAAGATTTCGCGAGTCGCGATATCACGCGGAACCAGGTTTCCGTAAGCCGGGTATTTCTCCTCTAGGAAGTACCAAGGCTTGCCGTCTTTGTACGTCCAGATCCGTCCTCCTTCACCGCGCGCCGATTCCGACATCAGACGAAGCTTGTCGTCGCCCGGAATGGCCGTCGGGTGAATTTGAATGAATTCGCCGTTCGCATAATGAACGCCTTGTTGGTATACCGCACTTGCGGCAGTACCTGTGTTGATAACGGAGTTCGTTGTTTTCCCGAAAATAATACCAGGGCCGCCTGTCGCCAAAATAACGGCATCCGCAGCGAAGGTATGTACTTCCATCGAACGAAGATCCTGAGCGGATACACCACGGCAAGCACCTTCGTCGTCCAGAATGGAACCGAGGAACTCCCAGTGCTCGTACTTCGTTACAAGGCCGGCTGTTTCCCAGCGGCGAACCTGCTCATCCAATGCATACAGCAATTGTTGGCCTGTAGTAGCGCCTGCAAAAGCAGTACGGTGATATTGCGTACCGCCGAAACGACGGAAATCAAGCAAACCTTCCGGAGTACGGTTGAACATAACGCCCATCCGGTCCATCAAGTGAATGATGCCTGGTGCTGCATCGCACATTGCTTTTACAGGTGGTTGGTTCGCTAGGAAGTCCCCGCCATAAACGGTGTCATCAAAATGCTCCCAGGTGGAGTCGCCTTCACCCTTCGTGTTAACCGCGCCGTTAATTCCGCCTTGCGCACATACGGAGTGCGAACGTTTAACGGGCACAACGGAGAACAGATCGACATGAACGCCTGCTTCTGCAGCTTTTATAGTAGCCATTAGGCCGGCCAGACCGCCGCCAACGACAATAATTTTGTTTTTAGCCATTACATTATCGCTCCTTGTCTCAAACTTAAACGAGATTCGTCAATTGCAGAGCAGCAGAGGCCGCCTCTTTAAATTCATCGCCGCGGAATGCGCCAAGCGACAATAGGAACATCACCGCTACAATGACGAATACACCCATCCAAAGGAACGAGGAGATGCGTTGTGCACGCGGTCCGACTGTAATTCCCCAGCTAACGAGAAATGCCCACATGCCGTTGCTGAAGTGGAACGTTGCAGCAAGAACACCGATCACATAGAGCACGAAATAGAAACCATTGCTTGTGATGTCATGCATCAGTCCGCCGAGTTCCTCATGCTTCACTTCACCGAGCATAACTTGCAAACGGGTTTGGTAAAGATGCCAGAAGATAAAAATAAACGTGATTACACCGGTTATACGCTGAACAGCAAAAGCCCAGTTACGGCCATACTTGAACTGACCGGTATTCAGGTTCGACTGATAAGCAACATATAATCCATACACGCCGTGGAACAAAAGCGGCAGCCAAATGCCGAACAATTCCAGGAAGAAAACGAGCGGAAGATCATTCAAGAACTTGATGCTATCCGAAAACCCCTGTGCTCCACCCTCATAGGCCGAATAGTTTGTAATCATGTGCTCGATGATGAACAAACCGAGTGGAATTACTCCGAGTAAGGAGTGGATCTTACGCGATAAATACGAATTTCCTTTCATAACTTGTACGTTCTCCTTTCCAAACTGTGGGGTAGCATTCGCCATAATTCGCCAAAACCATTCTCCATTGTAACGCTAGCCCCAGAGGGCGTCAATAAATAATAGATTTATACATTATGGTGGCACAGTACACATGATACTCCTTTTATGCTTATAATGGAATTGCTTATTATTCATTAATTGTTATACCTTTTTTGCATATAGACTTTGAGCTGCGAGGTGATTGCTTGTGTTAGACGAATTACATGTTTTTGCCGTTGTCGTGGAGCAATCCAGCATGAATAAGGCATCTGCCGCATTGAATCTATCCCAGCCCGCGCTCTCTCGCAAAATTGCCAAGCTGGAGCAGGATCTTGGCGCATTGCTCTTCCACCGAGTCGGCAAGCGGCTTGAGCTGACTCGAATCGGACAGCTTACGTACGAGTATGCCATCGAGGCCAGGCAGCAGCACTTACGCTATCTCAGCCTTGTCGCCGATTATAAGAGCGCAGGCCGTTCTACTCTAACCATTGGCGCGAGTCTTACGACACTGCAAACGACATTGCCTGATCTTATTCAAGCACTGACCCTCCGCAGTCCCGAGCTCGATATCAAGGCCATCACCGGCAAAACACATGAGATCGTCACACTCGTCCGCGAGCGCAAAGCCGACCTAGGCATTGTCGCTTCGCGCATCGATGATCCTCAGCTCAAATGCGTGCCACTCTTCGACGATCACCTAGTGCTCGTGCTGCCGCGCAATCATTTCGTCATGGATAAAGGCTTGCCTGTTATTAACGATTTAAACGCGCTGCCGATGATATTGTTCTCCAAAGGCACATGGTACCGAATTATGACCGATGAACTGTTCGAAAAATACCGCCTGCTCCCCGATGTACGTATGGAAATCGACTCCTTCGAAGCAATTCTCCGGCTGTTGCATACGTGCCGCGCCGCCACGCTGCTGCCCAAATCATATTTGCGGCCGGAGATGCTTCGCGATAACGATCTCCTGGTTATCCCGATCCGCGAATTAGTCGAGTCCAAGCGGACGACTTCGCTCATTCATGCGCAATCAGAGAGCTTAAGCCCGGTGGTACGGCTCTGGATCGACGAGATCGCTACGCATTATAAGCGGGGGTAGCGAGTTGGGAGTGCTGCATGCGGGAGAAAGGGATGAAGAAGTGGCGGGGCTTAGGTCCAAGGGAACTGCTTCCGTCGCTGTTGAACCCGGGAATATTGAACTTGCACCTCGCGGTGTATTCCCGTTTTCAAAGGCGATCGCTAACGCTCTACAGCCAGTTCCCTTTCCCCACGCCCCTCCATCTTCATCCCCCCTTCCCGCTGCACTTCCAAGAGCGACCAGCTCCGCAAATTCTGCTCCGCTGGTGGCCGGATAGAGCCGCAATCGCTGCCCCCGCAGCTCTGCGGCTCATTCATCTTAGGTGCATGATCACGCCGCACATGAGATTGCGGCTAACAGCATTGAACCGCGCAGAGCCAGCGGTTCAATCCACCTCATCCGAACCACGCCGGGTATGCGGCGTGGTGGGAGTCGCTCCCTCCCGCAACAATAAAGGACGGGAGCACCGATTCGGGTGCCGTCCTTTATTGTTGCTTCTGGGAAGAGGCGACCGGAGGGGAGCGTGACAGCCTGGAGAGTTTACGTCCTGCCTTTAAATCCGTGATCAAACCTCAGCATAATAAGTTCAATAATGATCACGGGTTTAACAGCAGGCGGAAGGCTGTCACAGCTCAACGCAGGAAGCTCTCCTCTTCCCGAAAAACAACAAAGGACAGAAGCCGAATCCGGCCCTGTCCTTTATTGTTTGCCATTTTTCGTATCCAATACCATACCGCTTGCATTCTCCTAATGAATAACGGTATCTTCAAATTCCTCGATCTGCTGATTTGTGCCGATGATCACCATAACATCCTTCTCCGTGAGCACATCGTTTCCGGTCGGCGCGATGATGATGCCCTTCGGCTTATTGATCGCAACGATGCTGCAGCCAAACCGCGCACGCGCATTCAAATCCTGCAGCGAGACGCCGCTCAAGCATTTCGGCACTGCCAGCTCGGCAATCGTGTAATCCTTCGACAGCTCGATATAGTCGAGTAAATTCGGCGAAACCAGCTGATGCGCAACACGAATGCCCATATCCCGCTCCGGATAAACGACGCGGTCCACGCCGATTTTCTCAAGCACACGCCCATGAAGCTCGGTCATCGCTTTGGCAACGACTTTCTTCACGCCCAGATCCTTCAGCAGAATAGCAGTCAGAATGCTCGCTTGAATGTCATCTCCGATAGCCACGACTCCGCAGTCAAAGTTACGTACGCCTAATGAACGAAGTACTTCCTCATCAGTCGATTCCGCCGTTACCGTATGCGTGAGAACCTGGCTCAGATCCTGTACAACTTCCGGATCTTTATCGATTCCAAGAACGTCGTAGCCAAGTTCAATCAGCTCGCGAGCCAAGCTCGAGCCAAACCGGCCAAGTCCTATAATGACAAATTGATTGATTTTCATAATGGTATTAATCCCCTATCCAAAACATGATTTCTTCTGCTTCGACTCGACTATATACAAAATGAAACTCATATAATTGATGAACGTAACCGTTAGGACAAAGACATCCATGTTTCTGATGCCATTGCCAGCCAATGTTTCACATTATAAACCGTTCCTGCCTTCATTTCCAAGTAGGACGGTCCCGGTTCCATGGATAATATTGTTTCATTTATGTTAAGGTAATGAATATCACGCAATCGTTCTACTATTCGAGACAGAGGTGTTCAAATGAATACGACGCAGCTCCAGCCCCATTGGAAATTATTTTCCTGGCTTGCCGGCATAGGTATCATCATTTATTTACTCATCCAAATCGTTCCTTCCACAGCTGAGACTTTCTTCGATTCGGGCAGCGAGTCGGTCATTTCCAAGAGCAAAGCAGAAGCGGCTGCCTCTTCCTTCATACAGAAGCAGTTCCACGCTCCCCCGGCACATGTGCATGCCGTTCATCAATCCGACAGCCTCCTCTACGGTTACCTGGAGAAGAATAAGCTGACGAAAACCTACAATAAGAACTATGATACGGATTACCCTACGGACACGTTTCAAGTAACGGCGGAAATGCCGGATAAGAGTGAGATTTTCGTCTATGTGCATATGCAAAAAGGGACGGTAGTCGCGTGGAATCGGTTGAATGAATCGGATACCGTACCTGCGCAAGGCAAAGAGCTCACAGATGCCGCGTTAGCTTTTGCAGCCTCCAAGGGCTTTGCTAAATCAGCGCTGTCCCTGCATAAGACGGATGATGCCAAAGGCCAAATTTGGTACAAAGCAGCAGATTCCTCTATTGGAGAAGCACCGCTCCTGCTAAGCATTCGTGGTGAGAAGCTTGCGAATGGCAGCTTCCTTATTGCCTCCTATAAGCCGAAATTCCAAGTCCCTTCCGATTACGTCAGCTATGTGAACAATCAGAAACAGATCGCGAATTATTTGTCGACGATCGGCAGCTTGTTCCTGTCCTTCGTGTTGTTTATTCTCGCCATCATTTATGCGTCACTTTATCGGAAACACACGTCGTTCTTGCGTGGAATCGTATTAACCGTGATTTTCTTGGCTATGTATTTGGCTAATGATTTCAACATGACAGACGGAATTGTGGCAGGCTACGGCGAAATCTTGCATGCGGACACCGTCGCGTATGTTGCGGTGATCGTCACTTGTTTGATCACCGTTATTATGGCGCTCGCCGTCTACTTCTCCCTCGTTGGCGGAGATGGTTTATGGAAGGGAATGGGCCGAAATTTATGGCCTCGATTCGGGCAAGCGGGCTATGGAGAGCATGTATGGCGGAGTATGTGGCTTGGCTATCTATGCGCGTTTATGCTGCTTGGCTTACAAACCGTTATCTTTATCGTCCTGATGCAAGTAAACGGCTCGTGGTCCACGACCGATGTCACCCAATCACCTTATAACCTGGCAGCACCATTAATCTTCCCGGTACTCGCTTGGTGTGCCGCGATCTCGGAAGAAGCGGTGTTCCGATTGTTCGGTATCGGTCTGATGAAGCGTTGGTTCAAGAACTCGTTCGTCGCTTCCCTCATTCCAACTGTCATCTGGGCGCTGGGTCATGTTACCTATCCGATATTCCCCTCTACAACGCGGCTGCTGGAGCTAACGATTATCGGACTGATCTTCAGCTTCTTGTTCCTGCGATACGGGTTTATTACAGTGTTGTTCGCACATGCGATCTTCGATAGTGTTATGATGGCGATCTCCTTGATGTTTATGGGCTCGGCCAGCAATATCCTGGTCGGTATCGTCTACATCGTGCTTCCGATTCCAATTGCATGGCTCATGCGATTCGCGGACAACAGAAAACGTCCGAAACCTCATACAATATAATCACTATAAAAGGCTCTCCCGGCACATGATCCGGGAGAGCCTTTACTGTGACTGCTAATAAACGTCTCGCCGCGTGAAGGAAACGAACGATACGATCAAAGCACCGACTCCCCAGAGAAGCAGCACCAGGAGCGAGAAACCAAGCGACATCCCCGCAATCGGCGGTTCGGCATCCTGTAAGTAGTCGATCAACTCCAAGTTGACCATGAACAAGTACTTCGCCGTTTCCCAAGAACCGACCATCGACCGCAAGATGGTGCCCGCAATAAGACAAGCCAGCATGATCCCCATGACCGCAGCGGTTGTGCGAACCAGAACGGATAACATGAAGGTGATGGTCGCCACCACAACAGACACAAACCAGGCGAGTCCCATCTCCATGAGAATGAACTGCCATTGGGGTATGATTCGCACAGCGGAAGTATCAAGCTCACCGCCTGTCACCGAGAAGCCGGTCAGAACCGGCGCAGCCCCGCCTTGAAAGCCAAACACGATACCCGAAATAATCGCCGACAACAATCCGAACAACGTAATGATAATAGAGACCGATAACAGGAGAGCTAAATATTTGCTAAGCAGTATTCGCCAACGCTTTACAGAGCGGGTCAGTAACACTTTAATCGTGCCTGAGCTGT
This sequence comes from Paenibacillus sp. J22FR21, assembly GCF_056269135.1. Classification (NCBI taxonomy): domain Bacteria; kingdom Bacillati; phylum Bacillota; class Bacilli; order Caryophanales; family Paenibacillaceae; genus Paenibacillus; species Paenibacillus sp. J22FR21. The sequence continues at coordinate 219,107 of NZ_JBWDNJ010000004.1, forward strand.
GTTCGGAGGAAACTAAGTCAGCGGCGACAATCATCATCATGAGCGGCAGCAGAAGCGAAATGCCATTCTCGACGAAGCCGCGAACAAAGGTTGGCGCGCCCGGCTCTGACGGGTTGACATTCTGATCCAGGTAGTACTGCTGCTGGGCGATGCGCAGCTCCAGCTCACCTTCGTCGCCGCGTCCTCCGCCATTAGCAAGCCGGGCTTCCCAACCGGAGATTCGCTGTTCAAGTGCGGTGCGCCAATCGACGTCGCCGAAGCGCTTCTGGTTCTCCGCCGCCTGCTGATACTGGGCATAAGTGAACAATGAGATCAGAATCGCGATGATTAGCGCGACAACGAACAACCTGCGTTTGCCTGTGATCTTGATCATTTCGTTATAAACGAGGTTAACCAATGCTTTCCCCTCCCGTCAGCTCAAGGAACAGGTCCTCAAGCGAAGGCAGTTTGCGGCTCATCTCGGTTACGGTCACACCGGACTCGACTAGCGCCATGTTCCACCGTCCGATCTCGTCCTCGTTATATGGCGTCAGCACCATCTCTCCCTGTACCTCGGCTGAGCCAGCCAACTCCCGGAGCAATGCCTCTCCCTTACTCATCGGCTTAAGCCGCCAGCTGACTCTCTCTTGCTGAGCTAATAGGTTGTCTACCGTATCGACACGGATGACGCGGCCCTTCGATAGGATGGCAACACGATCGCACATCAGTTGGATTTCGCTCAGCAGATGGCTCGATACCAGCACGGAGAGTCCTTCACGTTCAGCCAAATAGCGGATAAACTCTCTCATTTCCCGAATCCCCGATGGATCCAGCCCGTTCGTCGGCTCATCGAGAATGAGCAGCTTCGGCTTCCCGAGCAGCGCTTGAGCAATCCCCAGTCGCTGCCTCATGCCCAGCGAATATGTTTTCACTTTATCGTGTATCCGTGCTGTCAGCCCGACAAGCTCTACAACCTCGTTGATCCGCGCCTCATCGATGCCAGGCATCATTCGGGCGAAGTATTGTAAATTTCCCCAGCCGCTCAAGAAACTGTACAACTCAGGATTCTCCACGATGCAGCCCATGTTCCTCGTCGCCTCCGGGAACTGGCAGTGCAGATCATAACCGCAAATCCTTATCGTTCCGGCTGTCGGCTTGATTAAACCGACGAGCATGCGGATGGTCGTCGTCTTGCCCGCTCCGTTGGGCCCAAGAAATCCGAACACCTCGCCTCGTTTCAGCTCGAAGTCGAGCCCTTGGATAATTTCCCGCTTACCGATTACTTTCCGGAGTCCCTGTACAGCTAAAGTAATCTCTTCGCTTTCGCTTGCAGCAGTCATCCCCATTGCCTTGCTGATCATTTGCGCTCCCCCTCCCAAGTGATGAGCGACGCGACCCGTTCACCGATGAGCTTGTAGCCCTCCGCATTCGGATGAAACTGATCTCTGGCCAGATAATCCTGAACCTTCAACTGAAAGAGATCCAACGTCGGCACGAGCACGGTGTCCGTATATTTGGCCGCGGTTTCTGCGGTTTGGTAATTCCAATCCCGTACGATCTTGGTCGTAGTCTGCGTTTCCTTCAAGGCGATAAACGGATTGTATAACCCGATCAGGAACAGTTTCGCGGCAGGATTAACGGATCGTATATCCTTCAGTACGTTATTCAATTGCTCCGCATAGGCTTCTTGAATCGCAGCGATGTTGGACGGATCCAAGTTAACAAGCGTCTCGCCGCCCAGGAACAGATCGTTGCCGCCGGTACTGATTACGATGACATCCGCTGCCTTAAGTTCTCCTCGAACGTCAGGCTTGTCGAGCGATGCTGTCAATTCAGGGGTATGCATCCCATTAACACCGTAGTTCTTCACGAGAATTTCTTGGCCAACCGCCTTCGCCTTCAGCTCGTCCACCATGTACCCGACGTACCCTTTGCCTTCCGGGTCGCCGGCTCCGCGAGTAAGGGAGTCGCCCAGTGCCACGACGCGGAACTTCCCGTCATTGAAATTCGGCAGTGGCTTCACTTCAAGAGACGTTACCGGGGCAGCCCCCTTGCCGGACCCCCCGGTATAATAATCCTGCATCGTCCATGCCAGCCCGCCCAGCCAGATCATTCCGGATACAGCGGAAACGACCATGAGACCTTGAATCCATTTCCCTTTCATCCTGTATTCCCTCCGCCCATAAAGGTAACTGTTTCACAAAAACGCCAGCTCATCTTAGAGCTGGCGTTCTCTTCCGAAAGGTCTTATTCCTGCTGTTCTTCCTTCAGCGCTTCAATAATTTGAGTGGCAAGCTTCTCGCCAATCGACAGCGGCCGGAAATCTTCAATGGCTGCTTCTCTTATTTTCTTAATGGAGCCAAAATGCTTCAGCAGCGCCTTACGCCGTTTCTCTCCGATGCCCGGAATCGAGTCCAGCTTGGAAGCCACCATCGATTTGCCCCGCTGTTCGCGGTGGAACGTAATCGCAAAACGGTGAACCTCGTCTTGAATCCGCTGCAGCAAGTAGAATTCCTGGCTGTCGCGCGGCAGCGGCACCACTTCAGGCGGATCCCCCGTCATGAGCTGCGCTGTTTTATGTTTGGTGTCCTTCACAAGTCCGCACACCGGTACCATCAAGCCAAGCTCATTCTCCAGAATATCGAGTGCTGCGGAGATTTGACCGCGACCGCCGTCGACAATGATCAGATCCGGCAGCGGAAGCTCTTCCTTCAGCACACGCTCATAGCGGCGGCGAATGACTTCACGCATCGTCCCATAATCATCAGGTCCGACGACCGTCTTGACCTTGTATTTGCGGTATTCCTTCTTATCCGGCTTGCCATCCATAAAGACCACCATCGCCGAGACGGGATCCGTCCCTTGAATGTTTGAATTATCGAATGCCTCTATACGCCGAACCTGCGACAGGCCTAATGCCTCCGCCAGCCCTTCCGATGCTTTGAAGGTGCGCTCCTCATCCCGCTCGATCAGCTTAAATTTCTCATCCAGCGTCACCTTTGCATTATTCACTGCCATCGTAACAACATCGCGTTTGCGTCCGCGCAGCGGCATGAACACCTTCACCTTCAGCCATTTCTGCAAGGAATTTCGCAGTTCGGCCTCCATTGAACCTGCTTCCGGCTCACCTTGCTCATCGCCTTCGGCATGATGCTCGGCAGGAACGGCCTCTACCATGTATTCTACGCCTGACTCCTGCACGCTCGCAGCCGTTTCCAGCTCTGCTTCCTGCGGCGGGGAAGGCAAGAAAATTTCCTTAGGCAGCGCCGGATTTTCCGAATAATACTGAGTCACGAACGTCATGAAATCATCGTATGCCGCGCCGTAATACGGGAACGTCGTCGCTCTTCGCTCGATCAGCTTCCCTTGCCGCATGTACATAATTTGTACGCACATCCAGCCTTTCTCAATCGCATAACCGAAGACATCGCGATCCATCGCATCGTTGAGCGTAATTTTCTGCTTCTCCATGACAGCATCAATGGCAATGAGCTGGTCCCGATATTCCTTCGCACGCTCGAATTCCATCAGTTCTGCAGCCGATTCCATCTTAGCCTGAAGCGTCTTCTTCACTTCATCATGACCGCCATTTAAGAATCGAGTGATCTCCTGCACCATGTTCTCGTACGTACCCGGCGCAATATCGAACTCGCAAGGCGCTACACATTGCCCGATATGGTAGTACAAACATACCTTGTCCGGCAGCGTGCCGCATTTGCGCAGCGGATATAACCGGTCCAGCAGCTTCTTCGTTTGAGTAGCCGCGAATGCATTCGGATACGGTCCGAAATATTTGCCTTTATCTTTGACGATCCGGCGCGTTACCTCAAGCTTCGGATGCGTTTCATTCGTTATTTTGATATACGGGAACGTCTTGTCATCTTTGAGCAGGACGTTATAACGGGGATGATATTGTTTAATCAGGTTGCATTCCAGTATCAACGCTTCCATATTGCTCGAAGTTACAATGTATTCGAAATCGCGGATCAAGGAAACGAGCCGCAATGTCTTTCCGTTATGACTGCCGTTAAAATACGAACGTACCCGGTTCTTCAGTACCTTAGCTTTGCCGACATAAATAATGGTGCCCTCGGCATCTTTCATCAAATAACAGCCCGACTGATCCGGCAGCAAAGCCAGCTTACTGCGGATTCGTTCCTCGGCAAGGCGCTTGTCTGCGGCCGATTCCGTTCTCGGTTGATCCTCCATTGTCGTCCTCCTCCCGGCACATGGCTATCCTTTATTGTACCACAATGAGCCTTATTTTGCGGTAGAACTCGGCTCGCTTGGAAGTGGCTTTCGGCACAAATTTGCCTCACAATTGTCACGACCTCCGACTTTACAATTATTCTGGAAGTTGGGTATACTAGGGGGAGCAATCGTTGTTGTCTAAGGAGGAAGTTAAAACGATGGAAAATGTAAGAGACCCACGTGAGCATTTGAACGAGGAACCACGCGACGATCTATTCGACGTTGCACTTGGCTTTGGCGGATTCTTTGGACTGATGTTCGTTATTTTCGCCGCTGCGGTGATTATCAAATTCATCATTTCGTAATAATGTGGCCTTGCCTCGGAATCCGGGAGCAAGGCCATTTTAATGGAATGAGTTGACAAGGCGCTTCGAAGCGCATAGAATGACAACTAACGATAACTAAGGAGGCTGATGTCAAATGGTAGCTAATGTCATGAACGTACAAGAAGTAGTTGCAGTTGCATCGGTCTCAGACGGATCAAGTTCGGGAATGAATAAGTAAGCTAAGGATACAGCCCTAGCTTATTTATGATCGCCCAAGCCGCCGCAAGAGACCGTAATCCGGTTTCTTGCGGTTTTTTTGTGTCCGTTTCGGTACGTAGAACGTATCAGAGCGAAGACCGCAGGAGTTTATTTCCTGCGGTCTTTTTTGTTATCCATCCACCAATCCAACTAATAAAGGGGTACACCAACTTTGAACATGAACCATCCCATGCAAGAGAGCTCGAACAATTACGGGCTGAAAGACTACGGCTGGAATGAATACTGGGAGAACGCTTTTACCCATGTTTCCGGCAACAGTAACGGCGGCAAAAGCAGCAGCGGCGTAAGCCTTGAGCCTGCACGAGTCGTTGCTCAATTTACGAATCGATATCGCATTATGACCGACGCCGGTGAATACGCCGCTGAAGTCAGCGGCAAATTTCAATTCCAAGCTGCATCACGCAGCGAATTCCCTGCCGTCGGCGACTGGGTCGCCGTACAATTATTGCCCGGTGAGCAGCGTGCCATTATTCACAGTATCCTGCCAAGGCGCTCGGCGATGATCCGCCGTGCAGCAGGCAGCGTGCCGGAAGAACAGGTCATTGGCACCAACATCGACACGCTCTTCATCGTCAATGCGCTCAACGGGGATTACAACGTTCGCAAGATCGAACGTTACCTCATCGCAGCCTGGGAAAGCGGCGCAACACCTGTCGTTCTGCTGACGAAAGCCGATCTCTGCACCGATACGGAGAGCAGAGTCGCCGAAGTTGAGGCCGCGGCACCGGGGGTTCCTGTCCATGCGGTCAGCGCTCTGGAGAACGAAGGCCGCGAATCGCTCTCGCCTTATATGCTCCAAGGCCGCACCATTGCCGTAACCGGCTCATCCGGCGTCGGCAAATCAACGCTGCTGAACTGGTTGGCGGGCGGCGACCTGCAGCGCGTGCAAGGCATCCGCGAGGATGATGCGCGCGGCCGCCATACCACTACGCATCGCGAGCTCTTCCCGCTTCCGGGCGGCGTCATCATGATGGATACGCCGGGGATGCGCGAGCTGCAGCTGTGGGAAGCCGATGACGGCTGGCAGGAAGCGTTCTCCGATATCGAAGCGATTGCAGAGACCTGCCGGTTCCGCGATTGCCGCCATCAAGCGGAGCAAGGCTGCGCCGTGAAGGAAGCGCTGCGCAGCGGGGCGCTCGATGAGCGCCGCTATGAGAGCTACAAGAAAACCGGGCGAGAGCTGGCGCATCAAGCGCGCAAAGAGCAATCCGTCAGCAAGCGGCAGAAGAAAAGCGCTGATAAACGGATCGAAGCACGCACAAGCTTCGTCAAGCACAAGCTGGACATCGATTAATTGACTGGCGATTCGCGGAGTAGTATGATCTTAGCAAGCGGCTTATCAAGCGATAAGCAGATTTAGCGGGAAAGGAACTTTCCTCTTCAATGGCAGCCACCAAATCGAATCAATCGCAAGAGACACGCGCCATGATTATTAGAACGGCGAAGGAACTGTTTATGGAGCTCGGCTACCGCGCCGTATCCACGCGACAAATCGCCGATGCCTGCGGCTTAACTCAGCCTGCGTTATATCATCACTTCAAGGATAAGCAAGCGCTGTACGTAGATGTCATGCGATCGGTGTGCGAAGGTACGCGAAGTGCGCTGGGCGGCATCATTCGAAGAGAAACAGATGTAAGGCATCGCCTCTACCATGTCACTGCCTATATGCTTGCTAATCACCCCGAGGATCTCAGCCGGATGTTTCACGACATTCGGCATGAGCTTGCTCCGGAGTCTCAGCGAATTATCTATGAGCTATGGCGCAGCGCCTATCTTTCGCCGCTGCTTACCATATTCGAAGCAGGTCAGCAGAATGGACAGCTGCGCGACTCGGCACAGTTCGGAATGGATGCCGAGAAATCAGCGCGGCTATTGATGGGGCTCATCAACCAGACATTGGCCGCAGCCTCTACCCTCTCTCCGGCAGGCGCAGCAGACACAAAGAAAAATTGGGATGATCAAGCCCAAATGCTCATCAACGTATTGTTATTCGGACTATCGGCCACCTCACCTCCTTCGGAGTAGGCGGCCTGAATAGCCCTTTTTTTCTAATCATCACTTATCGCTTGATAAGTGAAAATCAAAAGGAGATGAGTACATCCACATGATAGTCAGATGGCTCGAAGCATTCACGCAAGCAGTCGGAGGCAAACGCGGCCGCTGGCTAACGCTTGCCGCCTGGATCGTTATTGTCGCTCTGCTCAACATGACCCTGCCTAGTTCCTCAGAGCAGAAGGACGATACGCTGGCGAACTTCAATGCAAGCAAACCATCCGTTCAAGCCGAGAAGCTGATCGCCGAGCAGTTCCCATCCGAAACCGGTATCCCCGCACTCTTAACCTGGTACCGCGGGAATGGACTCACCGATGCGGACTTGGCCGGCATTCAGCAGCTGGCGAAGCAGCTCGCAGCACATCCTGTCCCTCATCAAGAAAGTGTCGTCCCGCTTGATAAGCTGCCGCTTCCGGCGCTGAAACAGCAAGTTTCTGAGGACGGCACTACGTTAGTTCAGCCTGTGCTGTTTGATAAATCCGCAGGCAGCGACGGACTCAAAGAAGGCCTGACCCAGATAGAGATTGAAACAGCGCTTATCTTCAAGGATTCCGCAAATCCGTTTCAAACCAAGCTTGCAGACGAGTCCGGCAGCGGCCTTGCCGTTCGTGCATCAGGACCTGTGGGCATCTCAGTTGACGCAACAGGTTTGTTCAAGAGCGCTGACGTTTCCTTGCTTCTTGCTACCGTATTTCTGGTTCTGCTCTTCTTACTGCTCATCTACCGTTCGCCGGTACTTGCTCTCATTCCGCTGATCGCGGTCGGATTCGCATACGGTGCTATTACACCGCTGTTAGGCTGGATGGCGGATCAGGGCTGGATTGCTTATGACTCCCAGAGCTTATCCATCATGACCGTCCTGCTGTTCGGTGCCGGAACCGATTACTGCCTCTTCCTAATTGCCAGATTCCGCAGCGAATTGAAGGAAGAACGCCAACCTTTCACAGCATTAAAACAAGCGTTCAGCGGCTCTTCCGGCGCGATTGCCATGAGCGGACTAACCGTTGTCTTCTCCCTGCTCGTGCTGCTGCTGGCAGAGTTCGGCAGCATTCAGCGCTTCGCGGTTCCGTTCAGTTTAGCCATTCTGATCATGATGATCGCAAGCTTGACGCTCGTGCCTGCGTTCCTCAGCCTACTGGGCCGAGCATCCTTCTACCCGTTCATTCCGAGAACGCAAGAGATGGCTGCCGCGCGAGCGAAGAAGAAAGGTAAAGCCGCGCCTGCCCTACAAGCACGCCAGACCCTTGGCGATCGACTGGGAGAATTCGTTGTCCGTAAGCCGAAGCGGATAGCGGTTATAACGACGATCATCCTGGTCATCTGTGTTATTTTCGCCTCCCAAATCAAATACACATTCGACACGCTATCGTCGTTCCCGGCGGATTCTCCTTCACGAGAAGGCTTTACCCTCATTGCAGGTCATTTCAATGCAGGTGAGCTCGCACCTGTGCAAGTGATCACAGAGACGCAATCCGCAGAACAAGGCGAAGCGGTCCAATCCGCCTTGGCTGCTCTTCCTTTCGTGAAGAAAGTAACCGATCCGGTACGTGGCGCGACGAATTCGGATCTGCTCCGCTTTGAGGTCGAGCTGGCAGTGAATCCGTATTCGATCGAAGCGATTGCTCATATCCCGCAGCTGCGGCATGCAGCAGAAGAAGCACTGACTGCGACGACGGGCGTCAGCACAGCCGATACCGCGAAGCAGGTATGGATCGGCGGCCAAACCGCAGAGCAGTACGACACCAAGCAAACTACCGGCGATGACGCGAAACTCATCATTCCGGTCATCTTGATTCTCATCGCGATTCTATTGCTCGCTTACTTGCGTTCCTTGGTAGCGATGCTCTACTTGATAGCAACCGTACTGTTATCCTACTACAGCGCACTTGGGCTCGGCTGGGTCGTGCTTCATTACTTGTTCGGCACAGAAGCGATTCAGGGGCTCATTCCGCTGTATTCCTTTGTCTTTATCGTTGCGCTAGGCGAAGATTATAACATCTTCATGATTTCGAGCATTTGGAAGAAAGCACGTCACATGCCCTTGCGCCAAGCGGTGAAAGAAGGCGTGTCCCAGACCGGCTCCGTCATCACCTCGGCAGGACTGATTCTAGCAGGCACATTCGCAGTGTTGGCTACCTTGCCAATTCAAGTGCTTGTGCAGTTCGGCACAATAACGGCAATCGGTGTGCTGCTGGATACCTTTATCGTAAGGCCTTTCCTAGTTCCTGCGATAACCGTACTTTGCGGTCGAGCTGCCTTCTGGCCCGCTTCCGCAGCTTTGAAATCGGAACGATCAACACGCACAGGCAACGAATCTTGGCGAAACGATTAGCCCTCCCTCAGAAAAGCAAAAAGCGCCGGGTCACTCGTCACAACGAGTGGTCCGGCGCTTCTTCAATCTCGATCCTATCCGTTAACAGCCTTTAATTTATCGGTGCTGTTTGTTGGTTCTTGTCGTTGTTGCCCCGTTTGCCCGGTTTTGGCAGTCGCCGCATCGAACCGCTTGCGCTCTGTACGGTCGATCTGGACGACTCTGCCGTCATGAACCGTAATGAGCACCGAACCATATTCAAGCCCATTTACCTGTGTTGCTATGCGCTCTAACCATTCTTGATCCAGTACGATTGGCTTTGCCATTATAAATCCCTCCCGGACGAATTAAATATGAACTGGCAGCGGATCGATCTTCAGTGGATTCTCCACAATCGTCGCCGACTTGTCAGTAATAACGTATAAACGGTGAATAAGGACGGAAACTTCATCACCCGGCTGCAACGGCTCTTGATCCAGAGAACGGTGTGCCGACAACCGATTGTTGCCCACTTCCACATCAAGCTCCAAATGAGCGCCACGGAAGAAAATATGACGAACCTTACCTTTCTCGGCAGCGGATGGGAACGGAATCTCCCGCTCGCGCCCTACCTCGACAAACTCCGGACGGATGAGCGCTTTAGCACCCTCTGCCAAGGAGGAACCGCCGAAGCCGCGAAGGTCGCTAGGCTGCTCCACCACACTGGAATGACCGATAAACCCCGCCACGAATGCGGTTTGCGGATCTGTATAAATATGAACGGGCGACCCTTGCTGCTCCAGCTTTCCTTGCTGGACGATCAGCATTTCGTCCGCCACCTCGACCGCCTCGTCTTGGTCATGCGTGACGAAGATGGAGGTGATGCCGAGCGTGCTGATCAGCTGCTTCAGCCAAGTGCGAAGCTCTTTGCGCACTTTTGCGTCGATGGCCGCGAACGGCTCATCGAGCAGCAGCAGATCCGGCTTAGGAGCAAGCGCTCTTGCGAATGCCACCCGCTGCCTTTGTCCGCCCGAGAGCTGATGCGGATAGCGATGCTCGAAGCCCCGAAGCCCCGTCAAGTCGAGCAGCTCCCCGACTCGTTCCTTGATCTCAGCTTTACTGGCCTTACGAATCGTCAGTCCAAACGCGATATTATCGAACACGGTCATATGTTTAAACAAGGCGTAATTTTGAAATACAAAGCCGATTCCTCTAAGCTGCGGCTGAACATCGTTAACCCGCTTCCCGTTAATGAAGATATCGCCGGAATCCGGTGTCTCGAGTCCCGCTAATATGCGCAGCAGCGTTGATTTGCCGCCGCCGCTCGGTCCAAGCAGACCAATCAGCTTGCCGCGTTCAATCGAGAAGCTGACATCATTGACGGCTTGGTGGCCTTGAAAGGATTTATTGATGTTGCGAACCTCGATATGCATCCTTTAGCCCTCCTCTTTCGGCGTTTTCTGCGCGGTTTTCCATTCGATGAAGCTCTTCACGACCAGCGTCAGCAATGCCAGCATCACCAGCAAGGAAGCCACCGCAAACGAAGCAGAGAATTGATACTCGTTATACAGAATTTCAATGTGCAGCGGAAGCGTATTGGTCTCGCCGCGGATATGGCCGGATACGACCGATACCGCACCGAACTCCCCCATCGCTCTCGCATTACAGAGGATGATGCCGTAGAGCAATCCCCATTTGATGTTAGGGAGAGTAACGCGCCAGAAGATTTGCCAGCCCTTCGCGCCAAGGCTTGCGGCGGCTTCCTCTTCTTGTACGCCCTGCGCCTGCATCAGCGGGATCAGTTCGCGTGCAACGAACGGGAACGTAACGAATGTTGTCGCAAGCACGATACCGGGCAATGCGAAGATAATTTGGATATTATGATCCGACAACCACGGTCCTAGGAAGCCTTGTGCGCCGAACAATAACACGAAGACCAGACCCGAGATGACCGGTGATACGGCAAAAGGTAAATCAATCAGCGTAATAAGTATGTTTTTGCCCCGAAACCGGAACTTACTGATGGCCCAAGCAGCGGCAACGCCGAATACCGTGTTAAGCGGTACCGCAATGACTGCCGTCAATAAAGTCAGCCTCAGTGCCGACCAAGCATCGGGATCTTTCAGCGCGGCTACATACACCTCTGTTCCGCGTTTGAATGCTTCAATAAAGACCGACAGCAGCGGCAGCAGCACCACAAGCACCAGGAACAGCAGCGCGACGGAGATGAGTACTATTCGAATGCCGGCAGACTCGTTAATATGTTTCGGACGCTGCGCGGACTTCTCGGTTAAATGAACCGTAACTGCACCAGCCATAGTTTACACGCTCCTATTCCGCAATAACGCGGCGATTGCTCCGCCATTGCAAGTAATTGATTAATAGAAGAAGCAGGAAGGATGCAACCAGCATGACAAGCGCGATGGCGGTCGCTCCCTTGTAATCGTACTGCTCAAGCTTCGTCATGATCAGGAGCGGCGCGATTTCGGTTTTCATCGGCATGTTGCCGGAGATGAAGACGACCGAACCGTATTCACCAATTCCTCTTGCAAAAGCAAGCGCAAATCCGGTGAGCAGCGGCGGGATCAGCTCCGGCAGAATGACCCGGCGGAACGTCCGCCAGCGGAATGCGCCGAGCATAACGGCTGCTTCCTCCACCTCGTTATCCAGATCCTGAAGAACAGGCTGAACGGTCCTTACGACGAAAGGCAATCCGATAAAGATAAGCGCTAACGTGATGCCAAGCGGCGTGAAGGCCACTTTGATACCGAGCGGTTCAAGCAAAGAACCAATCCAGCCGTTTGGTGCGTAGATTGCGGTCAATGCAATGCCGGCAACAGCGGTTGGCAGTGCAAAGGGCAAATCAATCAGGCTGTCGACCAGCTTTTTCCCCGGAAATTTGTAGCGTACCAGCACCCAGGCAACGACGAGTCCGAATACGAGATTGATTAGTGCAGCATAGAAGGATGTTAAGAAACTGATTTTGTAGGATGCGATTACCCGTGCATTAGACACCGTATGCCAGAACTGAGCCGGCGTTAAACCGGATGTTTTAATGAAGATACCGGCTAACGGGATAATGACCAGTACGCTCAAGTAGAAAATGGTGAATCCAAGGGAAAGTCCGAAACCCGGCAATATGCTGCGCGGCTTCGCTTTGCTTGAAGTGGAACTTTTCATTAGAAGAGTCAGCTCCTGTCGATTCGCTTATGAGCCGGGTGCGTAGATTTGATCAAATACGCCGCCGTCTGCAAAATGCTTCTTCTGTGCAACAGCCCAGCCGCCGAAATCATCGTTGATATTCAGCAAAGTCATTTCCGGGAATTGCTCCGCGTACTGCTCCGCTACCGATGCCAGCTGCGGGCGGTAGAAATTCTGTGCGACTAGCTTCTGTGCTTCTTCGGTGTAAAGGTAATCCAGATAAGCTTCCGCAACTGTGCGCGAACCTTTCTTATCGACGTTCTTATCGACAATGGCAACCGGCGGTTCTGCAAGAATACTGATGGAAGGATAGACAATATCGAATTTATCCGGGCCAAGCTCCTTCACGGAAAGAAGTGCTTCATTCTCCCAAGCGAGCAGCACGTCGCCGATGCCCTTCTCTACGAAGGTTGTTGTCGATCCGCGTGCCCCGGAATCGAGTACAGGTACGTTTTTGAAAAGCTTAGAGACGAATTCTTGTGCTTTCGACTCTTCGTCATTGTTCTGTTTAAGCGCATAGCCCCATGCCGCGAGATAGTTCCAGCGTGCGCCGCCGCTTGTCTTCGGATTTGGCGTGATGACTTCTACACCCGGTTTCACCAGGTCGTTCCAATCCTTGATCTGTTTCGGATTGCCTTTGCGAACCAGGAACACGATCGTCGATGTATATGGCGCACTGTTATTCTCAAATTGCTGCTGCCAATCGGGATCGATCAGGCCTTTCTCTGCAATTGCATCGATATCGTAACCGAGTGCAAGTGTGACGACATCGGCTTTGAGTCCATCAATGACAGCCCGCGATTGAGCGCCGGAGCCGGCATGTGATTGTTTGATCGTTACTTTCTGGCCATGCTCTTTCTCCCAATAATCGGCGAACAGTTTATTGTAAGCTTCATATAATTCACGCGTCGGGTCGTAAGAAACATTCAGCAGCTCGATCGGCTCAGTAGATTCTGTGTTTGCCGCGTTATCGGTTGCTGGTTCTGTACCGTCTGCATTGGTATTATTGGCTGCACCTGTATTCGTATTGGTTTGATTCGTGTTCGATGGGGAATTGGAGTCCCAGCCGCAGCCTGTCAGCGCGAGGGAAAATACGATAAAGATCAACAGCGTGTGGAGCGTTAACTTGGAATTCTTCTTTTTCATGTTTGTCATGTAAAAGCACCTCTCATCATCTTATTTCAGATAAATAACGCTTTTCCACTCCGCGTTGACCGGTAGTTGAAATAGAATTAATCCTACCTGTTTAGTTGGTTATGGGATGATGATAGCAATGGATAAGCTGTCCTGTCAATCCTTTTTTTTAACATATTTATGAAATAGATTAGTTTTGCTTATTTTTAGTTTTCTTTTAAATTCATAGTTGACAGGTAGGAATTGTCAGCTTATGATGAATCCATCGAGCCCACCGGTCCACCGGAGGCCCCGGCAAGTAACAGCAGCCTGAAGTTTCTCTTCATGGACGCACTCTGCCTGGGCCTCCTTTTTTGTCCAATCAGTCAGATCGGGATGGAGCACTATAATAAAGGGAGAGTTGAACGATGAAGAAAAAACTGCTACTCACGATCACCGTACTGGCATTAATCCTATCCTTATCCTCCACCAGCTTTGCAGCCGTAACCAAACCGGCAAAACCGGATATCGAGCTGCTGAACGTCTCGTACGATCCGACCCGTGAGCTGTACGTGCAGTACAATAAAGCCTTCGCTTCTTATTGGAAAGCCAGAACCGGACAGAAAGTTACGATTAAGCAATCGCATGGCGGATCCGGCGCACAAGCTCGTTCTGTTATCGATGGGCTGCAAGCAGATGTTGTTACACTTGCTCTTGCCTACGACATTGATGCCATTCAGAAAACCGGCTTGATTAATGACGGCTGGGAATCGCGGTTTGCTAAGAATAGTTCGCCATACACTTCCACAATCGTCTTCCTAGTACGCAAAGGGAACCCGAAGAAGATAAAAGATTGGAACGATCTGGTTAAGAATAAAGTGTCCGTCATTACACCGAACCCCAAAACAAGCGGCGGCGCACGCTGGAACTTCCTTGCTGCATGGGGTTATGCTTTAAAACACAATAACAACAGTGAAGCGAAAGCAACGGAATTCGTAACCAAGCTGTTCAAGAACGTGCCTGTACTGGATTCCGGTGCTCGCGGCTCGACAACGACTTTTGTTGAACGAGGAATCGGCGATGTGCTGCTGGCATGGGAGAACGAAGCCTACCTGGCGCTGAAAGAGCATGGCAAGGATTTTGAAATCGTAACCCCTTCCTATAGCATCCTTGCAGAGCCACCGGTTGCTGTCGTCACGAAGAACGCTGAGAAACACGGTACACGGGAAGTGGCTAAAGCCTATCTCGACTATCTCTACACGAACGCCGGTCAGCGTATCGTTGCTCAGAACTTCTACCGTCCGACGAACACGAAAATCGCTGCGGAATTCACGAAAAACTTCAAAAACGTCGAGCTTACGAACATCCGCGATTTCGGCGGCTGGAACAAAGCACAAACGAAGTTCTTTAGCGATGGCGGCGTGTTCGACGATATTTACAAACCATAATCGCATCTCATCCCAAAAACCGTACATCCTAACCGATGTACGGTTTTTTCTATACATTCCCTGCTTTACAAGAATAGAACATAATCTTTAACCCAATTTAATACCTTAGTTGTTACACTTTTCTTATACCAATTGAAAGGTGGAGTTACTAGAAAATGGTTTCTATTCGCAAGAGAATGTCGCGGACTGCAATTGCCGCCTCCCTTCTCGCAGGCTTTCTGACATCATCTTATCTTCCGAGCCCTGTACACGCACAAGCCGCCGATGAGCGAGCCTTTACGATTACAAACGCAATGATGGATACATCCGGCGGTGTTCTGGCCAGTGCTGTCGTAGCCCCGTCAACTGTAGGACATGCCGGGGAAGAAACGGTTATTTTCGAACTGTTCGATGGCGCTGTTCCGATCGGAATTGCAGCTTTGACCAAAGATATTGCAGGCAGCGAGAAAGTGACAGCGCATTTCAATAAGACGGGAAGCAGCCTGTCCGTCAAAGTATTTGTTGTTGACTCCTATAGCGGAACGCTCGCTGATGTGGGCAATAGTCTGGCCGATCCGATCACGATCGGTTCGACATTGAAGCTGCGCATCATGGAAACGACGGATGTACACACCAATTTCATGAACTACGATTATTACAAGGATGCTCCCGCCGAGAATGTTGGACTAGTTAAAACAGCCACTTTGGTGAAGCAAGCACGCTCAGAGGTGAAGAATACGCTGCTTGTCGATAACGGCGATTTGCTTCAAGGCACGCCGCTCGGCACGTATATGGCCAAAGTAGCGCCGCTCCAAGACGGCGACGTTCATCCTGCCTATAAAGCAATGAACTTAATGGGCTACGATATTGCAACATTCGGCAATCATGAATTCAATTACGGACTTGATTATTTGAATGAAGCCATCGATGACGCTAAATTCCCGTATGTCAACGCGAATGTCTATGTAGACGATCACGACACCGATCCAAGCAACGACGTTAATAAGTACAAGCCGTATGTCATTATGGACAAAACGTTCAAGGACGAGAACGGTCAATCGCAGACGGTAAAAGTAGGCTTCATCGGATTGGTTACTCCTCAAATCATGGATTGGGATAAAGGCAATCTCGACGGTAAAGTCACTACGAAGGACATCGTAGCGACAGCCGAGAAATTCGTTCCTCTTATGCGCGCTGAAGGCGCAGAAGTCGTTGTTGCCCTCACACACTCCGGCTTCAATGTTAATGCTGAGGCAGATAAAGGTGCTGAGGATGCGGTTTATCCGCTCAGTAAAGTTGCTGGCATCGACGCCATTACGTTCTCGCATACTCATAAGGTTTTCCCTGCTGCCAGTGTCAGCGCGCTTGATCCGCTCTTCAAGGACGCGGGCGGCAACCCGCTTCCCGGTGTCGATAATGCGAAAGGCACAATCAATGGCGTTGCGGCTGTACAGGCTGGTTTTGGCGGCGCCAATCTTGGCATCATCGACCTTACGCTGAACAAAACCAATGGCAAATGGAAGGTTACTGCTTCGCAATCCTCCAACAAGTATATCTATGACAGTGTGAAGAAGCTTCCGCTTGTTGACGCTGATTCTGCGGTCGTCAATGCAATTAAAGCCGAACATGCAGCGACAATCGCCTATGCAAACCAAGCGATTGGTCAAACTTCGGTTCCTATTTACAGCTACTTTGCACTCGTACAGGACGACCCTTCCGTGCAAATCGTTACGCAAGCGCAGAAGTGGTTCGTACAGCAAGAATTGAATACTAAGAACTCGCCGGACAAGGATCTCCCGATTCTATCCGTAGGCGCCCCGTTCAAAGCCGGCCGCAATGGTCCGAGTGAATATTCGGATATTAAGGCAGGCGATCTTGCCATTAAGAGCGCCAGCGATTTGTATCTCTACGACAATACGCTGAAGGCCATTAAAGTAAAAGGCTCCGTCGTTAAGGATTGGCTCGAAATGTCTGCCGGAATTTTCAATCAGATCGATCCGAGCAAAACAGCCGAACAGCCGCTGCTGAACTCATCCTTTCCGGTTTTCAACTTCGATGTCATCGATGGCGTCACGTATCAGGTAGATGTCACTAAACCGGCGAAGTACACCAAAGACGGTACAATCAACGATGCAGCATCCAGCCGGATTGTTAACCTGCTCTACAACGGGCAACCGGTTGATCCAGCTCAAGATTTCATCGTGGTCAGCAACAATTACCGTGTTTTCGGTGGAGGCAACTTCCCTGGCGTGAAAGGTTCTCCGCTCGTATTGGATTCCGCTAGCGAGAATCGCCAAGTTCTGATGGACTACATCTCGGAGCAAGGTACGATTAATCCGGCCGCTGACAACAACTGGTCGATCGCACCCGTTCAAGGCGATCTTAACGTCACGTTTACAACTTCTCCGGCTGCCAAAACATACTTGAGTGCTAATCCGCGAATCACATCGCTTGAGCGTACCGACGAGAAAGGATTCGGCGTCTTCAAGCTTGATCTTCACGGTGATGCAACACAGCCAACAGAGAATGTGAAGGTTCAGCTGTTAGGTATTAATGATTTTCACGGTCAGTTGGACTACTCCACCATAGCCGGAGGGAATGTTCTGGGTGGTGCAGCTTACTTGGCAACCTACCTCAAGCAGCACAAAGCAGATAACCCGGCAAATACCCTGCTCGTCCATAATGGCGATGCAGTAGGTGCAAGCTCGCCGGTTTCATCGCTTGAGCGCGACAAGCCTACTCTCGATTTCATGGAACTGCTCGGATTTAAAGTCGGAACACTTGGCAATCACGAATTTGATCAAGGGGTTCCAGCGCTCATGGCTCAATTAAATGGGGGCCAAGATCCAATCAATACGAGTATCACGTATGCCAAAACCACTATCGATTATATCAATGCCAATGTGCTCGACAAAGTGACAGGTGAACCTATCATTGCACCGTATGTCATTGAGGAGGTCGGCGGGGAAAAAATCGGCTTCATCGGTGTTGTCACAATGCTGACGCCAAGCAAAGTCTCTCCTTCCGCGCTTGCACCGGTAAATATCGTGGATCAAGCTCCTGTGGTAAACGCGGCCGTTGATGAATTAACCGCACAAGGCGTCAAAGCGATCGTTGTGCTTGCTCACGACCCCGCTTCACAAAGCGGTACGACAATTACCGGCGAGGCAGCTGACCTTGCAAATGCCGTAAGTGACGAGGTTGACGTTATCTTCGCCGGTGACAACCATGCGAAAGTAAACGGAATCGTCGACAACAAACTCGTTTTCCAAGCCTACTCTTATGGTACGGCATTTGCCGACGTTGATCTTGAAATCGATCCGCAAACACATGATATCGTGAAGAAGGAAGCGACGATTGTCGACGTCAATCAAGCCGGTATCACGCCGGATGCTGCAGTTAGTGCAATGGTACAAGCAGCCCTTGGCAGACATCCAGAGCTTTCCCTGCCGGTGGGCTCCACTGAAGTTGCCTATAAGAAAGAAAATGCCTATACGCAAGAAATTGCGCTTGGCAGCTTGATCGCCGATGCCATGAAGGATTCTATGCAATCCGATTTTGCATTCATGAACCCGGGCGGCATCCGTGCTGATCTACCGCTCGGTAATGTGCTCTACTCCGATCTGTTCCGTATTCAACCGTTTGGGAACCAGCTCATTAAGATGACGCTGACCGGCGCGCAAATTAAGACATTGCTGCAGCAGCAATGGGGAGAAACGGCAGCCAGCACGAAAACATTGCAAATCTCCGGACTTCGTTATACGGCCGATTTCAGTAAACCGATCGCGGAGCGAATCGTCTCCTTAACGAAAGAAGATGGCACCGCAATTACCGATACGGCTGAATACACAGCGGTAGTCAATAACTTCATGGCAGCCGGCGGCGACAACTACACGATCCTTACACAAGGCAAGCAGCCGATAGCAGGACCGACCGATATTGATGCTTTCTACAGTTATGTGTTGAAAACGTTCAATTACGGAACCATTACCGCGGCTGTAAAAGGCCGGATCACGAATATGACGACAACTCCATAAAATCAGCTTTTACAGCGGTGAACCCGGACTACTGTCACTCACCTGCCCCTGCCACGTCCCGTCCACACTAGAAAGGAGCATCAAGTTGAAGAGAAAAGCATTCCTCTTAACGGCATTGTCTTTGTCATTCGCGTTAGCTGTCCCTGTCGCAGCTCCATTAGCTGCCTATGCCGAGAGTTCATCGCAAGCTGCTGCTGGCACGACAATTGACGCTGTAGCCGGTGTCACTGCCGGCGGTTCGGTTTCGATCAGCGGCACAACTAATGCTGCTGAAGTCATCGTAAAGGTCATCAGTCCAGATAGTACAATCCTGTTCTTCGATATCGTGAAGTCGGCCGATGGCCGTTATAGCACATCATTTACACTACCTAGCACCGCAGCAATCGGCAGCAGCTTTCAAGTTATAGCAGGACAAGGTACTGACGTCTCGACCAGGACATTTACTGTAGTCTCAAGCGGCAGCGGCATTCCTACATCTCCCATAGATAACGGCAACCCAACAGCTCCAGAAGGTGTGACGATCGTTCCATTCGAGCTGTCGGACGTTTCTTCCGCTGCTAATGGTGTAGCCACATTGGATGCCCGTGAGATTACTTCCGCTAGCTCGGACCTGCACATCCCAGCATCCGTCATTTCAACCATCGGCGATAACAGCTTCCGAATTCTGCTTCCGAATGGAACCGTCACACTGCCGAAGGAAGTGCTAAGCGCTCTCTCCGCGCTAGCCGGCTCCGATAAGGATGCCAGCCTCTCGCTTCAATTCAACAAGCTGACAAGCAGTGAAGCTGCTTCTGCTCTTGCTAAGCTCGGTGAAGCCGCTACCGGCCTTAAGCCGCAAGGCCAAGTCATTGAGCTGACCCTTGCGATCGCATTCAAGGATGGCTCCAAGAACAAGTTAAGCAGCTTTACGAAGCCGGTAACGCTGCAGCTTCAACTCTCGGAAGGCGCGGATGCCCGTCTCGCCGGGATTTATTATCTCTCGGATGGCGGTGTAATCGAGTACATCGGCGGTAGCCTTAAAGGTAACATTTTAACTGCCGAAGTGGGCCACTTCAGTCAATATGGCGTGTTCTCGTACACAACGAAGTTTGTCGACGTACCAGCGACTCATTGGGCAGCTGATGTGATTGAGGAGTTGACTGCGAAGCATGTCGTGCAAGGGATTTCCACAAACAGCTTCGGCCCTCTAGCGAAAGTAACGCGTGCCGAGTTTGTTACGATGCTCGTTCGCGCCCTCGGCCTGAAAGCGACAGAAGCTGCACCTTTTAGCGATATCCAAGCCGGCAGCTGGTATGCCGATGCTGCTGCTGCAGCCTACGAGAACGGCATTACATCCGGCACAAACGCAGGAAAGTTTGAACCGAACAAGCCGATTACACGCGAAGAATTAGCCCTTATGATTACTCGCGTCTATGAGAAGCAGCACGGCCAAGCCAGTGGCAGCGCGACTGACATTGATTCCTACCACGACAAGAATGCCATCAGCAGCTGGGCGAAGGAAGCGGTTCAAGCCGCCGTTCATGCCGGCCTTATGGTTGGCAGTGACCATCTCTTCTCTCCTCGCAGCCATACAACGCGCGCAGAATCCGCACAAGTGCTCTATAACTTGCTGTACCGCGCGTAAAGCAAAGAGCCTGCCGTCTATATGGACGGCAGGCTCTTCTGTATATGTGGAGACAATTAACGAAGGCCGCGTTTATTATGTCCTGTCACATGAACAGGCTGGACGTACGGCCGAATTCGATCCATCAGCCGCTGCCCCTTGTGCAGCTCGTCACCGTCTTTGTTCGTAAAGCTGAAATGCTGTTCGATTGCATCTAACCCATAATTGGACGTGTAGAACGTCGGCTTACGGTTCATCCGATAATTCAGAATAGCACCAAGAACATGATCTCGCACCCATGGATTCAAATTCTCCGCTCCGATATCATCGAAGATCAGAAGATCCGTCTCCTTCATAAGATCGACTGTTTCCTTCAGCTTGCCTTGCTCCAGCATCAGTGATTTCAAGTCTTCCACAAACTCCGGCATATACACAATAGCGCCGGTGAAACCTGCCTTCGCAAGCTCATGGAGCATATAGCACATGAGGAACGTCTTGCCCGTACCGAACGACCCTGTTAGATAGAGCCCTTCCTTCTGGAGTCCGCTTTCTTTGGTTACGTTAATGTACTTGATAATCTGACCGACAGCTTTCATCCGTTCGATATCCTTCGACACGATCTCATCCGCGGAGTAGCCTTCTAATAAAGCTCGATCATCTACATAGAAGCTGCGAATGCGACTGCGGATCTTGTTCTCGCTTTGTCTGGCAATGAGCTTCTTGCAAGTCACTTTGCGATCGTTCAACTGCACCTGGCCGCCAACTGTTTCACAGCTGAGCTCTGTATAGTGTCCTTCGAAATCATTCGGACATTGGTCAAGTCCCGGACAGTTGCTGCAAATCCGAAATTCTTTGGTACATTGATAAATTTTATTTAAATTAAGCCGTATTGTTTCATTATCCAGCTCCGGATATTTGGAACGAAGCTTGCCTACGAGTGGGTCAGCAAGCAGTTCTTCCATTAATTTATCCGCTTGCCTTAATGCGCTTCCGCCTCCCGGCATCTGCTTGAGCAAATCACCCAGCGATTCCATCCCCATAAACCTTCACCTCAATTACGTCGTTTTCCCATCCAGCTTGCGAGCCATTCGCCGGATTTCCTCCATCTCTTCGGCCGAAAGCGGCGTTCCGCTTGGCGCTTCGGGCATGATCGGAATCGCCGGTTTACGGCGTCCGCGCGGTGCACCGGAGCTGCCTCCCGTATTCCCTCTCGGAGCCTGCTGCACGCCGTCGCGGCGGCGTTCTTTGTCGCTCTCGAGCTTCACCTGGTCACGCACATAACCGACTGCTTTCTCGAACGAGTCAATCCCTTTGACGAGCATATTGGATGCTACTCGGTCGATATACGCTTCAGTAACGCGCTGAGAATCATTTAGAACGATTACATAATGAATAAGTACGTTAATAACAGAACCTTGTATGCGATAATTAAGATCAATCTTCTCGAATACCCGAATCATCCAATCCGGAACAGCTCCCGGGAAAAAGCGTGAAATAAAGCGCGTGTGCGGCTCATTCCGCATCAGCATATTATATTGATGAATGTCGCAGCGTCCTGCCAGCTGCGTCGGAACCTCCATGTAGTGCTCCGCCTGAACAGCCACTTCATCCGGCGGCTCTTCACTGTCGTCCGATCCATGATCTGCTTTGGCCGCAGCCACTCGTCCATATAAACGCTGCCGCTCATCCGTGCGCTTCCGATCTTGACGGTACATTTGATTGGCCTTCAGCTGAAGCTCATCGATGAGCAGATCGCCTTTGCCGGAGAATACATGGTCCTCATCAAGCAGCCGGACTAAATCAACTACGGTTAAATTGTATTTATAAGCGACGTAATTCAATTGAGCAACTGCTTCATGATCACCGCGCAGCCGTTCAACATGATGTCTGTTCGCTGCATTACGCGGGAATCGCATTATAATATCGCCATATCCAATACCAGCTGTTTCCAGCTGCGGCTTCGGTGCAGGCTGTCGTGCCGGCGCAACCTCTGTAAGCGCCTGTTCGAGCTCCAAGTCAATGCCTTGCGTATTCAATCGGAACAGCTCGTAGAAAGGTACAGTTATATTATCGCGCTGCAGCTCCACGCTGGCAAGCTCGTCCGACTCCTTGGCATAGAACGATTCCCTCAGGGCAATAACGGAGTGCTTGCCGACCTTATCGCGAAGCAGCAATGTCAAATGTGGGCTTCCAAAAAATTCATCCGGCGATAATGGCTTGACCAACTCGTATTCATACACGACATCGTCATTGTCCGGCACTCCAAGCCTGGACACTTGCAGAAGGCCGACCGCTTCCAGCTTAGAAGCTTGGTTGATTAAATCTTGCCTGCCGCGTTCGTTCATTTCGAGGCCAAGCCCCAGCAGCAGTTTGCGCTGCGCTTCAAGCGGTGAATAACCGACTCGGTCGTCAGGCACCTGCTGATATAGAAACTGATAGAACCCTGCCGCGAACGCTCCAATCATAGATTGATAGATCAATCCGACCATTTTGCGATCAACCGCACTCAGCGAAAAATCGCGAAAGATGTAGCATCGATGATGCTCTGTAAAGTGGTGCAAATTGCCGATCCGCATCTCATTTGACTCCATCCGCCTTTTATTCTTCCTACTAGTTTACCATAAAAGCGGCCTGCATTTGAGGCACAGAAAAAAGAAAATTCCCCCGCCAGAGGGAACTTTCGCAAACCTAATGGTGAGTGGCCGTGTCAACTGCTCCTTCTTGAACGCCTTTGCTGATCAGTTCATCCAGCAAGGCTTCTCGCTCTTCGAACGTATCCGCGATTTCAGGATGCTCCTGTTTCGCCAGCCACTGCGTCATGACGAAAGCTGTCGTCACCGGCTCCTTCGTAAGAAGCTGCCTCCCCGCTCCAATGATGCCATACAGCTCACTGTTTGGCAGTCGGCGTTTAAGTTCGGCCGCATAATTCTGACCGGTCTTATCAGCAGTTCCATATAAAACGAGAACAGGCTGCTTCAATTGAGGAAGCCGCTTCTGGACGGAACTATCCAGGCAAGCAGCCGTATATTCCCGCCATTTCGTGGAGTCGCCAAGCTTTGCTTCCGTATGCAGCTCTTCGAAGGAGGATTTGCTCCCTGCCTCCGACCAAGCCGCTTTGAAGGCAATGGGTCCTTTGGGGCCGAGAATGCTTGAAACGAATGCAGCCTGCAGCTTCGAGCGCGTGACGATATCCGTATAAGCAGAAGCGCCGGATACAATAACGCCTCCGAGGAATCGCTCCGGATAAGCGAGCATGGCCGCCAAAGCCGGAAACGAGCCTGCCCCATAGGAGCATACATACGCTTGCTTCACCCCAAGACCATCGAGCAGCCTTCTTATATCTTCCGCTATTAACGCAAGTGTCAGCTTTCCGCTGCCCGCCTCGCTGTATCCATGACCGCGAATATCGAAGCGGATTAGGTTGGTACTCGCCGTTAATTTCTCCTGAACAGTTGCGAACAATCGGCTGGTCAAGCAAGGCGGATGAACACATAGGATAGGCGTTTGCCCGGAACCATCTTGATGATAATGCAGTGTGGTATCGCCAATATTCAAAAACGGCATAACGCAACACCTCGGCTTTCGTTGTCAGCCCGAGTAGAGCTGATTGCGAATTTCCCTTAGTATGGCCATGCCGTTTGATGTTTCATGTTTAGAACATTTTGTATCCGCCTTTGCGCAGCGCACGAATGGTCGCTCCACTTACATAAGCGCCGATCAGCGCACCGATTGCCGGCAAAATATCTACAAAGGTAAAGGATGTGAAATTGCCTGAAAAGCTCTTCGAATGATCCCATGTTTGCCAAACAAAAAGCGGTACAAGTACAAGTATAAATGCGTAAATCGGCATAAATGTTGTTTTCAGCAGCATATTCAGAATAAATCCGATTCCAAACATCATTACAAAGAACAATACTGTTGCAATAACCAGCTGTAAAATATTAACGTCACCGTTCATCCGAGTCGTCTACCCCTTTCGCTACGAATAGTGTAGTAGATGGCACATCCGAAGTCAATTCATTCAGGCGTGTTGTCACAAGTCCGTCATTTGCTCTCTTTTGCTGCGTTACGTTACAATGTAGACGACAAAGACAAATGACAAGGAGTGAGCAATATGAGTGAAGCAGCACAAACGCTCGAAGGCTGGTATGCCTTGCACGATTTTCGCTCAATAGATTGGACAGCTTGGAAGCTTGCGGATGAAGGCGAACGCGCCATTGCGCTGGACGAGCTTCAATCCTTCCTCAGCGAATGGCAGACAATTGAAGATAATAAACAAGGCAGCACGGCATTCTATTCCATCGTTGGCCAGAAAGCGGATTTCGTCATGATGCATCTGCGCGAAACGCTGGAAGAGCTCAATGCCATCGAGATTGCATTCAATAAAACAACCTTCGCCCAATTCACAGTTCCGGCTCATTCTTATGTAAGTGTGGTGGAATTGAGCAACTATATGGCAGCACCGGGAACCGACCCGATGCAAAACCCGGAAATTCTCGCTCGACTGAAGCCGATTCTGCCAAAATGGAACCATATCTGCTTCTATCCAATGAACAAACGCCGCGAAGGCAACGATAACTGGTACATGCTCAGCATGGACGAACGCCGCACAATGAT
This sequence comes from Paenibacillus sp. J22FR21, assembly GCF_056269135.1. Taxonomy (NCBI): domain Bacteria; kingdom Bacillati; phylum Bacillota; class Bacilli; order Caryophanales; family Paenibacillaceae; genus Paenibacillus; species Paenibacillus sp. J22FR21. The sequence goes on from NZ_JBWDNJ010000004.1 coordinate 244,222, forward strand.
GCGCAGCCACGGTATGATTGGACGCACTTATGCAGGCAAAGTAAAACAAATCATTACCGGTTCTGTCGGTTTCGACAACTGGGAGTGGGGTGTCACGCTGTTCGCGGAAGATGCGCTTCAGTTCAAGAAACTCGTCTATGAAATGCGCTTCGATGAAGTAAGTGCGCGCTTCGGCGACTTCGGCGACTTCTATCTCGGTAACCGGATGACCGACGAGAAGCTGCAAGAGCTATTCGCCATTTAACATAATAAAAAGCGGATGAAACGTCTTAGGACGCCTCATCCGCTTTATTTGTTTAGTCTTCGTCGTCCTCTTCGAGGATACGCTTCGCTTCGAGATACGCTTCCGTCTGACGGTCCCGCTCCCTGCCCTTTTCCTTAAGCCGCTCAATGCCCGGCAAAATGAGAATATCGACTTCCTTCTGCACCGTATAAGCCAAGTCGTAACGGTTCTGCGACTCCAAGAAGGAGCCTACTTCCATCAGCGCGTTGTACCGATCCAGTTCATCGCGCGTCAGCAAACCACGAACCTGCACGCTGCAGTGTCGCATTACAGGAATTTACCTTTGCGAAGTACGAGTGGAATACCACCGATGATGTACAGGTAACGAACGTCGATTGCTTTCTTAAGCAATGCTGCTACGCCACCTTTGTATTTCTTGCCGAATGCAAGACCCACTGCTTCGCCTTTACCAAGGGATGCAACTGTACCTTTGTTCTTGAACTCGAATTTCTTCAGCGGTTGGTTGCGAATCGAAGCTACCAGGTTGTGCGCGCAAGTTACGCCTTGCTGCATAGCGATCTGTGCAGTTGGCGGGAACGGACGGCCTTCTGGGTTGAACATCAAGGAGTTGTCACCAACAACATAGATGTTCTCGTGGCCCGGAACGCGAAGCGACTCATCCACTTTAACGCGTCCGCGCATCGTTTCGATGCCTGCTTCTTCGATTAAGCGATTACCGCGTACGCCGGCTGCCCAAATGACGGTTGCTGCTTTAATTTCTTCGTTGTCGCCAACGACTACGCCGTCAGGAGTACATTCTTTGATCGCTGTTCCGATGCGGAATGTAACGCCTTTCTTCGTCAATACTTGCATAGCGTACTCAACGAGCTCCGGATCGAAACCTGGAAGCGCAGTTGGAGCAGCTTCAATGTTATATAGTTTAACAAGCGATGGATCCACGTCGTTCTGCTTGCAAAGCTCTGGAAGACGATCAGCAAGCTCGCCCACGAACTCGATACCTGTAAAGCCGGCGCCGCCGACAACAAAAGTAAGGTAATCTGTGCGGTGTGGTTCGCGTTTGTAACGGGCAAATTGGTACTCAATGTGTTCGCGGATTAGACGAACGGAGTTAATGCTGCGAATATTCATTGCATGCTCAAGCATACCTGGAATTCCGAACGTTTCCGGCTCGCCGCCAAGGCCGATTACAAGATAATCGTAGGAGAGAGTACCGTCTTCAAGAATGACCTTCTTGTCTTGCGTGCGGATTTGAACAACTGTCGATTTAACGAAATCGATTTTGAATTCGTCAATCAGCTTGGAGATGCTCACGCGCGCGTTTTCGGTTTTGTCTGTACCCGCAGCCGGCATGTGCAAATGCGTTGTAAAGTAGTGGTAGTCATGCTTGTTTACAAGCGTTACATCAGCTTCATTGTAGTTCAGTTCTTTTTGAAGACGCAGTGCTGTCAAGATACCGCCGTAACCGGCACCAAGAATAACAATTTTCGGTATGTTGCTCATCGCAGGATCCCATCCATTCGTAATTTCTTTTTCTTTACAGACTTTGTGAAAAATTACACAAACACAGACAATGAATAATGTTAGTGTGTGACCCATATCCCACTTTTATGATAGCCCGTGTCTACTTTCGACAAATCGAATACTAATACCTCACATATTACAAACTTTTTCAGTAAAGTTCAAGGGTAATTTATACGAAAATATTTAGAATAACATCCAATTTTCTTATTTCCTCTTAGCTTGTCGAACAGATATAATGTACAAGAAGATGTAGATTCATCCAAATGTAAGGCAGCATGTGCTCGTTCATTTTGTTACCTTTTTGGAGGTGTCAACTGTGTCCAACTCAACTAATCCCCAGCATGTCGATATTGCGATAATCGGCGGCGGCCCTGCAGGTATGTTTGCTTCATTCTATGGCGGTATGCGCCAAGCCTCAGTCAAGATCATTGAAAGTATGCCTCAATTGGGGGGCCAATTAGCCGCACTATACCCGGAGAAGTATATATATGATGTGGCTGGATTTCCGAAAGTAACCGCAGGTGAGCTTGTGGAGCAATTGAAGAAGCAAATGGAATTATTCCAACCGGACATTCACCTGGAGGAGAAAGTCGTCAACGTCATAAAGCACGATGAGCGCTCTTTCGAGATTGTGACGGACAAAACCTCGCATTTTGCCAAAGCCGTTATCATTACCGCCGGAGTCGGTGCTTTCGAGCCGCGACGATTGGAGCTCGCGCAAGCGACCCAATATGAGAAGAAAAATCTCCATTACTTCATTAGCGATTTGAATCAATTCAAAGGCAAACATGTCGTAGTCACCGGTGGCGGCGATTCGGCCGTTGATTGGTCGCTCATGCTTGAACCAATCGCTGCAAGCGTAACGTTGGTGCATCGCAGAGATAAATTCCGAGCTCATGAGCACAGCGTCGAGAATTTACTGAAGTCCACTGTCCGCGTACTAACACCATATGAAATTACTTCCCTGCATGGTACACACCATATTGAACGCATCACTTTACAGCATGGCAAAACATCCGATTTCACGGAGCTTCCGGTCGTCGATGCCCTCATCGTAAATTATGGTTTCGTTTCATCCCTTGGTCCGATTGCCGAATGGGGACTCCGGATCGATAACGGCTCCATTGTTGTAGACTCTCGGATGGAAACGAGCGTTCCCGGTATATTCGCTGCAGGCGATGTTACCACTTATCCCGGGAAGCTGAAGCTAATCGCAGTTGGATTCGGTGAAGCGCCCACAGCCATCAACAATGCCAAGGTTTATGTAGATCCTACCGCTAAGCTCTCACCCGGACATAGCAGCAATATGAAGCTGTAGCCTTCGACTTTCTGCACGTATTACAAATCAAAAAAGGGTATCCTAGTCTTTAGCCTGACATGCTGATTTACGTCGCAATGGCAAAGGAGGGTACCCTTATCTATGTTATGTCCCATCTGCAATGGCTTGGAGCAGCTTACGGCTATCTGTCCGGTTTGCTCCCTACAAACTGATGATTACGGACGGCTTGAAGACTTTGCCGGTCCTTATGCTCCTTATCAGCCTGACACGTATACAAATAACGAGACGCTTCCTTCATGGTCACAATCAGAACAGAGCTGTGGACATATCGTATATTGCTCAAACTGTGTAAAGACGTTTGAAGTGTTTGTTTCTAAGTGGCACTGATACGGGGACGAGTTCTAGGCAGTATTGCGGTAATTTTCCGGATTAAGTTGTCTGCGTTTCAGCTCCGCTCGCAGTAATAGAATAAACTCCGGATCCAATTCGAACTTATGTGCTGCGTCATAGGCATCGAGCAAAAGGTCGTCTGACAGCTGATCCATATCCTCCACTCCTTCCCTCTTTTATCCAAATTCATCTTAGCATGTCCAAATAGGAAGGAACAAGCGTTCCTCTTATCCACATACACTTGTGGACAGCATGTTGGTAAGATGTGGGTAATCGTCGAAAAATGAGGAAATACCAATGAGGATATTGTGGATACGGTTATACACAGCCTGACAAAAACCACTTTTGATAAAAAAGTTTAATGACACTCTATCAACCTATTAATCTATTATATTAAATCCGGTTAACTACTATTGAGGCCTCGTATTCACTTCGAAAATCCATATTTTCCCGTTCATGTCGATGCCATAATCAAAGCCTAACTGCCCAATCCCCGGGAACCGCCCCTCAAGCACTTCAGTGGAAAGCTGAGTAAGCAGCCGCATTTCACGCTTCTTGGAACCAACCGCACCGCTCGAGAACGATCTTCTGATGCCCTCGGAACCGCTGAGAAGTGTACCGCCTCGGCAAATATTGGTGACGAATAAGCCCGGTTTAGCCAAGCGACCTACGATCGCCGTAATCGCCCATTGCCCGCTCGCCTGCTTCACGTATTTCACACGGTAATCGATAGGTCTGCCGCTAATTGTAGCCAAACGAATTCCTTTCTGAATCAAATAGCGACGAGAGCTCTTCTTCGAAAGCAGAGACTGATACATGCCGTCAAACGTGCTGAATCGGCTTGTTTTGGAGTAATAGGTATACTTGTAGGTACCCGATTCTTTGGACACTTTAATGACGCCGTTGCCGCCTGCTCCGCATACCGGCTTTATTACGACCATTCCATGCGACTGCAGCATGCTGTTTAAATTCATCCTCGAGAACATGCGTGTTGGAGGAATATGAGGGGCTATACGACTGTGCGACAATAATGCCTCCGTTTTCGCCCATTTGCTCGCCAACTGTCTGCCTTGTTCCGATATCATCATTCCGTAATCCCATCCTTTCTTTGATATCTGTTCTATAGTTGACAGCATATGCCTCGCAGACATCTATCTCTTGGATGATTGTTAGGGTAAACTCGCCTTATTTAATAGGCTGATAGAGCAGAAATCATGCCCAGTATTGCCCGGGCAATGAAACGGGAGACATTTGCCGCACGCAAAACACCCGGTATGGGCGCTTTATGCACGTCTTACCGGGTGTTTGACAGGTTAGAATCGGGACTTAATATGATATTAGTTTAGGACTCTTCTTCTAGCTGCTTACTCATAAAAGATAGGAAGCCAGAATGTAAATGCGGTGCCAAGACGTCCGAGTTGAACCTTAATTCGACGTCACAATCAGACAAAAGGTCACCTTCATAAGCGGACTTAGGTGTTTTCCCGCTTCTTCAAAATCACTTAACTGATGCTCAATCTCGTGCAGATTTCTTTCTTCTTGCTTTCCGGTTTATTATAATGGGAAAGTAACCCAAACGAAGGAGTGAATCCACGATGAAGTATCGTAAGTTAGGCAAGAATGGTCCTGAGATCTCTATAATCGGCTTTGGCTCATGGGCAATCGGAGGCGCCGGCTGGGCGAGTGCTTGGGGCAATCAAGATGATGCTCAATCCGTGGACAGCATCCGTACAGCACTTGACGCAGGCATTAATTTCTATGATACAGCAGCCGTTTATGGGCTTGGACACTCGGAGGTCGTAATCGGAGAAGCGCTTCGCGGCGATCGGGATAAGGTCATAATCGCGACAAAATGCGGCTTAGTCTGGGATAATGCCGGAACGATCACCAAGAGCGGTGCTTACGATTCCGTCATCCGTGAAGCGGAAGCTTCTCTGAAGCGGCTCGGTACAGACTATATTGATCTGTATCAGATGCACTGGCCGGATAGCGAAGTATCAGCGGAAGAGACGATGCGTGCGATGGACAAGCTTGTTCAAGACGGCAAAGTCAGATACGTTGGCGTCAGCAACTACAATGTCGAACAGTTAGAACGTTCACTCGCAGTGAGACACGTAGATTCGCTTCAGCCTCCCTATTCAATCTTGCGTCCGGCAGCCGAGCAAGAGCTGCTTCCATTCTGTTTGGCTAACGGCATCGGCGTTGTCGCTTACAGCCCCCTGACTTCCGGTTTGCTGTCGGGCAACTATACGTATGACACCAAATTCGGCGAAGATGATTGGCGTTCACGCAACAAAGCGCATACAGGCGAAGGCCTCCGCAGCAATGTCGACAGAGCCGAGAAGCTTAAACTAATCGCTGCTCGCTATGAGATTACACTGCCGCAGCTTGCAGTCGCATATGATCTTGCGCACCCTGCTCTGACAAGCGCTCTGGTCGGCGTACGCAAGCCGAGCCATATTCTCGGTGTTCTGCCGGCGATCGATGTGGTGCTTGATGACGCAGTCATGGCGGAAATTCGGGCTATTGCGGTTGGGTAATGTTTAATATTGCGAATGCAGACACAAAGAAACCTCCCATTCAATCCCCGGGAGGTTTCTTACTTTCAAACGATTAGCATTCGCCGGCTTCTGCAGGTTTGCCCGCATCCGATGCCGTTCTGAATGACGAACCGCAGCCGCATGTTGCAGATGCGTTCGGGTTGTTGATCGTAAAGCCTCCGCCCATTGCGGATTCTTTATAGTCAATTTCAAGGCCGTTCAGGTATTTCATGCTGTCGCCGTCAACGACAACCTTCAACCCGCTGAACTCCATCGTTTTGTCTGTATCGTTAAGCTCGTCATCGAAGCCCATGCCGTATGAGAATCCGCTGCAGCCGCCTTCCTTCACGCCAATGCGCAGGAACAACTCAGGCGACTCTTCAGCCTCCAGCATTTCCTTGATTTTCTCGTTTGCAGTCTCGCTTATATTAATCATGGTATCCCTCCTGTATTATCGCAATAAACTCACTATATATTTTATAGTATACTCCACATTGCAGTAGGACTCAATACACGGACAACCCAATTGTAGTGGTTACGCAGGCAGCACATACAGCAGAATCGCGAAGAAATGCAGCACTGAGCCGCCTAGTACAAATAGATGCCATACGGCATGATGATACTTAAAGCTACGCCAAACATAGAACAAAGTACCAACCGTATACAGCACACCGCCGATAATCAGAAGCTGCAATCCGCCAGGAGCCAGATGTGCTTTAAGCGGTCCCCAAGCAAATACGATGATCCAGCCCATTCCGATATAAAGCAGCGTGGACGTGAAGAGAAACTTGGAGGCGTAGAATGCTTTAAACACCACACCGCACAATGCGAGTCCCCATACGATGCCAAACAGTGTCCATCCTGCTGCCCCTTGCACAATATGAAGCACAATCGGCGTATAGGTTCCGGCTATGAACAAATAAATGCAGGAATGATCCATAATTTCAAAAACGTTCTTCGCTTTCCCTTCCGGAAAGCTGTGGACGAGTGTAGACGAAATATACAACAGCAGCATCATGGAGCCGTAAATCGTAAAGCTCACCACATGCGAAGCATTTCCTTTAATTGCAGCAAACACGATTAGCAGTGCCAGCGCAGCAACACTTAATACAGCACCTAAGCCATGAGTGATCGCGTTGGCTACTTCTTCCCTGCGAGAATACGTATATGTATTCGCCATGAAGTCCACCTCTTTCTTATTGATTTGTTCCTCTGTTACCTATTGTAACCTAAATTTCACGGCATCGAAAGGAAGCTGCCCCCTGCTTCTTCCATCCATTAGGTCCTCTGGCATGACTTAATAGTTGCCGCTCTTGATGATGAGGTTTATAATAAGGGAAGTTATTTGCGTGGGGTTTTTGGAGTATGGGTAAGTAATTTTTTTCACAATGTTGTTTTTTTTAAATTTATACATTATACACCGGACCTGGAAATGAGTGCCCGGCGGACTGGGAGGATACTCTTATGAATGTCGTAATACCTACAGATGCTACACGAATGCAAGCTATTGTCGAGAAGGTTCGTGCTGGTGAACGTCTCACTCGGGAAGATGGAGAATTTCTATATCGTTCCGACGATTTGCTCACCATCGGTCAAATGGCGAACGAAGTCAATCTCAAGAAGAACGGACGCAAAGTATATTTTATCGAAAATATGAGCTTATACTTCACAAATGTTTGTGAAGCTCATTGTGCGTTCTGCAACTTCCGCAAAGATGAAGGTCAAGAAGGAGCTTACACGCTTACCGGCGCTCAAATGATTGAGTATGTGGAGAAGCATATTCATCCTGATGTACGCGAATTCCATATCGTCGGCGGCCATAATCCACATGTGCCTTTCCAATACTACGTAGATTCGCTTCAAGCGTTGCATGATCGCTTCCCTAATGTTGCGCTCAAAGCGTACACAGCTGCTGAAATCGACTTTTTCTCGCGGATTAGCGGCCTAAGCTACAGAGAAGTTATTCAAGAGCTCATGAAAGCCGGCCTGCAAAGCTTAACCGGCGGCGGCGCTGAAATTCTGTCTGACGAATACCGCAAGAAGATGCGCGTAGACAAAGCCGACGTTTCCCAATATCTTGAGGTACATCGCACGGCACATAATCTTGGTCTTCGCACACACACAACCATGCTCTACGGATCTGTCGAGAAAACCGAAGATCGCGTCAACCATATGCTTCAAATTCGTGAGCTGCAGGATGAAACGAACGGCTTCCAAGTGTTCATTCCACTTTCCATGCAGCCAATCAGCCCCAAAGCGAGCATTCGCCGCCGCAACTCCGCCTTTGACGATCTGAAGGCCATTGCGATCAGCCGCTTGCTGCTTGATAATTTCCAGCATATTAAAGCGTATTTCATCAATATCGGTACACAGCTCACGCAAGTTGCGCTTACAATGGGCGCTTCCGATGTACACGGCACGATGGTGAAAGAACGGATCAGCCATGCAGCAGGCGCACTTACGCCAGAGGGCATTACACGCGAAGATTTGATCTGGCTCATTAAAGGGGCCGGTCGTATTCCGGTTGAACGCGATACGTTCTACAACGAAGTGAAGGTTTTCGAATAAGCAGGTTTTGGCATCGTTTTGGATAGGACAAGCACTGATGGCTTAGGTCGCAGAGGCATATACTACGAGTAAGAGCAAACAGCGGACGCCGGCTTCCGGCGCCGCATAACTAACGAAATGCAGAAGATTTTTATTGCACACAAAGAAAGTTGGGATTACAATGAAGCGTTTTGTCATTCTTGGCGGCGGTTATGGAGGACTTACAGTCGCCCATTCCTTGCTGGAGGGCGAACTGCCAGACGACACAATCGTCGTCCTTATTGACCGTATGCCGTTTCAAGGGTTGAAAACGGAGTATTATTCTTTAGTAGCGGGAACGGCTGCAGATATTGATCTGCGTGTTGCATTCCCTTCCGATCCACGTTTAATCGTAACTTATGGCGAAGTAACGGATATCGATTTGGATGCGAAGCATATCCAGCTTGCCGGCCAAGATCCGCTTGAATACGAGTGGCTCGTAGTCGCACTTGGCTGTACGGACAAATATCATGGTATTGATGGTGCGGAGCTGTACTCCAACAGCATTCAGACGTTCTCCGGATCGCGTAAAACGTATTTGGCACTAAACGATGTGAAGCCATACGGACAAATCACAATTGTTGGCGGTGGTTTGAGCGGTGTAGAAGTAGCATCGGAGCTGCGCGAAGGTCGACCTGACCTCAATATCCGGATTGTCGATCGCGGACCGAGCATTCTGTCTGCATTTCCGGGTAAGCTGCAGGAATATGTTTCATCGTGGTTTATCGAGCATGAAGTGGAAATGCGCGGTCATGTTTCGCTGCATAAGCTTGAAGAAGGCTGCTTGTATGACCTGAACAATCCAAGCCCTATTCTGTCTGACGTAACGGTTTGGACTGCAGGTATTCAACCTGTTGCGCTGGTTCAGCGTATGAACTTGCCGAAGGACGCACAAGGCCGTCTCATCATTAATGAGAACCACCAGCTGCCGGATTACAATGATGTATTCATCGTCGGCGACTGCGCCTCCCTGCCGTTCTCTCCAAGCGCCCAGGCTGCAGAAGGGCAAGGCAAACAAGTTGCGGAAGTCATGCAAGCGACATGGAGCGGCAAAACACCTAAACTTGGCAAAATCAAGCTCAAAGGCGTTCTCGGTTCACTTGGTAAAAAAGCCGGCTTCGGACTCATGGGCCGTACCCCTCTAATGGGCCGCGTGCCACGTGTTCTCAAGAGCGGTGTCTTATGGATGTCGAAGCATCATTTCGGCTAAACTAGTAAGATATGGAACCTAACTGGTAGTATGGGTTACATATCATCGATCAGCCGATCTAATGCTTCACGGTCAGCCTGCTGCTTCACAATGGCCTTCATCATTAGTTCTTCCAACTCTTCAATGGTTTCGCCGGCGATGATCTCGCCATTCACGAGACCAAATGGAGCCAAATAGCATTCACCGCAATTGCCCAGGCAGCCGTACTCGATCACATCATAATCCGGATTTTCCTCTAGCTTCTTCATGAGACGGTCGGTGCCGTGGTGCATATTGCTAGCACAAAATTCTATCATAGTTTTTAACATTTTTATTTATTCACCTACACTTGAGTGGTTGATATCCATTTTCAATTGCTCTGCTTTGTACTATAATAGGGGAGAAAGGAGTGGATTGCAATGAGTGAAAATGCACAAAGCACAATGTACGATGAAGTTTTGGATGTTCTTGACAAGCTGCGCCCGTTCTTGCAGCGCGACGGCGGCGACGTTGAACTCGTCGACGTAGAGGACGGCATTGTGAAACTTCGTTTGGTGGGTGCTTGCGGCAGCTGCCCAAGCTCGACAATTACGCTTAAAGCAGGGATCGAACGCGCTCTGCTTGAAGAAGTCGAAGGCGTACAAGAGGTTATGCAAGTATTCTAATCTCTTAACCTCTTCACCCATTATTTACAATAAAGAGTCTTGCCGTTATCCAGCCTCTAAGGCGGATACGGCAAGACTCTTTTGTTTAGTTGGATGACGTTTTAATGGAGGTCTTAATCGGATCGAAACCTCCGGTTACATCGACGATGTTTCCTGTCAAATAATCCGATTGCGGTAAGCATAGGAACGTAATGACACGGGCGACATCCTCCCCGCTTCCGGGACGCCCTCTCGGCGATTCGTCATCTTGCTCACCGGAAACCTCCGCGATAGTCCGCTCCTTGTTCACGCCGCGAATATCGCCAGGGCAAACCATGTGAACCGTAATGCCGTTGCCTGCCTCTTCGACAGCCAGCGTCTTCGTGAAGGATACGAGTCCCGTCTTGGCAGAAGCATAGACGGCTCTGTGAGGCCATGCACGGCCTTCTCCGGCATGACCGAAGCCGAAGTGGATAATACGTCCCCACTGCCGATTGCGCATCCCTGCGAGCAAATGGTGGTCGAGCAGCATAACGCCAAGCAAATTGCCGTTTACCAAGCCGATCACTTCTTCTGCGGAATAATCCGCGAATAACCGCCGTTCGCGAATGAATGGGCCGGCGTTATTGATCAGAATATCAATGCTGCCCGTTTGCGACCATGCCTGCGCCTCTGCGGCCAGACGAGCTACATCGCCTTGAACGGCGATGTCAGCGCCTATTGCTGTTGCGCGAACGCCGAATTGCCGGATAATTTCCTCAGCGAGCAAGAGCGCCTCCTGCTCGCTTGATTTATAGTTCAGTACGATGTCGCAGCCCATTTGAGCCAGTGACATCGCTGTCATTTTGCCTAAACCCTTCGCACTGCCTGTAATTAAAGCCGTTCGTCCTTCCAGCTCCATGGGCACCCTCCCAAGTTCAGATCATTTTCTCATCTGGCGATAAGCATGGTGAAAGGTTAGCTTCAATGTGTCCAGCACCATATCCATCATTTCATCCAGATCGCTCATTTGCTGCGAAATATTCTCCAGTTGATGCTGCTCTGAATATGAATCATGGCTTTGTCTGAGATCGTCCTGCATTTCCGAATTCATAAAATGGATCTCCGTATTCCGCCGTTTGCGGATTCGGTTCATCGTCGGTTTACCAAGCTCCTTGAGCTCGAATAGAGGCAGCGCCAGCTCTGAATATGCCTTCCGCTGCACCATCGTACGCAGCACGGTGAAATACGAGAAATGCGGCTTAACCCGCTCTGTTTGTAAACCAAGATAGTCGTTCATCAGCGTACCCAGTTTATCAAGCAGCGAGAACAGCCGGATGAAGGCATTCTTGTCAAAGTACACGTAGCGGTGATAATTCAACTGTTCTTCAGGAGACATAACCGAATAGGAAGCCGACGTAATCATGCCGCTGAATTTGCGCGCCGCATATTGACTTTGCTCAAGCTCATCCAGCGAGGAAATAAGACCAAGTGTGTAAATTTCGTATTTGCGAAGCTTGTGATTCTCATCATGACTCTGCTCGATTAACTTATGAAGCGCAGCAGCGTACTGCTCCATCGCTTGCAAAGTTTCAAGCAGTTTGCCATCCGAGACACGCGGCGGTTCACCAAACAGCATTCTAAGCACTAGGCAGTCCTCCTGAAGTTACAAGTTGTCTTCTTAGAAATGCATTAACCTCGTCCTTCGCGCCACTTCCATGCTCGAATCATAAAGTCGCACAGAATCCCGAACAGGATGGAGATGATGATATTGTGCAATATACTTGTGAAAACAAACCAATCCTCATTGCCGATCGTCTTCGTAAGCAGTGCTCCGCTCAGAACTTGGCTGACGACAAGCACGAAAACGAGAAATATCGTACTGCGAAGCGCTTGATTTCCGCTCGCTACGCGCTTCACATGCATCATTAACCAGGTAATCAGAATGAACAGTACGGCGGCAGCAACTCGGTGAATGAAGACGTAACTTGTGGCGCCTTCCATATCGGGAATAAGGTCGCCGTTGCACAGCGGCCAGCCGATGCATCCGCCCGCTGAATCGGTGTGCCGGATAAAGGCACCCAAGTAAATAACGAAATAGCTATAGATCAGAATAGCTAATGACATGTAAAACACGGATTGAGGTACACGAGCAGCAGGCTTGTCCGTTAGCTCGCCTCTCTTCATCCTACCGGTCCATAAGAGAAGCAGCAGCGTAAACATGAAGGCCATAATAGAGAACCCAAAGTGAAGGGCGAGAACGGCAGGTGTTGTCGGCCATACAACCGCAGCAGCGCCGAGCAAAGCCTGCAATAAGGTGAAGAAGCCTGAGCCTGACGCGTAAATAATCGGCTCTTTGAAAGAGCGGTACCACTTCAGCGTTGCAATAAATGTCGCAAGCACAAGCAGGCCGATGCCTCCGCTAATCAAACGGTGCGAATACTCGATTAACGATTCCAGCGTATACGCCGGTATAAATTTGCCGTTACATAGCGGCCAATCGGTTCCACAACCGCGACCGGAGTCTGTATTCGTCACAAGCGCACCGGCAATCAACACCAAAAACATCCCTATGCACGTTACAATCGCAAGCGCACGATATCGGTTAGAATTCAACATGTCCACCTAACTTCCAGAAAGAATCACCTCAATTATAACGAACTATGTTGGCAAATACCATGTTCAAACTGTGAACACAGCCTGCCCTCACTCCGAGATAGAAAAGCCCGCTCTGCGCCAATTCGGACACATTGCGGGCTTCCCTTACCCGGGTTTACGTTATGAACTCGGAAGTGCTTCCGCCACTTGTACGGCCCGATCCAGAAACTGCTCAATTTCCTCCCGTGACTTGCGCAGCTTGCTGACGAAACGAACGAGCTCCTGCCCTTTCTTGAACGCGATAAAGCTTGGAATGCCAAGAATGTTCAGCTCACTGCATAGATCCGGCAAATCGTCGCGATCAATCTGCAGAAACTGAATGCGGTCTCCATAGCTGCTTTCGATATCAGGCATGAATGGCTCGATATAATGGCAATCCTTGCACCAGGTAGTCTTGAAAACCGCTACCGTTACGAGATCCTCGCGGTTGACCGCATCTCGGAATGCTTGTTCAGTTGTAATCATCTGCATGATAATGTTGTACTCCTTTCAATGTTGAAGCCTTGTTAGGGTTCGCGTGAAATGACCAGATAGTCATCCTCGAAATCGTCTGTATTCCATTGCAGCGTTCCGCCGAACGCCTTCACGAAATCGCGTGCTGGTACATAAGTGACACCGTTGATGACCGTAGGCGGGAAGCTCCATGTCACGGTCTTTCCGTTTAGTTTAACACTATTGCTGCCTGTTCTCATCCCCAGCGTAGAACCGGTCGCATCATCGTATACGACTAGTGTGCCTGCTTCCTTCCGAATAGTTGCATGGAAGCCGTTAACGGTTCGGCGAAGCGGAATCAGCGTTATGCCGTCAGGCGTTATAATCGGCGGAGTTGCACTGTATGCGGCATACATCGTAATCGCTTGTTTGCTAATGTGCGCTTGTTCTCGTAGCAAGCTGTATAAGACGGAATCCGGCTCGAGTGTGCGAAGAACTTCATAGCCCTCCATCTCCATCAATTGCTCGCCATCGATCGCAAGACGTGGCGCTACCGGCTGATCCGGCGTCACGCTGCCGTTCACATTCCAGCGATCGGTCGTCACTTTGAGCCAGATGCCTTCAATCGGAGAGGCGTCTTCCAGCTCACCTATTCCTATATGAACCTCATCGAATTCTTCCTCACCAACCGTTGCTTCTGCAGCCTCGTCTGCTTCAGCAGCCAAAGCATCTAACGCGGCCAGATTCGGTTTAATCGATGCCTCGATTACCGACTTGCGTATATCAAGCTTGCTGTCGATAAACAGCTCGCCTTTCACATACGTATCTTTGGTTAAAATCTGATTAAGCTGCTCTTGATCTTCCAGCTCGGTTTGAGCCATTCCATCCTTCAGCTCCGTTAGCATTTCCACAACGCTGTCGGTCGCTTCCTCTACGCTCTCCCCATCGATCTCTTCTTCAGGCAGCGAACCGAATATGCTCTCTGCACCGGTAGATTTCAAGGCATCACTCTGACTTTGAACCAGCTCAAGCAATTGGGTGAGCATGTCTTTCAGCCCAGCCTTATCGCTAAGAAGCGCTTCTACGTAAGATTTCGCCCAATCCCACAGCTCGATGCCTGTCAGCTCCGCATGAACTTTCATCCCGTTTACGGTTTCGTCGGCTACTTGCTCTTGCCCGACATTAACGGACAAGTGCTTCGGATTCGGCAGATTATGAATCGTATAGTCGCCTGCGACATCCATCATCTGCTTGACGGTTTCCGTCAGCTTAGCTTCTGTGGCATCGTCAAGCCCTGATCCGCCTTCTTCCTCCGAACCTGTCAGACTAGCCATATGTATGACGATCGGGCGTTTCGCCCCTTCAAGGTCAATCACAGTCAGCTTGTCATCCATCTGAGCGTTAAACGCAATGGATTTCTCGCCAAGCGACAGCTTGCCCGTAACGGACATGGCACCGGCTTGCGCGACCATCACATGGTCAAGCTGAAGCTTGACCGATGATATCAAATCGAGCACTGCTTTCTCTTCATCTGTAGCATCAACAAGCGCATTTTCCTTCAACAGCAGCTTGAATTCCACCGACTGGCTGCCTTCATACGAGGTAACCTTCAGCGACTGCTTCAGCATCGCATTGAAATCTACGCCGCCGAGTGCCTGACATCCGGCCATAATCAATATTAGAATCGATAATAACAGTAAGCATGAATTTCTCCACAACCTGGGCCACTTTTTCAATAAAAAAACTCCTCTCCAGCGGTAAAAAGACTAAGGTCCATTTTACCATGAAGAGGAATTTGTGGGAATAACAATCCAGTATTTATGAGCGCGCCGCAACTCGCATCAGCGGGTTCAGCAGCTTGCGCAGCGGCCCCGGGAACTGCCGAACATCTTCGGCCTTCACGACACGAAGAAGCACAAGCAGCGCGACATAGAGTCCGAACGAGATGCCTCCTGCAGCGATACAGGATATCAGGAAGGTCAGCTTAGCCGGGATCCCGCTGATATAGTGTCTGCATACATAATCGATGAGCCAGCCTGCGCCGGATGCCGCCACGATCGTAATGGCATAACCGACCCAACGCCGTCCGAGGATAGACAGCGAAATTTCCTTGCGAATGGCGCGGAAATTGAGCGATGCAATCGTCATAAAGCAAATCGTCGATGAGAGGATCAGACCGTAAACGCCCATGAACGGCGCCAGAGCCAGGCTCGTCACAACCTTTACGACAATACCGATCAAAGCATGGCGCATCGGCATATGCGGCTTGTTCATGCTGGTTAGAACGGTATTGCTAGTCATCATCGTTATTTGGAAAATCGTTCCGGCCGTCAATGCAGCAATCGCCAAACTACCGCCTGTATTCGCGAAGAGCAAACCATTAATCGACGTAGCGGCAATCGTCATAATGAGCGCAACCGGTACGCCTGTAAAGACAACTATGCGCATGACGAGCGAGGCTTGACGCTCTACCTCTGTCATATTACGCACGGAATACGCAGCGGATATGACCGGGATCATCGATTGACTGAGCGCGATCGCCAGAATCGGTGGAATGCCCGCCAACGCCTGCGCCTTTAACCCAAGCCAGTCCAGCGTTTGACGCGCATCATCGGCGTTGTAATACCCGTGCGTCAGCTTCATGAAGAGCGACGTGTCAAAGAAATAAATAAATTGCACGGTCATCGAGGTAATGACGATCGGCACTGATATTCGGAACATTTCCTTATAAATCGTCTTAAATGACAGAGGTGCACGACCCGTCTTAGCAGCCGATTTCGTCTCCGCCACCGGAGCTCCGGCTTTCTCCAGCGCATCATGTCTGCGCAGCTTCCTGGCGTAGAATAGCATCACGCAGAAAGCGCCGACACTCCCGAACACACTCCCGAAGGTCGCAGCAGCGGCAATCCAGCTCTGTCCCCAGCCCCAAGCAAGTACGATATAAGCTAAGCCTACCGCTGTAATAACACGGAGAATTTGCTCAATGATTTGAGAGATGCCCCCGGCTGCCATAAGCTGACGACCTTGGAAGTATCCTCTCATCATCGCAATGATCGGGAAGAACAGCAGCGCAGGCGCAATGGCCCGCACGGCCAAATCAGCGCCGGGGTTCTCGGCGATATGCGTCGCATAGAATGGAGCAAATACAAGCAGCAGAATCGTGATGACCACGCCGGTAATTGAACCGAATATGAGCGCCGCTTTGTAAATCCGCTTCGCTTCATCCGGACGGCCCTGTGCATACCGCTCAGAGACCATTTTGCTGATTGCGCTTGGGATGCCTCCGGTTGCTACGATAAGAAGCATTAAATAAATATTATTAGCGACGGTAAAATAACCGCCGCCGTTGCTGTCTGTCATATAGTCCAGCGGAATGCGCTGGAAGATCCCGAGAAACCGGGCGACCAGCGCTGCCGCTGCGAGTATGATAGTGCCTTTGATTAAAGAATCCTTTTTAACCATTGGTTCTCCTGACCACTAACTTTATTTCGCTTTGATAACTTCAAGCGGTTGATGGTGACCCCGAACCGGTGCTGCCGCATTGGATGGAGCCGCCCAGCGGATACCGTTCTTAATTACTTGAAGGATCGTTTCGTTGTAATAAGTCGGGTAAGTCTCGTGACCGGGGCGGAAGTAGAACACTTTGCCTTGACCGCGGTGCCAAGTGCAGCCGCTGCGGAATACTTCGCCGCCTTCGAACCAGCTGACAAATACGAGATCATCCGGCTGTGGAATGTCGAAGTGCTCGCCGTACATTTCTTCGCGTTCCATCTCGAAATGCTCCGGAATGCCTGCGGCGATCGGGTGAGCCGGATTAACGGTCCAGATCCGCTCCTTCTCATCGGCTTCGCGCCATTTCAGGTCGCAGCCTGTGCCCATGAGCTTCTTGAAGATCTTAGAGAAGTGACCGGAATGAAGCACGATCAGACCCATGCCATTCATAACGCGTTTATGTACACGCTCAACGATCTCATCTTCCACTTTATCGTGAGCCATGTGGCCCCACCAGATCAGAACGTCCGTATTCGCAAGCACTTCCTCCGTCAAGCCGTGCTCAGGCTGTTCCAATGTAGCTGTCGCTACTTCGAAGCCGTCCGTGCCGATACCTGCTTTAATAGCGGTATGAATCCCATCCGGATAAACCTTAATGACGGCCTCATTGGATTTCTCATGCATAAACTCGTTCCATACTGTAACTTTAATCAACTTCGTCTGCCTCCTCAAATTAGATCCAAATGATAAAAATAATAATCATAGCCGCTTGCATAATAAATTTGGCGACCATGCTGGAGAACAACCCAACTACCGCACCAAGCCCTGCTTTGAGGGCCTTGTCCACTTTCGCGCCGGCAAACAGCTCACCGATTACTGCGCCAAGCAGCGGTCCAAGAATGATACCGAAGGCAGGAATGACGAATGGTCCGATAATCAATCCGATCGTACTGCCTATCACCGAGGCCCTGGAGCCTCCATACTTCTTGACGCCCCACGCACTGACGGCATAATCCGCGATAAACAGCGCAATGACGATGAGTGACTGGATCGTCCAGAACCAGAAGCCAAACGGAGAGAACGAGATAAAGAAGCCATAAACGAAGAATGCCGCGTAGATCGCAAGCGCACCCGGCAGAATCGGATAAATGGCTCCGGCCATACCAATCACAAACAAGATGATGACTAAGATCCAACCGGCTATCTCCATGCTGTACTCATCCCCTCAGCACATAGTCCTGAATCACTCGCGCAACCGCATCCTCATTGTGATGCACCGTGACGACATCCGCCGCAGCCTTCACTTCGTCCTGCGCATTGCCCATCGCAACGCCTAGACCCACGGCTCGGATCATCGCGATATCGTTCAAGCTGTCGCCCATTGCGGCAACCTCCGACATGTCGATGCCAAGCAGCGTGCACAGCTCGCGAATGGCCGAAGCCTTGGATACACCTTCCGGATTCATCTCCAGATTCCACGGCGAGGAATTCGTAATCTCCAGCCCGCCCCAGCTTGAGGTCTCTCTCAGAATAGCTTCGCGCGTTGCCGCGTCCTCGGTGTGATAACCGAATTTCAGCCAATGATGATTCTCGTAATCGCCGGCAGGCTCGATCCACTGTTCCTTGTTGTAGATCCCCATCGTGGAATAAGCCCAGTACCAGCATTCCGGATACTTTAATGCTTCCTCGTGGAGACGCTTCAACGTTGATGCCGACATCAGTGTGCGCTTGTGAAGCACATGCGGACGCTTCCAAATTTCCCCGCCGTTCACCGTAATCATCGGTGTATCCAGCTTCAGCTGCTCTGCATAAGGCAGTGCGCTCGGAAAGCCTCGTCCGGTCGCGAAACAAACGGTTACGCCGGCATCCAGCGCTCGGTGAATCCACTTCGCATTCTCACTGCTAATCTCTTGCCGATCGTTAAGCAATGTTCCATCCATATCGAGTGCGACTAGCTTGATTGTTCCCATGAAGCCCTCCCTATAAAGCGAACTGCAAATACTGCAACCGATCAATGTACCAATTTTAGCACACTCTGAACAGAATCCAAACCTGCTCCATGAACGTCCGCGGCAATCGCGCCTCGTTACTTTTCTAATTATAGTGAGTCCTGCACGTAAACGCGTTATTCAATCTTGTGCTTTTTGTGTTCCATCTTGCTCTTATACCCCTAGAAGTGTACCGGTAAGAAATAAAATAGCGTACAGCAAGCGACGAAGGGCGGCGTGCTTCTTGGAACGGCGCATATGGATCCCTCCTTGCGGTATTGGATGGCATCCTTTCATGTTTTATCTTATGCAAAAATGTTTCTCATGTGCAACTTATTCCCCATTAAAAAGGCTGCCCCGAAAGCCAACTTGACTTCGGGACAACCCTCATGTATCGCTGTGAAATGCTCATCTCATTGTGTCGTATCCGTCTTGCCGTTCTCCGTTGTCGTACCTGCCGGAGTTCCGGCGGTACCGTTCGTCGTTGGTGGCACAGGTGCCTTCGCCGGAACCTTCGGCTTCTTCGGCACGCCGTTCATCCCGATTGCATCGTCATACGCGTCGAGAATCTTACGCGCAACAGGAGCCGCGCCATAAGCGCCAAAGCCGCCTTCCGGAATAACAACCGCTACCGCAATAACAGGGTCTTCCGCAGGGGCAGACGCGATAAACACGGAGTTCTCAACGGTTGCTCCACTAACTTGCTGCTGCGAAGTACCGGTTTTCCGGAGCACCTTGTAAGGTGCGTTGTTGAACTCAGTTACGCTAACATTCGACATGCCATCCTCGATCTCATCCCAATATTTCTCCGGGAAATTAACGGTATTGAGCACCTCAGGCTGAAAGCCCTGCACAACCTTGCCATCCGCATCGCGGATTTCCTTCACGAACTGCGGCTTCATTCGTTTGCCATGGCTGGCAAGCGTTGCTGCATATTGGGCAAGCTGCAGCGTCGTATATCGTCCCATCTGGCCGAAAGAAGCCAGAATTAATGCAGACTGCACACTGGCAGCTTCTTTCTCGTGGAAGTACCCGATAACGCCTTTGCTCTCGTTATGAAGTCCGCTTTCGGTATTTACGCCAAGGCCGAATTGTTTCACGTAGGAATCCCAGATCTCTACGCCGTTCTTCGGCTCTTTTCTGTAAAGCGCATCCCCGACCATCTTGGCCATGAAGGGGTTGGAGGATTTCGCGATGGCTTTGGCGGGATCAAGCACACCGTACACATGCCCTTTGGCATTCCCGATTCTGCGGCGGGTTGAGCCTTCCCGACCGTAAAAGAACGAGCCGGTATCTGTATAAGTTGTCGTCGTTGTGAAAAGCTTCTCGTTCAGCCCGATCAGGATAGACAACGGCTTCTGCGTGGAACCAAGGAAAACGACGGAAGATGGATGCTTACGCTGCTCCTTCGGATCGCTATAAGGACCGATTACCGAGCTGATCGTACCATTCTGCAGCACATACTGAATGCTGTCATAATCATCCTTGCTGATCGTGCCGCCTTCCCAGATGTTCGGATTGTAATCCGGCATGCTGGCCATCGCAATGATTTTACCGGTCTTGACCTCCATCGCTACCGCGTAGCCGGTCTTCGCATTTTTCTCATGGCGATCAGGATCCGACGTCGTTTGCAGAAAATGAAGCTGATCCATGATTGCTTGTTCCGCTGTTTCTTGAACATTACGATTGATAGTCAGATAAACGTTATCGCCTTTATCCGGCTTCGTAATGACCGGCGGTCCAATAACTCGGCTTGCGGCGTTCACCGGATACGTCTTCAATCCGTTCTTGCCCCGCAGCACGTCCTGGAACATATACTCCAGCCCGTCGTAGCCGACATCCTCCTGCTGCAAATATTTCAGGCGAGGATCATCGGTTTTGGCGCGATCCTTATACAGATTGTTCTCTGCACCGCCGCCGAATTTCTTCAGGTAGCCGACTAATTGGACAGCAAACTGGCTCGTATCGTAATGCCGAATGCTTTCCTCTACAATATCGATCCCTTGATACAAGTCGCGGTTCTCCATGAAGTAGGCAATCTCCTGCTGAGTCAAACCACTCTTGATGCGCCTAGGGACAGTGACCGTATTTTTCTTGTAGTCCAGATCCATATTTTTAATAATTTGCTCTAAAGACACGGCAGCCTTTGGGTTTCCGTATTTCTGAAACACGTCAAACAGCTTCTGAGCCATGGCGATCGAATCTGCCTTCTTCGTTCCCGGCTCTATGCTGTAATGGAGCGACTGGGTCGAAGTCGAATAGGCAATCGGCGCACCGCCCGAGTCATAAATATTGCCGCGAATCGGCGGGATCAGGACATCCTTCGAGCCCCGCTTCTCTTCTTCCTCACGCAGAGAGGGCCCTTCAACAAACTGCAAAATAGCTAATCGAACAATAAGTACACTGAATACGAAAAACGTAGCAAAAAAGAATAAGTTCAACCGGAACGAGAAATGTCGCCGGTTCACAATCTCCCGCTTCTGCGGATCATCCTGCACCACTGTAAATCTCCTTTCTACACGGTCAAGTTTCCCTTATATGCGTGCTCGAGAACCCAGCCGGGTTAAACCAATCGCCTGAGGAGGCCCATGTTGCGTCAAGCGGAATCCAAGCACCGCTGCTTGCCAAACGCACCTCATTCCAAGCATGGGGTCCATAACTGCCGTTGCCTGTTGCGCCGAGTCCCGTAACGACACGCACATCAAGCCCGACTGAACGCGCCATCACCGCATACAATCTAGCCACATCTATACAGACGCCTTTTCGGGTATCAAAAGTTTCAGTTGGCGTTTGTTCTTTCCAAACACCTTGCTCTACATAATTATTGGCTTTATCCCAGTCATATGCAATACGTGATCCGATCCAATCATAGAGTGCCCGCGCCTTCGCCTCGTCATCATCCGATTGTTTCGTCACTTCTGCCGCAGCGGCCTCAATGTTGGCAGGGACCGCTGCATCGATAACCTCATATTTGCGCTGCAGCACACGGCGAAACTCCGCCTGAACCGCGTCGGTAATGACCGGTCCGCGCTTCAGCACATCGCCTGCAACCGGGTCCAGCAGCTCCGCTGCCGTCTTCGCGTAAATCGCAGACGCCCGAATGGCATCCGCTCCAAGCGCATGAGGAGCAAGTGTGACATACACAAACAGCACGGCAATAACAAGAAAGGCTCGTCCTCCGCCCAGCAGTGCGCCGATTAATGCCCCGGTCGTCCTGCTCGCAGTTCCGGAGAGCTTGCCATAAGCGGAAGCCCGGCCCTGCCGAATGACCTGATCCGCCTGGTTCGCCGGCCGCACCAGCGCATCATAGAGCATGTAGCATAGCGGCTCCAGCAGCCGAAGCAAGTATCGGACGAACGAGTACAAGATCAGAAACAGCACGCCGAAGCGAAGCAGCTCAAAGTCACGCAGGCTGGTCACTACCGTGTACCATAGCTCTTTCCCAGCACTGAGCTCTTCCTGCGGCACGACGATGTGTCTGGCTTCCAGCCAATCACGGATTACCGGCGATAGCCGCGAAGCCCCTTTACCGGCAAGCACAAGCGCAATCACGACCGAAATCGCTTGCCAAATAAAAAAGAAAAGGTGCTTCGCGGATCCCGACGCACCTCTTCTCATGCCTTGAATGAATGAGCCAAGCAGGATAATCAGCACCATGAGCGCAACCGGTTCCGGTTTCAATAAGGGAGCGACCCAAGCATTCATGATGAAGCCTCCTTCCATCGCCTAAACGTAGACTTGTCCATAAACTTGCCTTCGGCTAGACTAGACGTTCTTCTTTGCTTGATCAATTAAGGATTGGATTGTCGCATCAATCTTCCAAGTGCCAAGCGGCGTACCGCGGAAGGTCACTTTCACTTCTTTCTCACCAGGTGTTCCGTCCAGCTCTAAGTTCTTGGTTTTCACCGTAAACGTACCGTCGCTGTTCGTCGTAAATGTAGCATCCTGCGCTTCGCCGGCCATCGCTGAGATTGCCTCTTGCTTCACGCTGTCCGCAACCTTCGTACCGAGCTCGGATCCGAGATTCTTCAATTCTTCAAGCGAATGTCCGCTATAGAATACGACGCCTGCAAGAATAGCCACCACGATCAGCCATTTCACGACCGTCTTTACGATACGAACGACGATGAACAGCACAACCAGCGCTATAACCAGAAATAGCCATTTGTCCTTGAAGAATTGTACGTACGTGTCCAAATCATAGTTAAAATCCAAGCCCATCGATTGGTCTCCTCCATTATACCTGCCAAAAAGTCTACATACAAAACATTATAACCCATGACCCTACCACCGTAAACCAACTGAACGCCGTGAGACATATCACGGCCCGGCCAAGCGTACAAGTAGTAACATACTGTCCACACCGATATCGCTGCGCGCTTATGCAAATCCGAAGGAGGATTCCCGTGAAAACTGCGATTTGGCTGTATTTGTTTCTGTTTGTGGCATTCTTTGATCTACATGCCCAGTATCCCATCTTGACCCCATTTGCCGTCTCGCTCGGCGCGGCACCGTCCTTTATCGGGCTGATGATGGGACTTTACTCCATCACCCATCTGCCGGGCAATCTCATAGCCGGTTATGGGGTCGACCGTTTCGGCAGCCGGCTATTCATCGTCTTCAGCCTGGCTGCTGCCGGCGGCATCCTGCTGCTGCAAGCCATGGTGACGAATCCATGGCAGCTGCTTGTGCTCCGATCGATTAGCGGATTCGTACTCGCCTTTCTGTCACCGGCCTGTATGTCGCTGCTCGCACGCATTGCTACAAGCCAAATCCGGCAGCGCAAGCTCATGGCCGGCAATGGCCTTGTGCATACCGTCGCATCGGTAATCTCGCCTGCAGTCGGCGCTTATCTCGTTGCCCAGATTGGCTTCACGACGGCTTTCACCGTGCTCGGCTGGATTCTGATCGCGACAGCTGCTTGCGCGATGTTCTTTATCCGCGAATTAGCGCCTCTGAAAGCTACTACGCCGGAGTCCACAGCGCTGGCAACGCAAGCGAATGCTGAGGCGCTTGGCATGCGGGGAGCCGCGAAGGAGCCGGCACCTCCCATACCATGGCTGATCTTCACGTTGCCCATTGCCATGAGCTGTGCCCAAGGCATCCTTTCCTTCGAGCTGCCGCTAATGTCGACCACGAAGGAAGGAATGATGACAACAGGGCTCTTGTTCTCCGTCGTCAGCCTTGGCGCACTGTTCACGCTCAGCATGCTGTTCCTCAACAAGCTCTCGCCGTTTCTTCGCTCATTATGGGGAGCCTTCATGCTGGCACTTACTTATTTCGCCATTGCAGCCGGTGTCCCGCTTCCCTTCATGGTCATGCTGTTATTCGTCGGCATGGCCAAAGGCGTCATCTTCCCGGCACTGTCCTCGCTCCTCATCGAACGAAGCGGCGGGACCCGATATGGCCGGATGTTCTCGATCTTATCCATCGCCTTCTCCATCGGCGCCTTCATGGGCCCGATGCTTGCGGGGCAGTTACGCGAATTTATCTCCCCTTACTACATTGCTTTCCTCAGCCTCATGATCGCCGTTTGCGTGCTCCCCTTCTATGCTTCGCCTACCAAAGCAGGTGGATCAAGCTCCAGCGCCCATTTTTCCGGAACTGGGTAACTGCACAGGGCTGTTATCACTCAGGGGCATACATTACAGTGTGGCAAGAGGCTAGAATGCTTTACACAGTGAAGCAGAGCCCCAAACGCCCTGTTAGACATCATGCGAAAGAGGGGTGACATTCACAATGTCTCAATTCGTAGATGCTGATCGCGGAGGACATGGCCATCATGGCGCATTTACTTCTGCTGGTTCCATCCTGGTGCTTTTCATCCTGCTCGTCATTGTAATTTGCGGCTGTGGCGGCTGGTACTAATCCACATCCCCAAATCACGGACATAAACGGCTTGCCTAACGGCAGGCCGTTTTTCGTTTTCCATGTCCCGTGGAATATAATAAGATGGTGGAAAGAGGTGAGAATTGCGATGGATGATATCGCCATCATTGTAGAGGGCAAGAACGACAAAAGCCGGCTGCGCCGTGTGCTTGCGGAGGAGACACCGATTTTCTGCACGATGGGCACGCCGGGTGTCAACCAGATCGAGAAGCTGCGCCGACAGGTCGGCGACCGTCAAGCATACATTTTCACCGATAATGATGCATCCGGCAGACGAATCAGAGGCATGCTGCGGGATGCATTCCCGGATGCCGATCATATCCATACGCGGCGCGGGTTTCCCGGTGTAGAGAAGACCCCTGAGGAATACTTGATCGAGCAATTAGAAAAAGCGGGCCTCGAGGAATACATCGTGTATCCTGCTCAAGGCACCGCCCTATGGAGTAAAGAAGATGGATTCTAAGGATTCAATCCTATAATAGCGAGAAGCTAAACGTTCAATACGAAGATCACGAGCGTAACCGTTACAATACTTAAGACAGTTGAAGCCAACACAGCCTGCGAAGCAAATTCCTGCTCGTTGTCGAACTCTACTGCGAGCAGCACACTGGAAAGCGAGGTTGGTACGCTGGAGGATACGATGAGCGCCTTTGCCATCAGCCCATCCAGTCCAAGCATCCACACCACGAGAAACGCCAGCACCGGCCCCAGTAAGAGACGCATGCTGCACGAAATCAGCACTTCCTTCACCATGAAGCTGTGAATGGAAAACTTCATACTCCCCAGCTGAACGCCAAGCGTAACAAGCGCCGTACCGATAAAGGCGTTAGCCGAATAATCAAGCGGTACGGATAAGGCATGAGGGATCGGTACATGAAAACCTCGCATCAGAAACCCAAGTGGAATCGCATAGATGACCGGCTGCTTAAGAATCGTCCGTATAATCTCCTTGCCGCTAATTCGGTGTGCGTTGACGCTGTAGATCCCGTAGGTGTTCGGCAGCAAGGCCTGCAGCATCATAATCAGCACTTGAATCGACAACGTGAACGGATTAGAGGCAAATACAAGCTCATTGAGCGGAATGCCGTAATTCGCACTGTTATAGAACAGCACGCTGTTTCGCATCGCCCCGCGCCTTCCCCCGGCAATTCCCCGCAGCCGAATGACTGCTTCCACACAGATATACATAAGCCCCATAAAGATTACGAAGAACAACAGTACGGTCATCGCCGATTGCAGCGTTACCTCCGTCGTATACAGTAATTTAAAAATAATAGCCGGTGAAAACAAGTAAAAGTTCAGCTTGGATAAGGTTTTGATGTCCAAAGAAAAAACCCGATGCAGCGTGATGCCTATAGCAATCATGACTGACAACGGGATGATGTTGTTCCATAATATCGATAAGAATATGGCCATGCTACTCTTCTACCAATGCGTCTATGACGTTAACAATCTTCTCCGGACTTTGCGTTTCGTCGATCGAGCCCGTTAAATATTTGCGAACAACGC
Source organism: Paenibacillus sp. J22FR21 (assembly GCF_056269135.1). NCBI lineage: Bacteria > Bacillati > Bacillota > Bacilli > Caryophanales > Paenibacillaceae > Paenibacillus > Paenibacillus sp. J22FR21. The sequence goes on from NZ_JBWDNJ010000004.1 coordinate 270,562, forward strand.
CTTTCCGGTCAACGAACGTGATCGTGTCCGTATGCGTGAATAGGTTTGTTGCCTCATCTTTGAGAAGTCCGAGGCCAAAGTCCTTCATCAGCTGCTTCGTTTGTTCCTCGCTGTCATCCCGGAGGAACTTCCAGCCGCTCGCATCGATGTCAAACTTGCCGGCGAATTTCCGCATCGCCTCGGCCGTATCGCGCTTCGGATCGAAGGTGATCGACATGAATTCCACGTCTTTGCCGAAGGTTCCGTTCTCCTTCAGCTTGTCCTGCACCTGTGTCATCAGATAAGTCGTAGGCGGGCAGATGTCCGGGCAATTGGCATAGAAGAAGTAAATAACACGCACTTTACCTTCGGAATCGTCAAGCGTTACTTCCTTCCCATCCAAATCCGTCAGTTGAAAGCTCGGTGCCTTCAAATTCTGATCCAAATTCGGCTTCGCATCTTTCGATGAGGAGAGGTACAAGTAAATCGCCATGACCAAACATAACGCCAGCACTGCAATTGCAAATCCGTATTTGCGTATAATAGGCATGAATCGCCCTCCTAACCGATGCCGTTCGTATCGACGATCATGACTAGAAATACGATCATCAAATAGTTAATGGAAATAATAAAATTCGTTTTCGCCCATTTGTTGTTATCCTGCGCCTTAAGACCGATCAACGTGTGAACCAGCCAGAGCACACCGCCGAGAAGCGAAATGATAAGAAACGCATAACCAACGTAACCATAAGTGAAGAACAGAATTCCTGTCGGAATCAACAGCAGAATGTACGGGTTCATTTGCAGCTTCGTGCGATGAACGCCTTTGACGACCGGCAGCAGCGGGAAACCTGCCGCGCGATACTCTTCCACCCGTCTGATTGCGAGCGACCAGAAATGAGCAGGCTGCCACAGAAACAGGAGTGCAAACAACAACCATGCGCCTTCATCCACAACGCCGGTTACAGCGCAGTAGCCGATTACCGGAGGCATCGCGCCTGAAACGCCGCCAATGGACGTGCTCCAAGTCGAAGTGCGCTTCAGCCACATGGTGTATATGACGACATACACGAAAAACCCAAGCAGTCCGAGCCAGCCGCTCAGCGCATTCACCATGGTGAACAGCACGGTAACGCCTGCAATACCAAGCACGATCCCGTACACCAATACATTAGTCGGACTCAGACGATTCGTCGGAAGCGCGCGATTCTTCGTGCGTTCCATCTTCTTGTCCAGCTCACGATCCCAGTAATTATTAATGACACATGCCGAAGCCATCGTGAGGACCGATCCAATCAGCATGTAGAGCAGCAGCAACCAATCAATATCCCATTTGGAAGCGACCCAAAACCCGCCAAACCCCGCGAAAGCATTCAATCTTACTAGGTTCGGTTTTGTCAGGGCCACATATTCTTTAAACACAGCCAGTCTCCCCGCTTCCAATGCCTATGAGTGAAAATTAACCCATCTTTTTTGTTTTAAAATCGTTCTTTATCATACCGAAAAAACAAGCTGTTGACAATGTTCGCGGTTCTTGTTCATGAATTTGACACCTTATGGAACCATTTTGCCCATATCTCAATACACTATCAATGTGGTTATTGGCCCACTTGATGGAAAGGAAGTGGAACTCAAGCGATATGGCAGCTATTAAATCCAACTCCGAAGAAGTCAAACTGCTTGCAAGGCTCCTCCGCGCTGAAGCTGAAGGCGAAGGCAACCAGGGCATGTTGATGGTAGGTAATGTTGGTGTCAACCGTGTGCTGGGCAATTGCATCGACTTCAAAAACATTCGCACCATTCAACAGATGGTATACCAAAGCCCCGGGGGATTCGAAGCAACGCAGAAAGGCTACTTCTATCAAGCTGCCAGAGACAATGAGCTCGCACTGGCCAAACGCGTCATAAACGGTGAACGCCTGTGGCCTTCAACGAACGCATTGTGGTACTTCCGTCCGGCAGGCAGTTGCCCTCCAACATGGTGGGATCAGAGGCTCGTCGGTAAATTCAAGGCACATTGCTTCTATTCTCCGAAACAGAGCGAGTGCCCGGCAGTTTATTAATGATCCTTTTAAAGTTGATAATGCGAAAGCGAGGAATTAATTCTTATGTCAAACGGTTATGGGTACAATACAGCGGTTAGTCCAGCAAATACGGGGGGGTTCCCGGGCGGGGGGTATGGCGGCTACGGCTACTACCAGCATCCGACAGCGACACCAATGCCGACAGCGGTGCCAACACCTTTCGTTGCAGGTGCTTCTATGGCTCCGCCCATGGTACCAAGTGGTTCATTCATTACACCGTCCGGCGGTAATGTCGTAACGGTTCCGGTTAGTGAAGAGTCTTATGTAGAGAATATTCTGCGGATGAACCGCGGTAAAATGGCAACCTTTTATATGACGTACGAGAACAACCGGGAATGGAACGCCAAAGTATTCCGCGGAATCATCGAAGCCGCTGGACGCGATCATATCATTATCAGCGATCCGTCGACAGGAATGCGTTACTTACTGCTTACGCTTAATCTCGATTACGTTACATTCGATGGCCCGATCAACTACGAATATACGTTTAACGGCCAAACGATTACGAATACGACGCCGGTAGCTACTCCGGTACCGACAGGCCGCTAATCGGCTTAAAGGTCCAAGCATGGACTTTAGGGACGCCGCCCGGCACCCACTGTGACATCTCCCGCCAAGAAGAACGCTCCCCGCAGCGTTCTTTTTTGATGTCCGTCGCTTCCTGCTCGCTCGCCGCTTCCCACATCTCAACGAAGAGAAGCGGCTGGTCGGTGCCCTCGTACAGCTTGAACGCTTCGCCATTGCCGGGCTTGTCCGCAATCCAGCTACGATATAAGGCTTCACTTTCAGGTGCAATATGATACTCAACAAAGCAGATATACATGTGCCATTCTTCCTTTCGACAGCAAAGTTATTGAGCCTCTCGGGGCCCAAATCCGAGTTAACAAATATTTATTTATAATCGCCCACGATTCGGAAAATACTTAAGCGTACAAATAGAAGTATCAACTTTCTTATTTTTACACAGATTGAGCATTTCCACACCAAGGCATATTTAACACGAGGAGGTTCCCTGTATGGATAGCGGAACGCATTTGGTCATGGGACTCGGACTCGCAGGGCTCGCCTCTGTTGATCCCGCCGTCGCCTCTGACCAAACGCTCTATGCCGCCGTGCTGATCGGCACAGTGCTTGGTTCACAAGCTCCCGATCTCGATGGATTGCTGCGCTTCAAGAGCAATGCGGCTTACATCCGAAACCACCGCGGCGCATCACATTCCCTGCCGGCCATTGGCATCTGGACCGCGCTAATCACCCTGCTGCTCCAATCGATATTTCGCTTTCAGCTTCCATGGCTCCATCTAGGGGGCTGGGTACTGCTCGCTGTCGTCGTCCATGTATTCGTAGACTTGTTCAATACGTACGGCACGCAGGCGATGCGGCCGTTCAATCAGAAATGGATTTCGTGGAACATTATCCATATTTTCGACCCGGTCATCTTCTTGGCTCATCTCATTGCGATCGTAATGTGGGGGCTTAAGATCGGAAATCCGCAAATCGTATTCCCGCTGCTCTACGCCTTCTTAATTGTCTACTATTGCTGGCGAACGGCAGCGCATTACGCGCTTCAGAAGCAGCTCGTGCGTATCGATACCGTGCATGAGGCCGGTGACCGTTATATCTTGATTCCAACCATATCGCTATATGATTGGAATGTCGTGAAACGCCGCGCTGACGACTCCTTCTTTATCGGTGATTATCGGCAAGGCAAGCTGCGCTGGATGGATCGAGCCAAATGCTCTGATCATCCCGCCGTTGAGAAGTCTAAGAACGATCATTCCATTCGTGCCTTCCTCTACTTCACCTCCTTCGCCTGCGCCGAGGTGCAGGAGCATCCTTGGGGCTATGAAGTTCGCTGGTCGGATGTGCGTTATCGTCATCGCAAGCAATATCCATTTGTCGGGGTGCTGCTGATGGATACAGAGTTTAAAACACTAGGCTCCTATGTCGGATGGCTAAGCGAGGATCGGCTGCAGAAGCGGCTGAGAATGAATACGTATTGACTTAGAGAAGCCTCTTCTTGCACAATAGAAGAGGCTTTTCGCTTGTTATCGTTTAGGAAGCTTATTCGAAAGAAACAATAAGTACATTTGATTCTGTAAACATACAAAGCAGAAGCTCAAGGTTGCCCTTGAGCTTCTGACTGTTACTCTTCGGTAATTATTTATTGCTTAGCAGCGTTCTAACGGTAGTTGGATTGACCCGATAGTTGCTGTTCCGCAATTTGGACGAGTTTACGAGTGATGTAGCCGCCCAATGAACCTGCGTCTCGAGTCGAGACGTTGCCATAGTAGCCGTCTGAAGGAATTTGAATACCCAACTCTTGCGCTGCCTCAAACTTCATTTGTTGAAGCGCTGCGGTTGCTTGCGGTACGACCAGCGTATTGCTGCTACGAGATTGTTGTCCTGCCATGTGGAATTTCTCCTTTCATCTCTTACGATGGTGTGTTGCAAACTTATTATGATTCGTTTGCGAGAAGAATATGCTAAAGTTTAAAAACAATTTTATAAGGTTAAGGAGAGTGCGCAAATGTCGAAGCCAATGGCTTTGTTTTTCGCGGTTTTATCGGTATTGCTCATGAGTGCCACAGCTATTTCCATTAGCTATAATGGGTGGGTTGCCGTGCTGATGTTCATATTGACCATCTGCAGTATCGGTGCCGGGTTTGTCGTTAATGCCAAAATGAAACGCCGCAATCAAGGATGAAGCCTCCCTTGGCTGCGGCGTTAAGCTTTCTTACAATATAGGAAACTTAAGAACGCGGCAGAAGGAAGCCCATTCTCTCTTTCGCATCACGAAGCGTCTTATCGGCAATGACGGATACACGTTCCGCACCTTGCTTGAGAATCTCATGAATTTCGCCCGAGCTGCGGATTTCCGCATAACGCTGCTGCAGCGGCTCAAGCTTTGCAACGACATGCTCTGCCAGATCCTTCTTGAACGCGCCGTAACCTTGCCCCTCATATCGCGCTTCGATTTCATCAAGCGTAAGCCCCGCACAGTGCGAGTAGATGCTCATCAGGTTGCTGACTTCCGGCTTCTCAGCCGGATTGAACTTCACCTCGCGGCCGGAATCGGTCGTTGCACGGCTGATTTTCTTGCGAATCACATCAGGAGGATCAAGCAGCGCAATGTAGCTGGCCGGGTTTGGATTGCTCTTGCTCATCTTCTTCGTGCCATCATCGAGCGACATAATGCGTGCGCCGACTTTCGGAATATACGGCTCCGGAATGGTGAACATATCGCCGTAGCGCTGATTGAAGCGCTGCGCCAAGTCGCGCGTAAGCTCCAGATGCTGCTTCTGGTCGTCGCCAACCGGAACAAGGTCTGCATTGTACATGAGAATGTCGGCAGCCATCAGCGTCGGATAAATGAACAATCCGGCACCGACGGAGTCTTTCCCTGTCGATTTGTCTTTGAATTGTGTCATCCGCTCAAGCTCGCCCATATAGGCAAGCGTCGTAAACAACCAGCCGAGCTCCGCATGCGCAGATACATGAGATTGCGCGAATACGCTCGCCTTAGCAGGATCAATACCTGCCGCGATGAACAGCGCCGCTACCGATTCCGTTTGCTCTCTTAGTGCCGCGGGCTCCTGAGGGACCGTAATTGCATGCAAGTCTACGACCATGAAGAAACATTCATGGGTTTCCTGAAGTTTAACAAAGTTTTGAATCGCACCGATGTAGTTGCCGAGTGTCAATTGACCGCTTGGCTGGATGCCGGATAATACGCGTGGCATAGTCGGTTCCTCCCTTATGGTTGATTGGTTGTGATCTTGTTGTTGTACTGCCAAATTTGAACGCAAAAAAAGCCCTCCGCCGCAAGGGACGAGGACCGTGGTGCCACCCTAATTTGTTTACGAACAGCGTATGAGAACGCGCTTCTGCTCCGTAAACCTCAAGCTTCCTAACGCGAAGCGAAACGAAGACGCATACGGCAGGTCACTTCGGACCGCTTTCCTCATCTCTGCTCAAGGATCCATTCGGCAGTCGGACGCATGCACCGGTTCGCACCACCCACCGGCTCTCTGAAGCATTCATTCCCCGCTTACTTATTCCCATCATTGCATTTACGTGAATTATACTCTCTCCGGATGAAATGTCAAGAGCGCCTTGCGCCTATTCTGTCAACGTAAAATTGTCTCCGGACGGCTGTCCTGCTTGGCTCACTTCGAGCATACCTTGTATCGTAGGGAAGAGCCTGGACGATCCTCCCTCGCCTCGCCGAAAGGAGACCTCGACTAGCCATGCATGATTTCCAGCATATATTCATCAGCATTATCATAGAAGCCTTCCCGTTCATCCTGCTCGGCGTCTTCTTCTCAGCACTCCTGCAGGTATTTGTTTCCGATTCGATGATCGCCCGAATAACGCCAAACCATCCAATCGTCGGCGTTTTATTCGGCTGTTTGCTCGGACTGCTCTTGCCGCTGTGCGAATGCGGCATGATTCCCGTCGTGAGGCGGCTGATTCGCAAAGGAATGCCGCCTTACATCGGAATGGTGTTTATATTCGCCGGCCCAATCATTAATCCCATCGTATTTGCTTCTACACTGAGCGCTTTCCGCTCCGAGCCCTCCATGGCTTACTCTCGAATCGGACTTGCATTCCTCGTTTGTATGCTGCTTGGACTGCTCATGGTTCGTTTCATGAAACGAAGTCCGCTCAAGCTCGGCATGCATTCGTTTATTGGCGGACGCTCCGGCGAATCGGCTTACGGCCACAACTACAATTATGGCAGCTTGAACAGCGGCTTCCGCGAACGCATTCATGCTACCTTCAACCATGCCTCCGATGAGTTTTTTGATATCGGCAAATATTTGATCATCGGCGCTTTCCTAACGGCCGTTGTCCAATCCGCAGTCAATCCGAGCGTACTGCTGTCGTTCAGCGAGCATCCGGCTGGAGCGAATATCTTCATGATGGGTGCCGCATTCGCATTGTCGCTTTGCTCCACCTCGGACGCTTTTGTCGCCTCGTCGTTTCACGGAATCTTGGGTCCCGGCGCGCTTCTTGGGTTTCTGGTGTTCGGCCCGATGGTAGATGTGAAGAGCTTGCTCATGCTCTTCTCCGCGTTCCGCAGCAAAGTTATTATTGCCATCAGCTTGTACCTGGTAGCTGCTGTGTGGCTCTTGTCCATCGTGACAGAGAAACTCATCTTCAGACAATAAGGAGGCGTGGATATGCTGGCTACCGCGCAGCGACGAGCCGTCATTCATCATCTGATCAGAAGCTGCATTCTCACTTGCTTCGGTGTGTTCATTATTTATTTGGTCCGGACAGGAAGCCTGCTTCAATATGTGGAGCCTGCTCTTGGCCTCTATGTGAAGCTCTCCGCAATGGGTCTCTTCGCTACGGCCATCTACCAGCTTCATTCTGCCTGGGACAGCTGGCGTGGTGTTGATGCAGCCGCATGTGACTGCAACCACGACCCTTCCCACTCCACGATTGCAAATGTCTTCTATTATGGTTTGTTCTTGCTCCCTCTTGCACTTGGCTTCCTATTGTAAAAGGAGAAATAATTGGAAAAAATTACATGCTAAATCATGCCAATTTAATCGTATAAAAGCTTCCAGTGAATCCATACTAAGGGTACACAAAGGAGGTGATTAGGATGGCTTCCAGCTTGGTCGTACCTGGTGCTAGTGCAGCACTTGATCAAATGAAATATGAAGTAGCAAGAAGTCTTGGCATTTCTTTCGCACAAGACGGATACTACGGCGACATGTTAACTCGTGATGCCGGCTATATCGGCGGAAACATTACTCGCAAACTTGTTGAAATTGCAGAAATGCAGCTTGCAGGTAGATCTTCTCGTTAAATCGCCGTATTTAGGCAAATAAAAAGCTGCCCCAGAGTGCCGAGGCAGCTTTTTGCTGTGACTAATTAAGGAGCATCCCGAAAAGAATGCTGTGCAAATTTAGGCGTATAGCGGAACATGCTGCTGGCCATGTTGTAGTTACTCTCGAACAGAATGCTTGCTGACCATGCGCCGGTGCCGGTGCGAACCGAGAAATCATACATGATTTCTCCATGTGTCCAGTTCCGCTTCAGCTTGATGGAATCGATTGCCATCTGCCTGAAGGCTTGTACCTGTTCATGTGTCATCCCCTGCTCAGACTCCCCGATTTGACCGTTTCTGCTTTCAATCGGATGATGACGAATGCCATATTTGCCGACAGCATTATTGCGAATTTGAATGATTACCGTTCCGGCTTGAGCGTGAAGAAGCTCCTCTGCCAATTGCTTAAAGACGTAGTCCACTTGTCGAGTTAAAGGCATTGCGTCCACATTCATAGGTTTCCGCCTCCACGATCCTTATTTAGATGATTTTTCCAAGTCATCCAATAGGCCCATTATAAGACATGAATTTCGTTCGCACAATAATAATTATACAAAAACATTACAAATTTTTGGTTCTTTCGACATCTGCCTTACAAATACATCTCCTCCTTTCGACACATTCACCCCGATATAGACGAATATAGACAAAAAGTACTGTGGTGCTATAATATAACTATTCCATATAAAGGAGAGCTTCCATAATGCAATGGTTCCATTCCTTATCTATTCGAAATAAGCTCCTTGTCGGCTGTTACACGATTGTTGCTGCATTTTCCATCGCTCTATTGCTTGGCCTTGCACTTACCGGCGGAAGTCTCATACTTGGATTAGTCATCATTGTACTTGCCGCAGCTGTTACCTTCCCTCTTGTCAAAGTAATCGAGACAGCGCTTACATCATCGATTGATGAAATGACCTCAATCGCGTTTGGTATCGCGAAAGGCGACTTTACGCAGAAGGTGGATGTATCCTCCTCCGCATCGCTCGGCGAACTTGGCCATTCCTTCAACAGCATGGTGGACAAGCTCCGTGATATTCTGAAAGAAACCTCGACGATCTCAAGAATCGTCAACGACACAAGCCGCAGCATCTTTGATAAAAATATTGATTTAAAAAAAGTGATGGAGCAAGTAGCCTCTTCTGCAGGTGAACTTGCAACCGGGGCGAATCAAATTTCCGAGGATGTCGGCGACATGGCTGACTCCATCCGCGAAATTGAAGACAAAGTATCCTCTTACGCTCACTCCACGAAAGTGATGAACGAACGCTCCGAACAGACGCTGAGTTTGGTTGAACGCGGACGGCAAGCGGTTGAGAGTCAGTCGACAGGGATGTCGCGCAACGTTGAGGCAACCTCCCAAGTATCCGAAGCCATTGAAGAGCTGGCACGCAAAGCAGCGGGTATCTCCGCTATTACGCGCACGATTTCGGATTTGGCTGAGCAAACCAACCTGTTGTCGCTGAACGCTTCCATTGAAGCAGCACGCGCCGGTGAGCATGGACGCGGATTCGCAGTCGTTGCCCAAGAGGTCCGCAAGCTTGCTGAGGAGTCCACTTCCTCCACGAAGGAAGTTTTCAATCTAGTCCGCAGCATCGATACGGGCGTTAAACAAGCCATCCAGAACATCAAAGTCAATGAAGAGGTCGTTCAGCTCCAAATGAAGATGCTTCGGGACTCTGAAGTGATTTTCACAGAGCTTGTGACAAGCGTTGAGTTTATTACCGAGCAGATTGCACAATTCTCCGGCGAGAGTGACCAAATGATGGAGAGCGCCCGCAAAATTTCAAGCGCCATCCAAAGCATCTCTGCAATCACGCAGCAATCCGCAGCGGGAACCGAGCAAGTATCTGCATCGATGAACGATCAAATCGGCTCTGTCCAAGCCGTTGTTAACGAAACCGAGAAAATGCAGCAGACGGTTATGCAGCTGCAGCGTACAATGGCGATCTTCAAAATCTAAATACATAGCAGCATAAAGAAGACCTCCCGCTTCAGCCTTCGCTGGTTGATCGGGAGGTCTTCTGTTGTATCGGCAGAAGCAGCTATCTTATAGCCCTTGTGAATAATCGAATCCGACCGCTTGCAGGAAGGCTCTTGCGAGTACCGCATGACCGGCTTGACTCGGATGAACACGATCCCATGCGATCGTCGCCGGGTAGATATGCTCCATAACCCGGTTGAAGGCAGCCTGCGTATCCACAAACAGCGCATCATGCTTAGCTGCCAGATCACGAACGATTGCGCCGTAGCGATCCATCTGAGCTCTCATCGCATCGTTTGGATTCGGTTCAAGGTAGAACGGCGTCATGAGTACAAGCCCTTTCAGCTTCGGCCTTGTCTGAACGATGAGTTCCTCCAGTGTTGCTGCGTACTCTTCCGGGTAAACATGCGACTCTGTAATAAGCGGTGTATCAAATTGGCGCCATACATCGTTAGTGCCGATCATAATGGAGAGCCAATCCGGCTTTAAATCGAGTACATCCGTTTGCCAGCGCGCCTTCAAATCAAGAACTGTATTGCCACTCGTTCCTACGTTCACGACGCGAATATCGCGCTCCGGATATGCTGCTGTTAACAATGCATCAACAGTGCCTACATAACCTTTGCCAATGGCATCGAACAGCCCTTCTCCTACAGGCCGTGCCCGGCCGCAATCCGTGATCGAATCGCCAATCATAACCAGCTTATCCTTCGCTTCTAATAACATGAACGTACCCTCCCTATTCTGCTAAGAAAAATTGCATAATTTTATCATTCAAGCCCGGCAGCCCTTCATGACCAAAGTCCGGGAAAATTTCAAGGCGTTTCGTCGAGGTAATCTTATTATAGGCCGCAAACTGTGTGGACGGTGGACAGATCGTATCCATTAACCCTACGCCCATTAGCACCTCGCCTTGAATCCGGTCGGCTAAATGCTGAATGTCTATGTAACCCAGCTTCGTGAAAATTTCATCTTCGCGCTCATGCTGCGGATCGAAATGACGGAAGTAAGTACGCAGCTCATGGTAGGCGTCCTTCGCCAGATCCATTTCCCATACGCGTCTATAGTCGCTGAGGAATGGGAATACAGGCGCTAGCTTAGCTACTCTCGGCTCAAGCGCCGCGCAGGCAATCGTCAAAGCGCCGCCTTGCGAGCCGCCCATTGCATAGACTCGGCTTGGATCGACTTCAGGCATATTCAGCGCGATGCCTGCCAACTGAGCTGTGTCGAGGAAGATGTGACGGAACAGCAGCTGATCCGGCTCATCGTCAAGACCGCGGATGATGTGGCCTTGATGGGTATTGCCTTTCACACTGCCGGTGTCTTCGGACTTGCCGCCTTGGCCGCGGCAATCCATAGCGAATACGGAATAGCCAAGGGATACATAAGCAAGACGCTCCGTCCAATCGCCGGAGTGGCCGGTATAACCGTGAAATTGAACAACTGCAGGATGTGGCGCTGCCGCGTTCCGAGGACGCGCATATTGCGCATGAACACGCGCACCTTTGACGCCGGTAAAGTAGAGATCGAAGCATTCCGCCTGCGGCGTTTGGAAGGAACTAGGAATAAGTTCGACGGCAGCATCTGTATGGCGCATTTCCGTTAATGCGCGTTCCCAGTATGCATCGAAGTCAGCAGGTTTCGGATTGATTCCTGAATACGTTTTCAATTCTTGAAGCGGCATATCAATGGCTGGCATGTTCTATCCCCTTTTCAACTTATTCCCTTACATGTTACGTGTTTGAGACTAACCGTGTAAAGAGGGATCTTTTCATGCATGATCATAGAACGGCAGGGCAAAATGAGATCGACCGGTTACTGCACGGCTATTCTTGCACGGAGCGGAGGACGAAGAACATGTTCGGGATGCCTGTAACAAAGCGGGTGTTAGTGCTGCTGCTTCTGCTTGCTTGGTCCGCATTATTAAGTTCCTCGACATATGCTGACGATGCCAGGTCCTCATCTGAGGGCTTTCCGCAGGTCAGCAGTGCTAATACGCCTGAGCAAGCCGCGGACGGACACGGGATCAATGCCGGTGCCAAGCATGCCCAGCCTTCTTTCAACAGCGAGCAGAAACGCAGGAAGAAACGCAGCGCCATATCATGGGTAAAGCTGCAGCAACAATTTCCCGGTTCATTCGTTGTATGGGGACCGCGAGGATCAAGAAGAGTGGCGCTGACCTTCGATGATGTGCCCGATCCGCGATACACGCCTCAGGTACTGGAAATACTGGCTCGCTATAAAGTAAGAGCGACTTTCTTTGTCGTCGGCAACCGCGCTGCGAAACACCCTGCTCTTGTAAGGCGCATGCGTAAGGAAGGCCATATTATCGGCAATCATTCGTATGATCATGCGGTCTTCTCACGCATCTCCCGCTATGCCTTCGAGCAGCAAATTTGGCAAACCGATTGGATTCTGCGTCCTCTTGCCGGATACAGTCCCAAATTTATACGGCCGCCCTACGGCGAGATTACGCCGCAGCAAGTAGACTGGCTGCGGCGGCGTGGTTACATTGTAGTCAATTGGGATGTGGATTCCGTCGATTGGAAAGGCCTGGACAGCAACACCATTCTCATCAACATCAAGAGAACGCTGCAGCCCGGTTCGATTATATTGCAGCATGCCGGCGGCGGCGAAGGACAAGATTTATCAGGCACGGTCGCTGCGCTGCCAAAGCTCATCCGGCTGCTCCGCAGCAAAGGGTATCAGATCGTCACGCTGCCCGAGCTGCTGAATAAATCCGAGGCTCGCGGTGCACGGACAAGGTAATGGAAACGAACAAAACGGCAGCCCCACCGACCGGGCTGCCGTTTGCATCTCTATATGCTATTCCAGAACGAATACTTTCACGTATTGGAAGCCAAACGTCTTGGCTTGCTCTTGTGATTGCGGTATGAAAATATCAATACGCTGGCCTTTGATGGCACTGCCTGCATCAGCTGCAATGGCCATCATGCCGCCACTCGGAAGTCCGGCATGGTCATAGCCAGTAACATAGACCTTGCTGCCAAGCGGGATGATCTTCGGATCAACTGCAATTGTTCCAAGCTTAAGCGGGTTACCGAAGTAGTCAACAGCGCCCCATGAGCCGTTCTCAGAAGCAGCGGCTGTATACGCACTTGCTTTAGCTTGAACAACTTCCGAATAGTTATAATTGCTGCTGCCGATGGTGATGATTTCTTCTTCTCTGTCCACGGAGGTCATTTTCATCGACTTACCGACTGCTGCTTTAGACGCAGCTTTCACAGCTTTCGGCGCAGCCTTCGCTTTGGCTTTCGGAGCTGCCTTTGCTGCTGTCTTAGGTACTGCTTTTGCTTTAGGTGAAGCCTTAGCAGTAGCCTTCGCTTCCGCCTTCGGCGCTGTCTTCGCAGTCGTCGACGTCTTCACAACACTCGAAGCCGGGATAACAATGCTAAGCCCCGCGTAGATGTTGGTAGGCTCAATCATCGGATTAGCTTTCAGCATCTGCTCCAATGAAATGCCGAATTGCTTGGAAAGCTCCCAGAAGGTGTCGCCGTCTTTCGCGCTGTACGTCGATGCCGCGCTTGCCGTGTGTGTAAGAACAGCAAAGCTAAGCGCTGCAATTACCGCGCTTTTCTTCCAAAGATGTTTCATCAAGTTGTATTGCCTCCTTTTGATTTACGGCTATCATCCACGTTGTGCTTGTGCGGATTTATTCCGTCATCGCGATGAAGGACACACAGCTATACAAGCTATGTCATAAACTTCCTTATCGCATGCGGCCTGCGAGGTTAGTTGTCGGATTCGGATTGAGGAGTTCAACCCTACGCTTCGTGAATAAGCGATTCACCCCAGCGCCATATGCGCGTTCAGCGCTGCATTCCCTTATGCGGAAATACAGGCCGGAGGGCAGTTATGCCACTCCCTAAAAGATCCCCCGTACGTTACGTTTCGGCTCGCGTAATAGAATACCATATCCGGCAAAGCAAATCCTACCGGTAAATACAGGAACAGCTCTTGAAATTACCACTTCTATACATTTCGCGGGAGAAAAATGCTCACCGTTGTCCCTTTCTCAGGGATGCTCGTAATGTCCATTCGACCTCGATGACCTTCGATAATGCGATAACAAATCATAAGTCCAAGACCCGTTCCGCTGTCTTTCGTAGTGAAGAACGGGCCGCCCAGTTTAGGCAGCTGATCCTGTGGAATACCTACACCTTGGTCGATGATTTCAACGATTAATTCGCTCTGCTGGTGCAGCTTCACGTCAATCGTGATTACGCCTCCGCTCGGCATGGCCTCTATCGCATTCTTGAGCACGTTGACGAATACCTGCTTCAGCTGATTCTCGTCGCAAAGCAGCTCCGCTGAAGTGGCATCCGCACGCGAGACGATCTGCACATCGCGCAGAATCGCCTGCGTCTCAAGCAGCGTCAATACACTTTGAATGATTTTGACCAAGTCATGCTTACGGAACTGATTGGCCTGCGGCTTGGCAAGCGCCATAAATTCCTGCACGATCGAATTGATTCGGTCCAATTCAACAAGCATAATATCGAAATACTCATGATATTGATCAATCTTCGTCTTCAGAAACTTAGAGAAGCCGATCAGCGAAGTAAGGGGGTTGCGTATTTCGTGAGCGATACCTGCAGCCATTTGGCCGGCCACAGACAGCTTCTCCGATTGAATCAGCGCTTCCTCTTCTTTCTTCCTCTCGCGTATATCGCGAAACACGCTCTGCACAACAGTGCCTTTATTCAAGTAATTGCGAATTCGTGTGCTGGATACCTCGACATCAATGATCTCCCCGCCTTCTGCAATCACCTTGCAATCGAGAAATTCATTGGGCTCGTCCGTCTCCATAATCGCTTGAACTCGTTCTGCGGATCGCTCCCAATAATCCGGATGTATGTAACGAAAGCTCTTCTCGCCTGTAATGACGCCGCTGTCCGTAATATTCAACAGTTTAAGACCTGCTTGATTGGCGAACAGGATTTCGTTCCCGTCATGTACAAAAATCGGCTCCGGCAAATATTTAATCAATCGTTGGTAATTGTGCATATCAGATCTGGCATCGATATCGTCCACGCCATGATTCCCTTTACCCAGCTTCCTCTTCACATTCACAGCAAGCGGCTTGTTACAATATACGGCTTTACGCCTCATGTCTCATACCCTCCGGGTGATGAAGTCTTCCTAAGGATTTCGCCTCTAATTCTTGCAAACCCTGCTCAGTGAGAAAGTTTTAATGTGAACGCATACCGCGAATCAGCGTTTGTATGCCTTGCTTGAAAATCGGCATCGTCCGCGCGAGCAGCTCATCCGTCGGTTCGGAGTGGTTGCTGTAGGTGCTGATGAAGCCTTGCAGGTAGTAAAATAAGATCCGGCCATTATTCAATGCTGCCTCTTGCATCACTTCCTCTGACCCTTCAGAGACCGCACTATGCAATACCTTCATTATGTGAGCGAACAGTCGGTTGCGAATGACGTTGACCTCGAGTTCCGGCTGCAGTTCATCCACTCGTACCGAGGCGGACATGAACAGGACGGTTTGCAGACTGCCGCTCGTCAGGCTGAAGAGGATATATTCGCTGCATACGGCAAGCAGCTTATCCAGGGCCGCCGTATCCGGCTTGTTGATTTCGCCTTGCAGCTTCTGTTCGAGCTTGAGCAGCGAGGGAATCGCAATCTGCTGAAGCAGTTCTTCTTTATTTCTGAAATATAAATATATGGCGGTATGCGAGCAGCCTGCTGCTTTGGCAATTTCACGCATCGTAACAGCCGAATACCCTTTCTCCGCGAATAAAGCTGCCGCTGCGGCACGAATCGCTGCTTTCATCTCTTCCGTTAATTGTTGCCTTCTTGTAGTCATAGCACCGGCACCTCATATTTAGTCTCGATTAGTTTGATAACCATTGGTCACAGAATAACCGACGGTTATTACAACGTCAACTTATAACACGCAAAAAGAGCGGCCGATGTACGGCCGCTCTTAGCTATTTAATCTTATTATTAGGACGTGAATTCTTGCACCCACTCGCCGTTGTAATATGCAACGCCGAGTTTGTTAAAGTTTTTGCTGAGGATGTTCGCTTTATGGCCCGGGCTGTTCATCCATGCCTGCATGACTTCTGCCGGCGTACGCTGACCCTTCGCGATATTCTCACCTGCATAGGAGTAAGAAACGCCATAAGCACGCATCATATCAAACGGCGAACCGTATGTGGGCGAGTTATGATCAAAGTAGTTGTTCGCATACATATCCTTCGCCTTGTCCAAAGCGACTTTCGTCAAGAGCGTATCGGATTTCAATATGCCCAGACCTGCATTGGCACGTTCTTTGTTAACCAATGTAACGACTTGAGCGGCAAACGTGCTCTTATCTGTTGTGCTGGTTCCTGTGTTGGTGTTAGATGATCCGCTGTTCGACGATCCGCTGTTCGAGGAACCTGTCGTTACCGGAACCTTAATCGTCATGCCCGCCCAAATGACATTCGGGTTCGCAATGTTCGGATTCGCTGCAATCAGCTTGCTGAGGCTGACCCCGTATTTCGTTGCGATCTTGTACATCGTGTCGCTGCTCGTAACCTTATACGAGACGGAACTGTTCACTGTGGCTGCTTCTGCCTTCTGCAGGGCTGCTCCTCCTCCAGCTACGATCAAACCGGCTGCGAGTACGCTAGCTACACCTATACGAAATGGTTGCATCTTCATGAATATTTCCTCCTTGTTATGGTTATCGTGTGTGCCGACCTTTCGACGCCACCCATGTTAACACGGGGAAATAGCAAAATACACCTCATAAAATATGGAAACCATCTCATTGGATGCTAAAAATCATCAAATACAAAGTCCAATTTATCCGCCTTTTTCAGGTTGCAGGCGGCACATGCGCAGACGCAATTTGCGGGAGACGAAAGTCCTCCCTTTGACTTCGGCAGCACATGGTCGATCGTGTCCCCATAACGGCCGCAATACTTGCAAATATAGTCGTCGCGCTGCAGCACCAGCAGCCGGAAATCCGTCTTCGTATAGAGCTTGTGGATCAAGCCGGGATTAATAATGCCGGCTGCACCTTCCTCCACCATCCGCACAGCCATCTCCGTCGGAATATCGGTCGACCAGCGTTTCCCGGTTTCGCGGTGACCGCGCAGCCGAATATGTCCGCGGCCACGATCATTAAGGAGCGAGGTTTTGTATGTAAAAGCACCTTTAATCGGATTTATGTTCCGATCCGGCGGGCGAACTGCAACCTGTTCTATAGCGCTGATTTCCGCTTTTAAGCTTTTGATCTTCGCGGCTTTCGATCGTTTGTGGCGACGTTTGCGCTTCCGCTTCGCTGCAGGTATTGGCGCTGCTTCGACCGCGGCAGTCGATGCAGATGGTTGTATTTGTACAGCAGCTGCATCCTTCTGCTCACGGTCAGCCTCTGAAGCTGCCGCTGCAGAGGCTGACTGTCCATCATGGACAGAGGCGGTCGGCTTGGAGGCCGCACTGCGCTTCTTGCGGCGACGCTTCCGCTTCCTTGTCGGCTTGGCGGGAGCATCATTATCGGCAGCTGCAAAAGGCACAGATTCATGCGCCTCGCCGTCCTCTTCCTCATCCTCAAGTTCAAATTCCAGAAACCGGACAGCCTCCTCCACACTGTCAAACGCCGAATCTCCCGGCGCTGTCTGCCGCTTCCTCTTACGCAGACAAGTTCGGCAAATCCCGCGCCTGCCGCTGCTTCCCGCACGTTTCGTGAACGCTGTAAGCGGCTTCTCTATTCTGCATGCCGTGCATGGCTTCATCTCCATCGCAATCACTTCCGCTCCGTTTCCTTATCAGGTCGTCGTTAAGCCGTGCAGCTTACGAAACTGCTCCGGGGTAATCCCTTCCGCTTTGCCGAATGCGGCAATGAAATGGCTGGGATCGCGATAGCCGGATAATTGCGCTATCTCTTTAATCGACCTTTTGTCGCCAAGGCTCATCATTTCCTTGGATTTAATCATCCGCAGTCGAATTAAGTAAGCATAGGCCGTAATGCCGAACGCCTGCCGGAATAATGAATTTAAATAACGGGAGCTGATGCCAAGCTGCTCCGCCATATCGGTCAGGCTGATATCCGGGTCACCGTAATGGAAATCCAGCCAATGCAGAAGCGGGTCCAGCTTCTCCAAATGCTGGAATACTGAGGAACGTCCGCCCTTCTGGCCGTATATTTTGATCATCGTGAGAAATCGGTACAGCTGCGCGGAAGCATTCAGACCTGTCCTGTCCTCATCATGCTGCGCTTGTTCAATCATGCTCTCCAATTGCGAGGTAATTGGCGCGTCTTCGTTCCAATTCAGCCATTCCGTTTGCCGGATGCCCAGGGAAGCCAGCATCGATGCTGCCAGGACACCGCCGAACGTCACATACATGGTCGCCCACTTCTTGCCCGGCTTTGCTGTATAGAAATGAGGGACGTCCGGAAATAGCAGGGAACCGTTGCCTGGCGGAAGCGAATACTTAATTCCGTTCAGCTCGAACTCGCCTTCGCCCTCTATCGTTTGCAGCCAATGGAAGCACGGATAGCCCTTTGTCCGGTCCACGGCTTCTTGGTCCGGATTGATTCCGATACTATCTACATAAAGCGGCAGCTCGTACTCACCCAGCGTGAACATGTAGCGGCTGCGCTGCTGACCGTCATTGAACCCTTTATTCCGCTCGATGATTTGTTCCATATTATCATATCCTGCCTATTCTTTTTTATATATCTCTAATCCGCATCTTACCATAAAATAAAGCTGTTATCATTCACTTCACTGGAGGAATTTGCGACTATGGATACTTCGAAACTGCCCAAAATGTTATATGGCGGCGATTATAATCCCGAACAGTGGGATTCCGCCATCTGGCCGGAAGATATGCGTATGCTGGAACTTGCAGGAATGAACATCGCTACCGTAAATGTATTCTCATGGGCGTTGCTTCAGCCAAGCGAGGATACTTATGATTTTGAAACCCTTGATCGGATTATGGACATGCTCCATGCAAACGGCATTTATGCCTGCTTGGCAACAAGCACGGGTGCTCATCCCGCTTGGATGGCTAAGCGTTATCCCGAAATTCTGCGTACCGATTTCGAAGGACGGAAGCATAAATTCGGTGGACGCCACAACTCCTGTCCAAACAGCGAGGTTTACCGGACCTACTCCACTCGCCTTGCCGCGAAGCTTGCAGAGCGTTATCAGAACCATCCTGCCGTTCTGCTGTGGCATGTCTCCAATGAATATGGCGGCGAATGTTACTGCGATCAATGCGAAATCGCATTTCGCGGTTGGCTGCAGAAGAAATACGGCACTTTGGACAAACTAAATGAACAATGGAATACCCGTTTCTGGGGACATACCTTCTACGAGTGGGACGAAATTGTGCTGCCAAGCGCGCTAACAGAGCAATGGTCGTACGACAAAACTTGTTTCCAAGGCATCTCGCTCGACTTTAGCCGCTTCAATTCGGACAGCATGCTTGAATGTTACAAGCTGGAATATGATGCCATTAAGGCTTACACGCCTGATATTCCCGTTACGACTAACTTAATGGGAACCTATAAACAAATTGATTATTTCAAATGGGCCAAGCATATGGACATCATTGCCTGGGATAACTATCCTTCCATGAATACCCCCTCCAGCTACGTTGCGATGACGCATGATCTGATGCGCGGGCTGAAAGGCGGAGCACCGTTTCTGTTGATGGAGCAAACGCCGAGCCAGCAGAACTGGCAAGCGTATAACACGCTCAAACGTCCCGGAATTATGCGCCTATGGAGCTATCAAGCCGTCGCGCATGGTTCGGACAGCGTGATGTTCTTCCAGTTGCGCCGCTCTGTCGGTGCTTGCGAGAAATACCATGGCGCGCTTATTGAGCATGTCGGTCATGAGCATACTCGTGTATTCCGCGAATGCGCACAGCTTGGAGCTGAGCTGAACGCTATGGGGACGAAGCTTCTTGGTTCGAGACTGCCGAGCCGAGTTGCCATTATGTTCGACTGGGAGAATCGCTGGGCAATCGAATATTCGAGCGGACCGACCGTTGATTTGAAATATGTCGACGAAATTCATAAGTATTACCGGGCTTTCTATGATGGCGGCTACCAAGTGGACATCGTATCCTTCGAGGATGATCTCTCCGCATATGACATCGTTATCGCTCCGGTTATGTACATGGTCAAGCCGGGTATGGCTTCGCGAATCGAAGATTTTGTCCGGGACGGCGGAACCTTCGTAACGACCTTCTTCAGCGGGATCGTGAACGAGAACGATATTGTAACGTTAGGCGGATATCCGGGAGAGCTGCGCCCGCTCCTTGGCATCTGGGCCGAGGAAATCGACGCCCTGCTCCCTAACGGCACCAACTCAGTCGTAATGAAAGATACTTTAGGTACGCTTGAAGGCACTTATCGCTGCAATTTGCTTTGTGATCTTATCCACAGCGAAGGCGCAGAAGTCATCGCCGAATATGGCGAGGATTTCTATGCCGGCATGCCTGTCCTAACTCGCAATAAGTATGGCAGCGGCGAAGCTTGGTATGTCGCTTCCAGCCCGGATGAACAATTCCTGCAGGGTTTCGCTGATGTATTGTGCAAACAGCATGGTATTGCTCCATTGCCGGGCAAGCAGCCGGGCGTTGAAGTTACGCGCAGAGTGATCGATAATCGCGCTTATTTATTCGTCCTGAACCACAATGCAAAATCCGTCACGATCGAGCTCGGAACAGAGTCAGGCACCGACCTTATTACCGGAAACACATTCGCTGGGCAAGCTGTCATTAATGGCCGCGATGTCCTCATCCTTGAGCAATTTGCTTGATATTGCCTAGCTCTGAGATCGAATAGCTCCTTTCCCCGCTGAACATATTAGTTGGTGTGAAAGGAGCTGGTTACTCAAATGAGAAGGTTTTTCGGTACATTATTCGGAATTGTATTAGCTTTTGGTCTTGGCGCTCTTATCTACAATGGGGTGTCGGATCGCAACGTCACTCCAAACAACACCTACCACTCGGCAAGCAGACACGACCTCAACCAGCAGCGTTTGAGCATCAAATCCAATGATGATCTTCTGCCGCTGAACACAGGTCATCGCATGCTGCGGACAACCCAGCCAGGCACGCTGAGAGCCCAGAATACGCAGTTAGGCAATATACCGTGGTATCAGCTTTATTATGGCGGTACTTGGAATCCGGGTGGCGGCGGCGCCGCGAATCCGGGCACTGGCTATCCGAATGTTACCTACCCCGGCGGCAATAAGTGGACCGGGAATACCGGAAACACTGGCAATACAGGTAATACCGGAAATACAGGTAATACTGGCAATACAGGAAACACCGGTAATGCTGGCAACACCGGCAATGCCGGCGGATCCAACGCAGCGGACAGCTCCTCCATCTCGCAGCAAATCCTGCAGCTGGTTAATGCAGAACGGTCGAAAGCCGGCCTTCAGCCGCTGTCGCTGAATGCATCGCTGTCCAAGGTTGCACAAGCCAAATCGAATGATATGCGTGACAAAGGTTACTTTGATCACAATTCTCCAACCTACGGCAGTCCGTTCGATATGATGAAACAGTTCGGCATCAACTACTCCTATGCCGGCGAGAACATTGCAGCTGGTCAGCAAGGCGTACAAGCGGTTATGACTGCTTGGATGAACAGCCCGGGTCACCGTGCCAACATCCTCAGTGCTAACTTCACCCAACTGGGCGTCGGCTATGCTCCGGGCGGAAGCATGAGTCCGTATTGGACGCAGCAATTTATCAAACCTTAAGCAATTGCCAAATCAAAAGCTGTCCCAACTTGTGTCATGCGACACTTTGGAGACAGCTTTTGTTTATATAAAACGATAATAAGTGATGCGGCGGCGCACTGTGGTTGCGAGGCATGAAGTTAGTTTGCTCGGGTCAGGTTAAGAAACTGATTGCAATGATGGTGGGTTCGATGTGGGCTCGAGGTGGGTTCTGGGTCAGATTATGTGCAACGTTTGCTGCGGTAATGGCCCGGCGCTTCTCCAACCTCTTTCTTGAACGCTTTCGTAAAATGATGCACATCGGCAAAGCCGCAGTACGCGGCAATCTCTTCAATGGTATTGTCCGATCCGGTCAACAGCTCCTGCGCATGGTGAATGCGCAATTGGAGCAAGTACCGATGCGGCGAAACGCCGAGCTGCTCCTTGAATTTCGCGCTGAAACGCGAAGGGGAAAGGTTCGCTCTCGCTGCCATTTCACTAACCGTGAGCGGCTCGGCCAAATTCAGGGATAAGAAGGATGTAATCCAATTCATCCGCTGCGGCGCTGCCTTCTCCGTTTGCTTCAGATCGGTGTGATCCTCCAGAATGGTTAGGATCACTTCTGTTCCCATGGACTGTGCCCGAAGCTGCATAAGCGGATCGCGATGCTGCCAGCACTCCACCATCGCGAGAAACTTGTCCCGCAGCGCGATCGGATGCTTCGGCTGCAGCCTGACCGGGATTGTAACGCCATGAAAGTCGTTCAGCCGCGGCTGAATGAGATGGCTGTACGGCTCCAGATCAATCTGGCCGCTGCGGGTCGGAAATCGGTCCTCCCTGAGCGAATCGTAGAAGAAGTCCATATGGGCAAACGGCGTAATCGTATTCGTTTTCCCCTCCAGCACATTCAAGACATTCGGTTGAATCAGACAAAAGTCGCCTCTTCGAAACTCATAGGGGACACCATCTACTTGAAACACGCACTCTCCTTCTTGAAAATAAACGAGCAAATAATCAAGCAATCTCCGTTCCGCGGATAACCACGGCTTCCTGACGGCATAATCGCTCTCTCGAATATAGGGAACAATCGGCTGTTTCTCCATCAATTCAGATAAGTACATTTGGATAAGCTCCTTGGACGCAATCGGGTATGAGTTGCTTTTATTATATACGAGTCGCAGTTGTTTTTGACAAAAGAATTGAGAGACCGGAACAAAGTCAGCAGCAGGAGCTGTGCTTTATAATAAAAGCATCTTAGCAGTACTAAGGAGATTAGATCATAATGACGACCACAAATCCATCCAACCTCGCCGAGCTTCCGCAGCTTGACAGCGATTATACGTTGACAGCAGAACAAACCGATTCCTATCAGAAGAACGGGCATATCCTCCTGAAGGGCATTGTAACTCCTGATGAAATGAGCTTCTATGAGCCGCTTATCGAGCAAACCGTGCGTCAGCACAATAACCATACGAAACCGGTTGAAGAGCGGGATACGTACGGTAAAGCTTTTATCCAAATCGGAAACCTATGGGAAATGAATGAAGGTATCAAACGTTTCGTCATGGCGCGTCGTTTCGCCAAAATCGCAGCCGAGCTTATGGGTGTGGATGGCGTTCGGATCTATCACGATCAAGCATTGTTCAAAGAACCGGGCGGCGGCCATACGCCGTGGCATCAAGACCAAGTGTACTGGCCGCTTGAAACGCCAAACACGATTACGCTATGGATGCCGCTTGTTCCGATTTCCGAGGAAGTCGGCTCGATGACTTTCGTGGATGGATCACATACGTCCGGCTACATGAGCCGTCAATTCATCTCCGACGAATCACATAAGACGCTTGGCTCCTATATTGAAGGCAAAGGCCTTGCGAAGACGAACTACGGCGCTATGTCCGCAGGTGATGCAACATTCCATGCAGGATGGACGCTGCATTCTGCGCCCGGCAATCCAACGGATTCCATGCGCGAAGTCATGACGATCATCTATGTCGCTGACGGCGTCAACACGATGGCACAACCGGACAGCAGTGCACGCGAAAACGATTTAAAGTCATGGTTCCCAGGTGTTAAAGCAGGGGAACCCGCTGTTTCCCCGCTCAACCCGCTTGTTTATAAGAAATAAATGAAAAGGCTAGCCCTGCATCGACGTGATGCTCGGGCTAGCCTTTAACTGCAGCGGAACCAGCCGCTTAACCCGTCTCCTAACCACAACATTCAAACTTGTAACGGTTGTGACAGTAGCTATTTTGCATAAAAAGCGCTGTTTTTTTCGCTAACGGTTGCCACAGAGCTTAAATGACCATTTTCTAGTCGAAATTAACCATTCTGATCTATATAACCTCTGTCACAACCGTAAGCGTTTAAAACATCGATTTTTCCTAGAAATAGGCTCGCTGACAACCGTTACAATTTGATCCAAAAAAAATGGCTGCCTGACTTTCTCAGGCAGCCTGAGGCTGGCCCCCGACGGGAGCTAGCCTTTTCATATGAGTTCGTTTAGAAATCAATGCGTACAGCAGCAAGCGAATACGGCGCTACTTCAACGTTTAATGTATCGCCCGCAAGCGTCACAGTACGATCGCCCGGAATCAGGTTCTCGTTCACATCGACCGCGTACGCTCTTACTGCGCCTTGGAACAGCTTGAATGAGGCGTTCGCGCGCTTCCCATCCGCTTCGTACATCCGAATAATCCAGCTGGCCCCGCTGTTTCCTTCCGGAACTTTGATTGCCGATACGGCAACCGCGTCATCCAACTGCTCGATATACCCCGCATCCGCCGGCTTCGAGCCCGACCGCTTCGAGCCTGACAGCACATTTACCTTGTGGTTAACCCGGTACGCCTGCTCGATGATATCGCGGCTTGACGCCGATGCTTCCGCCAGACAAACGGAAAGCTTAATCCGATGATGGTTGCCAAGCTCCGGATAGGGATCCGGTTCATACGAACCGCGTATGAGCGAAACGGACATCGAATTATCCGTTCCCCGGAAACCGTATTTGTTGTTCGTCACGATGAACAACGTGGGCTTATGCGGATCATCAGCACGCAATGCCTGCACAAAGCTGTTGCCCGGCAATTCCATATCTCTGGCTTCCCGTACAATTGTCCCGAACGGAACATCATATTTGTAGGCTTCACTCGTATAGCCAATTGGGAGATGGAACTGCAGCTGCGGAATGCCAACCTCTCTGCTACCCGCTTCCTGCCAATTGCATTCCACATGGAAATCAAGGCTTGTGCTGCCTGCATCCAGTGAAACCGTCACGTGAAGCGATGACGAAGTCTTGAACTGCATTTCATAGCTGATTGTTTGCCGCAATTCCCCCGAAACCGTCTTCTTCATGATTACCCGCTCATGGAGGCTGTCGATTTGCATAAAACGGCCCACCCACCATGCCGCCATCCCTTTGCTCGGATCCTCCTGAATTAGTCGGAATATCGCGGCCGGTCTGGCTGAATCTATCAGCTCCTCGCCGGATCTCTTGTCAATGAGGGAAATTACAGAAGCGTCTGTTGGATTAAAAACAGCCCGCACAAATTCATTTTCGAGCAAATAATCTTCATCCCGGTCAACCCGCGGATCACCAATGACGATTTGGGAGGAGTAACCTTCCCCTTCAGCTACGATCAAGGTGCAATAGCCGCACGCCGGCACCTTCACGCGCGCAAGCAATCGCAAGTAATCATGCGACCAATAGGCATTCAGGCCGCTATCCAGAACCTGGCTTGGCACGGTCTCGCCCGCAGCGGTCTTCACGACAATCGCCTTAATCGGGCTCTTCCAATCCCAGAGCAGGATTTCGACGGTTTCCTCCCTCGCTTGCAGCGAAGAATTAAAGAGATGCACGATACGATTGCTTCCGGCTCCGCGCTCTACCTGCGTAATCTTGAAATCACGGGTCCCGAAGCCGTCACCAGCTCCTTGCGCCGTGTTCGTGGCCGAATGGCCAATCTCAATCTCCGATGTATCAATATCGGCTGCGATTCGCTCAAGCGCAAGCTTCCGGTTCGTTCCGGCAATCGCCATCGTGTTCTGAAACAACCCCAGCGCATGCTCGCGAGTTTCGATAACGCCGGAGCCTGGCAGGATATCATGAAACTGATTAAACAATACACCACGCCATGCTTCCTCGAAAGTGTCACCCGGGTAAACTGCTCCATGTGCTGCTGCAGCTACCGAGCTGAACAATTCCGCCTCGTTAAGAGCAGCCTCTGAAACACGATTCGCATTCTTGATCCGGGTCTGAGACGTGTAGCAGCCTGTAAAGACGACATTCAACTCGCCTTTCACAACAGGCAATTGATCCCCGACACGCTCCGCTTCTTTGAAATAATCGGCATAACCGCCGAACCGTATCGTGGGGCAAATCGGCCATTCCTGCATCGCTCGCAAACGATTCAAGTCACGTCTGGTCGGCCCGCCGCCATGATCGCCTACTCCATATACATACAGATAAGAATTCAAGCCTGTCCTGCGACAAATGTCCGGTACATAAGACGTGAATACAGGACGGACAAAATCGTTATACCAGGTCAGTTCACGGTAGACGATGACCGATTTACCGGAAGGCCCTTCCCAGCGGGTAAGCGGGTCTCCCTCAGCACCGCGGCAATGGTAGTAATAGTTCACACCGCCATTGGCCAGTATTTCCGGTA
This sequence comes from Paenibacillus sp. J22FR21, assembly GCF_056269135.1. NCBI lineage: Bacteria > Bacillati > Bacillota > Bacilli > Caryophanales > Paenibacillaceae > Paenibacillus > Paenibacillus sp. J22FR21. The sequence goes on from NZ_JBWDNJ010000004.1 coordinate 296,826, forward strand.
CCTGTAGGCTATGCCCGAACGTGTCCGGCTCAAAATCCAAATTCAAGCTATCCGGCGCAATATCAAATAAGCGGCTAAGGTAGCGTTTCGTATAGAGGATATGCCGTGCTAAGCTCTCGCCGCTTGGCATGTTCTTATCCGCTTCCACCCAGTGCGACGCCGTAATTTCCCAGCGGCCTTCCTTCACTCGGCGTTTGATCTCCTCCAGCATCGATGGAGCATATTGCTCTACGATTCGATAAATCGAGGCTTGGGATTGAGAAAACGTAAACTCCGGATACTCCTCCATCAGATTAAGCATCGTGCGGAACGTATCGATGGTGACGGAAACCGTCTCGTCCCAGCCCCACATCCAGTTCATATCGATATGCGCATGGGACACCGCAATGACATCGTAACTTTTCGCATCAGCAGCTAAGCTTTGCAGCATTCGTTCCGCCTCAAGCGCAGCTTGTTTTACGATGGCGCCATCCTCCGCGATGCGCTGTTCTATGTAATCAAGCGTGCTTGCGATTACCGCATCATACTTTAGTCCCTTCACCTTCGACAGCTCCTGAGCGAATACCAGCTGCGAGAGAATGCGATCATTCCATTCATTACGGCCGCTGAATTCCAGGTCATCCCAATAGGATTGCGGCTCCGGTCCGATAAGTCGTCTAATTCTCGTTTCGTTCATATTCAATTCCTTTCCTCTCTGAATCGGATTTGAAGAAAATCAGCACAAACGGCACAAGGTTAGCATAGCGTTACAAGTTCGAACCTGCAATTAGGCATTATTAAACTATGATGAGGTAATCTTAGCGTGTTGAGGACGAAAAAATGACCCGTAAGCAGTCACATTGAATGTTCAAGTGTGCTGCCTGCGAGTCATCGTGTTGGTAGTGTGTATTAAAGAGAGATTACGCGGCCTGTCGCTTGGGATTCGAATGCAGCCAAGATCACTGCAAGCGATTTGCGGCCTTCTTCGCCTGAGATGCTTGGTTTGGTGTTAGTCAGAAGCGATTCGATGAACGCATCTACAACGCCGCTCGTTTCTTGCTTATCGTTTGTGCTGATTGCACCGACGTTGTAGCGTTCCACTGTGCCGTTACGAAGCTCAACGATAATTTGATCCTTCGGATCTGTACCGATCTTCATAACGCCGTTCTCGCACCAGAGTACAGTGGAGTTGTCTTCGCCTTTGTAGTACGTCCAACTTGCTACAAGCGTGCCGATTGCGCCGCTCTTCATACGAAGCAAGCACGTCGCGTTATCGTCAACATCTGTACCTTCTTTATCAAGCGTACCGATGTAGCCTGTTACCTGCGCAACTTCATCGTCAAGCAGGTAACGGATCAAATCGGATTTGTGCACGCCAAGGTCGCCCATTGCGCCCATGATTGCTTCTTCTTTACGGAAGAACCAGCTGCCTTTGCCGTCTACGCTCCAGCCTTCAGGACCGGGATGGCCGAAGGAAGTGCGGAATGTCAATACGCGGCCAAGCGCGCCGCTTTGAAGAAGCTGCTTCGCTTTCACGTGTGGAGGCATTAGGCGTTGGTTGTGACCAACCATCAGATATACGCCGTTCTTGCTGGCTGCTTCGATCATGGCAGCCGCTTCTTCGTCCGTGGATGCCATTGGCTTCTCAACAAGCACGTGAGCGCCTGCGTTTGCAGCAGCAATTGTAACCGGAGCATGCAGATAGTTCGGCGTGCAAACGCTGACAGCCTCTGGTTTCATTTCGCTAAGCATAGCTTCGTAGCTTATGAATGCTTTCGCATTGTATTTCTCTGCAAGTTCTTCTGCACGTTCGATAACTGGATCTACGAATGCTACGAACTCTACGTTCGGGTTAGCAGCGTATTCCGGAATATGACGGCGCTGAGCGATCGCACCGCAGCCTACAACGGCTACTTTAATTTTCTTCATGTGAAGTAACTCTCCCTTTGATCAATAATTATGCTTTATGGCCGTTTGCTTTCAGCCATTCCATGCTTGTTTGTACGGATTCAAGCGGCGGGTTTGCGCAGCTGTCCTGCTCAACAACAAGCCATTCAACGCCTGCTTTGTTAGCCGCGTCGATAATATCGTTCAGCGCAAGATCACCTTTACCCAGCTCGACTGTGTCGATATGGTTGACCGATGTTTCTTTGCGGAAGTCTTTCAAGTGAAGCAGCGGCAGACGGCCGGCATATTTGGCGATATAAGCCAGCGGATCTTGATTGGAATATTGCACCCAACCGATGTCCATTTCCACTTTAAGCAGATCAGCATCTACTTTCGTGTACATCGCATCGAAAATGTATTCGCCGTCGATTTGAGCGGCAAATTCAAAGTCATGGTTGTGGTAGCAGAATTGCAGACCTTCTTCGCGCAGACGAGCGCCGAAAGTTGCGAATTTCGCGATCAGCTCGCGCCAGAACGCTTCTCCGCCAGCCAATTGCTCAGGGGATAACCATGGGCAGATCACATAACGTGCGCCAACTGTTTTGAGGTATTGGATTTGTTCGTCCAAGCTCTCTTCAAGCTGCTGCAAGCCAACATGGCTGCCGAATGCTTCAAGGCCAAGCTCTTGCAGAAGGTCGCGCATTTCTTCAGCCGGGATATCTCCGTAGCCTGCAAATTCAACGCCTTCATAGCCCATTGCCGCTACTTGGCGAAGCGTGCCTCTGAAATCTTTAGCTGTATCGTCACGCAGTGTAAACAATTGTAATCCGATTTTCACTTGTGATCTTCCTTTCATAATGACGGATGAACGCCTGATCGGCGTCAAGCCCGGTTAGTTGACCAATCTGACAACCATTATAGTGGATATCAAGGCGTTCGTAGATGTATTATATAACAGTGACATGTACAATTTTGCTGTAAAATGGAGAGAGACCTTTGAATACCGAAATTATGAGCTGCAATTACTCCTATCATTCACAGCCATTTCAGATTACCAATCGGGACGGATTGCGCGCCTATGTGTTTCGTTTGCAAGTGGACGGCAGCTGTGAGGCGCTCGTCGACGGTCGGATGCAGCGAATTGAAGCCGGTGATCTGCTGCTCTTTAAGCCTGGTGACTACTATCAGCTGAACATCGCGCCAAGTCACTCTCAGGAAGAAGAGGATGCGCAAACCGAGATCTCAAGCGGCGATTATTACGTCATCTGTCGCGGGAGCTGGCTCGACGAGTGGTGGAGCCGCAAGGATCGCCCTCAGCGCGTAAAGGTTGTTCCGGATGAACGCTGGCTGTCGGTCTGGCAGGCACTTATCTTAGAGAAACGGCGCTTTGAAGCAGAGGATCGCGAGCTGGCCGATTATTTACTGCGCTCGTTATGCCTCTGCATTGACCGTGCGATCACAACACAGTCGGTGTTTCAAGGGAAATCATTTGTCGCCACGCGCATGAAAAACTTCATCGACGAGAATGCCGCACGGTCGTTCACGATTGCCGAGGTGGCCGAATGTGCACGGCTCAGCGTATCGCGTACCGTCCATCTGTTCAAGGAATGCTATGGCATGACCATCATTCAGTATACCCAAAATGTCCGATTATCCATGGCCATTGACCGCATCAAATACAGCACCATGACCTTGGAGCAGATTGCGATAACTTGCGGTTTCGGCAGTTATTCTTACTTCTATCGCGTCTTCCGTCAGAAGTACGGCGTGTCCCCCGCAGCCTATCGGCTGAGCTAGCCATTACGAACAACTTGGAAATGAGTTCTCTTTGCTGCTCTTGGAAACAATAGCATATGTTTACGGCCTAATTTGTCGCCACATTCTAATCGGAGGTCTGCTGCCGCATGCGATTCAAAGACGTATTCTCCATTATCGGCCCCTCCATGGTGGGACCTTCCAGCTCTCATACCGCCGGCGCAGTCCGAATCGGGCTTGTTGCCAGTCAGCTTCTGGGCGGCGTGCCGGATCAAGCGGAAATTATTTTCTACGGCTCCTTCGCCGCTACCTATCAAGGACATGGTACGGATATTGCGATTGTCAGCGGATTGCTTGGCTTCGCCACAGATGATTATCGCATCCCGCAAGCGCTCGATATCGCGAGTGATCGAGGCCTTGCTATTTCTTTCGAACAAGGCAAAGGACTCTTCTCCCATCCCAATACAGTAAAACTCGTCTTATCCGTGGATCAGCCTGTCCCGCAGCAGCTATCCTTGATCGGAACCTCCATCGGAGGCGGTAATATCGAAATCGTCGAATTAAATGAATTTGCCGTTAAGCTTACCGGCAACTACCCCACGCTTGTCATCCGGCATGCTGACCGTCCCGGCGTGATTGCCGACCTGACTTCCTTGCTGAAATCGGAAAGCGTCAACATCGGTCATATGTCCGTCGATCGTAAAGGTCGAAGCGGTGATGCACTGACTGTGCTTGAGCTGGATGCTGCCCTGCCCGCTCCGCTGCTTGAGGCAATCAAAGAAATCAACCATGTGCAAGCCATTTATACCGTTGATCTTAGTCAATCAGAGGGGACTGGTGCGTAATGAATTTTCGGACGTTATCAGAGCTTGGCGAGCTGTGCGCGCAGCGTGGGCTTTCGATTGGGCGGTTGATGCTGGAGGAACAAAGCGCGGAGTCAGGAAAGTCGCCAGCGGACGAATTCGCCAAGATGACCGCCTATTACGGCGTCATGAAAGAAGCGGTCCGCCGCGGTCTGCACGAGAATACCACATCGCGCAGCGGGTTAACCGGTCTTGATGCGCAGCGCGTGCTGGCGAAGAGACAAGAGCTCGAGCCAAGCCTCGGCGGATCGGCCAGCGATGCGATGGCGTATGCGCTTGCGGTGTCTGAGGTTAACGCCTCCATGGGCCGCATCATCGCAACGCCAACGGCGGGCTCCTGCGGCATCATCCCCGGCGTCTTCGTCAGCACCCAGGAGCGGTTTGGCTTGGCAGACGAAGAACTGGTCTATGCTTTATTCGCCGCCGGCGCCATTGGCTATGTCATCGCCAACAATTCCTTCGTCTCCGGCGCCGAAGGCGGATGCCAGGCGGAGGTCGGCTCCGCCATCGGCATGGCGGCCGGCGCACTCGTGGAGCTGCGAGGCGGTACGCCAGCACAAGCGATTCATGCCGTAGGCCTCGCGCTGAAGAATACGCTTGGGTTAATCTGCGACCCTGTCGGCGGACTCGTAGAAATTCCATGCATCGTTCGCAACGGCTTCGGCGCCGTTACGGCGCTGGCTGCCGCGGATATGGCGCTTGCCGGTGTTCGCAGCGTCATTCCATCCGACGAAGTCATACAAGTAATGCTAGAAGTCGGCTCAGCCATGCCGGAGATCCACCGCGAAACAGCCGGCGGCGGCCTGGCCCAAACGCCAACAGGGCGCAAAATTATGAGCGACCTTAAGAATAAGAAAAACCCGCCGCAGCAGCAGTAACAACCGCGATTGCACTATCATGAGCCCGGATGTACGCGAAAGAAATGTTGCCAATTTTACAACATTTCTATATAAAAAGAGCTCTCTGGGAGAGAATGTTGCGCTTTATGCAACAAAATCTCCCAAAGAGCTCTTTTTGCTACCCATTCCCCTTGAATTGTTGCATTTGCTGCAGCATTTGGTGGAATTCGGCCATCCCGAGAGTGAAATGTTGCATTTGAGGCAGCATTTCAGCGCGGTTCCGCCGTGAGAGTCGGATTTCTCGACTCTCGGCAACCGGAGCGGAGCCCGACCCGATTTTTGGTTCAAATGCCCAGCCACTTTAGAATCGGCACAAGACAAGCGCCAATTAGAATAGAAGGCAGCAAATTCGCGACCTTGATCCGCATCACGTTCAAGATATTAATGCCGATGCCCATAATCAAAACCCCGCCGATGGACGTTATCTCCACGATAATATCGTCCAGCATCGTCTGACCGATCCAAGTAGTAATAATGGAAGCAAACAGCGCAAGTGCTCCTTCATACAACAGGATCGGCACCGAAGAGAAAAGTACCCCAACGCCTAAAGTCGAAGCAAAGAGCAGCGCTAGAAATCCGTCCAAAATAGATTTGGTAAATAAGATGTCATGGTTGTTATGCAAGCCGCTCTCCAGCGACCCAAGCACCGCCATAGCCCCGATGCAAAATATGAGTGTCGTCGTGACAAACCCTTCCGCAACGCTGCTTGGCTTGGCTTGCGATACTAGTTTCTGCAAACGCTCACCTAGTAATTGCAGCTTATGCTCAATGGCAAGCAGCTCGCCAAAGATCCCGCCAATCGCTAAGCTGAAGGCAACGAGTACAAAGTTATTGGACTTGAGCGCCATGCCGATACCGAGGACAAGTACAAGCATCCCCATTCCGGCCATAACCGTTTTTCTCATCTCTTCTTTGACATGAGGAAGCACGATGCCAAGTGTGCCTCCCCCAATTATTGCAGCTGCGTTTACGACTGCCCCCGTCAATACCACCTTGTTCTACCTCTTTATTGTCACTTCCCGTCTATCGTAACATAGACTCTACTCGTGATAGAACTCATCACACACCTCATCCAGCGAATATTTGCTTCTGGCCCCTGCGCCTCGGACGACCCATTCTCCATTCGTGAAATCCGGAACAGGTCCGTATCTCACAAAGTATCGGCATCCACTATGGAAGTCCTATGAGAAGCAGGGCATTCAAGAGGGTCATGGCGTCGTCGATTACCTGGTACTCTGTGCTTTTGTGGACAGTGTGAGTTCAAACACACCGCCGCCGCCGTGCTGAAGTAAACTGCTATTTTTTTCAACCCCGCGGAAACGGAAAGTTCTGTTTTAAGCCCATGCTGCTCATATCGATCTCTTCCCAGCCAAGACCAAATGCAGGTGATGCCGGATCCAGCGTAAATTGTACATTGCCGCCTTCCCCTTCTGTGATTAGCATCGCATCCGAGTTCAAGGTGTGCGCATCAAATTTGCCATCCACCATATTGCGCCAAGCTTCCCATGGAATAGGTACGAGGCCTCGTTTGTCATCCCCGTAGATTCCGCTCACTGTCGGCTCCTTCGTCTCATTGTCATAGAGATTGAAGTCCGCCTCCAGCAGTCGATCATCCTTCCAATTGACGAAATGATACAGCTGATCCCCCGATCTCACTGCAAGGTTACGCAAGATCGTTATCTCTCGATTCGCCTCACCGGCCATCTCTTGCGTGCCGAAAGCAGCCCGAGCATCGTTGTCCACAAGCAGATTGTTCTCAATCCGGTTGCCGATACCTTTGGAGAAAACAACAAACCACAGCACACCGCTGCCCGCGCTGTACAAATCATGGATCACATTATGTGAAACATGATAGTAATCCGATGCATCGTCCAAATAAATACAGAAGCCGAAGGAGAAATAAATGCCGCTGTGATGAAACCGATTGGCAATAATCCGGTTGCCGGTCCCCGCTCCCCAAGACTCCAGCATCCCGCCATCTTGGCTGTCCTTCATCACATCCCAAATGTTATTGCGAGTAATCAGGTTGTTCCGCGTATGCGTGAAATCCCAATGATTCTCCCACGTAACCTCCGTCCCGTAATAGGATGACTCCATGGCGCCTTGTCTTAAGCCTTTCAGCGAAATGCCATATCTCGGCATGCCGTGAATTTCGTTATGTGACACTTCATTGCTTCCGCTTTGATAGAGCTGAATACCGGAGCTGTGACCAACGAGCTCGCCGCCGTGCCGGATCAAATTATTCGAAATGAGATTCCCTTTGCTCACATCAGCCTGCTCGGCGCTGGCATAGTCGCCTTCTCCCGGAGCGATACCGATCACATAAATTCCGTTGTAGCCGGTATGCTCGATCAGATTGTCCGAGATTTCATTCCCCAGACAGGCTCCATTCAGTACGATGCCGCTGAATCCACTGTTCCAGAGCCGGCAGCCTCGAACGGAAATACCGCAGGCATTCTCGAGATAAACGAGTCCATGTCTGCTCTCTTCGTGCTCGCAGTTGCTTTCCGGCATTCGATATTCCTGCGCATAATCGGAGCACTCCACCGTCAAGCCTTCAAGCACAATACCCATCACCGGGTTGTCAGGCGAACTGCCCGCCAGCTCAATCACCCGCTTCATAGCAGGAGCAACAATCACTTGATCCTCGATTGGCAGCTGCCTTGGATAGTAGTATAGTTCGCCGCCAGACGCATCGAAATAAAATTCCCCCGGCTCCGTCAAGAGAGACAACGCCCCTTGAACTCTATACCGCGAGCCTAGGTCGATCCCCCATGGCGCAGGTTCTTTGAACGAAACTACCCCTTCCTCCCAACTAATACGGTCGATCGTTTTCGTTTCCGTGAACCAATTCCACTCGCCTTCCCCAGGCCATATATGGACCTGGACACCTTGCGCACCTTCTGCACCCGGCCCATGCTCGAATCTCGGAACATCATCCTTATGAAATCGAAACCCGGTTCTCGAATCACCGACTCCTTTACCGGCAACGACATGGTAACCTTGTTTCGGGCTCCTCGCGGTCCATGCGCGCTCACCGTTCTCATAGAGCGTATGAATTGCACTTCCTGCATCCAGCCGGACGCGAAAGATATTGTCATCATAAGGCTCCCAACCTGTAATCGCGCTTCCGCCACTAATCGTGACACCCTCTTCATCCTGTGCAGCACTGCGATATGTCACCGAGTAACCTTCAGGAGCGGAATCTCGCTCATCCAAACGCAGCGGTTCCGTCAATTCGTACCGCCCTCCGCTAAGCCAAACGGTAATGTCCTGTTTATCCCCTTCTGCCAGCTTCATCCGTACCAGTTCCCTAGCGCGTTCAAGTGTTCGAACAGCCGCCTCAGCAGATGTCCCCGTGTTAGCATCATCGCCATCCTTAACCGAAACAAACAATTCCATCTGAATAGACCTCCCGTTCCATGTAAAAAGAGGCAGAGGTACCGTACTGCTCCCCCTGCCTCTTTGGCTTCGTTACCTCTTACCAATAACGCTTATTATTATTTCAGGCCTTGCTTCACAAGGAACTCATCCCACTGCTTCTGGATCTCTTGGTCAATCTTCTCTTGACCTGCCGCTTTCAGTTTCTCGATGTATTTCGGCATGATATCAGCAGGATCAACGGCACCGGTTTCCAGTGCTTGCGCGAATTCATTGTTAACCGCATTGGTGTTCGCAAGCTCCGACTTGATCGGATCTTGGTTAACGGAGAAGCCATACGATGCTGCAACCATTGCGCTGTTGTTCAGATCGATTGTTTTTTGCCATACATCTGCGGTTTGTGGTGCTTTCAGGTATGCATTGAACTGGTTACCGAACACCCAGTCTACATTCGGTGCATAACCGGAATCTTTGATTGGCTCGATATAGTCGCCATCTTTCTTCGTATAATGCTTGCCTTCGATACCGTAGCAGATCAAGTTGTACAAGAATTTGTCTGTGTTTAACAGGTTAATGAACATTAAAGCGCGTTCCGGATTTTTGGACGTTTTGCTAACGACCTGCATGGCGCTTGCGATACCCGTGAAGTAGCTGTCGGAAATCGGAGCATAGATAACTTCATTGCCGCCGTTGTTATTCATTTCATCGATCTCGCCGCCGGGCTTCGTAGTAAATTCAATACCGACTGCGACATTGCCTTTCTTCTCCAGGTCTCCGAAGTTTTTGAGAATTGGGGCATCCTCGTTGATGTAGCCTGCTTTATACCATCTGTGCATCGTTTCATAATATTCTTTTTTCGCATTGATTTGCTCTTCACCCGTCAGAATGGAATAGTTCGGGTCGTCTTTCTTATACGAAACGGCCAATCCATCGGTACCAACCCAGTCCGGACTAGTGTAGAAGCCCCATGAATTCATGCCCATACCGAACGGAATAATATCAGGCTCGCCTTCTTTGACCGCTTTCAAGAACGGTTCAATATCTTTATACGTATGAATCGTGCTGACATCAAGGTTGTATTTGTCGGCAAAACGCTTCTGAATGACCAAGCTCTTCGTCTTAGCTGCAACTTGGTAAACCGGGAAGCCGTATACTTTGCCGTCATTGGCTTTCATATCCGGCCAGAATTTATCCGGAATGTTGGCGCGTGCTTCAGGTGCGTATTTGCTGATCATGTCGTCAGTAAGCTCAAGCAGTGCGCCTTTATCAATGTTTGCTTGATAGCTGAGCAGCCAGTATTTAGAGCCCCATGCGACATCGAATTCTTCGCCTGCAGCCATGATCGTATTGAGCTTCGGATCGTATTCGTCGAAAGAAAGCGGCTTCAAATCAACCGTTGCGTTAATTTTCTCTTTCAAATATTTATTGATTTCGTCATTAACGGCTTGTTGATCCGGTCCTGGCGGGTTACTTGGATAGTAGAACGTTAATTTTACTTCAGGAAGCTCCTCTTTGACAGGCTCTTCTGCCGTATTATTCGCAGCCGGTTCCGTCGTTGTATTGGTAGTATCCGTTGCGGCCGTGTTCTCGCTCGCATTCTTGTTGTTCCCATTGTTATTGCTGGAACAAGCTGCGATGATGCTGAAGCATAGAAGGAGTAAACACCATTTAAGAACAGTAGACGATGATTTCATTTTCACTTGAAAGACACCTCCGTTTTTAGTTAACCCCATACCTTGTATTTAAGCAATAACAACTTTGTAATTCCTTTCCTCCTCACCACCTCTCATGGAATTCCGTTACCCTTTCAAGGAACCAACCGTGATGCCCTTAACAAAGAACTTCTGGAAGAAAGGGAAGACTATGAGCATTGGCCCACCTGCCATAATCGCCATCGCCATTCGAACCGATAATGTCGGGAAATTAGCGAATTGCAGCTTGCTGGCCGCTTCTGCCAGCGGTGAATTGGCAAGAAACTCGATCTGCGACAAAATCCGAACAAGCAGCAGTTGGAGAGGGACAAACTTATCGTTATCAATAAAAAGCAAGGATGTGAACCAATCATTCCAATAGGCGAAAGAAATGAACAGTCCAAGCGTTGCAAGTGCAGGTGTCGATAAGGGAAGTATGATTTGGATAAATATCCGTGTCTCACTGGAGCCGTCTACTTTCGCGGATTCAATGATTTCAAGCGAGATCTTGTCCAGGAAGCCCTTCATAATGAGAATATTGTAGGGACTGAGCAGCAGCGGAATAATGAGCGCACCAAGCGAGTTCTTGAGATGCAAGTACTGTGTCATCAGCATATAGAACGGAATCAATCCACCATTGAACAACAAGGTAAAGAACACATAGAACGTGAGCGGGCGGTTATATCGAAAATCTCGACGAGAGATCGGGTACGCGGTCAGCGCGGTAAGCAGCAGCGCAATCACCGTACCGATCACCGTAATCGTAATCGTGACGCCATAGCCCCGGAGCATAATGGTCGGTTCCTTCAGCACAATGCGGAATGCCTCAAAACTAAATTCACTCGGAATGAAGCGATAACCATTCTGAACGAGACTACTCTCAGAGGTAATCGATACTGCGACAACAAGCAGAAACGGAAGTACAATAAGCGCGCTGACGATAATGAAAAATACATTGATGAACCAATTAGGTTGCTGCAAGGACTTCGCATTCGCATTCGACATGTTCACAATTCCTCCTAGAATAAAGCGCTGTCCTTATCGACTCTACGCACCAGATAGTTCGCTGATACAATGGTCACCAAGCCGACCACAGACTGCAGGAATCCGACAGCTGCGCCTGAGTTAATGTCACCAAGCTTCGTAAGTGCACGATAAACGTAAGTATCAATAATATCCGTCGTAGCAAAGTTGAGCCCCACGTTATTAGGTACAAAGTAGTGCAATCCGAAATCTCCGCGGAAAATATTGCCGAGACCCAAGATAAACAAAATAATAATAAGCGGCTTCAGCAGCGGCAGTGTGATTCGCGTCATCATTTGTACTCTGGAAGCACCGTCCAGCCTGGCCGCCTCGTAATATTCGCTGTTAATGCCCATAATGCCGGCGTAATAGACGAGTGTAGAGAAGCCGACACCCTTCCATACCGATACTAATGGCAGGATGAAGATCCATGGCATCGTCTCAAAATACCAATTATGCGGCTCCAATCCGATATTCTGCAGAATACCGTTCAAATAACCGCTCTTGTGCTCCAGGAAGGCATAAGCAATGTAACCGACGAGCACCAGCGATATAAAGTAAGGCAGAAACATCGCGGTTTGGTAAATCTTCACCATTCGCCCTGACACTTCATTAAGCAGCAAGGCGAAGAGCAGCGCGGTTGCCGTGCCAAGCACGATGTACGTACAGTTGTACAGCAAGGTGTTGCGAATAATACGAAGTGCATCCTGCGACTTGAAGAGAAATTCAAAGTTGTCGAATCCTACCCATCTGCTGCCGAAGATGCCTTGATCATACCGAAAGAACTTAAACGCTAGAATCAAACCGACCATCGGGAAATAATTAATGACTAATTTGTAAAGAATGCCTGGCACTGAAAGCAACAGCAGCTCTCTGTTCTTGCGCAGATGCCGCCATTCTCGGCTCAGCCAGTTTCCTTTGCTACTTTGACCCGAATCCATCATGACTTGTGACCTCCTCCTTCTGACCTTCATGTTGCCATGCCAGGGCAGCGAAATATAGAATACGATTTTCGAAAAGCTGTATCTTACACGTGTAAAATGTTCGAATTTATGCAGTTTACAGGCTTATAGACCTAATAAAACCGCCGTTCCCACTGCCTCGAGAGGCTTTGTGGAAACGGCGGTCATAAGATAAGTCCGTTATGAGATGGATTTCTTCATCCGATATTCCTTTGGCGTACTTCCAAACTTCCCTTTGAACAACCGGAAGAAATAGCTCGGATTGGAATATCCGCATTTCTCCATAATTTCGATGACCGTATAATCATCCGTTTCCAGCAGCAGCTGTGCATGCTTCAAGCGGACTTCGTTCATGTATTCCGTTATGGACATCGAGGTGCTGTCTTTAAACATCTTGCCGATGTAGGCCGACGATAACTTCACGGTAGCCGCGATGGACTGCTGACTTAAATTGATATCTGCATATTTCTGTTCCACCAATTCCTTGATCGTCTCCAGAATCATATCATTGCGTTCCATCGTAGCCGGACGTTGACCTTCGCAGATCCTAGCGCAAAGCGCCAGCAGCGCAATGTACATTTCCTCCAGCGTTTCTTTCTCCTGCGTAATTTGAGTCGCATATTCCAAATCGACATCAAATTTGATAACGCGGTTATTGGCAATGTCCGCCGCCGTATTCTTCACCACCCATGCCAAGTTGGAGACAGCCCTCAGCATATCGTCATAGCCGAATGTTGCAAGCAGCGTAAATGCCTTCTCCAGCTCGCTTCCCGCCTCGGACATTTGACCTTTCTTCAACGCTTCTGACAGTTTACGTTCAATGACATCCGGGATGGCGGATTGCTTGCTCAGCAAATTTTCTCTAATCTGTTCGGGGATTATCGTAGCCATATGACCATGGATAATCTTATAGCTGCAGAGCTGCATAGCCTGATTATAAGCCGACGAAATATACGGAAATTGCGGAATCGGGTCGCTTACACCACATGAGAGCGAGATGCCATAGAAGTGGAGAATCGTTTGCTGAATTTCTCGGACAATCGGTACGACCTGCTCGGAGAACGTTGTTGCTGAATCCGGGATAGGATTTGTTTGACCCGCTCGGTAGGTGCTCGACGAAGAATTCGATACGATCAGCACCATATGGTCGCCTCGCACCTCAACCACTTCGCAGAGATACAGCTTCGCCATGATTTCATGCGCGATGTTAACCATTGCAAAGCTATACAGCTTCTTCGCAGCCCCCGTCGTATTGCGATCAAACGCCTGAAATTCATCGATTCGCAGGACACAGATCAGCAGCTCATCCTTTACCGAGATGCCAAGCCCATGCTTCTCGATCACTTCGAGCATATCATGGTGCGTAAAGAGACTGCTGTCCGTCAGCAGCTTGCGCAAATAATATTTGCTCACAATTTGCTCCGAGCTGATTTCCTGCAGCTTATCTGACAGCCGCATGTAATTGTCGCTCATCAGATGGAACTCATCACCATCAAAGGCGGAAGGATTCTGTTCGTCTCGCGGTGCTTGCAGGCGAATGCGGCGCAGCATCCGTTCAATCGGCGTATAAAGCTTATAAGACAGCCATATCGATAAGCCAATCGACAGCACCAGGAAGATGCCTGTGATGGCAAACGATTTCGTTCGCGTTGACCGAACATCCTTCATCAGCAAATCGTAGGATTGCACGTAGATGATCGTCCAATTTCGAACTCCGTCATCCATATACGATACGAGCTGCTTATTCCCATCGATATCCCCGACGACAAAACCGGAGAGCTGCTTGTTCATCTCCTTATCACGCTGCACCAGCTGTTTGATTTGGTCGCGTTTAGCCTTGTCCTGTTCGGTTACAGCGTCATCGGAGGAATAGAGGTGGCCGTCTTGATCGGCAATGTAAATCTCATTCCCTTCTTTGTCGCTGCTGACGGCATCCATCCGCTTCAAGCTCTCGAAAACCCAGTTGGATTTAATGTAAAGAATAATAGCCGATTCCGCCCTGGAGAAAGGTTTCAGCGAGTTCGTAACGAGAAAAGCGAAGGCATCGATTCCGCCGTCTGCCTTCTCCAAGCTGACAGGAATTAGCCGCGAGGTTGGATGCGGCTTCGAAGCATCGAAGAGCCATTCGCGAATTTTGGCTTTTGTTTGGCCGCCGTCCAGCAGGAAGGCGCTTGTAGTGCCGTAGATTTCATTTTGCGTGTGATTATAGATGGCTATGGAATGCAAGAAGGAAGCGCTGTCCATAATGCTCGACAGCCGTTGATAACCGCGAATGAAGTCCATCTTAGGCAGCTTCATGTCGAACAGGAGCGTGGCAAGCTGATTGTCTTTATTTACGTAGTTGGATAGATGCGTAATGATTTCGTTCATATAAGTGAGATTATATTGAATTTGCGATAATACCTTGAGGTTAGACTGCTCTTGGTTGCGTCTGACGGAGTCCTCCAGCACATACGTATTCGCTACGGACAGTGCCATGAGCACTACGACCATGGAAAGCATGATGGAGATTAAAACACGCTGCAAATATTTCTTCGACTTATAGATACCGAAGCCTTTCACTGTTGCTCCCCCTTTACGCCGGAAACTTCGCTTACCTCCTATTATGGCAAATGTTGAATAAGTCTGCTATATGAATTTAGCGCGGTGTCGTATTGTCGGTTTCTTTACGAAGGCCGATTTTTTCATTATAATTAGCCATTAAAGAGGTGTAACATGATCATAATTAAAACCAAAGATGAAATCGAGCATATGCGCAAAGCAGGCGAAATTCTCGCAGCCTGCCACCGCGAAATCGCGAACATCATTAAACCCGGCATTACAACCAATGAAATTGACCAATTTGCCGAGAAATTTATGGAGCAGCACGGCGCGAAGCCGGAGCAGAAAGGTTACAAAGGCTATGCGTACGCAACCTGCGCTTCCGTCAACGACGTCATCTGTCACGGCTTCCCTTCGGCCACGCCGCTGAAGGAAGGAGATATCGTCACAATCGACATGGTCGTCAACTTGAATGGCTGGCTGGCTGACTCCGCTTGGTCGTATGCGGTAGGCAAAGTTTCCGCGCAAGCGAAGAAGCTGCTCAAAGTAACCGAGGAAGCGATGTACAAAGGCATCGAGCAAGCCGTTGTAGGCAACCGCATGGGCGATGTATCGAACGCGATCCAGAAGCATGCCGAAGCAGAGGGCTTCTCCGTTGTTCGTGAGTTTATCGGCCACGGCATCGGGCAGGATATGCATGAAGAACCGCAAGTGCCTCACTATGGACCTGCGGGTCGCGGAATCAGGCTGAAAGCCGGCATGGTCATGACCATCGAGCCGATGCTGAATACCGGCGTATGGCAAAGCAAGATCGATTCCGATGGATGGACGGCACGCACGATGGACGGCGGGCTCTCTGCTCAGTATGAGCATACCATCGCCATTACGGACGAAGGTCCAATCGTTCTTACTAAACAATAATGACGTATAAAAGGCTGTATTCGGAAAGTGCGCTCTGCGCCTCTTTGCCGGATACAGCCTTTTTTAATAGTTAACTAAAACATTTCTCCACAAGCGCCATCCGAATATACAATCCGTTCTGAGCTTGTCTGAAATAAGCCGCCCGCGGATCACTGTCCACTTCCGGATGAATTTCTCCGGCACGCGGCAGCGGATGAAGAATCATTGCATTCGCCTTCATCTCATCTAGCAGCTTGCGGTCGATAATATATTTGCCTTCCGCCTTGCTGTACTCCTCCGGCGAAGGGAACCGCTCCTTCTGAATCCGCGTCTGGTAGAACACATCCGCCGTACTGGCAATACCGGACAGATCCGTTGTTTCCTCGTAGGATATGCCTTTCTCGTCCAAGTACTGTTTGACATAGGAAGGAATTCGTACATTATCCGGCGAGATAAAGGACAGATGCACATCCTTGTAATTCGCCAGCAGGTAGCTCAAGGAATGCACGGTTCGACCATAAGTGAGGTCGCCGATCATCGCGATATGCAGCCCGTCGATCCCGCCGAATTCCTTCTGAATCGTATACAAATCAAGAAGTGCCTGCGTGGGATGTTCGCCGGATCCATCGCCCGCATTGATGACCGGTACATTGGAAACCGCGGCAGCGCGCTTCGCAGCTCCGATATCCGTATGGCGCATCACGATGAGATCGCTGTAACCCGAAATGATGCGGATCGTATCCTCAAGTGTTTCACCTTTAATCGTGGACGAGAATTGGCTCGCATTCTCCGTACCGATTACGCGGCCGCCCAGTCGGTGCATGGCCGATTCGAAGGAGAAGCGGGTCCGTGTGCTCGCCTCGAAGAAGAGCGTGCTCATTATTTTGTTCGGGAAACGCTGATTGCCGCCTTCCTTCGCTACCAGCTCCATCCCTTTCGCGGATTCGAACAGCTCATCCAGCTCTCCTCGATCGAATTGCTTCGCTCCGAGTACATGATACAATCCACTCATACTTCGCCATCCCCTTTTCGCGCGTTGTCCATTCGATTATAAGCTAGTCCTACCCGTACATTCAAACCATCCCGATGATAAGTTATCCGATAATCAGCTTCTCTTCAGGGTACTTAATATCCGGTTTCTTCTTCCCGGAAGTGAACAACGAGAAGAACAGGAACATCCCGATTCGACCGATGAACATGAGTAGAATGAGGGTGATTTTGCCTGAAACATGAAGTGACCCCGTAATGCCCGTCGACAGCCCGCATGTCCCGAATGCGGAAGTGACCTCGAACAGCACGGCAGAGAGATCATAACGATGCGCTTCCGCCATGAGGACGGCGAATATGCCTATAATGACGAGCAGCACGGACATTGATAAGAAGACAAAGCTCTTATAGACGTCATCCTTGCTAATCGAGCGGTTGAACAGCCGAATTTCCTTCTCGCCTTTGGCAAAGTTGATCATCACGATAACAATAACGGCAATCGTCGTCGTTCGGATACCTCCGCCAACGCTTGACGGGCTTGCCCCGATGAACATCAATACCGAGATGAGCAGCTGTGACGCCTGATGCAGCGAAGACATATCGATGATTGTAAGACCTGCGCTGCGCGACGTAATGGAAGTGAACAACGCATTCATCAGCTGCTGATGGATGGGCATATTCGCGAACGAATGGCCCGCTTCCGTGAGCCAAATCACAACGAAGCCGAGCAGAATAAGCACGACGTGGGTGACCATCGTAACCTTCGTGAATAAGGAAAACCGAAACCGTTTCTGTTTCTTCCTAGCCCATTCGGTCAGTTCGGCAAGAACGGGAAATCCAACTGCGCCAAGCACTATTAATATCATCGTTACGCTTTGTACAAAGTAATCGTCCGAGTAACGAATGAGCGAATCCCCAAACAAGTCAAAGCCCGCATTCGTAAAAGCGGAAACGGCGTGGAACAACCCATTGAATATAGCGCCCCATATTGTATCCGAATAGCCGGTCGTATAGAAATACACGCTGAACAGGAGAGTTCCAAGCAGCTCGATCGCAAGCGTGAGCAGCAAGACAAGCCTCATCAACGATACGAGTCCGGACAACTGATTCCGGTTCTGATCAATCATAATGAGCTTTCGCTCCAGCAGACCGATATTCTCCCCGAGTAAGAACCAGTAGAAGCTGCCGAGCGTCATGATGCCGATCCCTCCAAATTGGAAGGCAAAGATAAGAACGGCCGCGCCGAAGACGCTGAAGGAATCGCCAGTGCTGACCGTTGTAAGTCCAGTAACGCTCACTGCGCTGGCAGCGGTGAATAAAGCGTCAATGAATGACAAGCGCACGCCAGGCTTCCAGCTGACCGGCAGCATGAGCAGCAGCGTAATGAACAGGATTCCTAACACATAAACAGAAACGATCAGCCTCGCCGGCGACATTTTGCGGATTAATTTTCTGAGCATAAGTAAGAACATGACTCCTTAAGTAAACCTGATATAATAGCGACTCTTCTAGTTTAATCGACATTGTTTTTGGATACAACTTCCTGCCTGGCACTCGGATCATTCATACCCAAAAAAGCTGCCCCACGAAAGGGCAGCTTGGCACGCAGTATGGATCGTTTACCCGGATAAGTTGGATTCCTTCTGAAGCCACACGGCCATTTCGCCCGGCTCGCGGTTAGCCCATGCAAAATATGGAACCGCCGTAAACGTCACGTTCGTGTAACGGGAGCCGCTTGGACGATACAGCAATTGATTCCAATCGTCTGTGGACCGTACCGCAGCCTTGCCATGAAGCATGACCATCGGAACTCCATTGATGTCACTGGTAGAATTGCTGTACTCTGGCTGACGAAGAATCGTCATATCGAAGATGGCAAACGGATTGTCAATAGCTTCTAAGCAGTACACGACAGGTCCGCGCATGAGTGCGACTTTCCCGCTGCTCTCGGACACAAGCGGGTTGGATTCAATTTCAACGACCGGCATTGGGAAGCGGAGCGAAACCGTCCCCTTTGTAATCAAGCTCATCGGGATATGCAGATAACCATTTTTCAATACGAGACCGTCAGTGATTGTGTTGCCGTCAAACACCTCAGTACCGTCAATCTCAACCGTTGGATTCGTGCACCAGCCCGGCATACGGAATGCAAGAGCTGCACCTTCGACAAGCTCTCCGCCTACTTGAACGGTTACCGTTTCGGTCCACGGATAATTCGTTACCTGCTCTACTTGCATCGACCCCGAAGCCAGCTTAATATTCGCTTTGCTCTGCACATATTGGCTGATATACAACGTATCTTGCTCCGTAGCATAGACGTACTCGCCAATTGCCGCAATGAACCTCAGAATGTTCGGCGGGCAGCAGGAGCATTCAAATACACGCTCACGTCGATAGTTAGGGAACAGATTCCGAGTATCATGGACGCCTTTCAAGAAATCATTATGAGCAGGCACAGACTGCAATGCATTATCGTAGAAGAACCCGGTCCCATCAAGCGACAGACCAGCCAGAGCACCGTTATACATCTGACGCTCAATAATATCTGCATAACGCGTATCCGGCTCAATGGAGAACATCCGTTGCGCGAAGAATGCCATGGCGATCGAAGCGCAAGTCTCCGCATACGAGCTCTGGTTAGGCAGCATGTAAGCCGCTCCGATTGCTTCGCCGAACCGTTCTGCGCTTACCCCGCCTGTTACGTACATCTTCCGCAGCGTTGCATCGTCCCATAGACGTAAGCAAGCCTCATACAATTCCTTGTCATCGTACTCTCGGGAGATATCAGCCATCGAGGAGTAGAAATACATCGCTCTCACGGCATGACCTGCAGCAGCTGGCAGCTGGCGCGCCGGCGCATCATCCTGCGCATACGTATCGTTGTACAATAACTGGCTGTTAAGCGGCGGACTAGCCGGCCAAGTTCCGTTTCTCACGGAGAAAATGCGATCACGCGCTTCCGTACCGCGGATATCGATAAAATGTTTGGAGAGCTCCAAATAACGATCTTCTCCGGTAGCCTGCCACAATCGAACAAGCGCCAGCTCAATCTCCTGGTGACCCGGAGCTGAATAGTTTGCAGTGCCTTCCAGCTTGAACGCGGTTTCAATACAATCGGCAAAACGTGTCATGATATTCAGAAAGCGCTTACTACCCGTGGAATAAAAGTGAGCCACTGCGGCTTCCATCATATGACCTGCCGTATAGAGCTCATGCGCAGTGCGGTCTTTGAAACGATTCACCGGTTCACATGTCAAAAAATACGAATTGAAATAACCATCCACATCTTGGCCCTGTTCAATATAATCAATAACCGTTTCCAGTTTCTTGCTAATTTCTTCATCCGGATGGTAATACAAAATATAAGCTGCGCCTTCCATCCATTTCGCAACATCGGAGTCCCAGAAAATATGCGGCTTATTGTCCATGCCTTCTTTCCAGGACAGACGCATCGCATCAATTCGGCCTGTTTCGTTGAACCGGTCATAAATTGCATTTACGGTAGCGCGGGCATTGGTATGCTGCCATTTGCCCCAGAAGCCTTCACCCAGTGATATTTCTTTCCAATTCACTTGTGTTAATTTGCTCATTGTAGACTCTAATCTCCTCTGACTCCATGTCGTATGTGGTGGTCGAACCTCCCCTGATTCTTCGACATGGAATAGATTAACACCTTCTACAAAATCAAATTTAATTGAACCAAAAGAAGACAGCCTTCGAAACGATTCGATGGCTGTCTTCACTAGACTGTACTATAGTAGTACAAGTTTCCCTCACAATTCAGGTACTCCGTTACAAGCTGCTCTCGCATCTGCTCAATGAAATAAATCGGATCTGCAATATAAACCGTGCCGGAAGCTGCTGTTTCGTTAATCCTGAACTGGATCTGCTCCATCACCTGTTCAGGGATATAATACGCTCCGCCGTCACAAACCTTCGCTCTAACCCAACAAATGCTGCAAGCCTGGGACTTACGCTGCTGCAGCTCCGCTATTGCTTTAAAGTTGCGTGTATCCAGATAATAATCAATTAGTGCCTCATTCATAACTATTGATGCAGCATCCTGCTGAATAAAGATTTTGCTGCCGATGGGCAGATCTTCCTTCATTACGTATCCCTCGTATCGTATCTATTATGGTAGGTCTTCCACACTATTCCATATGAACTACCTCAATACCATATATATCACAAAATTTAGGATGTTGGTACTATTTTAATACAACTTGTCTCCAACCAGTATACAAAAAAGCGCATCGATACACTATCGATGCGCGTTGTGTGTTACATATAAATTTCGATTACATTCTGATCTGTTCGTAATCCGGCAAGAAGCGTCTCACGGTTAATCCGTACGCCGCCCTGACGGTAACGGTTCGCTGTCGGCTGCAATGAAGCCTCCACTCCGTTAAGGGTTACTCGGCGCTCAGCACTGCCGCCATCCAGATGATAGACGAAACGGATCGGCTGATCCAGCAAACGGAACTCAAACTGCAAACCGTTCAGATGTTTCGGCAGCACAGGGTCAATGACAAGATCGCCGCCTTCTTGGCGAATGCCCAGACAGTTTGAGATGAGCTGATTCATGTAGATTCCAGGGCCGCTGGAGTACACTCTCCATCCGCCCTTCACTTGAACCTTGCCTTGTCTTAACTCATCGAATCGCTCCTGTGCCTCATAACGGTCGCCAAATTTTCCGTCGGAGCTGCTGAAGTAGGCATTGCTTTGACGAATGTCAGCATTTGGCACGACATCGCGCAACCCAACCGGATTAATCATCTGCAGCCCTTTCCATGCTTCATCTCTGAATCCAAGCTTGGCCATCGCTTCGACAAACCGGATATGCGCATGCACATATTGCAAGCCGATTTCCCGTCCGAAGTTGGACGCTTGCTCTGCACGCTTGAAGCGCGTGCTAACGCCTCCGTTATAGGCAGCCGGTTTGTTCATAAGGCGAACGCCATCCGGGAAATACAACTTTTCCTTAATGATGTCGTAATGAGCATCGGCTTGCTCTTTGGTGAGCAGCTCGCCGATCATACTTCTGGTCATCGGCAGCAGACGATACTGGATGCCTGTCTCGTTCTCATCCGGGTGAATCATCAGCTTCACCTGTTCCGGATTCTCCATGTATAAGAAGCCCGGAATTGTGCCGGTTGGCAGCATATATCGGTTGAAGTCGGCTTGAATGCCCGCAGCCAGTACACTAAGCTCATCTGACAAGTCCTTGTTGTAATCAGCAAGTGCAGCAGCTAACTGCTTCATTACTTGATAGGTCAAGGATACGGTCCAGCTGCTGACCAGATACTTCTTGAGCTGCGCGTTAGCCGGCTGCAGCGTATCGTCCCAATCACCGTCACCGTAGGAGGACAAATTCGTGCCATGCAGGAAATGCGCTTTAATATAATCGATTTCTTTGAGCACATGCCCGAGCAGCGAATCCGTCTGCTCCGTAAACGCAAACGTATGCCGATCCGTATACGGAATCTGTTCTTCCAGAATGCTGTAGTCTTTGGTGACATTCAAATAATCGCCGATGACCTTCAGCGGCCATACAATAATGTCTCCGTGGCTTTCCTCTGATTGCACCTTGATGTACTTGTCATACATAAACCACTGCGGCCAGTTGCCTGTATCCTCATATTGATGCGCGAATACAGTCTGCAGGATCGTACGAACAACATCATACTTCTGTGTGGCCATGAAATATTCAACCGGCCCCTGACAGACGTCACGCGAGCCCCAAGCAGCCCCGCCATATTGTTCAAGACCATGCGGTGTAGAGAAATGAACGAGCATGTTGTGGGTATACCACCAAGCGAGCGTGTTCACCTTCTCCAGCTCATCCGATACGGCTCCATCTAAGGAAAGTTCAAAGCCATTCATCACTCTATAGTAGAAATCACGGTAACGAGCTGCTTCCTCTTCTGAATTGCGTGTAACAAAAGGCAGCTCTTCCCCGTTCAAAAGTCCCTGAATCGTTAAGCTCCAATTAGCGGCTGCTGCAACGCTTAACACAACTAATGAAGCATCGCCGGGCTGGACATGCTCCGCCAGCAGTCTTTCATCGCCGATGCTCATCGAAGCGCCTGCGAGCTTCATGCGGTAGCATAGATCCGGATAAACGGAGCGGCTGTATGAACGATCATCCGCGCGGAATGTAACAACATCGCCTTCTTGCTCCATGCGGAACGGCACTTCGTATTCGTTATTATCCATCGTTACCTGGTTCGTTACCAAATAACGATACGATTTGCCGTTTTCGGAAACGACCTGCAGCTGCACCTCTGGCGTATCCAGAGTCGTAAAGCTCGACACGACGAGCTGATCCTCCGGCAATTTATAAACCCACTTGGCATAGTTGAATCCAATCTCGTAGGCGGATGGCAGTGCCAGCAAACGATAGCTTCCTTCGAGCTCGACATAGATGCGTTGACCGGATGTCTTCATCATATTGAGCGCGTTGCGCGCATTGGACATCATTTTGTTAAACGACGTGTTGCCTACTACAATATGCGAATTGAAGATACCGTACATGAATGAGGTCGTTGCCAGAACCTGCTCGTTCATCCGATCGTTATTGCCTGTCATCATAATATGGCCATGCGGACGTTCTACGCGAAGCTCTTTGTCCTTAAGGACAACATGCTCGTGCGTAGGCGTAAAGAAGGACAACAATGTCTCTCCATCCCACTCTTCCTGTTGACGCGATGGGTAACGCTGCTCAATCTCGGCTTCGGTCAGTGATGCTGACTGAAGCGGATGTCCGACAGTCGAATGAAGCGAAACCTTCTCTACCTCTTGAACAGCGTCCAGCGGCGACTGTGAATCTGCCCATGCCCAAGCTTCCACAATCTCATCACCAAATTCAAGCGCAGCAACTGCATCGGCATGATTGTCCTTATATAGGCCATAGAATACGACGCGTGCTGAGCCATCCAGTTGTATCCGTTCCGATTGCAGTGCCGCATAAGCAAACTCATATTGGTAGACCTGGTTCGCTAATGATGCCTGCTTAAGGCCTGCTGCCTCATTGGTTTCTTTGTACGACAATCCGAACAGCTGGAATCCATCTGTGGAGTAGCCGATTGCGCCTGTCAGCGCCCCCTGCTGCAAATACGGGAATTTCCCTTGCTGGGGTTGGTTCTGTCTGGAGCAAATGACGAAGCCTTTGCTCGTGTCTTCAAATACCGAATGACCGATATACTGCGATACATAAGCTTCATTAGATCGAACAGCGCCTCGATTGGCAATGCCGATATCTTGTCCATATACAACATCCGCTTGAATGCCGTCACCGGTTAAGGCAATATCCCAGAACCAGATGCCGCGATCCGATAACCGGAAAATGACCTTGTAGGAAACGCCCTTCGCAGAGCCCTCCCACACGGCAGCATGCTCGGAATACGCAAAGCGGCTTTGAGATTGGACGCCTAACAGCGGAAGAACTTCCGCAATCGTCCCATCTTCGGCGAATAGTCTTAGATACACTTTGTTAAACGATCCGTCGATGGCATTGGAGAGTACTTGATTGATCAGTACATCCCCGTGAGAGGCCTGATACAAGTCTCCGCTGTTCAAAAAAGTAAACTGCAGGCCTCCCCCGCTTAATGAGATTCTGGAAAGGGATTTGCTCGTTTCGACTGAGTTGTTCACGTTAGTCCACTCTCATTTCCATTTTATTCGTTTGTTTTGGTGAAACGTATCACCAATTCTATAATACCATGTTCGGCACCATTCTCGCATGATGGAATTTACAAAAAAAGGGGAAGTGACGACGAAAAGTCACTTCCCCTTTGCCTGTTCTATTCGTTCTTCATTTATCCTCGTTCTCAAGCAGCTCATAAAATTGTGCCACACGATTAAACACGCCATCCGGTAATATATCATAAACCGAGCTTTGGTACGCAGATAACCAACGTACGCCATACGTACGAAGCCCGGCTGCCTTACCGGCGAGAATGTCTGCATTACTATCCCCGAAAAATATGGCACTCGATTTATCTACAGCCAATATGTGCAGCGCTTTATGTATACCCTCAGGGTCCGGTTTCGGTTTGTTGACGTCATCGCCTGTAATCGTGACATCAAAAAATCGTTGTAATTGTAACGCCTCGGATGAAATCGCAAATGCACGTCTGCTTTTCCCGGTGATGACGCCAATTTTCACACCTTGCTCCTTCAGAAAATGAAGTAAATCTACCAGTTCCTGTTCATTAGGAAAGTTATGATCATGACCCTTCTCATATAACGTGTAATAATCCTCAATAGCCTGTAAGACTGAAGCTTTATTTGTGAAGTTCTCACCTATAATGCCTTCCTCTGTCGGACCGAACATGGTAACAAGCTCATCGTTTGTAACCTCTCGATGATCATGCTGTTTAAACACGGTTCTAAAGGCACTAAACGATAATGGCAATGTGTCGGCGAGCGTTCCATCAAAATCAAATAAGACCGCTTGAATGGACATAACGAGAACTCCTCCTTGTTAGATAAAGGGAATCCTATCCATCATATCAGATTCAGATGATGCCTAAACGGCAAAAAACCTGAAGTCCCTTATGAATCAAGGAATTTCAGGTTTTTCTGAGGTATGCGGTCGGAGGGATTTGAACCCTCACGCCTTGTGAGCGCCACCCCCTCAAGATGGTGTGTCTGCCGTTCCACCACGACCGCGAAGTGATATGTGATTATCCATATCGAATGAGGTAAAAGTGAGCCATGTAGGACTCGAACCTACGACACCCTGATTAAAAGTCAGGTGCTCTACCAACTGAGCTAATGGCTCATAAATGGTGACCCGTAGGGGACTCGAACCCCTGTTACCTCCGTGAAAGGGAGGTGTCTTAACCACTTGACCAACGGGCCTAATCTTCATCGTTTTTCGACAAGCTTTTCAAACGACAAGTGTTATTATATCTAAACCATAAAGCAATAGCAAGCATTTTTTTCAATTCATTTCACAACTTATATTTTACATTTATACCCATAATAATACAGCGCTTCGCACATCGATACGTTCCCCTAAAAACCTACTAACTATTCCATATTAGCTTGTTTTTCTTCCGCAGATCTGAGTACACTAGTAGTAATAAGGAGGAGAAACAAATTGACCACCACTAGCACTACTGCGAATATGGAAATCGGAATTAGCACTTTCTTAGAAGCAACCAATGATCTTACAACCGGTAAAGCCGTTAACCATGCGGAGAGATTGCGGCATGCGGTTGAAGAAATCGTTCTCGCCGATCAGGTAGGACTTGATGTCTATGGAGTCGGGGAGCATCATCGCTCGGATTATGCCGGCTCCGCGCCAGCTATTGTACTTGCTGCTGCAGCTGCTATGACGAAACGCATTCGACTCACAAGCGCGGTGACCGTTCTGTCCTCGGATGATCCGGTCCGTGTCTATCAATCCTTCTCAACCCTAGACGGCATTTCGAACGGGCGTGCGGAAATTATGGCCGGCCGTGGTTCGTTTATAGAGTCCTTCCCGCTCTTCGGTTATGATCTGCACGATTATGATGAATTGTTTGAAGAGAAGCTGGAGCTGCTGCTCGCAATTCGCGACTCAGAGAAAGTCAGCTGGCGCGGCGGCCATCGCCCGGCCTTTCAAAATCTCGGCGTCTATCCACGCTCGGTCCAGCAACCGCTTCCGGTATGGATTGCGAGCGGCGGAAATCCGGAATCCGCGGTCAGAGCCGGTATGCTCGGACTGCCAATTGCGTTTGCGATTATCGGCGGCATGCCTGAGAGCTTCGCTCCATTAGTCAAACTCTACAAAGAAGCAGCAGCTCGCGCGGGTCATGATCCGGCAACCTTGCAAATCGCGACACATTCGCATGGCTTCGTCAGCGATACAACGGAACAAGCTGCTGATGCCTTCTTCCTCCCAACCCAAGCCCAAATGAACGTCATTGGGCGCGAGCGTGGTTGGACCCAGCCTTACAGCCGCGCCACTTTCGATGCAGCTCGCAGCCTGCGCGGCGCTCTCTATGTAGGCGATCCCGAATATGTCGCAGAGAAAATCATTCTACTGCGCAAGAACTTAGGCGTGACGCGTTTCTTCCTTCATGTGAACGTCGGCACAATGCCTCATCATGAAACACTTCGCGCCATTGAGCTGCTTGGCACCAAGGTAGCGCCAATCGTGCGCAAGGAACTTGCTCGACTGGAAGGATAAAAGAAGAGCGTGCCTCTTCTCGCAAGTGACTTCTGCGAGAATGAGCACGCTCTTTATTCTTCCATGATGCGATAAGGTTCTAATACGACCTCGCCATCTGCAATAGAATGCACATGGGATATAGTCGTGACGGCATCCAGATTCAAAGCTCCATACAGATGCGGGAATAGTTGGTTCATTTCATACAAGTCTTCATATATAAGCTCGGCTTCAGCTGCCGTTTCATCAATCTCAAGCAGAAGCAAATCATCAACATCTTGAAACAGCATATTGGCGAGCAGATTAATTTGTTCCCGCGTGCAGCAGTGTATGAAACCATCGGCAGCGATACTTTGCGGTTCATATTTAGGTTGTTCGCTTGCTGCAATCCACTCATGCTTATGTATAAAATGATAAATCATCCCGAACTCTCCTTCATTTCATTATCTAAACAGAAGAAGAACCCTTGAATAATCAAGGGTTCTTCTAGGGAATGCGGTCGGAGGGATTTGAACCCTCACGCCTTGTGAGCGCCACCCCCTCAAGATGGTGTGTCTGCCGTTCCACCACGACCGCGAAGTGATATGTAATTGTCCATATCGAGAATGAAGATGGTGACCCGTAGGGGACTCGAACCCCTGTTACCTCCGTGAAAGGGAGGTGTCTTAACCACTTGACCAACGGGCCTTTTGTTGCAAGCTCCCTCTCGCTGCTAACGAGATCGGAGAATTGAATGTCCACTAAATAAGTGCGTTCATTCATAGGAAATGGCGGAGAGAGAGGGATTCGAACCCTCGCACCGCTTGCGCAGTCTAACCCCTTAGCAGAGGGTCCCCTTGAGCCACTTGGGTATCTCCCCAAAAGAAATGGCTCCCCGAACAGGACTCGAACCTGTGACAACTCGATTAACAGTCGAGTGCTCTACCAACTGAGCTATCAGGGAATAGTAATGAGTGACAAGAAATAATGTATCATGTCTGAGAATCGAAGTCAAGCCTATAAAGCAACAAAATCCCCCGGCATTTTCCGCATGCATAGCGGCGCGGATCGGTCTTTCTTTTGCGCAAATACTCGGTCCCGCAGCTGCGACAAACAAGCTTAAATCGATAGGGTTCCTGCTTGCGTTTTACCCCTTCAGGCAGAGATTTGCAGAATCGCGTCCCGCCTACTTTGGCGAGCAGCTGCTTGAAATCCGCATCCCGGTGCTGGTATCCCCGCTTCAATATATGCAAATGATAATGGCATAGCTCATGCTTGATGATTTTCTCGGTTTCCTCTTCCCCATAATTGGCCAGTTGATGAGGGCTGATCTCGATATTGTGCGACTTCGTAAAATAGCGCCCTCCCGTAGACTTCAATCTTCCGTTGAAGGTTGCCTGGTGCCTGAAAGGAATTCCGAAATCGTGCAGAGAAACCCGTTCGACCCATTCTTGTAGCTGATTATCCTGCATTTGATGTACTCCCTTGAATTTGTAACCTCAATATACTTGAATTTTAAAGGATGAATACGCTACACTGTCAAGTAGTAAAGATCAATATCAGCTATGATGATTGGTTTATAGAGGGGAGAAGCTATCATGCCAGAAATGCGTTATATCATAATGAAAAACGGACAAGATGTTTCGTTCGTAGAAATGCCTGCCTCACATGCGTATCAATTAAGCGCGCTTAATTTGCGCCTGCATAAAGAAATCGACAAGCTGACCGCTTCCGAAGTGCCGGTACTGCCGTACGCGATTGCAGAATGCGCTGATGCAGAGCTTCATGACAAATCCATCGTCATCCATTCCGGGCTTGATTACATGAATCAGCTGGAGAAAGACTTCTCGTCCGTTGAAGAGAAATCCTATCCGCTGATCTCGCTGCTCACTGAAATTCGCGCTTTGCAGGCACAATTAGAGCAGTGGTACGAGGAAGAACTCGACATTTAAGCTTCCGCTTCGCCTGTTTTTGCAAAATCTTGAACATTCGCGCTAGTTGGACCTGCACGGACATTCGCCCACTTCCATACACTTATTAGTACAACAAGTGATGTCTGGAAGGAGGGCGAAGCTATGCCGCAATGGCTGTGCAATCAACTGATGCGCGCTTTTCTGAAGAAAGACCACAGGCAAATTCGTCTATTGAACGATTGCTGGTATTTCTACCGTACGAGTCAACGGCCTGATGAAGATTCTGCAAGCTTGTAAGCGATTTGTAGAAAAAGGGTGCTATCTCTTTGCAGTGACGCTTGTGTCGTGACTGCTCGAAGATAACACCCTTTTTGCCGTGCCTTGAAGTGGAGTACTGCTTAATCCGGTTTGCGCATCGTCAGGCTGACTCTGCCCTTCTTAAGATCGACGCTAAGCACCCAGACCGTAACGGTATCCCCGACGGAGACAACATCCATGGGATGTTTCACGAATTTGTTGCTCAGCTGCGAAATATGGACGAGCCCGTCATTCTTAATGCCGATATCAACGAACGCACCGAAATCGATAACATTGCGGACCGTACCGTGAAGCTCCATACCCGGCGCCAGATCCTCAATGCTAAGCACATCCGTATGGAAAATCGGAGCAGGAAGCTCTTCACGCGGATCTCTGCCCGGGCGCAGCAAGCTGTCCACGATATCTCTCAGCGTCGGAACGCCAACGCCAAGTGTTAGAGCGACTTCTTCCGTGTTAATCGCGGAGATGGCCGCTTTAAACGTCTCTGTTCCTAACTGATTCAGCTTCAAGCCTATCGTTGTACAAAGCTTATCGACGACGGCATACGATTCCGGATGAATCGGCGTACGATCAAGCGGGTTGGGGCTCTCCGGAATTCGAATAAAGCCGATACACTGCTCGTAGGTTTTGGCCCCGAGTCTTGGCACGCTCTGCAGTGTCTTGCGATCGCTGAACTTACCTTTCTCTTCGCGGTACTTCACGATGTTCTTCGCCGTTGTCGCATTGATCCCAGCTACGTAGGATAGCAGCGATGGAGATGCCGTATTCACATCAACGCCGACGTGGTTAACCGCAGACTCCACGACGCCGCCAAGCGTCTCTTCCAACCGCTTCTGGCTGACATCATGCTGGTACTGGCCAACACCGATCGCTTTGGGCTCGATCTTCACAAGCTCAGCCAGCGGATCCTGCAAACGACGCGCAATCGAAACCGCGCTACGCTCGGCAACATCCAGCTTCGGGAATTCCTCTGCAGCTAGCTTGGACGCCGAGTAGACACTCGCTCCTGCTTCATTGACGATAATATATTTAAGTGCATCTGCTCCGGGGAGCTTCGCTTTCTTGCGTTTGCCTATGAGCTCCGCAATGAATTGCTCCGTTTCCCGTGAAGCCGTACCATTGCCGATTACAATCAGCTCGACATTATATTGGTCGATTAGCCCGCCAATAAGCTTCTCAGCCTCGACTACTTTATTGTGAGGCGCCGTCGGATAGGATACCGCGACTTCAAGCAGCTTGCCCGTTTCATCAATGACAGCGAGCTTACAGCCTGTCCGGAAGGCCGGGTCAACGCCAAGCACGACATTGCCGCGAACCGGCGGTTGAAGCAGCAGATTGCGTAGGTTTGTCGAGAAGATGCTGATGGCATGCTCTTCCGCTTTCTCCGTCAATTCGCCGCGCACTTCACGCTCGATGGAAGGAGCGATTAATCGCTTATAGGCATCCTCTATCGTTTGCAGCAGGATCGTACGGATAGATGGCGCTGTCTGCGGACGAATCGTTTGGCGATCGATATAGTCATGAATTTTATCCGACTGTAGATCTAAGGTAACCCGAAGCACTTCTTCACGTTCTGCGCGGTTGATGGCAAGCGTACGATGCGGCGGCAGCTTCTTCAGCGGCTCTTGATACGCATAATACATCTCGTACACCGTCTCCTGCTTGGCATCCTTTGCTTCGGTGCGCATGATACCTTGATCGAACGTATAACGGCGCACCCATGTGCGAATCTTCGCATCATCAGCAAACTGCTCGGCAATGATGTCCATTGCGCCTTGAAGCGCGTCTTCGGCTGTTGGAACGCCTTTTCCTTCGTCTATGTAACGTGCAGCCTCGCGTGCAGGATCCGCTTGACGCGGCTGTGACAGCAGCCACTGCGCCAGCGGCTCCAAGCCGCGCTCCTTCGCTACGCTCGCACGGGTTTTTCTCTTCTGGCGGTAGGGGCGGTACAGATCTTCGATCTCCTGCAGCTTCACTGAAGCAATAATGGAGCCCCGAAGCTCTTCCGTCAGCTTGCCCTGCTCCTCGATCAGTCGAATGACTTCACGCTTGCGGCTCTCCAGGTTACGCATGTATTGAAGCTTCTCTTCGATGCCACGCAGCTCATTCTCATCCAGCTCGCCTGTCATTTCCTTGCGATATCTCGCAATAAATGGAATCGTATTGCCCTCATCAAGCAGCGATACCGCTGATTTCACCTTACCAAGCGGCAAGTTCAGCTCCGCGGAGACACGTTTGACGATACGCTCCTGTTCGGCTGCTTTCTCTTCAGGGGACAAATCAATCTTACCAGTGGTGCCTCCCTCAAGTTCTTCATCCTTCAACTTCTGTTTCGTTTCAGCCACGCTTCAATTCCTCCATCAAGTAACGGAATAGAACCCTTAAGGCCAGCTGTTAAGCCGGCACAAAAGGGTTGTTTGCCATTTCATAACCAATTGTCGTCTGCGGACCATGTCCCGGATATACCCGAACTGCAGGGTCCAGCTTGTATAATTTCAAACGAATAGAATCGTACAAATCGCGTTCCTTACCGCCCGGCAAGTCGCTGCGACCGACGGACTGCTTGAAGAGAACATCGCCGCTAATCAGATGCTCGCCGCACAGCAGGCTGACACTGCCCGGAGAATGTCCCGGCGTGTGCAGGATGCTGAAGGCATGTCCGATCAGCACCAGCTTCTGCCCTTCGGACAGCCCAAATTCAGCAGGCTCCGTGGTGAGGGGCTCCGTCACATCCGCCCAGCGGGCAGAGCCATTCTTCTTGGCATCCGTCAGCCAATCGGCTTCGGCATCATGGAGATAAACCGGGCAGCTGAATGCACGGCGCAGCTCGTCAACACCTGCCATATGGTCAAAATGCGCATGCGTCAGGACAATTGCTTCAATAATAAGCCCGCGCTCGCGGATTCGCTCTATGAGTCGCTTTGGTCCCATGCCGGGATCAATGACGAAAGCGCGCTTACCGGTTTCCTCGGTGAGAAGGTAACAGTTCGTTTGCAGAGGACCCAGTGTAAATGTCTCAATCTTGAACATATTAGACCGAAGCTAGCAGCGTGCGCAGCTCTTTAATGATGTCTTGCTGATACGCCGTACCTTCACCATATCGGCGGCCCACTTCTTGACGCGCGAGGGCGATGTTCGCTTGGTAATCGGCAGCTTCACGGTCCGGGTTCGCCAGTTTGAAAGCTGTCATCGGCTCCTGCACATAGGCAGAACGAGGGCCCCATTGGCCAAGCACATGGCCGCCGGTGTCTGCAAGAATGACGATCGGAATTCCGCGTCCGCCCATGGTCAGAAACTCATCCATTGTTTCCAAATGCTCTTCCATAACGAGGACGTCTATCGGCATGCCTGTCAGTTCCATCGCTTTGAAAATAACCGGTACATTGCGAACAACATCGCCGCACCACTCAGCCATTAGGATCAAGCAGCGCAGATCGTCGCGGTTGTTGATCGATTCGAAGAACTCGCGATCATCCTCGCTCGCCCATTCAAAGCGGGTTCCCCAATCCTGAAACGCTTCTTTATTCTTGGTCATGGAGTCTAGAAATTGCTGAGGACTAATGCCTTTATTTAACTTGCTTGCTACATTCTTGGCCATGAGAAAATGCCTCCTCTTGGAATCTAATTCCTAAACTATATTGTATCAAATGTTTCTGCCTGCGCACAAACCACGATCCGACTCGTCCTAAATAGACTTGCCTTTACGTTTCATCACTTTAAACAGTACATACACGATCAGCAGAGCAAGCGCAATGAGGATCGCTGGCTGTACGTACGGTGCCGCTTTCTCATCGATATTGTGCCAATTCGCCCCTAGCGAGCGGCCCAAGTACACGAAGAGAATGGCCCATGGAATGGAAGCCAATGCAGTGAGCACCGTAAACCTCATGAAGGACATCCGCGCCATCCCCGCAGGAATGGAAATTACCTGACGCATAACCGGAACAAAACGTGCCGTAAATACGATGCCTGACCCATAACGAAGAAACCACTGTTCGGCGATGTCGATATGCTTCGGTTTGATTTTGATAAATTTGCCGTACTTCTCGAAGAATGGTCGGCCCGCATAGCGTCCGATTGCATAGAGGATCCATTGCTGTGCTACCGCGCCTATAGTACCGAATATGACCGCACCGAGAAAAGAAATCTTTCCTTCGTGCACCAAGTAACCTGCATAGCCCAGAACAATTTCACTCGGGATAACTTCGATCATGAGGCCGATGAGAATTCCAAAATACCCCAAACTCTCAATCCATTGCAGCAATGAATCAACTATTTCATGAAACCAGGCCACTCTGTCAACTCCTATCATTCCCTATATTGAGGCTTATCGAATTCCAGCCGGAATCGAAGCTTCTCTTCCAGTATTCTAGCATACTTCCCTACCTCGCCTCCACCGCAGGCATTCATGGCCGAGCTTTCGCATAGACTAGCTGTACCTTTTGTAGGAAAGCCGGGTGAGCGAACATGTCGAATATTTTTGTAGTCAGCAGAAAACAGCTCTGGTTATTCACCCTATTGGTTCTCATCATCGTCATTGCAGCCGCGAGTCTAAGATGGAACCATTCCAGAACGGCAAGCGCCTTGCAGCAGAAGTCGCGCGTCTATCAGCTTGTAACCGGAGAGTTCAAAACCAAAACAGATGACGGTAAGGAGCTGGAGGTGTACCGATTCGATCCCGGCACCCTCGTCGTGAATAAAGGCGAGCATGTCGAGCTGCGCATTACGGGCATTAACGGGAAATCGCATCCTTTTGTCATCCAGGAGCTTGGAGTTAAAGGAGAAGTGAATAAGGGGCAAACGACGGTGGTTCATTTCACGGCCGATCAGCGCGGGACCTATCCGATTATATGTCTGACACATACATCGCTAACGAACGGCGGGCCAATGGTGGGGTATATTGTGGTGCAGTAGGACTGGGGAAAATGCCGCTGGCTACGGGCAGAAACGGACTTTCTGGACTGTGACCAGGATGTGCATTTGTGCATATATAGGGGGTAGAGAGGAGTCGGTTACGATGAAACCTTCCACCCAAAAGCACACCTCGGAGTACCCTTCTGCACGCAAAATCAGACGCGCTTGCGAGAACGAGCTTTACCGCACCGTGAAACGGCTTGGCGTGTACATCCCCAAGGACAAGATGGAGCTCGCCGAGAAGCTCTATGTCCAAAAGGTTTTTCTCCATTCGCAGTGGATTCATGAGCATGCCAGCAACCGAAAGCTGCTGTCCGATTGGTTTGACGAGAATGTCAGCGCCGATATCGCCGCGTTATGGGAAGTGGAACAGCCTAAGCTATGTAAGGCATTCCGCGATGCCTTCGGAGGATGATGGGGGCAAGCCCTGAAACATAAAACAGCAGCACAGCTCTCTCTGAAGAGCCGTGCTGCTGTTGTCGTTAATGAGAGTTTTGCAGGCAGGTTGGATGGATAAATCCGGCTTAGCCAATGATGGCATAGGTTTGAACACCGGAAGGAATGGTACGTGTACGAAACAGAACACCGTTCGAATTAAAGGTGCGGATCGTGTAAGTCACGTTCGTTAATGTGGTGATGTTGTTAAAGCGAACAACGCCGAACGAGTCGAAGAAAGCAGTGGCGACGACTTGGTTGTTCCGGAACAAACGAGCGAAGAAGCCGGTTGTAAGGAAAGGAACGCCGTTCTGAGCGACCCAAACAACAGAGAGTCGACTGAACGTAGGTCCTGTCAACGTGGTTTCATTTAACGTTTTGGGCACAGATGTGCGGATGACTTTGCCGGAGCTTGGCATATTATATTTCGGTCTTACGCGTGATATTGCCATAAGCATCACTCCTTTCGGGGGTTGCTTACAGCTTATGCCGAGCCTGACGAGGAAGAGTGGACAATCCTCACGGGTGATGAGCCTGTTTTGTAGATTAAGCCCACGTGCGCGTGTTATTAATCTGCATCTTCTCTTTGAAGGCTTGCTCCAGATCGATACCCAGCATATTCGCCAAATCGAAGATATTCCAAACCACATCATACATCTCGTGGCCCAGGTTCGCTTTACGTTCCGCATCCGGATGGAAGGAGACGGACAGCACTTCTTTAGCCAGCTCGCCGACTTCGGTCATTAAATACAACATCCTCTGCTCGATGGAGCTCTGGTCGAACCCTTGGAGCGCGCTCCATTCTTTTACATACTGTTGAAATTCGGCTGTATTCATATTCTATGTTCCTTTCTACATATGGGATTGTGCACGATGAAGATTGGTAAGGAGCAAGATGGAAAATAGAAATAAGCAAGACGCAAAATAGTAATAAGCAAGACGATAGAGCTTGCTTAGCTCGCCGCCGGGCCGAGCTGCTTGAGCAGCAGGCGGCTCTGATCCGCCGCTGCCTGGGACGCTGCCGTGACGGCAAACTTGCGGCCGTTCACGCCGGGGTTGTTCTTCTGCGCCTCATACGCTTCGAAGAAGGTAACGGCCGTCTGCGCGGCCAGCCTTGCATCCGCGAGGCGCGAAGCAGCTCGCATGCCATCCGCGAGCTGCGCCATCGTGACGACCGCGTCCGTCTGCTTCTCGCGGTCGTAACGATCATAGTGCAAGGCGAGGCGCCAATACGCCGCCGCGCCGTGCACATCGCTCTGCTCGGCTGCAGCTGCGCCGAGCGCCCACAAGAGCGGCACGGACTGCGGCTCATAACGCAGTCCGGCCGCCAGCAGCACCGCCCGTTCCGGCGGCGGTGCCAATGCTGCAAGTTCGAGTCGAATCCGCGTCCAATACGGATTCCACTCGAGCGCCGCGCGAAGCGCGGCTGTTTGCGCAGCAGCACTGCGAGCGGCTGACACAGCCGCCTCGCGATACTGCACGGCACGGTCGAACCGAACGCTGAGCACAGCAGCGGCGGTTAGACCTACCGCGGCCGCGACAAGCAGCGCGGTCCGCAGCGATCGCAGCGGCGGCGCCGCAAGAATGGCGCGCCTTCCTTCCGCCGTGCTCTCACCGGAGTAGTAGACTACCAGGCTGAGCAGCAAGAGCCAATAATACCCGAAGGACATATCGAAATCCACTGCCGCATGCAGTAGCAGCACACTAATAGGCAGCAGGCCGATCCGATTCGATTGCCACACTTGCCGCAGCAGGAAGAACAGGACCATGGCACAAACCAACAGCCCGACAATGCCAAGATCGAGCGCAATTTCGATGTAACCGCTATGTACTTCATTTCCTACATAAGGGGCTGTCTGTACTTGTGTAAACAGCATGCGCCACGTATCGCCGCCTCGTCCGAAGAACAGTGCTTCTTTCATGAGCAGCCACGCATCCTGATAGAATAACCCCCGTGCGCCGGCCGTCTGGTACCCGCCGCTCAACCGTCCTTGAATGACCGCCGGAAGCAGCATGATCATGCCAAGTAAACCTACAAGCCAGCATCCCCATGCGATCCGGCTAAGCAGCTGCTCTCTTCCTCTTGCCAGCGTCCACTGCAAACCTATAAATCCGGCAAGCGCAGCCACGCAGATAATCAGCAATAGCACGGTTTCTTGTGAAGTCGCACCATGCAGCGCAAACTGGGCATCCACGCCCGCAGCTGTACTTGCATTACCGCTTCGCAAACCTGCTTGAACGACAGCCCGATACGCAGCCCCTCCGCCAATCAAAGCCCAGCCGCTATAGATAAGCCATGCTATGCGCTCTTTACCTCGAAGCATCAGAAGTCCGCCGAACCATACAAACGCGGTTACAAGCCACGCTCCCCTTGATTCGGTCAGGAGCAGTGCCAGGACACCCGGCACTACCGCTGCTGCAGCCCCTATGAACGTTAATGCAGCAGCCCTTGATCGAATTAGCAAGACCAAATAATACAGGAGATAGGCTCCTGCAACAGCACCTAGGAAATTCGGATATTGCATGAACCCGGACAAGCGCGCTCCAACAGCCGACAGCCTTACATCACCGGTAGTCATGATGATCTCAGGGAACGTGATCCATCCCATCCAACCCGCAATTGCGCCAGCGATTACGAAAGCGCCTGAGCCTTGAATCGCTGCAGAAAGCCATCTCAAACGCTGCTGCCGCACAGCCGTGTCGGAGCTGGTACAGAACCAGCTGTACAATGTAATGGCAAAAGCCGCATTGGCCATCCATCGCAATGCCTCCTCGAGGCTGCCAAGCGTGGATGCCGGTCGATGAAACAGGGCAATCCCGTATAACATCGCCATCGCAAGCAGGCCGTAGATTGATAAAGGCACGTGCTGGCTGAACCGTCTGTCCTCTTTCCGAGAATGAACAATCGAACCCGCACCAATGACGAGTATACATACGACCATGATGATCCATTCCCACCGATAAAAGATCGTATCAAAGAACATCCCGTTGCGATAAGCCGAACAAGCCAGTATAATTGCCACGGCTAGCGCAGCCAGTCCACTTCGCATAACCACTTCCCCTTTTGCTCAAACCCCATCTGATTTACGTTATTTTTCCAATTGTACCATAATTGACGGTCCGACTATAAAAAAGAAGACGCTGCCGGATCACCATCATCCGTTCAAACGCCTTCTTATATATGCAACGCTGAAATCGCGTTTATCTGCCCTTCTTAGCCGTTAATTTCTCCTGCTTAAGCTTGAAATAGGCTTCAATTTGCATACGCAGCAAATAAGCTCGAAGCGCCCGCTGCTGCTGCTCATCTAACTCTTGAAAGCGAGCTCCGTAAAACTTCCATTCATTTCCATTATCCTTGCGGATAATTTCAACCTTACAATCCAGTTTAAAGCCCAGTGATAAGCTCACTTCGAGAGTATCACCTTGCGCAAGCGTCGGTGGGCTCATCAAGGAAAACCCTATCCCGGTGTCGCTTATATTTCTAAGCTCTATATCGAAGCTGTCTGTAGCTTCAATCGTCATTTTATTCCCTTTGGAGCCTTCAACCTCTTGCGAATACGTACGCGATATCGTGCCTCTTGCCTCAATATCAATTCGCGGCGATTCCCGTTTCTCATCAAGTCCCGTTAGCGAGCGAGCTGGGAAAATAACCGCAATAGAACCTTCCGCCTTCGCAATAATCGTCGATTGCAGCCGGTGAATGCCGACCGGTGAATAGACGGTTAAACTAACCGGTTCACCGAGCTCGAAGTTCTTGAATTCCGTCAGTTCGATTTCCATCATTTCGCCTTCTGCATGGGCAAGCACCCCTGTGGCAACATAACCTTCTTTCTCGACCATCGTACGGCTGTGGAGCAGTGCTTTCATGGTAAAGGTAGGTTTACTTGATCCGATTCGTTCATTTAAGCCTGACATTTACTTTTCCCCCTTCACATATGAAGAAACGCTCCCGCAACGACAGTACGGCGCTATAAAACAGAAAAAGCGCTTCCTCATGTAATACTGGAGCCGCTTCCGGAACCGCGAGATATCTCGGGTGTTCATTTCGGCAGTCAGGCTGTCATTTGTTCGCTTACATAATGAAGAGCGGACATTTAGACCCTTTAACTTTGCGTCCTTACCTTTCGATAAGTTTGCCAGTATCGATGATATGCAGTTGTCAGCAGAATGCTAACCTACCTACAGTTCTTTCACGATCATTAGTTTATGTTGGTCTTTGAGGTCGATCTGATATGCTGTAGCAGGCGCTGTTCCGTCAGGCTCTCGGATGATCCGAACCGTTGGACGATGAACCGCGAGCGGGTCGTTCAAAGCAACGACGGCAATTTGCCCCGAACTGAGCAGTACCGTTGTTGCAACCGGATAAATGGATATATGCTTACAGAAAATTTTGATCAATTCTAAATCAAAATAGGTGTTTCCAGCAGCGAACAGAAACTCGATCGCTTCCGATGGCGTATAGCGTTTGCGATGCGGCCTTGGAGAAGTAAGCGCATCGTATACATCTGCGATCGCCACGATTTGAGCGTATTCATGAATAGCCTCCCGCTTAAGCTTGCGCGGATAACCTGTCCCATCATATCGCTCGTGATGCTGCAGCGCGCAATGTGCCGAGAGTAAACTAATATCATGCTGCGCTCTGATGATGTTGAAGCCATCCTCGGTATGCTTCTCCATGAGCGCCCGCTCGCTTGGCGTCAATACAGTCGTCTTCGTCAAAATCTCTTTCGGCAGCCGTGTCATGCCGATATCGAACAACATCGCACCCATGCCAAGCTCTTCGAGCTGCGTTCGGTTATACCCTCTGGCTAACCCCATAATGCCTGCAAGTATCGTGACATTCAAGGAATGGTGGAACAAGTAGCTGTCCGCCACGTGAATGTTCGTCAAGCTGACCATAACATCTTCACGTCTAATGAGATCCTGCATAATGTCGCCGAATACCTTACGGAAGGTGCGGCCAAGCTCAGGGGCAATCGTTCGCCCTTTCGTAACTTGTTGATCCATAAGCGTATTCATCGTCTTGTAAATCGTATCCGATGCCGCTTTGTGCGTGCTGTCTTGAATAGCCGTAGTTGGCTCCAAACCCTCTGTCAGGGGATCATCAATGAAAAGCATGTCGATGCCTAAACCAACCAATCTGTCGATAAATCGTTGATTTAACTCCACACCGGCGCCAAGCAATATGTTCCCATTCTCCTGCAAAATAGGGCGAGCTAACTTTTCTCCCGGCTGAACGGAGTTGATGTGAACTTTTCTCATCGGTGTTTATTCCCGCCTTTACCGCTTGCTCCCGGATTAAGCTTGTAAAGCTGTCGGTTCGGTCAACTGCGCTTTACGGACATATTTCTCTGCGTACATTCGTTTGTCCGCAGTTTGCAGCAGCTGGCCAATCTCCATACCGTGTTCCGGAAACGAAGCATGTCCAACCGAAACTGACAATCGTAATCCGGTTCGCAATGAAATGCTAAAGAGCTGTTCGTGAATGAGCTTTACGATTCGATCTATTCCTTTGTCATCTGCATAGGGACAAATAAGGATGAATTCATCGCCGCCCCAGCGGCCGATAATTTCACCGTAGGTTGCGCATTCCGTAAGTGTTCTTGCAATCAACGCAAGCGCGGTATCCCCTTGGTTATGGCCCATACGGTCGTTGACTTCTTTGAAATCATTGACATCGAGCAACATGACCGTCATTTTCTTCCGATTGCGCTTTGCTTTAGTCGCCAGCTTCTTGAAATTGGCCTCGATGAACCTGCGATTATACAATCCTGTTAAACTGTCTAGAATGGAAGCTTCCTTCAATCGATCGTATTTGAGTCCTAAGAAATAACCAATAGGCAGGGCTGCCGCTGCAAATGCAGCGGTACCGATTAGAACAGCGAGAGGCGTAGGTGTCTTACTTGCAAGTAGGCATAAACTCGCTGCAGCTAGTGTTGTTCCACATGATGCCACACACGCTGTAAGACGTCCGTTACGCGACATTCGCAGTCCTCCTTATAAATTCACTACCCGATTACGACCATTGTCTTTGGCTCTATACAATGCGGAATCCACCTTCGAGAACAAGTCTCTAATATAACCTTTGACGTCCTCAATCTGAAGCTCGGACTGTTCTTCCACCACAAGCATTCCCATGCTGATTGTTACAGATACCGGCGAGCGCCCGCGACCTATGGCAATCTCGTTGTTCTGAACAACCTCACGAATACGCTGAGCGAGCATGTCTGCTTGTTCTTTATTCGTATGAGGCAAATAGACCGTAAACTCTTCCCCGCCATAGCGTGCCAATATATCTGTTCTTCTTAATGCGCCACGAACGGCATCGGCCGTTCTCCGAATGACTTCGTCACCGATCACATGACCGTAAGTATCGTTTACGAGCTTGAACAAATCGATATCAAACAATAGGAGCGCAAACGGAATCTTGTAACGAACATTCGTCAGTACCTCATGCTCTAACTGCTGCATCAGAAATCTACGGTTAAAGCAGCCTGTCAGACTGTCTGTAATCGCCATCTGTTCCAGCTTGCGATTCGCTTGAAACAGCTCGTCCTGCATAAAGATGAGTGCACGGTTGCGCTCTTGCATCGAAGCATACTGCTCCTGCGACTTGAAGAT
The DNA here is from genome assembly GCF_056269135.1 of Paenibacillus sp. J22FR21. Classification (NCBI taxonomy): domain Bacteria; kingdom Bacillati; phylum Bacillota; class Bacilli; order Caryophanales; family Paenibacillaceae; genus Paenibacillus; species Paenibacillus sp. J22FR21. The sequence continues at coordinate 338,033 of NZ_JBWDNJ010000004.1, forward strand.
AAGCGACTTAAGCTCGGAAATTTCTTGAAACGTGATGACCTTGCCGATCCTGCCTTTATTAACAATGATCGGCCCGACATGCAGGGAGAAGTACTGCTTGTGCGAGTCATCCTGTTCAATCATGATTTCGGTCTGGATTCGCTGAGAAGGGTCCGTCCTATACGCGTGCAGAAACTCTTCTTCATTCACTTTGTCAATATTGCACCAAGTGAGCAGTTCCTCCATATGGAGCGTTTCGCCGATAACAATTTGAAGACGCGGGCTGACAATCCGGTTCATCTCAATGACATTGTCATGCTCATCCAGCACGATAATGCCTACAGACAACGTATCCATCACATCCTGCTGCGCGATCTTAACCAAGTCGAGCGAACGATGCTTCTTCAAGGAGAATACGAAATACAAATCAGACAACACGATGCCAAGCGACGTAAGGCCGGGAATAACCGGCAGCCAAGGATCAAGAATGACGTTAACTACTAAATCCATTAATGGAAACGCCATCATAATAAATATGCCCGTGAGTGCGTTGGCGATTCGTACTCGATCCTGTGACAGCTTGCGTGAACGGTACGCCTTCAGCAAGATCCGTACCGTATACACGTAATACGAAATTAACACACCTACCATGATCCAGAAGATAGGCCCATAGACCCTCTCATCATACGTATTATCCACCGTGGTAGCGAAGGCATCCCACGGATTCCATAACACGCCGATCGAGATAAGAACGGATGGCAGCAGCATGTATACGAGCGTTGTGCGACTCGGCCGGTAGTTGACGTTTACCAGAAATTTCGTAAATAGAAGCCACCCGAAGCCAAGCATCGATAAACCAACAAAGGAAATATTAATGTATATAATCTGGAGGTGTGGTTGATCCGTTGTGTGGATGCCGACTTGACCGAGTGGCCAAATCATCATGAAGAAGTGAAATAATAGATAGACCTTATGCTGCGTTGTGATCACATTAAATGCAAATACATAGATGAAAATGGTGAACAAAAAAAGAAATAGGCTCAAGTCCAGCCCTGTCATTAGTCCCATTCGCTTCACCCAAATCACAATCAAATTGTTAAACGTATCAAAGAATTGGGACAATCTACTTAGAAGTAACTATATTCTACCATACTGTTTATTTATTCGACAATAAAGTTGTTACCTTTATTGACATGAACAACAAATATTAGTTGTGCACCTGCTTTAATCGGTCGCCAAGCGCCTGTTCCAAGTAAGGTTTCACTTGCAGCATGTCGCGGAAGACGACATACTCCTGCCATTTGCGCGCCGAATCAGCCGCAGCACCTGCTGTACGGACTGCTCGGATCAGCATGTTTTTGGGCGTATGCTCCGGGTCGATAAATTCCAGCAGCTGCGTGCGATAGCCCAGCACTTCCAGGAGCTGCGTGCGGATGGCATCTGTCGCAAGCGCAGAGAACCTTTCCTTAAGAAGGCCATGCGTCAGAAGAGGCGCCATGGCGTCGTTCCGGATTTGCCGAAACAGCTCGTGCTGGCAGCAAGGGACGGACAGAATGACGGAAGCTCCCCATTCTACCGCTTTGACCAGAGCCGCGTCAGTCGCCGTATCGCAAGCATGCAGCGTAACGACCATATCCACCTTGGATTGATCCTTATACTGCGCAATATCTCCGACTTGGAATTTCAATTTATCATAACCGAGCTTCTGTGCAAGCTCAGAGCAGAATGCTATGACATCGGCCTTCAAATCAAGACCGACTACCGAGATGCTTCGCTGCTGCTTCACGGCAAGCAAATGATAGAGGGCAAACGTCAAATAGGACTTGCCGCAGCCGAAGTCCACAATCGTAATTTCGCGATCAGCCGGCAGATGAGGAAGCACGTCCGTAACCATCTCCAAGAAACGGTTGATCTGACGAAACTTATCCTGTTTCTTCGCGATCACTTGACCATCCTTGGTCATAATGCCCAGCTCAACCATGAACGGAGCTGCTTCGCCCTCTTGAACGACACGCTGCTTCTGCCTATTATGGGATAGCGATTCTGAATCTGCTTTAGCCGTAGCTGGTTTCGAGACAATCGCTGCTTTACCTTTCTTCGAGAACAGAACCTGTACATCTGCGTCATTCGTCTTGAACAACGCCTGCCGATAATGCTGCTCCAGCCAAGCTGTAATTCGATCGGCCGCATCCGCTTGCGGCACATTCTCATGCGTTACTTTATTGTCGATATAATATTGAAATTGATAATGCAGCGTTCCCTTGAGTTCAATCGGACGAATAACCGTCTTAGCCGGCACTTGGCCGTCCTTGCGGCGCAATTGGCTAAAGGTCGCCTGCCGCAGCTGCCCGCTGTCCACCCACTGCTCAATATCCGATTGCCATTGTTCCTTGCTTCCCATCCGTTACTATTCAGCTCCTAAGCTTGCATCAATTGTTGCCTTATTCGTTCTAATCCTTCATTCACCTCATCGCGAGGCAAGCCGCCTTGCAGGAGTGACTCATCCGGCAGCAGCAGCAATCGGCGATAGAACCCCAGCACTTCCTCTGCCTCTATTGCACCATCCTCCGCAAGCTCATGCAGCACATTCTCAGCCTCATCATAGCGTCCGTCGCTTTCATGCCATTCCCACATCAGCAGTTTCGTCTCTCTCGGAAGCTCGTAGATACCAAGCTTCGCCTCAAGCTCCGCCGCTTCTTCCGAAGGCGTGCGCAGCAGCGCCGGCGCATCCAGAATGGCCAGCCGCATGAAGAGATGAAAGGATTTCAGCTGCAGCGGGTACCCCTGCTCCTGCCTGCCAAGCTCGGTAAGAATTTCAGCTTCTTCCTTGATCAGCAGCGCCACCGCATGCAGATTGGCGGTTTCTACGATCCCGTTCGTCGTCATCATGCGAACCAGATCTGCATCCGACAGCTGACGAATCAGCTTCCCGTTCATCCGAAACTGCCGATCGAGCAGCTCGTCAATGACAAGCAGCGCCTCCTCTTGCTTACGCTGCTGCCTCAGCCCCATTACTTGGCCGACTACTTCACTCATCTGCTCAATCATCCGCATAAAATAATCCCTTTGAAACAACGGTCGCATCCCCTCTCCACTTCATGCTTGCCGCTTAAAGCGACTTAACAAAAGCGACCATCTCTTCAACCAGCCGCTCCGGATCCTCGATCATACTCATATGACCGGAGCCTTCAAGAAGCACTTGCGTAACATGCGGACCATCCACCGTAAATGTATTCGCAGGGGCGATGACTCCATCCTCAGATCCTGCAATGAGCAAACGCGGCACGTTTAATTGTTCCAGCACGCCGGTCCGATCAGGACGCGCCTTCATTCCGAGCGCTGTCGCTGCTGCTCCGGCTGCTGAAGTCCCTCGCCCGATCTCGATCATATCCGCAATAGCCGCTGCCATCGTTTCTTTATGAGCAGGCGCAAACAGCTTCGGAACCAGTCCTTCTACAAATGGACCAATGCCATCAGCAAGCAGTGCTTTCGCCGCTTTATCCCGGTTTCCTTTGGCTTCCTCGCTATCTGGCTTCGCAGTAGAATGTACGAGGGCAAATGACCTCAGCAGTTCAGGATACCGTTCCGCAAACGCAAGCGACACATAACCGCCGAGCGAATGCCCGAATAAACAGATGCGCTCGATGCCGAGCTCGCGCACCAGAAACAAGAGATCCTCTGCGAATTGCTCCATTTCGTAGGGAGAATGTTCCGGTGCTGAGCTTCCGCCATGCCCGCGAAGATCCGGCGCAATAACACGCCCATGCGCAGAAAGTTCGGACACTACCTCTACCCAATAGGCAGAGCTTCCGCAGAAGCCATGCAAGAGCACAATAGCCGTATCGGCCGCCGATTCACCGGCTTGCGGTTTGGAATCATAATAAGCAATCGTTTGACCATTCGGTAATTGAAAGGCGTTATTAGCCAGAGAAAGCTGCTTCTTAGTCATTCGGCTTCTTCCCTTCTCAATCCATTCTTATAGCGTCCATACCTCATTTATTGTATCCGAGAGAGTGCGGGCCATTCCCATCACTTCGAATAAAGAAGCGTGCTGCAGCACCCAGTAAGGTTTCACACTGTGCGGCGCGACGATTCCGGCAATGCTGTAATCGCCGATCGGCGGCAGTCGCTTGCCGACCGCCTGTGCCGGGAACAGCGGTCCTCTCCCAATCATATAACATGGCTCCTCATTCTTCTTACCCAAACAAGCATCTATAGCAACCACCGTCATGAATGACGGAATGTCGGCAACGAGCCTTTCATAGTGATCCGCATCGCAGGGATGCTCCAAAGTTCCGATCACATTCGGCCAGCCGGCCTCCTTCAGCATCGTGCCCACCCAAGGACCGAACGAATCGCCTGTGGAGCAATCCGTTCCGATACATACGAAGAGAACCTTCGATTGGTCAGGCTGGATTACTGCCGCTTCCCGCAGCATGGCTTTGGTCCCGTCGATGCCTGCGCGCTCCCGGGCAACCGGGTCTTCAATTCGATGTCTGCGCGCTTTCGCCCGGCTTCCCATGATGAACGACTCCTTCGCACATAGCTGACTTCATTGTAACGAAATGCGGCTCCCTCTTCAAATCTACCCTCTCAATACGATGAGGCATTCTCGCCAATTAAGAGTGAGGTTCTAGAATCAGCGAGGTACCATCCGTCTGAATAACGTCTATGGAGCAGTTCAGCTTGTTCGCCAGAGCTTGCCAGCGAGCATGATGTCCGCTGTCTGTACAGACAGGCACGAACCCGAGATTCAGGTACGTTTTGACGGCAGGGATCCGAAAATCATCCGTGTTCAGCACCGCTCGCGTGCAGCCTTCTTGCACCATATGCAGCAGCGCTGCCAGGCTGACATAAAGCCCCAGCTTCTTCCCTCCTTGCGATTGGAGGAGTCCTACCATATGCAAGTAACCGGTCGTTTCACTATATTGGGGGCGGAACCATGCGGAAGCAGTTGCAATCGGTACATCCTGATCATCCGTAATGAACCATACCCGCTCCGGCTTATACGGCTCGTCGGAAGCCATTTCTCTATCGAATGGATGCTCCCCTCCGAAGGAGTCGTTTATGATATGCTCCCAAGCTTGCTCATCACCCGGCTGCAAGCTGCGTACGCCATATCCGGCAGGAAGCGTAAGTGCGGGCAATGCGGAAATATCCTCTCGAACCATAAACAATTGAGATGAATGCTGTTGTTCGCTCATGGGTTGATTGCTCCTTTTTTAAAGTTTAATGATCTGATCCTTGAAGGATGCGCTTGTCTTGAAATTCGGCATGTCGATCGTCCGTCCGCCGTTCATGATGGATAACTCCGATAAGAGCGCAACTGCCGTCCATTCGCAAGCATCATAGACATCGATAGCAGGCTTGCGATTCCCTTTCACCGCTTCAACAAAGTCTTCTACGATGAAATAATCGCCGCCCCAATGGCCTGCTGCCTTCTGCTCTTCTGTCACATTCTTATAACGCTCGGGCAAATAGTCGTTGTAATCGCTGAGCGGTCGCCAAGCTGCATGATCCTCCGGATCGCCCATGCTCTCGAGCCAAATTTTGTGCGTATCGCCTAATCCGCGAGGTGCCTCGAAGCTGCCTTGCGTCCCTTGCAGCGTGTAATAGCTCATATTGTGCGGACGCTTCGAAATGCAGTCAATCCGCAGCTTAATCAGCTTTCCGCTTTCCATCTGGCACATGGTAACGGACGTATCCTCTTGGCGGAAACGTTTATCCGTATGCCAGCCTGTTCCGAAGCAGGATACCGAACGAATACGATCGCCCTGAAACCACTGCATAACCGGCCCTAGACTGTGAGTCGGATAATAGGCGCCTCGTTTACCAAGCTGCCAGTAGTTGCGCCAAGTCGGCTTAGAACCTGCAGTCGTGCCTTCACGGTTGAACCGCGTGGCCAAACTCCGAATGTCATGCAAATATTCGCCTTCTCCGAAATAAACATCACCGAACAACCCTTGCTTCACCATATTCAAAATCTGTTGATTTTGCGGGATGTAGCAGTAGTTCTCTGCCATCATATACACCTTGTTCGTTGACTCCACGGTTTCCTTCAGCCACCACAATTCGTCCATCGTTACGCCTGCCGTCACTTCGCTTAACACATGCTTGCCTGCTTGCAATGCAGCAATCGTTTGCGGGACATGAAGCTGCATAGGTGTTGAAACGACAACGACATCAATATCCGACTCCAGCATATCCTCGAATACGCGGTAGGTCCGAGGAATCCCATTCTTCGCTGCAGCTTCTTTCACATATTCCCCATCCAAATCACAAAGCGCTACTACCTCTGTATCCTCGATGCACCGAAATCCTTGCAGTGTACTAAGTCCTCTAGCGCCAACGATACCTACTTTAATCGTCATCTCCCAGCCGCCTCCACATGTTGGATTCTCATAAGAAAACGATTGCCCCAGTTCCCCGAAGCAATCGTTCTATTCGCTATTCTAGATTAAGCCTGCTTCTTTCAAATTCAAGTAGCTTGCTGTAATGGTTTCCATCGGAGTCAGATTGCGCAGATTATCCTGCTCCACAACCATCCAATCTACGCCGATTTCTTTGGCCGTACGAATGGAATCGCTGATGTTGACAACGCCCGTCCCGACTGCCGTCCAGTGGCCTTTCTCATTTGTACGGAACACATCCTTGATGTGAATGGAGGGAACGCGTCCGGCCATCCGGCGCAGTACTTGTACAGGATCCGCTTTGCCCATCGTAATCCAGGCAATGTCCATTTCGAAAAATACCGATTTCGGATCGGTGTACTCCACGAGAATATCCATAGCAGACACCCCGTTAAAGGATGTCAGAAATTCATGCTCATGATTGTGGTAGCACAGCTTTATCCCTTCTTCAGCCAGCCTCGCACCAGCTGCATTGTACAGCTCGGCGTCTTGAAGCAGCTCTTCTTTGGAATTGCACGGCCCCCACCACACCGATACATGGGAGGTTTGTACGGCCTTTGCATTCGCAATAATCGTATCCAGCTCGCCGCGCAGCGTTTCACGGCTGGCACTCAGTGTGATCGCATGCAGCCCCAGATCTTGGAACCGACGTACATTCTCCGCTGTATCGCCCGGAAGCAGCAGCTCCGCTCCCTCAATCCCTTTATAGCCAATATCCGCGATTCGGCGAAGTGTTCCCCACAGATCCCCTTTCATTTCTTCATGCATAATGCCGATTAAACCTAGTTTAGGTGAAGTCATAGTCAAATTCAGCCTCCGTTTGGTCATGATTCATGGTTTGATCTTGTACTCATTATAAACCGGCTTCGTTGCTGTTTATTGACTTCTTCTCTCAAAATTCAGCAGGATATGAACGAACGAGCGGCTGCCATTCAATGGATCGAATCCGGACATTTCGAATTTGGATGAAGCTTGCGTAAGCTTCGAAGCCAACCTTCGCGTGGAGCTGCGAATCGATCGGATCGTAATCGGTCAGCTCAAGCAGCAGCTTGCCGTCCACACAGACAAAACAATGTCCGTCGATACTGCCGGCTTGAATGCGATAAATACGGCCTGGTTCAAAATCAAACAAAGGCGTAGCCGCATTCAGTTTATATTCGGGAGACTTCTCGAGGCCGATTTTACCTTCCCACCAGCCTTGGAGTCCGGCGACGTAAGCGGCGCCACGCATGTTCTTCTCCTCATCCCAGCTTGTATTCCACATTAGGTTAATATCATGTGTGCTCGGCAGAACCGTGCGGCCTTCGAATTCCACCAGCACATTGCCGGGATAATCCTGCTTGCTCAGCAGCACGCCAGGTGCATTCAGCGGATTCCTGCCCTGCAGCCAGCCGTCCTCGACCCACCACTCTCCGCTGCAAATCCGCCAATTATCCAGCTCTTGTTCCTGTTCGAAGCTCGTTTCATATAATAGCGGGCATTGCTCAGAATCAACTTGTTTATGCAATAAACGTATCTTCATCCATATCCTCCACTCTTTAACAACGGCTTATTAGGCGTAGCATGTACGATGTGAGGCATGTTACAATACGAGCACAGACCTGTATGGAGAGGAGCTATCAACCAATGAACAACTTATCGGAAGCAACCCAAGACAACGTCGCGTTTATGATTGATACAATTAAGAATAAGCTGCGCATGGCCTCAGGCGCTGCCATGCAAGCGAATAATTTCAGCTTAGCGCGATATGAGGATTTGAAGGATATCTACGATATTGTCGCGAGCAAAGATAAATTCAGCATCAGTGAAGTGGAAGCCATCGTTTCCGAGCTTGGCCAGCTTCGCGAGAAATAGAAATCAAATCGAAAAACCGAGACGGGACGCGCTCGGTTTTTCTTATTCTCCCATTATGGTTGAAACTAGATGTCTGCGCTTTCATCATTGGCAGCTTGTACCGCCTTGGAAGCAGAGATGGAGAGCTTGATGGAAACCGCTTTATGCTCGCCTTTGAGAAAATGGGCCAGACGCTCCAGCTTATCTGCGAGCTCCGGGCCGCTCAGTGTGACATTCAGCTCATAACCGAATTGATCGGCTGGAACGGATCGTTCACTGTACGTATAAACACCTGCTGTATAGGCCTCTGGGCCGGTTCTGGATGTTAGAATTTGCTCTGGCGAGAATTTGTCTGACTTGTTCACGACGCGCTCGTAGATGCGCAGCTTCTTCAGCAGCATGTAATACTGAGCCGAATGCTTGAACCCCCACGCTTCACGAATATCCTTGAGCGTATAGTCCATTTTCCACTGCTTCAGCTTCTCGACTTGATCATCTGTCGACAACGCCAGAAATTCATCAATAGGAATAATTGGAAGCGGCATTAAACATCCCCCCGACTTGAAATACGATTTCTATATGTTTTTCGCCATAACTACCGATATCCCTCTTCAATTTCTATAATATTTACAAATTATATGATTATTTGTTCGAAAATAATTAATTTCTCACCACTTGGGAATTGAAATAGCCCACCTCTCTTGTCACAAGAGATGGGCATTTGTCGTTTAGACCCGGTTTAAGCCAAGTGAAAGAAGGAATCGCGCAAAAGCTTCCGCGCCTTGAGCCGTACGCTTGTAGACGCCTGCATCCATAAGCACTTCAAGGAACTTGCGCCCGACTTCATCGCGAAGAAGCGACTCTGCTTGCTCCGATGTATGCGACGATCCGTGCGTCTCCACGATGGATGCAATCCACTCTGCGTGTTTCTCAAGCGGTCCGCCGGCAAGGGAGGCTTGATCAAACGCTTGCTCTCCGGTTAGGATGTGCGAGATTTCTTCCAGTTCGGCATTGAGCCGTCCCGGAAGTACCGCAAGTCCCATGACCTCGATGAGGCCGATATTCTCTTTCTTAATATGATGCAAATGCTGATGAGGGTGGAAAATGCCGTCCGGATGCTCCTCGCTTGTGCGGTTGTTACGCAGCACCAGATCGAGCTCGTATTCGCCGTTATCACGCAGTCTGGCGATTGGCGTAATCGTATTGTGAGGAACCTGCTCGCCATTCTTCTCGGAAAATGCGAGGATATCCGCTTCCGCGTCGCTGTATGCACGCCAAGCATCCAACATGCTGCCTGCAGCTCGCAGCACAGCTTCTTTGTCCGTTCCGTTCAGACGAACGACCGACATCGGCCAAGCTACGATGCTGTAAGTTAAGCCATCCCCTTGCGGATGAGCAAATACTTGCTCGGCAGCAGCTGTCTCCATGGGGAAGACGTGGCGTCCGGCTTGGAAGTGATCATGGTTCAAGATGGAGCCGCCTACAATCGGCAGATCTGCATTGGAGCCGATGAAGTAATGCGGTACGGCTTCAACGAAATCCAGCAGCCTTGCAAAGGTGAGCGACGAAATGCGCATCGGGACATGCTTGCTGTGGAATACGATACTGTGCTCATTGTAATACACATACGGCGAGTATTGGAAGTACCACGTCTCGCCTTGCAGTTCAAGCGGCACAATACGCAGATTCTGACGAGCCGGATGGTCTGCTCGGCCGGCATAGCCTACGTTGTCCGCGCATAGCAGACACTTGGGATAGTTGCTTTTGACAGGCGCAAGCGACTTCAGCAAAGCAATCTCCCGCGGATCCTTCTCCGGCTTGGAGAGATTGATGGTGATCTCCAAGCTGCCATATGCCGTCGGCTGCTCCCAATATTGATTCTTCGCGATTCGATCCATCCGAATATAGTTGGAATCGATGCTCAGTCGGTAGAACTCTTCGGTTGCTTTGCTTACCCCTTCGTTCTCTGATGTACGACGAAACTTCGCAGCCGCTTCCGAGGGACGCGGCATTAGCAGACCCATAATTCGAGCATCCAGCAGATCGCGGAAGGTGGTTGTATTGTCTGCAATTAAACCGATCGAAGCACCGTAGTCCAGTAGAGGTTCAAGCAGCGGTACGGCGCTCTCCAGCCGTTCTTCCGGTACGACGCCTTCATACGCTTCGTTAAACCCGAATAGTTCAAGCAGTGCATTACGGGATGCATAGACATCCAGCGGAGGCTCGATCATTCCGCGCTGCACCGCAAATTGCACAAGCCGTTCTATATGAAGGAGCACGGTTTCCGTGCTCGGGTGGGATTGATGTTGATGGTGGTGGTCAGTCATTGGACTTACTCCTCTCGCTCTCGCGACACGCGTACTTACTAGTTTTTGTTATAGCCGCTTGGATTGGCTTGATGCCAAGCCCATGCGCTGCCGATGATGTCTTCCAGCTTGTTGCGGGAAGGGTTCCAGCCGAGCTCTTGGCGTGCCCGGTCCGAAGAAGCAACAAGCACTGCCGGGTCGCCGGCGCGGCGCGTTTCCATGACAGCCGGAATTTCACGGCCTGTCACTTGACGAGCGATATCAATGACCTGCTTCACGGAGAAGCCTGTTCCGTTGCCCAGGTTGTAGATCGCGCTGTCGCCGCCTTTACGTAATCTTTCTACGGCAAGTACATGCGCGTCTGCCAGATCGCTTACGTGAATGTAGTCGCGTACGCAAGTGCCGTCTTCGGTTGCATAGTCATCGCCGAAGATCGAGATATGACTGCGTTGGCCGAGCGCGGTTTGTAGCACGAGCGGCACTAAGTGTGTCTCCGGGCTATGGTCTTCACCGATCCGACCGCTTGCATGCGCGCCTGCTGCGTTGAAATAACGCAGCGACACATATTTCATGTCATAAGCGGTATCGTACCACTTCATCATTTTCTCCATCGAAAGCTTCGTTTCGCCGTACGTATTGGTCGGCAGTGTACGATCTTCCTCGTGAATCGGAATGTTTTCCGGTTCGCCGTAGGTCGCTGCGGTTGACGAGAACACGATTCTCTTAACGCCGTATTGGTTCATTTTCTCAAGCAAGCATAGTGTGCCGTAGACATTGTTATGATAGTACTTGCCGGGATCCTTCATGCTCTCGCCAACAAGCGAGTTTGCTGCAAAATGGATGACAGCATCGATCGCATTCTCGCCGAATACCGTGTCTAGGAAATCGCCGTCACGCAGATCCCCTACATACAACTTACCGCCAAGTACCGCTTCCTTATGACCTTGCTGCAAATTATCGATGATTACAATTTCCTCGCCGCGCTCATGCAATGCCGCCACTGCGTGCGACCCGATGTAGCCTGCGCCTCCTGTTACTAGAACTGCCATAGTTCTCTCCTCCTCTATATCTGTGTAGTGATGGTGGTGAAGATTATTGTTGTTGTTCGACCCCGTTGCCGATGGTGCACACGTAGAAGTCAGGTACTAGCCCGGTTGCTTCCGTATAAATGCGTCCAACCTCAGCTTTGAACGACTCTACGCTGTCTTTATGAACAAGGGATACGGTGCAGCCGCCGAAGCCTGCGCCTGTCATGCGTGAGCCGAGTACGCCGTCAACGGTGCGGGCCGCAGCAACCATTGTATCCAATTCGTCTCCTGTTACTTCGTACAGGTCGCGAAGCGAATCGTGAGAAGCGTTCATTAATTGGCCGAATGCTTGGAGATCATTTTCTTTGAGCACTTTCATCGATTGAAGCACGCGGTCGATTTCTTCCACGACATGCTTCGCACGCTTAAGCACGATTTCATCTTGAATGAGGTGCTGGTTGGCTTGGAATTGCTCCAAGGAAAGCTGGCCGAGCAGCGTGAGCTCAGGGAATGCTGCTTTCAGATCCTCGACCGCTTGATTGCACTGGCTGCGGCGCTCATTATACTTGGAGTCCACCAGTCCGCGTCGTTTGTTTGTGTTGCCGATAACGATCTGATAATCGCCGGATTTAAACGGAATCAGCTCGTATTCAAGCGTGTCGCACATCAGCAGAATCGCATGATCCTTCTTGCCGTTCGCGACTGCGAATTGATCCATGATGCCGCATTGAACGCCATTGAATTCATTCTCGGACTTCTGTGCGAGGCGTGCAATTTGGACGGTGTCCGTTGCATGACCTGCCATAGTGAGAAGCGCATAAGCCGTTACCACTTCGATGGATGCTGAGGACGACAAGCCCGCTCCGTTCGGAATTTCACCATGGAACAAGAGGTCGAAGCCTTGGCTGAATGTGATGCCGCGCTGCTCCAGCTCGTTCACGATGCCTTTCGGGTAGTTCATCCAGTCATCCGCTTCGTCATGGACGATCGGTGAAATCGGAATATGTTTATGAAGATCAAAGTTGGTGGAAGCGAGTCCAAGCTGTTGATCCTCGCGTTTGCGAATAAGCAGTGTAGTTCCGAAGGTCAGTGCAGCCGGGAAAACGTAGCCGCCATTGTAGTCCGTATGCTCGCCGATCAAATTGACGCGGCCCGGTGCATGGAATACTGCTATTTGCTCTGTCGACTCCTTGCCGTATGTGTTCAGAAACCGTTCAGTCAATTCATGGATGTTCGCCATTGTGTGCTACACCGCTTTCTTGGATTTTAGTTGTTTGTTTTATAGGTTTAGTATAGCGGAATAGATGGCGGAACAAAATGGCTTGATGTGAACTTCACATGGAATTTTGTGACCTATTAACGATATTAATGAGCAAGCTGTGTTACAATACCTGTAAGCTATTTACAAGCTATTTACATGAAAATGGAGGTGTTTCAGCGCGATGTCGCTGCAGCCTACCTATACGGTTCTGTCAAATCCGGTTCCTAACGAACATGGTGATTTATATGTATTATTCTCTGGGGAAAGCCAGACAAAGCCCGATCATATGATCGGGCCTAAAGTCTATGATTTTTATTTGATGCATCATATCCTGTCCGGCGCCGGCACCTTCGCTTATGCCGGCGGACAGTATGAGCTGCGAGCCGGGCAGACCTTTCTTATCCCGCCCGGGCAGCTGATCAGTTACGCATCAAGCGAAGCCGATCCTTGGCGGTATCGCTGGATCGCGTTTGAAGGCCGGCTCGCGGAACAGCTGGTGGTCGGCGCCGGTCTCGATTCGGCGATGCCGATCGTCGATACGGGAGACAACCCGCGCGTTGGCGTGTTGTTCCGCAGCATCCAGCGAACCTTCCGCATTGGCGGTGGGGCGGCGCATCTGCGCGCAGTCGGTTACCTGCACTTGTTGTTCGCGGAGTTCGGCGAGGCTCTGCCCGAAACGAATTCCGGCGCGGCGCAGCGCGGGCAAGACAGCGAGGCGCTAACCGGCGACGTCATCCGCTATCTGTCGACGCAGTATGCCGAGCCGATCTCGATCGAGCATATGGCCGATGCGCTCGGCTACAATCGCGCTTATTTGTCGCGCATCTTCAAGCAGCAGACGGGCATTACCCCCGTCACGTTTCTGCTGAAGCTGCGCATCGACAAAGCGCATTTGCTGCTGCGCGAGCGTCTCGAGCTGACGATCGAGCAGATCGCGGCGTCCGTCGGCTTCCAGGACGCGCTGTATTTCTCGAAGCAGTTCCGCCGCTTCTACGGGCAGTCGCCGACGGCCTATCGCGAAGCGATGCGGCGGTTATAGCGCGGCTCGTGCTTGCCGTGAATTGGCGCTTGATGCAAGGGCGCGATTGCCACCGCGGACGAAACGCTTAGCGCGATTACGGCTGCGGGTGCGCTTCGCGCTGGACCACAGTGCTAAACGCGTCTGCGGCCGAAAATAAACGAAATCACAAACAGCACCAGGAACACAACGAACAAGATTTTCGCAATGCCGGCTGCTGCCGACGCGAGAGTGAAAAAACCAAGAAAACCTGCGATTAAAGCAACGATAAAAAACATAAGTGCATATCCCAACATCATTCCTCACCCTTTCGGTTCGATTCGTTTGTATGGTGTAGCACCTTGCCTTACTCTGCTTTAAACAGCCTGTTCCTACTTGAAACGCAAAATAGGGTTACCTCATCATCCAAACTCTCGGATGAACTGAGGTAACCCATTGATTTTGCTTACTTTATAGTTAGTTATAACCATGTGAGGTATCCAGTGCCGCTCATTCGAGTAATTCAGGCGATTTCACCGAATGTACGGTACAGCGTAGCGCTCATCGAGCACATTTATTCGATTATGCAGCATGTGCGGTACCTGGTACCACTGAGGCCAACTAATGTTACTCGATTCGACGCTCTCCAACTAACTTAGCACTCCCCGTCACATTGGCGGTTTCCCACCAATATGTTACTCCTAGCGCCACTCTTCCGCCGAATCCGACGGGTTTCCACCATTGTGTTGCTCCTTGAGCTAGTCTTGCCGAAGAAAGTAATCCGGTCATCCGTTCAGCTTCAGCGTAAGGCAGGATTCGCGGTGACCGACGAGCTGACCGGCGTCGTTTCGGATCTCAGGTGAGATTTGGCTGCGGATACGCGCGATGAGTGCTTCGCCAAGCTTCAGCTGTTCGAGGATGGCGCAAACTGCTTCCGGCCACGGGGACTCTCCGCCGTCGGCCAGCTTAATGACAACGGCGAGCCGCTCCTTGCGGAGGCCGAATACGAAGACGCCTTGCGCGCCGCTCTTGGCGACGACATTCCCGTCACCCAGCATAATGCTCGCCAGCCGGTCCGGTCCCTCCACTAGGGTCGGATGGCTGATCATCGCTGCGGCGATGCGCTTCGCAGCAGCTGCAATGGCAGCCACCTCAGGCGCATCAGCCCCTTCCTCCGGCGTCCCAGCTGCTACTCCCGCTTCTGCCATTTGCACAGTGGCCCTGCCAACTTCGCCGCCACCTGCCACAATCGGAGCTCCGAATCCTCCGCCGGCCTGCAACTCGCTCGCAACCGCGGCGCCGAGCTCTCCCGCTACAGGCGAAGCCGGTTCGCTGCCCCAAGCGGCAAAACGCGCATAAACAAGCGCAAGCCGCCACATAGGCATCGCGAACACCGGCAGGCCGCAGCCGTCGATGGCGCTGCCAATCTCCGCCGGAGCAAGCTCCGCAATCATCGCTACTGTGCGCAGCAGTTCCTGCTGGAGCGGATGCTCCGGCTGCGTATACGTCTCAAGCGGCCAGCCGCGCAGTTTGCATAACGCAAGCATGCCGATGTGCTTGCCCGCACATACGTGAAACAGCTTACGTGGCGCCCCGCCCTGACGGAGCAGCTCATCGCGAGCTTCCTGATTGGCCGGAAGCATCGGCCCAAAGACCAGCTGTTCCTCGCGAACGCCGGTTTGTTCCAGCATTTGTTCCAGCACGGCAATATGTGCCGGCGTACCTTGATGGGATGCGCACATCAGCGCAATAGCCTCATCCTTCAATCCATACGTGTCAACGACGCCGCCAAGCACGGAGGGCAAGGCTTGAATGGGTTTAGCGGTAGAGCGCATATACGTCCATATAGACGCATCCCCAACCTGCGCGATGAGTTCACCGTCCCATGTCACGACTGCCGCGTGACCGCTGTGAACATTTTCTACCCACTCGCCTCGTGTCGTCTGAACGAGCGGAACTCCCAGCACACTCGCTGCTGTTGTTGCTGTCTGTATCATCGTGCTCACCTCTGGCATTTTTCCAATCCTACTCCCCAAATATGTTTTCCTCTACACCTATACTTCCGCCAATACGATAGGTTACCGAACATTCCCTTACTTTTCCCTACATTCCCTCAATCCCTACCAGCTTATTCGAGAGCCCATTCTTCGGTTTCACGTTTCAACTTCTTCTGTCTGTGGTTATATAGAAGTCAAGTATACACCTTATCGAAAAATAAGGTTAAAGCCAGCGCACCCGGTGCCAATGCTTAATCCAGTATACCAAAGGAGCCATCGATCATGGAAAATCCAATCTGCGGGCAAGCCGGAAGCAAGTCAAAGCCAGTCTCGAACGCCAAGAACGGTTCAATGGTTCAAGACTACCAAGACATGAAACGACTCGGCCATGACATGAAAAATATGAAGACGAACAGCCAGCTGCAGGATGAAGGTCTCATACCTGATCCGATTCAAGAATAGCGTGTTTGTTTAGCTTAATGAAGTGGAGGGATCATGAAAGATCCCTCTTTTTCTTGTCCAAAAATGGGCATAGTAGCTACTGGAGGTATGATACTGATGAAAGTACTACATAAAGGTCATCTCTATTGGCCGGAGACACTAACGAACCATGCAGCCTACCCTACTCTAAACGGCGATACGGATGCTGAAGTTGCAATCATTGGAGGCGGGATGTCGGGCTCAATATGCGCGTACAAGCTCGCCCAGAAGGGAATTAAGACCATTCTGCTCGAACGAGGGGATGTCGCAGGCGGCAGCACGACGGCCAACACGGGCTTGCTGCAATTTTGCAATGACATTATGCTGTGCGATTTGATTGACCAAATTGGCGAGCGTGATGCGGTTCTCTTCTATAAAGGTTGCGCCGAAGCAATCGTTCAGCTGGGAGCAATCGCCGCTGAGCTGCAAGCGGATGTCGGATTTAGCCCAAAAAGCAGCTTATATGTAGCCAGCACCGAGCAGGATCTGCCCAAGCTGAAGCGCGAATACGAGACACTAAAGCACCATCACTTCGATGTGAGCTACTGGGAACCGGAACGAATTGCAGCGGCATTCCCATTCAGCAAGCCTGGCGCAATCGTGACTCGAGGGGATGCGCAGTTGAATCCTTTTCGATTCGTTCATGCCCTTATCGAAGCAGCGACGAGCCGCTACAAGCTTGCTGTTAACGAACATACCGATGTGGTCGGCCATGAAACGGATGCAGACGGAACGCATGTGCTTCGCACTGCGTCGCAGGCTGTCATTCGAGCCAAACATGTCATCTATGCGATTGGTTACGAACCGGAGGAACTGCAGGGACAACTTATCAAAGCAAATTTGGACCGTACTTATGTCATCGTAACCGAGCCGCAAACTCATCTTCAGCCTCCGTATAAGGACTATTTTGTATGGGAAACCGCCCGTCCTTATTTCTATATGCGCATCACCGACGACGGCCGGGTAATTGCCGGTGGCTATGATGAAGAATCCCCTGCACCGTTGAAAGAGAAAAACGCGAGAAGCAAACATGCGGAGCTGCTGCTCGCTCGCGTACAAGCCTTCTACCCTTCCTTCGATGCACCGATTGCGCATGAATGGAATGCAACCTTCGGACTCTCGCGTGACAACCTGCCTTTCATCGGAGAAGATCCGAATTGGAGCGGTGTCTATTATTGTCTCGGTTACGGCGGCAACGGAACCGTGTACAGCATGATGGGGGCAAGCATTCTCCATGCTCATATTATGCAAACCGAGCACCCGCTCGCCTCAATCGTGGCTCTGAACCGACCATCCTTGCAAAACGTATAATGATGCTACAACAGCGGCGAGAGCATACGCGCAACAGCTTCTCCGGCCTTCTGCCGAAGCGGTCGCTTCATAAACGCCTCGAGCGTGACCTCGCCGCTATCCTCCATATCCTTCATGAAATCCGCCTCCAGTCGGTCGATCGCCTTCTCATCGAACAGAAGCGCATTGATTTCGAAATTGCTGAAGAAGCTTCGCATATCCATGTTCGCCGTCCCAACCGATGCCAGCAAGTGATCGACAATGAGCACTTTGGCATGCATGAAGCCTTTTCGATACCGATAAATCCGCACACCTGCCGCGAGCATTTCCTCCGCATAAGATAGCGTCGCATTCAGCACCAGCTTCGTGTCCGGTACATACGGAATGATAATTCGCACATCGACGCCGCTTAGCGCTGCCGTACGAAGCCCCATTAACAGACTGGGATCCGGAATGAAATAAGGGGTTTCGATATAAATACGCGATTTCGCAACCGATACTGCCGCAAACACACATTCCAGTATGGCTTCATCTCTGCTGTTCGGTCCGCTGGCTACGATCTGAACCTGCTCACTGCCGGAGCATGAGTGCGCAGGCATATAGAGTTGATCCGCCAGCCGCTGCTTCGAGGTGTACCACCAATCCTGCATAAACACTTCCTGCAGAAAATAAACCGCATCCCCTCTAAGCTGCAAATGCGTATCCCGCCAGAAGCCGAGCTTCGGATTGCCGCCGAGATACTCATCTCCGATGTTAATGCCGCCGAGATATCCGACCAGTCCATCTACGACGACGATTTTGCGATGATTCCGGAAATTCATCCGTTTATCAAAGAATGCCATTCGCGGCGGCAAGAAGCAGCTCATCTGTACACCGGCCTGCTCAAGTTCCTTCACGTAATTGCGGCTTAAACTCAAGCTGCCAATGCCATCATAGATGACCCGCACCTCAATGCCTGCCCTCGATTGTCGAATAAGTGCCTCCTTAAGCCGCTGTCCGACGTGATCATCTCGGATCGTATAAAACTCAATATGAATATGATGCCTAGCTTCCTCAATGGCTTGAAAAATAGCACCGTAAGCAGCATCTGCATCTGTCAGCACAGTAGATTCATTGCGGCTCGTAATCGGCGACAACGTCAGCCGCTGCAGCATGTAATAGAGTCTCTCCTGCTCGGCAAATTCTTCGCTATGCATATCGCTCGGTCGCTGCACCTGCTCGCACTGTGACAGCGCTTTGCGTCTCATCCCCTCGGTGGAGCTGCTGATTATACGAAATTCTTGCTGACGCTTGTACGCTTGCGCGAGAAAATAATACATCACAAAGCCGATGATCGGCAGCACAAACAAGATCAGCAGCCAGGCGACGGTTTTGGCCGGACGACGGTATTCGAGTGCAAGAATTGTAGCGATTTGGAAGATAAATATGAGCAGTGCCGCAAGTATCCACCCCAAGTCCAGCCCCCCTTTTCATGCGATAACAGCCATTCCTTCTTAGACTAGCTTTCACCCCCCTCCTAGCGGGTATACATCTGTAATTGGCATGTTTTAAAGCTTCTAAGAATAAATAGCTATATGACCTACCGTACGAGAGGGAGGATGATCGCAGCGATGTTCAAAGAGTCCAAACGGTCTGGTTCGGCCGAAACTCTGATCGGACTAGGCACGTCTGTAGAAGGGAAGTTAGTTAGTGAAAGCAGCATTCGGATCGAAGGTGAATACCGAGGGGATATCGATTGTAAAGGCGATGTCATTATCGGGGAATGCGGCGTGGCGAGATCGGGCATTATCGCGCGCGACCTAACGATTGCAGGCAAGGTATTCGGAGATATTGTGGCAAAAGGAAGATTGACCATCACCGCTTCCGGTCAATTGTTTGGCAATGTGCTGGCCCATACGATGCTGATTCAAGACGGAGGCATCTATAACGGCAACTGCCGCATGGAGCGCGCTGTCGAGCAACGGACTCGGCATCTGCCGGAAAATGCCGACCCTGCGCCACAGCAGCAGCCACAACAAGCGCAGCAGGTGAAGGAAGCACAAGCGAAGGAGAAAGCCCGGCAGGCCGGTTGAAGCCAGCGAGCTAACCTTCTGCCTTTGGCAACATATAGAGAGCCGCTTACCATCACTTACGTGAAGGTAGCGGCTCTTTTTCTTTTATATAAAAAAACACTGTGATATTTTACATTTCTATATACTCGCACCATTATAAGATCGCTCCGGTCACGAGTGAATAACAAAAAGAGAGAAGGGCGATTATCCGCCTTCTCTCTTTCCTTTTATGTCGCAACATCACGTTTATTAAAGATCAGCCACGTGATACCCACGAATACAATATAGTAGACCGCCAGTACCGCCAGCGAGAAGCCCATGGTCAGCTCATGTATATTGTGTGTGATGACCGAGCTTTGCAGGTATTGCTTCAAATCCAAGTGAAGGAACAGCAGATATTCTACCCAGGCATACTTGAGATTGAAGAGCAAGCCGCTTGCAATCAGCCCGAAGAAGTAGATGAACATCGATAATCCGATGGCCAGACCACCGCTGCGGAAGATCGTCGAGAGCATGAAAGCGAATGTAACAATCATGATAAGCCCGATGTAATCCAGCAGATACACTTGAATCATGTATGACAGCGGATGAGAGTTGTTTAGCACGCCCAGCGCCGCATTCGCTGTTGCGCTGTCGTTATAGCCGAACAAGATCAAGTTAAGCACATAGGACGACACCAGCATCAAGACGGAGAGCGTCAGTGCGAACAACAGCAGCGCTATGTATTTGGAAAGCAAGATCTTCGAGCGACTCCACGGGCGAATCAGCAGCAGCTTTATCGTGCCTGCCGAGAACTCGCCGGCTACACACTCCGCCGAGACTACGACGGTGAAGATTGTAATGAGGTAATAGGTAAACTGTTCGATCCCGTTCATAATCGTCCACATCGTATCATGCTCAGAGAACACTTTCGACAGCGAGCTGACTACGACAACGATCAGCAGAATAATGCCGAGCATGATCCAGGTGCCAATACGGCGGTAGATCTTCATATTCTCATTACGTACGAGCTGCAGGAAATCAAACAACCTGCTCACCTCCTGTCATCTCTAGGAACTGATCTTCCAGCGACTTGTTCAGGACGCGAATGCCGTACACTTTAATGCCCGCTTCGACGAGTTCGGCATTGAGCCGCGCTATCGTTTCCCGATCAGCCCTTACAAGCGCCGCATCCGCCTCACGCGAAGCACCATGCTCAGCCATCAGCTGCACAGCGGCATCCGGCTGATCCACCTCGAAGAGCACTTGATTCGTCTCATCCGCGAGCGGTGTACCGGGACGAATACTGCGAACATCGATGAGCTTGCCGGCTTGTATAATCGCAACCCGATCGCACATGAGCTCCATCTCACTGAGCAAATGACTCGAGACGAATACGGTGATGCCTTCATCCTTGGCCAGCTTTCTTAAGTAATCGCGCAGCTCGCGAATACCGGCGGGGTCCAGCCCATTCGTAGGCTCGTCCAATATGAGAAGCGACGGTTTATGCATAATGGCTTGCGCGACGCCAAGCCGTTGACGCATACCGAGCGAGTAGGTTTTCACTTTATCGTGAATCCGACTCTTCAGCCCGACAAGCTCAACGACCTCGTCTATGCGCTGCTTCGTAATTCCCGGCACCATCCGCGAGTAATGCAGCAGATTTTGAAAGCCGGTCAAATATTTGTACATTTCAGGATTCTCTACGATAGCTCCGACATGACGAATGGCATTCTCATAATCCGTCCGGATGCTGTGTCCTTCAATAAGGACGTCACCTTTGGTCAGCTTCATCAAGCCTACCATCATCCGAATCGTTGTCGTTTTCCCGGCTCCGTTAGGCCCAAGAAATCCGAATACCTCCGACCGAGGTAAATCCAATGTAAGATCCTCGATGATGGTACGTCTTCCGATGACTTTCGTTACCTGCTGAAGACGAACGAGCGGCTGCTGCTCGTCTTGCTCGGACCGATAATCCACATCTATCCCCTCCTGCTTTAGGGAAGCCGAATGGTACTCATTCAAACTTCACATCTCCTTCAGTATAACGAAGTAAGGAAGGGATTGGAAGTTTTACGTTAACTCGGCCGATTAGGAATGCGCAACAAGCAGATGTTCCGCATGATAGGAACGGGTAAATTCTGCTACAAGTGCATCTCTTTGCTGCGCATTTTCTTGCGAGTGGATGAAGCAAGCTTTGCACAAACCCAGCGGATGGATAACACGATAAAAGCCGGTTAAAAACACCAATTCCGCATCGATACTTGTCAGCGTCCCTCCGCAGCCTACACAATGAAACTGTTCCTTCTTCGTCATGTCAATCGCCCCTTATTGATCGGATTCAAACTACTATATGTAGCAATTCTGATAGTTATGTTACAAATTGTATCGAAGTTAGAATACGACAATTATCGCTACATGTCAATAGGGAAGAACATGAATAAAGCAAGAATTTTGTCGTGTATGCGCTTTCAAACACAAACAAAAATAAACGGGCGATGCGGGATCTTAATCAGCGTTAATGCCGACCTCTCCCCATCGCCCATTTGCTTAACCCCTGACATCCAATCGCGCGTAACTTGCTTCTTTCCTATAGTTCATTCGCTTGTACAATTCATGAATCCGTTGCTGCTTCGGACGCATAGCCTGCAGCTTGGCAAGCAACGCACAAAGTAATCCTTTACGGATTCCCTCATCCGGAAGTAAAGCGCAGCCGTAAATGTAATGATTGCCTTCGAGTCTCCTCCACACCGTATGTGCGAGCAGACTGAACTGCCACTCTCCGAGTGTAACGACAACTTGGAGCATATAGCTGCGGTTGACAGGCAATCGGAGATGGCTCAGAACCTGCAAGCCCGATGGGCTCATATTTTGCAGAAGGATCGGCGTTGGCTTACTGGCATCCCCTTCTTGTCCTTCAATGTGACAAATTGACATTTCAGCCCGTACGCCGCCTATCAGCTTCATTCTGACATGCTCCCGCGGCTTCATCTCCGTCTCCATTGTCGCTACGCCTCGTTTCATCATATGTTACAAAATGTATCTGCGACATCAAAAAAAAGGGTCCCTGCTATTGATCCACCAATACTGGCTCTGCGCATCCATGCTCTCCACATTCGAAAGCATATAACGACGGCCGTCCATGTCCGTAATAATCCAGCGGCCGGAATTGATTGCATGGACATGATCGAGCAGGTTGTCCATCGTAATGGTGAGTCTGCCGTAGTCGGTGTCCACCTGCCAATTCCAATCCGTATCATGCTTATGAATCGACGTAATCCTTTTAATAGAAGGAACTACGTTCTGCCTGTTCAGCTCTTCCCTTGCTGTTCTTTGGCTGCGTTCATCCAATTGTTCAATTTCGTGCAGCAGGATGATCTCCTCGTTCAGCTCGCTTCGAATGGAGATGAAACGATCCGGAAACGAATGTGGAAGCTCACGCACCAGCTTCACACACTGGTACTGCCGTCCTTCCTTATCCTCTGCCATTAAAGTGCCGTCCTCTGCGCGATAGAGTAGAATCGGACCCGCTTTCTTCGGTTTCATGTAGACAATATTGCTCATGAATCAGATCACCTCCGGCGCATCTATTCAATGGTTAGCAAAATGGGATCAGGAAATAGAGCAGGCCTAGGCCTGCCCTCTTCCATAAATTAATATAATCGCGATCGTCTCTTTAAATTTATGATACATTTTGTATCGTGTCAAGCTTAATCTGTAGTTTTAATGGTAGCTACTTTATTATCGTTATCCCAGCTCACTTTGGCACCGGCAGCTTCACTGACGAATCGCAGATTCACATAAAACATGCTTTCCGGTGAAACAAATGGGGCAGGCGATATCTGGAACTCCTTGTTATTCAGACTTGCTTTATAACTGCCGCCAGCCATCTTAATGGTTAAATTCTCTTTGGACGCAATGACAGATTTGGTCGTGTTGTTCCATTCCACCATCATACCCAACGCCTCAAAAATTTGCCGGAAAGGAACCATCGTGACGCCTTTAATTATCGTTGGTTTTACCTCAAAACTAAGCGCTCTGTCGTTTACGATGATCGTACTGAATCTGCTGCCGACCGATCCGTTATACGCAACACTTTCGAGACTATAACCAAGTGACGTATCCGATTTCAAGCTTGCGAACGGTCCGAGATTTTGATCAATAGGGTTCCTGCCGATGCCAACCTTACCGATCGGGGTCCTGCCTCCGATGTAATAGTTGGTATTCGCGAATCGGACGCTTGGATTCCAGCCGGCCGGATCCAGAATGGACAGTGCCAGGGTATAGTTTCCGTTCGGCACGGACTTCGGAATCGTAAACATGCCGTTAACTGTGTTCACAGCAGGCGCTTCATTGTATGCTCGAGTCGCACTGTTCCAATCTGTACCCGGCAGCCAATTTCGAATATCCGCTTGGAACAGCCCTTTCCAGGCAACCGTTCCGTCACTCTTCAGCAGACTCGCTTCAACCGGCCAGTTATAGTAGAACGGAGAGGAGCCATTATTGGTCACTTGGAACAACACGTTCATCGTCCCGCCTGGCGTCACATTACCCGTAAACGTAGCCTGATTCAGCACGTAACGATAACCAAGCACCTTCTGCATCGCCTTTGCCCCCGCTTCGACAGCGGAATTGTTGGCTGAGAAATCCGAAATCCACCCCAAGCTAGAGGTGTGGGTACGCATAATCCAGTCAATGACATAATTCGTATGTGTCATGTTGCTCAGCGTTCCATCCGGGTTGCCGCCGAGTTTGGACTGATCGCCCCAATTGTAGGCTACCTCACCGCTATTGATCTGCGTCCGCCAAGTATCGCGCCTAATTTCTCCATTCCCGCCGGATGCGTCTTCCGGCAGCGCGAAGGAATCCCATTGAATGCCGAATTCGTAATCCTTGAACGTCTCCGGATAACGCACGAGTACTTTCTTGTTATGGAAAGCGGCCTCGTACGCATCGCCAAGCGCAATTTGGAAACTAAGTGGGATTTGATTGGAGCGGTCAGCAAATTTTCTGGGATGAATATGCTGCTCTCCCCAGTTTCCATATAGTCCAAGCTCTACAAAAGCTACTCGCGGGTCATTATCCCAAGCTTGCCCGATCTTTGCGATAAACGCTACAAGTCGCGATTTCAAGTCTTCTGACAGCCATTGATTGACGGGATCGCCATGTTCGACCCCATTCGGCCAAAATTCCCCGGCGCCCGGATAAACGATGACGACTCGCGGAACAACCTTAATATTTTTCTTCTCAATGCCAGCCCAGGCTCTATTGCTCCAATCGATGATCTTCTGAACAGAGTCCGTTGCATCGTATTCCAGATCAGTGTACTTGATATAATGTTTATAAATATCTGCATACTCCCGCTTCGGAAATGATCTATCGTTTATGTTGCGCGATGGTCTGAAGCCCATGATCGGATTATTGAAAGCTTCCGAAGTTTCGGTCAATTTGACCGTAATTGGCCCTACTGCCCCATCTGCATGCTCGTAAAAGCTCGTTCCCCTTCCACTCCAGATCCAGATCAACGTGAGCAACGTTGCCATACAAAGGAGCAGTCTTAAACTTCGTTTCTTCACCTTGTCCCTCCTATATTAAACTCAGATTCTTCGGTTACTGATCCGCTTTAATAATTCGAACCACTCTATGTTCCTCATTTTGAAGAAGAATAGCATATACTTTATCACCTATGTATAACGGTGTATCTTGCATAAAATTAGTTTCGCTAAACAAACAATGAGATTCTAATCCATTCGTTGCCTCATAACAATGCTCATGAGGGCATTCCACAATGGTAAAAACGGAAACTTCAGTAGGCGTGTTGTTCATCATACCGATTAGCAACGCTAAGATTTTAATAGAAGATGGTATCATTTATTGACGCGCTCCTCTCTTTACAAACCTTCCATAATAAGTACCCGCCATATAAACAAACAAGCCTATGCAGCCTCCAGTAATATCAACAAGGACGTCCTGTGAATTCGAGGTTCGACCCGGAGATACACGCTGGTTTAATTCATCTAGCGAAGCGATCATAAGGACAATAAGTAGAGGGAACGGCCATCTTCCGGAGAGATTATCCTTCGTTTTCGTAGCGACAGCTGCTGCAATGGCAAGAACACCATACATGAACAAATGAGCGCCTTTACGGATTATAAATTCAATGAATAGATAAGGATCCCCATGGGAGGAATAGCGTCTGTGGTGATAATTGAAGGTTACATCCGGCAGCACCTCTCTGATTGTATCCTCCGTCACGATTCGATGCAGGGCAGGTTGTATGTTCTGTTCCTGATAGGATTGAGAAGACAGGATGAAGATGATGACAATCCAGCAGCCTCCGACGAACAATTGAATCATGTACCTCCTGCCTTTATTGCTCATTCGAAAGTACCTGCTGAAGTTGATCTTTGATTATATTATGAATGCGATCTCGTTCGCTGTCGTCTACCAAGTAATACCAAACCTTATTAATAGTCTTCCCATATCCTTTTATTTCCACTGTATCGATTTTATTAATCTTAGGCCGGTAATCGGTAACGAATTGTTTCATCTCATCAAAGGTAACATTCGTCTTCACGCTGTTTCCCAGTTCGCCAAGAAGCGAATGCAGGTGAGTCACATTGGAGATGTTCATCGCGTTGTTCATCACTTGCTGCAGAATCTCGCGTTGCCTGGAGTTACGGCCGAAATCTCCTCGCGGATCATCATAACGCATGCGAGAGTATTTCAAGGCATCCGAACCATTTAACATCAAGTGGCCTTCCTCGAACAAATGACCCTCATAGTCAAAAGCAAACGGATTATCCACCTCAACGCCGCCTATTAAATCGATCAATCGCGCGAAACCTTCCATATTCACTTTGGCATAATAATCAATCGGATAATCCAGAAAATGCTCTACCGTTTGGATCGACATCTCCAAGCCGCCAAACGCATAGGCGTGATTGATTTTGTCCACCGTGCCGTGACCGATGATATCGGTTCGTGTATCTCGAGGAATGTTGAACATCAGAATGGAATGTTTCGCCGGATTAACAGCCAGCACAATCATCGTATCGGAACGCCCTCGATCATGCTCTCGCTCATCCACACCTAGGACAAGAACGGAGAAGGGGGCTAGATTTTTCATTTGGACCGGTTCAGGTGGAACCTTTTTCAATTCAACATCTTTACTAACATAGACCGTTTTCGTGGGCTTAACATCTTCATACATCTTCGCAGCAGCCTGCTCGACAGAGTTGTATAGATACCAAGCTACTCCACCTGCAATCACAAGGATTACAGCGGCTCCAGCACTCGCCCAAACCAGAAATCGCTTCAGCTTCATGTTCAAGACTCCTTATAGATCACATAGTTTGCACCGTAGTGCTGAGGAATGCCGGTCGTTAACAGGCGTACAGCACAAAGGCCTGCCTACCGGTTAGTAAGCAAGGCCTTTGTTCCGAACATTACACTTTGATACAGCTGTCCGTAATTTCTTTCCATGTGGTATATAACTCGACGATTCGATTGACTTCCTGACTTTGGCCGCTTTGAACCACGATCATCTCAATCTCTTTCACCGCTCGTAATGTATGGAGCGTTTTCATTGGAATATGAAGGATATTGCCTGCCTTTACATGCATATAATTACCGTTCTGCAGGAACTCCCCTTCGCCGTTCACGATGGTCCATACTTCTTCTCGGTACGTATGCATGCGGTAGCTAAGGTTTTCTCCTGTTCGGATTCCAACACGCTTGGTAGCTACACACCGGCCATCCTCATAGATCTGGTCGTCAAGAACTCTGACCCAGCCCCATTTGCGTTCTTCATATTTCGGCTTCTGATTGTAGTTGATATAATCTTTTATTCTAGTGCTTGCGCTCTTACTGGAAACCAGAATTCCGTCAGGACTGGCTGCGACAACAATGTTCGATAAGCCCACAATGGAAACGGGGATATCGATTTCATTGATTAAGTGCGTATTGTTACAATCCTCGCTTATGGTCCCTCTGCCAATTTGATTATTCTTCATTTCCTCGGTCAACGTATTCCAAGTACCAAGGTCCTTCCAGCCCCCTTCATAGGGAACCACCACAATACTGCTGGCTTTCTCTACAACCTGATAGTCAAAGCTAATCTTAGGAAGGACCTGATATTGCTTACGCAGCTCATCATATTGAATCGGCATATTCAGCTGCTCCAGAAGTGAAATCAGGTAACCGAGCTTAAACGAGAATACGCCGCAGTTCCACAGAGCCTGCTGTGCCAGAAGCTCCACGGCCTGCGCTTCTGTCGGCTTTTCGCGGAAATTACGAACTTGCTTATATCCTTTATCCGAGGTTTCATCGGCTGCGGCAGGAATAATGTATCCGTATTTGGAAGATGGATAAGTTGGCTTAACACCTATCAAGGCCAAATCGGCTTTCGATTCGTTTAGCACTTCTTCCATTTCCTTAATGGTTTCAAAGAAATTATTTTCTACCAATGGATCCACAGGCACGATCGTAATCGTCTCACTCAAGCTAACATCTTTAACCGAGTAGAGATAAACGGCAGCCAGAGCGATTGCAGGAAAGGTATCTCTGCGCTCAGGTTCAATAATTAACGGAACGTCTGTGCCGATTTGACTTTGCATCATTTCAACCTGGCTTTGACTGGTTGCAATGAAACTATGCTCACTTAGATGGCTGGATTCCAGCTGTCCCCATAACTGCTGTACCATCGAAATCAATTGCTGCTCATCATTCTCAAGCACTTTCAGAAACTGCTTCGATCTAGCATCATTGGAAAGCGGCCAAAGCCTGGTTCCGGAACCACCGGATAGCAGAATAAGTTTCATCATTCACTCCTCCATTCTCTCTATGAAACGAATTTCCATGAAACAAAAAATGGGAGCAGCTTTTGAAAGCCACTCCCAATTTATGGATTAATTCAATCGATAATATTCACAGTACCAATCCGTGAAATGCTGCAGTCCTGCTTCAATTGACGTCTTCGGCTTAAACGCAATGACTTTGTCTAATAATTCCGTTGATGCATAAGTAGCAGGCACATCACCGGGTTTAATCGGTTCAAATACTTTCTCGAAGAATACTTCCTTGCCTAATGAAATGCTGAGGCATTTCTCCAGCGTTCCAATGAAAGTCATTAATTTCTCCGGGCTATTATTGCCGATATTATACACTTGATGGGGAGCATTCTCCTCCGCTGACGGAGGGTTACTGAACAAACGCTCGATCCCTTCCACAATGTCATCTACATAGGTGAAATCTCGGTATAAGTCATTCTCGTAATCGCCGTTGTTGAATATCTGAATCGGCTTACCTGCAAAATAGTGATGCGTAAATCCAAAATAAGCCATGTCAGGCCGACCTAATGGGCCATACACCGTAAAGAACCGTAATCCCGAAATAGGTATCTGATACAAATGACTGTAAGTATGAGCCATTAATTCGTTTGACTTCTTGGTAGCCGCATAGAGGGATACAGGTTGATCAACGCGATCGGACTCCTCGAAGGGGACCTTCTGATTGGCGCCGTAGACGGAGCTTGAAGAGGCGTAGAGGAGATGCTCTACCGGATAATGTCTGCATGCTTCAAGAATCGTATGGAAGCCGACAATATTACTTTGAATATAAACATCAGGGTTCTCTATGGAGTACCTAACACCGGCTTGAGCGGCTAAATTCACCACTACATGAGGTTTATATTCCTCAAAAGTAGACATGATCAGAGCCTTATCCGAGATATCACCTTTAATAAAGGTAAACCTCTTATAAGGCTGTAACAGATCTAATCGCGTATATTTAAGGCTGATGTCGTAGTAATCATTGATATTGTCAATCCCAATTACGCGACAGCCTTGTTCCAAGAGTTTTCTGGCCAGATAATAACCAATGAACCCAGCCGCCCCGGTAATTAGGTAAGTCTTACTCTTATCAGGAGTATTGGTATTCAATGTGCTTCGACTCCTTCATCCTATCTTTTCTTGCAGACTTTCTTCCAATGGAGTGATACTCTACCCCTGCCTCTTGCATCCGTGCAACGCTGTACATATTTCTTCCATCATAGACTAGAGGAGTTCTCATCAGGTTCTTGTACGTATCCGGAGATACTGCCTTTACCTCTCCCCATTCCGTAAATAGAAAACACACATTGGCTCCGTCCAGAGCCTGCTCGATTGTAGCGGCATACGTCATACTGCCGCTTCCATTCTTGCCTGCCGGATGCTGTTTAGCAAAGTTCTCCGCTCCGACAGGATCATACGCCCATATATCCGCACCTTGCTCCAGTAATAAAGGAATATTCTCAAGAGATGCAGCTTCCCTCAAATCATCCGTTCCGGGCTTAAAGGTTAAGCCTAAGACGGCTACTTTAAGACCATTGAAGGTAATGAGCCTCTTACTGGCTTTCCTATATAAGAGCGTCTTCTGTTCTTTGTTAACATCAATCGCAGCCTTGACCGTCTTTAACTCATAGCCCTGCTGCCTTGCAATGTATGCTAATGCTTTCGTATCCTTAGGAAAACATGAACCGCCGTAACCAATTCCGGCATTTAAGAACTTGCTTCCAATCCGTTCATCGTAGCTCATTCCTCTCGCAACATCCTCGATGTCCGCACCGACAAGCTCACATAGATTGGCAATATCATTCATATAGGATATCTTAAGCGCTAAGAAATCATTGGAAGCGTACTTGATCATTTCTGCCGATCTTCTGTTTACAGCTACGATAGGCAAATGAAAAGGCTGATAGATCTGCTTAAGCAGCTCCTCAGCCCATTTACTTTCCGTTCCTATAATAATTCGCTCGGCGTGCAAGGTGTCATGTACGGCCGAACCTTGTGCCAGAAATTCCGGATTTGATGCTACTTCCACATTCACATCATGGACTAAGAAATCCCGAATGAATTGCTCCACCTTATCATTGGTGCCAACGGGAACGGTTGATTTGACTACAATTAAGCAGTCCTTCTCCACCGATTCCGCAATCTGCCTGGCGACTGTTGCGATGTAGGTAAGATTCGCAGATCCATCCGGCTGCTCCGGCGTTCCTACACCGATAAAGATGGCATCAGCATCTCTGTAGGATGCTTTGTAATCCGTCGTATAACTGATTCTCCCCGCTTCATAATTTCGCTGCATCAAGGCTTCTAATCCCGCCTCATAAATCGGGGAAACTCCGGATTGCATGACCTTTACTTTATTCTCATCTATATCCACACAAGTGACTTGATGTCCGACTTCCGCAAAACATACGCCTGCAACTAATCCGACATATCCGGTTCCGGCAACTGCGATTTTAAACATGTAAAGCCCCCTCTACTGTGGCATATCATTTCATTTCGTTTTTAACCCAGCTAATAATAACTCCCGATGAGCTTCACACTCTATAAAATTTTGCATCGCCAACAAGTTAGGTTTAGAGTACCTTTTTCTCAATAACCGGCCATTCAGCAGCTTTCGATCTATTCTTGACATCCATTTGCCCAATCCGGAGAAAGCCTTTAAATAGGCTTCTGTATGGGTATGGGCAAATTCCCGATATCGCCGCTCTACAAAACCTTCTTGGCCTATTTCCTTGGATCGGCTATAAAAGCCATTCAGAATGTTGTCCGCTTCGCTACCGTGCGCAGCTCTGACAACATGTTTCTGTTTAACAATGGGTACGTAATCCACTTCCAATCGTTGGCCAATATGTATCTTTATCAATAGACTGGATTGCCAATACTCACTATCCATATAATCAAAAATGAAATTGCCATGTCCATAGATGATTGTAGAATCCAGATAGCTTTCACAAGCTCCGACACAATGACTATGCTGGCAGATGACGAGATCTGCGCCCTTCTGCACCATTTTCCTGCATACTCGCTGAACATTGGGGGATGGATAGCGATAGTGCTCTTTCCCGCCGTGGTATAGAACAATCACGTAATCACACTTTTGTTTAAGCTCTTGTATATGATCAAGACTCTCTAGTGGATCAAAAGGATTAGCCCCTGCAGAGGTAGAGGTGGCAATCGTAAATTCATTCTCCGCACAAGCATAGATGCCAACCGAGATACCATCTTTATAGAGGATATGAGGCTTAGCAGCTTCAACGACATTATCAGCTGCTCCCACGAAGGGAATATCGTATTGCTCCAGTAAGCGCTTTGTACTATGGAATCCTTGCACGCCCTGGTCTAAGATGTGATTATTAGCTAGCGTCACTAGTGTAGGCTGTAATTGCTTTATGCCGTGTATTGTACTAGTTTTGGCTATAAGATTAGGGCCGGACTTCGCAATCGGCGTTTCTTGATCCGTAAGAGGAACCTCTAGATTAAACACTCTCATATCCGAAGAGTTCCAAATCTCTAACAGCTCTTCCCCAAGCAATGCACGAATATCTCCTTTAGCGAAAAAATCTTCATTTGATCCAGTCGGAACCAGATCACTAGCAATCAGTATTTCCATGTAAATTCACCCTCTTACTATGAAATGAAACGACATATCGTTTACCACTTTTTAATTACGATTCCTTGGGTCGAGGTTAACACATTGCTTCTTCTTCGTAGCTTAGTCGATAACATATTCGTTAAGTAGACGTAACTATCTATGTTGAATAAGTGGGACGCAACGACATAGATGATTGCACCGCCAACAATTTGTAACAACAGTATCAAGATGGTCGGTAGTGCCAGCCATGAGATCGTATAGATGCTCCCACCCATTACAAGCGATAATAATAAGGAAGGTGCTAAATCGCGGAATTGTTCCCGCATGGAGTAATTCATCAATTTTTTATTAGGCATCATATTGATGAACATGGAGATACATGCAAAAACAGCATTGGATAGTGCAATTGCATATACGCTTATATTCATACTGATCAGCAGGAGAGATACACCGATTATTTTCTTAATAATCTCCAGCTTCACAAGCATGTCGCTTCTTCCAAGCGCCTTAATGGCTTGCCAGTTAGCCGTTTGCATCGGTTGAAACAACCAATAAATACAGCATATCTGCAAGAAGGGAACGGCAGCCGCCCATTTCTGAGTCAATAAAACCACGATTAATGAGGGTGCAATGCTCATGAGGCCAATCATAAGCGGAAAGATCAAATAAGCGGTAATTTTCATGGACCGCCTGGTTACATTTTTCAAGCGAGTGACATCGTTATTTACTTCTGACATCGCCGGAAATAACACTTTACCGATCGCTGTATCGATGCTGTTAATCAGAAGTGTAGGAAACTGATTGCCTCGATTGTAATAAGCCAATGCTGTCACTGTATACAGCTTGCCTATCATCAAACTTCTTAGCTCGAAATAGAAGATATTAATAAAATTAGCGGCTACAAGCTTCCATCCAAATCCTACAAGCTTCTTGATAGCGTCCATCGAAAATAACAATCTCGGTCTCCATGGCGCTATAAAGAAAAGCACGATTGTATTTACGATCGCATTCACTAAATATTGGGCTACAAGCGACCATACACCGTACCCGAGATAGGCCATTCCAATACCGATCAAACCGGAAGCTATCGTCCCGCCAATAGTCGATATAAACATCTTTTTAAACATCATTTTCTTCGATACATAAGCCTGTTGAATGGTAATAATCGACGACAGAGGCAATATAAGTGCTATGACTCGCAATACCGATACTAATTCGGAATTGTCATAAAACGCGCCTATAGATGGGGCAGAGAAAAATAATATCGTATAGAGCGCGATGGAGAATACTACGCTGAAATAAAAGAGAGAAGAAAAGTCCGTTTCATCTGCATCTTTTTTTTGAATCAATGTTTCGCCCATACCGTTTGTGACAAAAACATTAGCCAAATTGGTAAATACAAGTACCAAAGCAATTAATCCGTACTCGCTGGGCATGAGCAGCCGTGCTAACAGGATCGACAAAATGAATGAAACGCCCTGCGAAACAATGCGTTCGCTGAATGCCCAAAATACGCCGGATACTACTTTATTCTTCAATCCGCTATCTCTCATGATATCTCCACTCCGAAAAATCCACCTTCAACAACATCGGAATGATTGGTTGTTGAAGGCGGATTAGGGTTACCTTCCTTTGATAGATCCTTTAACAAGCGAATTAGGCTGCTTCTCGTGCAAGTAAGGTAACACCAGTTTATCGCCTATCATTTTGTTGTTCTCTACAGGGTAAAACGTGCCAATGCCGTTATTCGGATAAAACGTCATTTCGCCGAAATAAATTTTGCCGGCAAAGTTATAGAAATCGATTCTTACAAATGGAAATCCATTGGCCAGCGATGTAGCGTAACATAACATTTCATCCAAATTATGCGGCTTTGGAATTTCTACTGAGGAATTAGCTACAATAAACCGTAAATCCATTTGGGTCCAGTCCACATTGTAATAATTTCTTCGGTGCTCGCCAAAGCGATCTATGTCCAATTGAATGATTTCCGGTTTACCATGAAAGCATAAAATCTTAAAGTCGGCCGGCGAACGGCCATTATCATCCAGATACTCTTCAATGATGATTAATGGCTTGATATCCTTGTATGCCCACTCCCTGCCGTAGAAGTAATGATTTGATTTTAAGTAGCTTTTAATTTTTGCGAAGGCTTGATTGAAATCCATTGTATTCTTATCTTTGCATAGGATGTTTTGACCGCTGCCGTGATTTACCTTGATGACAAAGGAGCTCGGCAGTGCCGCTAGATCTATGTCCTCTACCTTTTCGTAGACGCCATATAGTTTATTCAATACCTCGCTGCCTATCTTCTCCTCCACATAACTCCGCACCGCATATTTATCCGCACACTTCGTCATCATCGGATTATGCCAGTGAAGCTTAAACCATTGTATCTTTTCATTAATCGTCTCCGGATTGCTCAGATCGATTTTCTTACCCATTTGTTTTCTGTATTGCATTTTGATATAGAGTTCGTCTGGGACAAAGCTGGAAATTTTTTTCCTGGCTTCCCTTGCCTTAATTACCGCTGTATATAAGATTGGGCTGCGCTTAATTATGTCTTTAACCCTCATTCATTTGACCTCCCAAGAGATAGAGAATCCAACAACAAAAACCCGTCATACGATGATGACGAGTTCGTTTTGAAGCTGCTATTTATATATTTACAAGCGCATGTTGAATCTTCCCAACCCAATTGCGGTAATCGAATTTATTTTCGGCGCATTCCCTTGCATTCGTTGATAACTCCGCTATTTCATCCGGTGTCATTAGTAGTGCTTGACTTATTTTCTCGTAACACACTTCGATTTCGCAGCCATCAAAGATTAAACTATTCACATTATCCTCCAGATAATATTTCGTATAATCTCCAACACGCGACACAATCGGTACTACACCATAACACATGACTTCCGGCACTTTACTTGGGAAGTTAGCCAGCGTCATTTGATTCTCTTCCCTAGCCAGCACCAGGAAATGCATCGCCTGATACAATGCGATCAGCTCTTTGTACTTCATCCATTTGTGGATGACGATGATATCTTTTAGGTTCTCATATTCATCCGGAGTCAATAATCCTGCAATTTGCTCCTCCTTGACTCCGCACAAATGCAATTCAGTTCGTTTCTTTTGTTGCGAGGTCAATCGGCTAAAACTCTTTAGGATAACTTCAATTGCATCCTTCATGAGTCCATTACCAGGGAAAATAAATTTGATTTTATCAAACGACTTCGTTCCCAGCGGATGTTCATGCACATCTGCCATAATCGGCAAGCGCATCGTATTACAGTTCTGCTGAATCAAATGGTTCTCGATATAGCTTGAGATGGGAAACAGCAGGTCATGCCTGGGAAGAAACCGGTCAAAATAAGTGCTATATGCCTTCCCTTCACGCCTTGACTTAAATACGTCAGCAGGAAACCACTCTGTAGCCACACATGCAGTCTTAAATCCAATTTTCTCCTTGTACTTTAAAACTTCTCGATGCACGTACAAGTCCGGGGAATATAGCAGTACAATATCTTCACTCGTTAAATGATGCCTCTTCAATATATTGACTAAGATACGCCCCTTCCCATAGTCAAATTCTAAGCGGCGTAAAATTCTTTTCTTAGATATTTGAAATGGAATGATCTTAATTGTTTTATAGGACATGTAACCTTCTTGCTCTTGAAGCGTAAACTCTTCATTAATATTGCTTATCACGTAAACATCGTAATTCGCCTCCTTCAATGCATAGCTTAAATACTGGGTGTAATTGGCTGCTGCCGATCCGCGAGGGTAGTTTAGAAAACCAAAAAGAAAGATTCGTTTATTCATTGCAGTCCTCCACTAGTTATCCTATTGTTCTCTCTATTTAGGAATTATTTTCAACCATTTTTAATCGCAATCCCGTCATATACCGTGCCTTTAATCACCGGAGTCCTTGTACGCAGCTCGCTATTGCGCTTACGTTCCTTAGCTTCGCTCATCAATGCAACTCCGCGACCAATAAAAATAAGCACGAATAATGTACTAAGATTCCATCCAAATTTAAAATAGACGGACAAGCCGCCCAATGCTGCCAAATAGAAAAAACTCATAAACCGACATCCGACAATATACGCTTGTTCCTCCAACGTTAACCGATCCTTATTTATTTTTCTAAATAAGCCACCGATCACACCAAATAAGCAAAGCACCGGAGCAATGCCATAATGAAACATGATATAGATAAA
The DNA here is from genome assembly GCF_056269135.1 of Paenibacillus sp. J22FR21. Taxonomy (NCBI): domain Bacteria; kingdom Bacillati; phylum Bacillota; class Bacilli; order Caryophanales; family Paenibacillaceae; genus Paenibacillus; species Paenibacillus sp. J22FR21. Next base: position 374,287 of record NZ_JBWDNJ010000004.1, read on the forward strand.
TTGATTATCAAAGTATCGATAGTTTGTATTCCCAAGAAAGGTATAACTTCCATGTTGTCCATTTCCCCATAACAAACTGGCTGCATCTACTTGCGAGAAGAACGTCTCGTACTGACCGGATCGCGTATCTTCACCCATCCGGTTAAATAAACCCTCCGTAACACTAGGCAACAGAATGATAATTAAGAGGAAGACGAGCACGACACTAAAGGCGGCAACGATTTTCCGGAGTAAAGCATTCTTACCAGCGCTGTAGGCTAACATCGTATACAGCAGCAGGATGCATTGAACCATCCAGCCTCTGGATTGAATAAGAAAAGCACAAATTAATAAACAAATACCTAGCGCAAACTTAAATGTCCGGTGCTTTTTACCTTCGGACATGCCCAGTGCGTAGCACCAATAGGCGCTAATCACGATTGAAAACATTTCTTTACTAGGTGATGTTCTTGTTTCCGCTGAGAACCCATACTGGAATACAAAAGATAAGCTGCTCCAGAAAATCAAAGCAACCATCAGGACAACAATGTAGGGAATCATTCTTTTTACACTATTGAATATGGCCTTCTCATAACCAAGCAAATACAATAAAGGAATAAGAATAATATTGATCGAAACATCATCCAGAAGAACATCTTGGACCTTCGTTTCGTACATTGCAAAAAAACCCCAAACAATAAATACGAGCGTGCTGATAAATATAAATAATAGAGCCTTTCCCTTCTTCTGATTACTCCAAATGCAAATAAACAATAACAGATAAAGTAAATAGCTTCCCAAAGTGCAGCATAAGGATGTAAGGTTTGAATAGTGATGTAAATACGTAAACGCCCTTGAATTGGCCTCTCTCACCCAAGTCCCCGTAATGCCCGGAACAATTAATTGAATGAGCATCAGCACAATAATGCCGGTAAAGAGAATGCCGATTACATCCACTTTCATCTCGTTTGGCTTCATTTTTATGAGCACCCTTTTATCCCGTTTATTTCTCTAATAAATTTATCGATAATGATATCTACTTGATATTCTTTTTTCATTTTTTGCTTGGCTGCTTTTCCTGCTTCATTGCAAAAAGCGGGATTCGTCACACAATAGTTAATCGCCGCTGCCAGCTCGCTGACGTTATTACGCTTCACCAGAATACCATCCGACATGTTGTTAATTAAGTCTTTAGGGCCTGTCGGGCAATCCGTTGAGATACAAGGCAATCCGACAGCCATCGCTTCCATTAAAGCATTCGGCATCCCTTCATAGTTCGACGATAAAACGAACAGATCGGTAGATACCAACGCTTCAGCGACGTTCGATACTCTTCCTCTAAACGTTACAACATCCTGGATGCTTCGACTCTTCACCAGATCCATCAATTTGTTAGCTTCTTCTCCTGCCCCATACAAGCTCAATCTTAAGCTCGGATTGGCTTCATAAGCCACTGCGAAAGCCTCGATTAACAGCTCCTGGTTCTTCTGGGTATTTAATCTCCCAAATGTAGCTATTTCCTGAATGGAGTCCCGCTTCGGATAATGACATTCGATTAAGTCATTACTAACCGGATTCGGAACTACGAGCGTTTTACGCTTTGCAAATTTCGGGAAAAAGCCGGCTTGTTCTTCCGTTTGAAGCATTATCCCGGTTGAAAACAAAGCGACGATCTTACCAACGGCTCTCTTTCGTTTCGAATCCGGATATTGAAACGGATTATTTCTAACCGTAGCAACGAAAGGAATCTTCATAAATCGGGATGCAATAAAGAAGTGGTTCACTTGATCCGGTAAGAAAGGAATGATGATATTGGGGTTGACTTCACGTATCGTCCGTCTCATGGCTGCGAGCTTATTCGCAAAATACTTGATTCGGCTTTCTCCCTTATTTTTAGGCAGAAGATGAATATGTACTTTGTCAGAGATCGGATATTCATGCTGTACCCTTTCATAAAGGACTAAATGAACCTCATACCCTCTCTCAGCAATACCGCTTGCTAATATGGAGACCACACGCTCCGCGCCTCCGGAAGAAAGCGAATTCGTTACAAATAAATACTTGTTAACAGCCATATCACTAATCCCCTTCGAGCAAAATTCAACTTCCAGCGTGCTTAGCCGATATGCCTATAATACATTTCGATTAGCTCTTCATTGCCATACTCGTGCCTAATTAAATACTCACTAAGCTGCTTACTCTTGCGAGGATCATTTATTAAGTCTATAACGGCTGCGGCGATTTGCTCCGGCTCCAGCGGTACAATGATTCCTTCTGCATCCTCGATAATTTGATCCTTCACGGTATCATAATTAGAAACAATAATCGGCTTCGCAAGAATTTTCGCTTCATCTAGCGCTACTGACTTCCCTTCATATCGAGAGGGCTGAACGAAAATATTACAATGGTAATAGTAGGGATATGGATTCTCCCTAATCCCCAATAAAATGAATCGCTGCTCAACATTCGCTTCAATAATCTGCTTCTGCAGCTTCTCTCTTAGCTCACCTTGGCCGATAATATACCAGATAAAATTGATGTTCTGATCCTGCAAGTGTTTTGCCGCTTGAATGGCCACATCAAATCCTTTTTGAGTGACAAGCCTGCCAATGGAAAGCAGGATCACCTTATCAGGTTCACTTCCCCTAGCCTGCACATATTCATCCGGTTGAAACTCGAGCGCCATTTGCTTAACTAAAGCGGATGATGTGAGATTGGGGATGTAAACGGTACGTGCCGCAGCATCAGGAAAGCTATCACAGAATATATTTACACACTCATCAGAGATGGAGACGATTTTATCGAATTTCGCAAAATACGGCCGATCCAACTCTTTATCGAAGCCCTCAGCGTTGTAGTCATTGTGCACCCAAATCATTTTCTTCTTGGCATGCACTTTATCAGCGACGTAGTACATCGCTTCACCATGTATATAGGAAATGGCTACGTCATACTCCCCGGGCAGCTCCTTAATCGCACGTTTAAATAACAGGTTCCAGCGAATCTGGGATCCCAAATTCCGGTTGCTTTTATATTTGACTCTTGTCAAAAACACACCTAAATACCTTCTAATATTAGAATTCAAAGATGAGATTTGTTTCATGCCATCCGCATCGAGCGCCTTAAACGCATATTTCAACGTGTTCGGGATAGGAAGAATGTTAACCTCTTTGGGCACCTGTTTAATGAATACGCCCTCTTGTTTAAATAACAGTAGGTCTACGCGGTACGTTGAATAATCAAACAGATTTAAGAGATTGACTAAGCTCTTTTCTGCTCCGCCGGTTGTTAATGTTGGGATTACAAAGAGAACCTTTTTCATTCGCTTAAAACCCCTACTTGATTATTTTTGTTTCCGGTTAATACGTTTTGATATAAACGAGTTAATCGGTTTGCATGCCCTTCAAAGGAGTAGCCTTGCTTCACGATGTTCACGCTGGAATCGCCGTATTGTTTGCAGAGCTCTTCATTCTGGAGCATCTTAATTAAAGCATCGCTAAGCTTCTCTACATCCCCGGGCTTACAAACATATCCGTTTACCCCATCATGAACGATTTTGGGAACGCCGCCTACGCAGGTGCTTACAATTGGCATCCCATAGCCCATTGCATCTAAGATAGCCATTGGCATCCCTTCGTTGTAGGAAGGAAGCAAGAAGATATCACTCTCACGAAGCAGCCGATCCTTTTCTTCGCCTCTTACCCAGCCAGGGAAGACAACATGCTGTTCCACGCCTCTTTCTAATAACGCATGACGTAACGATTCAATATCGCCGCTGCCGCCAAGTACAAATTTCACTTTCGGAAACTTGCGTGCGACCCGCTCCACAATAGCCGGGATGTCATAGCAGCCCTTTCGATGACCAATTTCTCCTAAGAAGAGAATCTGATGATTGCTGCTTCGGTTTGCTCTCTCTTGTATGGCATCTTCATGAATACTGCTATAATTCTCAATGACTTCAATTTTCTCATGCTGCACAATCGTGCTAAGCCGTTCTTTCCATTCCGTAGAAAGGGCAAGCACGGTCGTACATTTGTTATATGTTTTTTGAACCAGCTTCTTCTTCCCGGGACTCGCGTTTATATAGAAGGAATCGAAGTCCGCACCATGACAATGATTGATAACAGGAACCCTAAACCAACCGGCCATGTAGATAAACGGCAGCTTCCGATAGAAACTCGGTCCGAAAGAAGAATGGATATGGACAAGCTCTGGTTTCTCCATCAGAAGCACAGTAAGAAAATCAACATACCCCGCAATGGCTTTGAAGAGCTTTCTATATTTGTTCCCGTCCATATAAGATTCAACATATCTGACTTGATAGTCATTCTCCAATATAGATCCTCGATAACCGCCTACGACTGCAGCGATTCCACCTTTGACCATGGGATGTTGAACAATCATACAGATTTTAGGATGCTTAGCCATAGATTCATTTCCCTCTCGCAACAAGCCATATAAACCTCGTGTTCGTATGAAAATACCTCTTAAACAACCGTTTGGGATCCTGTATCAGCCTATACAGCCATTCCAAATTATTGTTCTGCATCCATTCGGGAGCCCGTGCTATATTAGCTGCATAATAATCAAATCCGGCTCCAATGCCGATCATCAAACCGTTTACCTTGCCCTGATGAGCTGCCATCCACTTCTCCTGCTTCGGTGCCCCAAGCCCAACCCATATAAAATCAGGTTTACTGGCATTGATCATCTCTACAATGGCTTTATCCTCTTCATCGGTCATCGGTCGGAACGGCGGACTGTATATCCCGGCGATTTCAATGCCTGCATGACTTTCGTTCAGCTTGGTATGTAGCTTGTTTAACGTTTCTTCTGTAGAACCATAGAAGAAGTGGCGGTAACCTCTCTCCACAGAAACCTGAAAAACTTCCTCCATAAGACTAGGACCGGTCGTCCTGGCCATGTTCTCATATCCGCGTTTTCTGCCAATGGTAGACAGTGGACCCCCGTCTGGAATGGCCAAGATACCGCCATTCTGAACAGCCCGATACTCCGGCTCTTCATAGCTGATCACGGTAGTATGAACGTTGGAAACACAAATATAGTCACCGGCTAATTTCTCGATATTCTCATTCAAATAATCAAGCAGCCACTTCATATTAATTGCAGCTACATTCACCCCTAGAATGTTACATGTAGGGATCTTCGACTTATCAACGGTTCGGATCATCACGAGATACCTCCTTGCACCGTAAAAAGGGCATCTTGGGGATGCCCTTCTCTGCTCATGAATTTGATATTATATGTAGAAACTCAGTGCGCCAGCATGAGCTGATTGTAACGATCCTCAGCTCTGACTCGCTTCAAATCTTCATCTACCATCATCTGAATCAGCTGATGGAAACCAACCTTCAATTCCCAGCCTAGTTTTTCCTTCGCCTTTGTGCAATCTCCGAGCAACAAATCCACTTCGGCAGGACGCACAAATTCTTGATCTATGACAACATAATCCTCATAATTCAATCCTACATAGGAAAATGCCACTTCAAGAAGCTCTTTAACAGTGTGCATTTCACCTGTTGAAATCACGTAATCCTCTGGCTCATCCTGTTGGAGCATCAGCCACATCGCTTTCACATAATCCCCTGCAAAACCCCAATCGCGCAAAGAATCGAGATTGCCCATTCTAAGCTCTTTCTGCAGACCCAGCTTTATTCTCGCAACCGCATCTGTTACTTTGCGTGTAACAAACTCTTGTCCGCGACGAGGCGATTCATGATTAAATAAAATGCCGGAGCAAGCAAACATATTGAAGCTTTCCCGATAGTTGACTGTAATCCAATGCCCATACACCTTAGCTACACCATATGGGCTGCGTGGATAGAATGGCGTTGTTTCCTTCTGAGGCGTTTCCAACACTTTGCCATACATTTCACTGCTCGATGCCTGATAGAATCTCGCAGTAGGCTTCATAATCCTTACGGCCTCCAACATATTCGTGACAGACAATGCCGTGATTTGGCCCGTCAATAAAGGCTGCGGCCAAGAAGCCGCTACAAAGGATTGGGCCGCCAGATTATAAACTTCATCCGGATCAGATGCTTTGACTGCCTCAATAAGGGAGGCGAGATCTGTCAAGTCTCCTGAAATCCATTTGATCTGATCTTTAATATGGCTCACATTCTCGTAATTGGGGGTACTGGTTCTTCTTCTCAGCCCGTAGACCTCGTAGCCTTTATCAAGCAAGAGTTCTGCCAAATAGGATCCGTCTTGACCGGTAATACCCGTAATCAGAGCACGCTTTTGCATGTGTTTTCCTCCACTTGATCTTTTTTATTGGTTAACTAAATAGTCATTTTGGAATGCCATGTATGCGGAGCTAATGCCATCCTCCAAGGAAATTCTAGCCTTCCAGCCTAGACGGTTGATCTTCGTAACATCAACCAGCTTCCTTGGTGTTCCATCCGGCAACGAGGTATTGAAACGAATCTCTCCTTGATATCCCACTATGCGCTTGATTAATTCCGCCAACTCGCGAATGGAAATATCATCGCCTACGCCGACATTCACGATCTCACTATCCGCGTAATGTTCCATTAGGAAAACACAGGCTTCTGCCAGGTCATCCGAATGTAGAAACTCTCGTCTTGGCTGTCCCGTTCCCCATACCTCCACTTGCTCGGCATTAGCTGCTTTAGCTTCATGAAACTTCCGGATAAGTGCAGGTAACACATGTGAAGTCTTCAAATCGAAGTTATCATTTGGCCCATACATATTGGTAGGCATTACGGAGATGAATTGCGTTCCATATTGACGATTATAGGACTGACACATACTGATCCCGGCAATTTTGGCAACGGCGTACGGTTGATTCGTTGGCTCTAGCTCACCGGTAAGCAGATATTCTTCCTTCAGCGGCTGCGGTGCAAATTTAGGATAAATGCATGTGGAACCCAGAAACATGAGTTTCTTCACGTTGGCACGATAAGCGGAATCAATCACATTCGTTTGAATCAGTAAGTTATCACGAATGAAATCCGCAGGGAAATCATTGTTTGCCACGATACCGCCTACTTTAGCTGCGGCGAGAAACACATAGTCAATGTGATGATCCTCGAAGAAGTCCTGGACCTGATCAAACTTTCTTAAATCCAGCTCTTTACTGGATCGGTAAATGAGATTCTTGTACCCTCTTCTCTCTAATTCCCTTAGAATTGCCGAACCTACCAGACCTCTATGGCCGGCAACGTATATCGTCGAGCTTTTATCCATATTTGCACCTCGAATCAAGTTAAAAGGCATCTTTCCTGCCAACGATTACTTTTACGGTCTTACACATAATTTTGATATCAAAGTAAATGCTTCTTTGTTCGATGTAGGCCAGATCTAACTCCACCATCTCACCGAAGCTTAACCCGTTTCTTCCGCTGATCTGCCACAAACCGGTGCAGCCGGGCATTGCTTTGAGTCGTAATTTGTCATAACTCGTATATTCTGCTACTTCTCTGGGTAATGGTGGCCTGGGACCGACAATGGACATCTCGCCCTTAATGACATTCCATAGCTGTGGCAGCTCATCGATACTGGTTTTTCTGATGAACCTCCCGACTCTTGTAACACGGGGGTCTTCTTTCATCTTGAACATGGCTCCGTTAATTTCGTTCTGACTTAACAGCCCGTCAAGCAAGACTTCTGCATTCGATACCATCGAGCGGAACTTATACATGCGAAACGGCTTTTCATTCTTGCCAATTCGAACCTGGTGAAAAAAAATAGGACCTCGCGGGTCCTCCACTTTGATCATAATCGCGATGATAATGAACAAAGGAATTAAGCAGATCAGTCCGATAGCTGCACAAACAATATCTATAGCTCGTTTTAGCATCAGGTACTGAACAAGACCTCTTGCTCTCTCTCTCGATTGAATTGAAGTAGAAAGCTTGGCTTTGAGCACGACATCCCCATCATTGCGCTGTGTGGATAAACTCATTCTTTCCCACCTGTCTACAAGTTATATTTCTTCAAACGTTCATTTTCAAGGATCTCCTCAAGCGCCGTTAACAATGGAAGGCGCAGCTCGTTATTGTGCAGCGCAAAATCCAGTATGGTCGTAATAAAGCCTAACTTCTCGCCAACGTCATAACGTTTGCCGTCGAAGTCGTAGGCATAGACGCCTTGAAACTCGTTTAACTTCTGAATCGCATCCGTCAGTTGAATTTCTCCACCTGCACCGGCTTCTTGATTCTCTAGGAAGTCAAAGATCTCAGGGGTCAGAATGTATCTTCCCATAATGGCTAAATTGGATGGGGCTGTACCTAATTTAGGTTTCTCTACAAAACGATTGACGGAATAGAGCTTGCCAATAGCCTCTAAAGGGTCAACTACTCCGTAGCGCTCCATCAATTCAATAGATATGGCTTGGACCCCGATAACAGATCGTTGTACAAGGTCATATTGATTGATCAGTTGTTTGGTACAAGGTACATCAGCAACTACGATATCGTCCCCCAAGAGGACCGCAAATGGCTCATTCCCGATAAACTTACGAGCACACCATACCGCATGTCCCAAACCTTTGGGTTCTTTCTGGCGGATATAATGAATATCGACACTTGATGATTTGCGTACTTCCCCGAGCAGCTCCATCTTGCCTTTCTCGATCAAGCTGGATTCCAGCTCGAAAGCAATGTCGAAGTGGTCCTCGATTGCACGTTTTCCTTTGCCCGTTACGATAATAATATCTTCGATCCCGGAGGCTATAGCTTCTTCCACGATGTATTGTATGGTAGGTTTGTCTACAATCGGAAGCATCTCTTTGGGCATAGCCTTCGTTGCCGGTAAGAATCGCGTCCCTAAACCTGCAGCTGGAATGATCGCTTTTCGAACCTGTTTCATCATCATTCACCCCTATTATTCTAAATTCTTAAGGATTATGCTGCTGTTAAAAAAACCAGCTATACCTTTATTTGCATTAAAAACATAGCTCGTTTTTTTAGCCGTTTATGGCCGCAGTATTAGAGGGCATTAAACCCTGCCTCACATCACACCCTTGACGATGAACGTCTAAGGCTGGCAAGCCAGCCCACAGCATGATCGAGTGCCTACGTGTGATACAGGTCCAGTAGACATCACCCAAGGAATGTTCACTTGCTGCCATCTATTATTTTCTGCCGTAATAGTAGTAATATTGTCCGTCATGCTTAGAGCGTTCATTATTATTGAGAACGACACCTAATATGCGGGATTTTGCATGCTCCAAGCTGGCTTTCGCTTTCTTTAGAAGCTCCTTCTTCACCTTGCCTGCATGAACGACAAGGATGATTCCGTCGCAATAGGATGTAACAATAAGGCTGTCAGCCACCGGAAGAACAGGAGGCGTATCAAAGAGAATGACATCGAACATGCCCTTCAGCTCATCAATCAGTGTTTGCATACGCTGTGATCCCAATATTTCAGAAGGATTAGGCGGAATAGGTCCGGAAGTGAGGACAAAGAGATTTTCTACACTCGTTTCCCTAATCACATCCGCAAGTACCTGCTGATTCAGAATGGCACTGGTTAGCCCCGATCGATTCGTTAGTTGAAATACATGATGTAACGTAGGTCTTCGCAGATCCGTATCAATGAGAAGCACTTTCTTCCCTTCTTGTGCGTAAGTCACGGCTAGATTCGTGACCGTAGTTGTCTTGCCCTCTCCTTCACTTGCAGAAGCAACCATTAGCACTTTCATAGGCTGATCAATGGCGGAGAATTGAATATTCGTACGCAAAGTGCGATACGCTTCAGAGATTGGAGACATGGGATTAATTGCCGAAATAAGATGACGCTGTTTATTGTCTTGCTGTGACATATGTGCCTTCACCTACTTTTTTTTCGGATACACGCGTCTTTCGGGGATTCAAATCCGATTTATTGATTTTCGTAATATGTGACAGTACCGGAAGCTCGAGCGATTGGAGAACATCATCTTCACTCTTGATCGTGTCATCCAAGTAATCGAGTAAGAAGACAAAGCCGATAGCCAGCATTAGAGATACGATAAAGCTCAAGGCGATATAGAATATAGGGCTTTTATTAATCGAAGAGCCATCCGAGCTCGGATTCGCTTCTGACAAGATGGTAACGTTATCCACCTTCATAATGGACGGGATTTCATTCTTGAAGACGGTAGCAACGGCATTCACGATATGGGCTGCTCGTTCATATGAAATATCTGTTGCGTTTATATTCATTACCTGCGAATCACTCGCGGCGCTAACTTCTAACAAGGAGCTCAGCTCGCCGGGCGAAGCTTTTAAATCCGGATAGTTACTCACTACTTTGTTCAAGATCGCTGACGAATTGATAATTTCTTTATAGGAGCTTATAAGCCTGATATTAGATTGAATGACATCCCAGTCTATTGTTCTTGTGCCGCCAACTTCAAAGGATTGACTCACAATCAGTTTCGCAGTAGCTTGATATACCAGATCTGTGTATAGGTATGTCTTAACCCCGATTAACACGCAAGTCACCATTACGATTGCCGAGATAAGAAGGAGCCTCTTGCGAATGATTTTCAAATAATCCTTCAGTTCCACTTAAATACCTCCAGTTAATTGAATTAGAAATACCACTTTATAAAGAAAAAATTGGAGTATTGTGAAAGTCAGCAGGTATAATCGGTGCTTCTCTGGGTAATGAATAATACCAGTTGTGAGTGATACATATTGTATCTCTTTTCATGATTTACTTTACGATACGGAACGTAGCATGTCAATAGTTTTTTCATGCTTTTAGCTACATTGTGACATTTCGTAGCAATGAATGCATTTGTAAGCGTTTCGTATTAATATGGAGTTATAGCCTGTTAGGAGGAGAAATATGAATATTGGTGACCGTATTGCCAAACTGAGGGACGATCGGGGTTGGACACAAGAACAGACAGCGGGATTACTTGGAATCTCACGCGCAGCCTTATCCCATTATGAGAAAAACCGCCGCGAACCGGATACGGAAACACTATCTAAGTTTGCCGATTTATTCAAAGTTTCTGTCGACTATCTTGTCGGAAGAACGAATGTCCCTCATATCACGTTGGACGAGCCTATTCGAGAATTTGTTGACCAACTGGAGCTCTCCGAAGAAGATTTGCTAAGCAGACTTGCACTGGCTATTGATGGGAAGAAATTATCACCGGAAGAAACACGACGTTTCGTCGCTTTCGTTCGAGCAGAGAGAAATATGAAATAGTGCTTCCATTACATAGTAAAACCATAGTCCGTATCGACTATGGTTTTTATTGTCCGCTTATTTATTTCTATGTAGTGGAGGTAAGTCTGAGGGCCATCTAGAAAGATCTATTCCAAGCTGCTCCATAATAGTGAGTACATCCAACTCAATCGTTTCCTTCGATGATTGCCCTTCTTTGCTTTGATCTTCAATTTTTCTCATACCTCGGCTCCGACTCCCTCTATTTATAATGAATCTAACGCCTTCCACTCGAACTTAGCTGCAACTCTTGTTAATCCAATTACATGAACCTCGCCCGTATTATATATCTCTCTACATCTCGTTCTACTTGTCTTCACTAATTATATCCAACCTCATCCAAAAAGGATGTCGAAGGTTGTGGGACCTTTCTCACATTTAAAATCTTTTTTTGTCGATTATCGGTATATTTTACTATCAAATGATAGAATTGTTAACATTCGTTTACAAACAAAAAATAGACCACTCTTTGAGAAAAGTGGTCTGCAATGAAGTGTTCGTTTTTCCTTTTTATTCCAACTATCTAATAAAATCCAACCTGAATGTTGCGAACGGATGCTACGATATCAGCAGCCGCTAACGTTGTAGTCTGATTGCAACTAATATTGATTTCCAGATTGACGACGAAGCCCGCCTCTCTTGAATAGCTTAGAGGTTTATACGCGGCAATCGGCATCCATTGTGAGTTCTTGTTCAAATTGATGATACGCACTTGGCCCGTTGTAACAGGCGTTGGATGTGCTGTGCTGGATTCGGAAATGTTGATAAACACACTGAGTCCACCCGGAACCGTTTCGAGCACTTTTGACTCATAGGCAATGAACACCCTGCTTTTCCCCGAAGGACTGTTAGCCCCTGTAAACCCTGCCATCGAGAGCGCGACTCTATTGAAATAATACTCACCACTGGCTGCTATTGTCTTGTTTGCCGTTTGCGTAAGGTTTATCTGCGTACCGCCATTCACGGATGAGGAAGAGATGACAAAATTTGCACTGCTGCCCTGATTCGCACCGGTTCCAATTATGGCATTCGTTCCAACAGCGACAGGAGTAGAAGGGAAGTTAAAATAGTCCATATTATTTACCTTGAATATAGAAGAAATGTCGTTAACTGTCGCCGTGAAGGGCGTTGTGACATGTTTTGCTTTATTGGAGTAAACAAGCTCGTATGGGTAGTAATTAATGTCGAATTTGTTGTAGCAGCATTTATCATCCTGCACAATACCGTTGAGCCCCGGGGTATTATATGGAGGATCAAAACTTGTAAATCGTCCATCGATCATTGTCGCATCAATTTTATTAAAGGATGAATTGATTAGTCTTAATTGTGCATATGAGCCGGTTAGACCGACTTTATTGTTACTGTCGAGTACAGTCGCCATAATAGAAGAGCCGACAACGTTAGTAAACAAGATGCCGTCATAAACATTCTGCTGAATTTCACAGCCCGATAAGTTTACGCCCAGCGTATTGCTTGCCTCTAAGCCTGCATATCCCGGCGCGTTTCGGCCATTCATATAAATTTTTGTTCCAACAAAGCGGAAATTGCCTCCGTCAATTGAAACACCTGCTTTTCCCGAGCTGCCGATATTACAATTGGTCATCAGACTATCCGATAAATTGCGACCATATAGCCCATACCCGCCTGAATTATCAATAAAACACGTATCAAAGATATAATCGAGTCCGCGCCCTGTTAAATGAAACGTATTACCACCTATATTATAAGTAACAAGATCGTTAAAATGGTACCTTTCATACCAATCGGTACGAGCTCCGTCAAAGTCCGCGAAACCGTGAATATTCACTCCTAAACCATGAATGTAAAATTTCTCGAAGGTGACATAGTCGCCTTTGATGGAAAACAAAGATCCTGTAGCGCCTGTATAAGGCTGGATAACGGTATTGAAGCCTTCGCCGCGAACGGTAGCGCCTCTGTTCACGTAGACTGTCTTTATCTTATACACGCCTGTCGGAATATAAGCGAAATTGTTTGCGTCCAAACACGCTTGAAAAGCAGCGGTATCATCAGTTGTGCCATCGCCCTTGGCACCGTAGTTGAGTACATTCCCGCGCATGCCTCCATCTGATGAAGAATTGGACCAAGCCGTTTTCTCAGCATCAGTAACAAATCGGTGCGTGGTATCTTCTGTTATCATCGTCGCCGGATGCGTGACCGGATGGGTATAGTTATTTGCTCCGACCGCAACGCCGTCTAATTTTGATTTATCCGATGCGGGCATGAGCCCTTTCGTATTTGGTGTAACGGTAGGTATAGCCGCGTTGATCGTGACATTAGTGGAACCGTCAAAGGTAGTCGTACCTGTTACATCTCCGTTTATAGCGATCGTCCTTGCCGTTTGCAGTTTCTCTGCTTGATCGACGATACCGTCATTATCCGTATCATAAACGGAGCGCATCATATCGCCATTCACGGTATTCCATGCTGCTTTCTCCGTATCCGAAACGAAGCGATGTCCCGTATCTTCGGTAATCATCGTTGCAGGATGAGTGGCAGGATGGGTATAGTTGTTCGCCCCGCTTGCAACTCCATCCAGCTTTGTTTTATCTGCGGCACTGAATAATCCCTTAACGTTTGGTGTTGCAGTAGGTATAGCCGCGTTGATCGTAACATTAGTGGAACCGTCGAAGTTCGTCGTACCTGTTACATCACCGTTAATTGCGATCGTTCTTGCCGTTTGCAGCTTCTCTGCTTGATCAACGACACCGTCATTATCCGTATCATAAACAGAGCGCATCATATCCCCTTTAACGGTATTCCAGGCAACTTTTTCCGTGTCCGTAACGAAGCGATGTCCCGTATCTTCGGTAATCATTGTTGCAGGATGCGTTGCAGGATGCGTGTAATTGGTTGCTCCGGCAGCTACCCCATCGAGCTTTGTTTTATCTGCGGCACTGAATAGTCCCTTCGCATTTGGTGTCGCAATTGGGATGGTCGATTGGATGGATGTGTTCGCAGATCCGTCAAAAGCTGCACTCCCTGTCACATCACCCGTTAATGAAATTGTTCTGGCCACCTGCAGCTTAGCCGCTTGGTCAACAATACCGTCCTTATTCACATCATAGACCGATTTCAGCATGTCCCCGTCCTCACTTGGCGGAGCAACATTGTTTGAAAGTCGTAAATAAGCGGCATTCTCAGGTGTTCCCGGCGTTCCAGCTGCTACATAGACATCTGAGAATTGTTCCATTGCAACCATCAACAAATCTACGTCCTTATTCGCTGCAATAAGCGATTGCAGATAGGTTGGCATGACACCGTCCATAAAAACATCAAATTGCTGCAATCCTTCATCCGGAAGTGTAGGGCCCGCATAGATTTGAGTTACTCCCATTTTATCTACCTCCTCTATTAGATTTGAATAAAACTATCAACGTATCATATGCGAGAATGAGAGCATCTGTTCTGAGCGATTGACGGACTTGTGTCCAACTTGTACAACGGCATTACACCCGTTAATCGAGGGTCGCTGCCTAAACGCACAAAAAGACCGATAACGGGATATCCCGTCATCGGTCTTAGTTTAGAAGTGTTAGTTACCGCCTACACGAGCAAGCTCTTTCATGTTGGCTTCAAATGCGGCAAGAAGGGCTTCGTCGCCGGCAAGGCCGGTTTGTTCCATCTTCTCGATTTGCTCCAGCATCCGCTTGTAATCTTTCGGGATGATTTTGATAAATTTCGTCTTGGACGTCTCCCAATCGGAGAGTAGACGATCGCCGATCGCACTGCCCGTGTACTCCACATGGCGCTTGATCATGTCTTCCAGCTCCTCGGAATCACGTGGATCCTCTACGCGCTCCAGAAGAACCATTTCGATGTTGCAGTGTTTATAGAAATCGCCTGCTTCATCGAGGACATAAGCGACACCGCCGGACATACCGGCTGCGAAGTTACGGCCTGTGCCTCCGAGAATAACGACGCGGCCGCCTGTCATATACTCACAGCCGTGGTCGCCAACACCTTCAACGACTACCTTCACGCCGGAGTTACGAACTGCGAAACGCTCGCCCGCGATACCGCGGATATAAGCTTCACCGTTAGTCGCGCCGTAGAAAGCCGTGTTGCCGATAATGACATTCTCTTCTGCCTTAAATGTTGCTTTCTTGGATGGAGCTACAATCACTTTACCGCCGGAAAGTCCTTTACCGACATAGTCATTGGAGTCGCCTTCCAAGGAAAGCGTGATCCCTTTCGGTACGAATGCGCCGAAGCTTTGACCGGCAGAGCCGACAAAGTGGAACGAAATCGTATCTTCAGGCAATCCTTTCGCGCCGTACTTGCGAGTCACTTCACTACCTACGATCGTACCAACTACGCGGTTGATGTTCGTGATCGGCAATGTTGCGCGAACTTGCTCACCGGTTTCGATCGCAGGCAATGCGAGCGGCAGCAATTGCTGCATATCCAGTGATTCGTGCAGTTTATGATCCTGCTCCTGCGTGCAGTAGCGTGCCGCATCCTGCGGAACTTCCATCTGGTGCAGAAGCGGTCTAAGGTCGATGCCTTTGAGCTTATAGTGCTCGATAAGATCCTTCGTTTGCAAACGATCTACGCGGCCGACCATTTCTTGAATCGTACGGAAGCCAAGCTCTGCCATAATCTCGCGCAGCTCTTGTGCAACGAACAACATGTAGTTCGCTACATGGCTTGGGTCGCCCATGAACTTCGCACGAAGCTCAGGGTTTTGCGTAGCAACACCAACCGGACAAGTATCCAATTGGCAGACACGCATCATGATGCAGCCTAGAACAACAAGCGGTGCAGTCGAGAAGCCGTATTCTTCGGCGCCAAGAAGTGCTGCAATGGCAAGGTCGCGGCCGTTCATGATTTTGCCGTCTGTCTCAACGACTACGCGGTCACGCAGGTTGTTGATCATCAGCGTTTGGTGCGTCTCAGCAAGTCCAAGCTCCCACGGCATACCGGCATGACGGATCGATGCCAGCGGCGAAGCGCCTGTTCCGCCATCGTAGCCGCTGACAAGGATAACATCTGCGCGGCCTTTGGCAACGCCGGCAGCGATTGTTCCTACGCCTGCTTCGGATACAAGCTTCACGTTGATACGTGCACGAGGGTTGGCGTTCTTCAAATCATGGATAAGCTCAGCCAAGTCCTCAATGGAATAGATATCGTGATGCGGAGGCGGGGAGATTAGTCCTACGCCAGGTGTGGAACCACGAACTTCAGCAACCCATGGATAAACCTTACGTCCAGGAAGCTGGCCGCCTTCACCCGGCTTCGCGCCTTGCGCCATCTTAATTTGTATTTCGTCGGCATTAATTAAGTAGTTGCTCGTTACGCCGAAACGTCCGGAAGCCACTTGCTTGATCGCACTGCGGCGGGAATCGCCGTTAGCATCCGGAATATAACGTGCCGGATCTTCGCCGCCTTCACCTGTATTGGATCGGCCACCGATGCGGTTCATCGCAATAGCAAGTGCTTCATGCGCTTCTTTACTGATCGAACCATAGGACATCGCACCGGTTTTGAAGCGTTTCACGATGGATTCAACGGATTCAACTTCATCAATCGAAACCGGTGCTGCATCGTAGTTGAAATCAAGCAACGAACGCAGTGTCAGATGTTTCTTGTCTTCGCCTTGAACAAGCGCGGAGAATTTCTTGTAAAGCTTATAGTCATTCGAACGGGAAGCCATTTGCAGCGTATGAATCGTCTGCGGACTGAACAAGTGGTCTTCGCCGTCTTTACGCCATTGATATTCGCCGCCGGAGTCAAGCTCCTTCACACGGCCTTCTTGCTCTGCGAAAGCACGGTTATGATGCTTCAGCGTCTCTTCTGCGATAACGTCGAGACCGATACCGCCAATACGTGTAGTCGTCCAAGTGAAGTACTCATCAACGAGCTCTTCCTTCAAGCCGACAGCTTCAAAAATTTGTGCGCCGCGGTACGATTGGATCGTGGAGATACCCATTTTGGATAGAATCTTAACGACGCCTTTCGTAGCTGCTTTAATGAAGTTTTTCACAGCTTTCTCGTGCGTTACGCCTCTGAGCAGCCCTTGACGAATCATATCGTCGAGCGTTTCGAATGCAAGGTATGGATTCACGGCGCTAACGCCATAACCGAGCAGCAATGCAAAATGGTGTACTTCGCGCGGCTCGCCGGATTCCAGCAAAATGCTGACTCTCGTACGCGTACCTTCGCGAATCAAATGGTGATGCAGTGACGATACAGCGAGCAGCGACGGGATCGCCGCATTCTCACGGTCTACACCGCGGTCAGACAGAATAAGAATATTATGGCCTTTGCCAATTACGCGATCAGCCGCTTCGCACATTTGCTTAATCGCAAAACGCAAGCCTGCTTCGCCTTCTGCTGCATTAAACAGCGTAGGCAGCGTAATGGATTTGAACCCCGGACGGCGCACATGGCGCAGCTTCGCGAACTCCTCGTTCGATAATACAGGAGAAGCTAATTTAATATGACGGCAGCTTTCAGGCTCGGCAAGGAGCAGATTGCGCTCTGGACCCAGCGTTGTGCCTGTAGCTGTAATAATTTCTTCGCGAATCGCGTCGATTGGCGGATTCGTAACTTGTGCGAACATTTGTTTAAAATAGTTGAACAAACGCTGCGGACGCTCGGACAGAATCGCAAGCGGCGCATCATAACCCATGGAAGCGATTGGCTCTACGCCGCTGCCTGCCATAGGCTCAAGCACTTTACGCAAATCTTCGAACGTATAGCCAAATGCTTGTTGACGATTCTCAACGGTTTCATGATCCGGTTCCGGAAGTTCAGGAGCATCAGGAAGCTCATCAAGACCGATAAGATGCTCATCAAGCCACTCGCGGTACGGGTTCTCCTCTGCGATTTGAGCTTTAACCTCTTCATCGGATACGATGCGGCCTTCTTTGGTATCGACAAGCAGCATACGACCTGGACGAAGACGGTCTTTATAAAGGATATTCTCAGGATCGATTGGAACTGTACCGGCTTCGGAGCCGAGAATGATAACGTCATCCTTCGTTACATAATAACGGGCAGGACGAAGACCGTTACGGTCAAGAATGGCTCCGATTTGCGTGCCATCCGTGAATGCCATTGCTGCAGGTCCGTCCCACGGCTCCATCAAACAGCTGTGGTATTCGTAGAAGGCTTTCTTCTCATCACTCATGCCTTCGTGGTTGGACCAAGGCTCCGGAACCATCATCATCGCCGCATGCGGCAAAGAGCGACCGGATAGGTAAAGGAATTCAAGCGTGTTGTCGAACATCGCCGTATCAGATCCGTCCGGATTGATAATCGGTTTGATTTTGTCCAAATCGTCGCCGAACAGCTCCGAAGCGACCATCGTTTGACGAGCATGCATCCAGTTCACATTACCGCGAAGCGTGTTGATCTCGCCGTTATGAATAAGATAACGGTATGGATGCGCGCGCTCCCAGCTCGGGAATGTGTTCGTGGAGAAACGGGAGTGAACAAGCGCGATAGCTGTTTCCATCGCTTCGTCGTTAAGCTCAACATAGAACGAGCGAACCTGCTCTGTCGTGAGCATCCCTTTGTACACGATTTTCTTGCTGGACATGCTGGAGAAATAGAAGCTGTCTGCGCCTTCTGCGCCGGAATAGCGAATAGCGATTTCCGCGCGCTTGCGAATGACATAAATCTTGCGTTCGAAAGCAAGCTCATCTTGAAGCTCGGCGCTACGGCCAATGAACACTTGACGAACATACGGTTTAACCGATTTCGCCGAGTGGCCCAGCTTCTCATCATTCGTAGGAACGGTACGCCAGCCAAGCAGCGTCTGGCCTTCCTCACGGATGATCGCTTCGAGCTCACGCTCATGCTTCACGCGAATGTTCTCGTCTTGCGACAGGAACAGCATACCTACGGCATATTCGCCGCTTGCAGGCAGTTCGACACCGAGCTCTCTGAGTTCACGAGAGAAGAAGCCATGCGGGATTTGTAGTAGAATCCCTGCTCCGTCTCCTGTGTTAGGCTCGCTGCCCTGACCGCCGCGATGCTCCATGTTCTCGAGCACCGTCAGCGCCTGCTGAATAATTGTGTGTGATTTAATTCCCTTGATGTTAGCCACAAAGCCCATTCCGCAGGCGTCTTTCTCAAATTGCGGATCGTATAGACCTTGCTTCGGCGGCAATCCTAAACGGTTCTCTTTCACTTGGATGCAACCTTTCTATGAGAAATTTTTAAATAAACGGATGGAATGGATTCTTATTCATGGAATCCGGCTTCATTTCGAAAGCGATATCGCTTAAAATGAAGGTGTACACGCAGGTTAATGAAAAGGTTGCGTTCCAATAATACATCCCTTGAAAAAAGTTATTATATTATTTTAACACCAGTGCATTACGATATCAATTTAATATTTTTATGATTGTGATAAGTGTTCTTTACCACGACACAGCAGCAATTCAAAAAAATAACTGAAAATTGATACCATCAAATAAAACGCATAATTATGCAAAAGGATGTGGTGAATATGTATAGCAAATTCAGGAAATTGCCCAAGTGGACAATCACGTTCACGGCGGCTGCTTTGTTAGTTGGTGCAGTTGGAAGCAGCGGAGCTTGGGCTTCTGCTGCAGCTTCATTATCAACGCCTATTATGGCTGTTTCAGCAATCACCGCTCCGAAGGCTGATGATAACCAACCGCTTCGAATTGTTGGAGTTGGCGATTCTTTGACACTTGGTTACGAGCTGGGCATGTCGGAAAGCTCCGTTCCTTACGGCTATGTCGATCGACTGTACGAGCAGGCGCTGTATCACGGCCGTGCTGAGCTGCAGAATTACGGTATTCTTGGTTTGAAATCGCCCGGTTTGCAAAAACTACTGGAAGCGGCGGCGGCGGGAACACGTATAACGGCAGATCAGTTGCAAGCGAATTTATCGACTTATCCACTGGCTGAAGCAACCGTCGCGAAGAGCGCACAGCTTGGCGAGGATCTGAAGAAAGCGAATTTAATCGTGCTCACGATCGGCGGGAATGATTTTACACCGATTTTCAATGACATTTTAAATGATGAAGAAATCAGTGCTTCCGCGCTGCAAACTCGGTTAGATGCCTTATTGGCTAGTTATTATCCTTCATTAGAAGCATCGCTGCGCACGATTCTCAAATTGAACCCGAAAGCTACGGTTGTGTTTGCCGACCAGTACCTCCCTGCGCCGAAGCCTTCCACGATTAATCAAACCATTACACAAGAACAATATGCGGTATTAACCGATGGCGTGGCTAAGCTGAAAACACAAACCGAGGCGATTGCCGCTAAGCTGACGCAAGAAGGCTTCGATGTGCGAACCGTCGATGTGTCGACGCCGTTCCGCGGTAAAGAGCTCAGCTACACCTCCATCCTCAGAGGTGATATTCATCCGAAGCAATCGGGTTACGACGTGATGGGAAGAGTGTTTGCCAAATGTATCTGGGGCGACTATCGCGACCCTGAAGTGCTGGATGCGGGAACGCCGCTAAGTGTTGTCGTAAACGGGAAAGCATTGAATAGCGTCAATAAGCCTGTTTTGAAAAATAACACGACGTTCCTCCCCATGCGAGATGTCACAAAAGCATTAAACGCAACACTTGCTTGGGATGGCCCAACGCGTACGGCTACCATTAAGTCCGGGGACAAGGTCGTTGCCTTCACCATTGGCGCCGATACGATGAAAGTAAACGGTCAAACCGTTCCTCTTGAGACACCTGCATACCTGCAGCAGTCCGGCGGCAGCTCGGTGACCTACCTGCCGCTCGCGGCATTGTCCAAGGGTCTTGGCTATCAGGTCGTTTATCGCAAACCGATTGCGACTGTGTTTATCCAGTCTTAGAGATGTTATGAAGAGGGCATGAATTCACCGGGTTGGTGAGTTCATGCTTTTTTTGTTGTTTGTGGCCGGGGGAGGCGGTTTGAGGAGCGTGGCGCGAGTGGCGTGTCGGGGATTGGTTCGAAGTAGCTCAGTTGGTGGGCTTGATTATAGTAGATACATGAGGATTGGCTCGATGTGGATCTGCTGGTGAGCTTCTTTGGGCTATAATCGATTTGAGGCTAAAACCGATGGAGTTGCTCTAATGTGGACTTGCTGGTGGGCTTCTTGGGGCTGAAACCGATGGATTTGCTCTATGTAGACCTCCTGGTGGGCTTCTTGAGGCTAAAACCGATGGATTTGCTCCATGTAGACCTGCTGGTGGGCTTCTTGTGGCTAAAACCGATGGAGTTGCTTCATGTGGACCTGCTGGTGGGCTTCTTGAGGATAAAGCGAGTGGGCTTCTTTTGAGTAAAATAAGGGGGACACGCTCGATGTGGGTCTACTGGTGAACTTTTTGCAAACCTTGTAGAGTATCCCGTACCGCTCATATGTCAAATTTGCCGTTTTTTCCTTCATGTAGGGTAGCCGATACCTCTCTTTGAGTTAATAAACATTATTTTAGTGAATGTGCGGTAACGGGTACCTCTCATTGCGATTGATCACTTCCAAATACTAGAAACACATTGACTTCTAATGACTAAAATTGAATGAAATCAAATTTAGTTGCTTGAGCTTAATTCAACCGATATATGACGAAAGAGTAGCTCTGGGAGCTACTCTTTCGTTAATTCCGCGGGGGTTCCGCCAATGTGTGGCTCTAGGAGCTACTCTTTGGCAAAATTCCGCTGTTATATATTGATGTGTTGCTCTGAGAACTACTCTTGAACTAAAACCATTGTTAGCTGATCGAAGAGTAGCTCTGGGAGCTACTCTTTCGTTATTTTCGCGGGGATTCGTCAAAGAGTAGCTCTGGATGCTATTCTCTGACTAAATTCCGCGGGTAAGTGTTGCGCTGGGAGCTACACTGTTGTTGCGAGTTCTGTTGTTGTATCGCGTTTTGTTCTACGATGAAGCATGAGGAAGACGAGTAGGGATAGTACTGCGAACACGACTGCAAAGCTTGCTGTGTGCAGCGCTTTGCTGCCGACAGTTATGAGCTCGTTTCCTGTCACGATTTCGCGGAAGGCGCTAATTGTGTATGTCATCGGCAGCCATGCACTGATTTGCTGCAGCCACGATGGGACAAGCTCAGATGGATACGTGCCGGCACTGCCGGTCAGTTGCAGAATAAGCAGCATGACGGCGACAAAACGTCCCGGCTGATCGAGCAATGTAACAAGGAACTGTACGATCATCATGAAAGTGACACTTGCCAGCATCGACATGCCTATGAAAGCGCCTAAATGGTTCACTTTGAGGCCGATTCCGTAGAGCAGAATTGCATCTGCAATTAATGCTTGCACGATACCAACAACGATGAAGAGCAATACTTTGCTGACGAACCAGCTCCAGCCGGAGCGCGGCTTCAGTCCAGTCTCGCGCATCGGGATTACCATTGTGGAGAGCAAGGCGCCTACAAACAGACCGAGTGACAGGAAGTACGGAGTGAAGCCCGTACCGTAGTTCGGCACGTCGGTCAGCTTGTGCTCATCGACATGGACAGGGTTCGCGAACATGTCGTACAGGGCATCGGTTCCGATGATGCCCCCGGTTTGCTTCGCGGCATCGCCGAGCTTGCCCGACAGCTCGGCCGTGCCGCCTGCGAGCTGCTCCGCGCCGCTCGCAAGTGCGGCGGAGCCGCTGGCCAGCTTGCCGGAGCCCCCGGCAAGCTCGGCCGCACCGCGGCCTGCGGCGGCGGCGCCGTCCGCCAGCTTCGCGGCGCCGACCGCAGCGCTCTCGGCGCCGGCGGCTAGCTTGGCGCCGCCTTGCTGCGCGGCTGCGAGCTGCGCGTGCAGCGCCGCAAGCCCTTGCTGCAGCTGCAGCTGGCCCTGCTGCAGCTGCGCGCCGCCGGCGGCAAGCTTCGCGCTGCCGCCAGAGAGCTCGGCTGCGCCCGCGGATACCGCGCGGGCTGCGCCGAGGAGCTCCTGCAGCGCGGGATCCTGCGCTGCATCCGGCGAAGCTGCGGCGGCGTACGCTTCAAGCGCCGCCGACAGCTTCGCGGCTGCGCCGGCGAGCTGCGCACCGCCTTGCTCCGCCGAGGCAAGCCCATCGGCCAGCTTCGCACCGGCCTCGGCTGCTTGCTTAGCTCCGCCGCCGAGCTTCGCGCCGGCAGCCTCGAGCTTGCCGAGCCCGGCTGCGAGCGCCGCCGAGCCGTCACGAACTGCGGCCGTGCCGGCCGCCAATTGACCGGCGCCGCTCCCAAGCGCCTTAACGCCTCCGGCGAGCTGCTCCGTGCCGGAAGCCAGCTTCGCCACATTATCGCGCAGCAGCTTGGCACCGTTCTCCGCATTTAAGGCGCCGTCGCTCAGCTTGCCTGCACCTTCGCTCGCTTGTACGATGCCGTCGGATGCATCGCCAATGCTGGCAAAAACCGCCTCCGCATAAGCTTTTGTCACCTGCTGCGAAATTTCGGTTTGCAGCTTCTCGATGGCAGCTTGCCCGATTTTGGCTGCTAAGTAATTGCCGCTATCGTTGGACACATATCGGATAGCCGCAGGCTGCGGCTTCTCATCCAGCAGCGTGGTCGCTTGCTTGGAGAAGGACGCCGGAATTTCAATGACATAATAGTAATCCCCGTCCTGAACGCCTTTCTCCGCTTCAGCGCGGCTCACAAAAGCCCAATCAAATTCCGGATTCGCCTTCAATTCCTCCACCAAATCCTGTCCGACAGCCAGCGGTTTTCCTTCAAATTGTGCGCCGGCATCCTCATTCACGACCGCCACCGGCAGCTCACTCAGCTTCCCATACGGGTCCCAAAACGACCCAATCAACATCCCGCTGTACATAATCGGAATGAACAACACCCCAACAATCGGAATCAGGAGCTTGGGATTTCGGACAATCCGGCTTAACTCCTTGCCAAACAATGATAAACCTCGCATAGCGCTTTCCCCTCCATGAAAAATAATGAATAAATGACCAATATGGTTTTTCGGTCAATTCACTTCAAAAAAAAGGACTAGTCCACCTTCTCCAACTAGCCAACGCCCTTGTACCTCTGCCTGCACGTTTTCTTAACAAACCGCCGTCTCCGTACCTCTGCCTGCACGTTGCTCAACCAACCGCCGAATCCGTACCTCTGCCTGCACGTTTCAGCCAACCTACTCCGCCACTCAGCTGGTTACAGACTTGCCTTACCTTACTTCACGCCTACACCTTCACGCAGCAAACTCGTAAAATAAGCCGCAAGCTCTTCACGCGACAGCTGGTGACTTCGGTTCCACTCGACGCCGATTGCAACATACAGCTTCAAGATCACAAAAGCAGTCAGCGCCGGATCAATATCGCGCAGCTCGTTCTTCTCAATTGCAAGCTCAATCTCATGCTGGATAAAAGCGTAAATGGCCTGTTCAAGCCTCGCCACGCCATCTTTCGCCATAGGCGTACCCAAATCGCGAATCTCCTGCGACAATTTCACGATGAGCTCATGCTTCTCGCGAAACAGCAGCAGCTCGTGCAGCACAGCTGCTAAGTTATCGAAGAAATTCCGCTTTCGGTCAATCGTGCGCTCCGCCAAGCTCCGAAGCTCGGCAGCCAGCTGCCCGATGATTTCATTAAACAAGTCTTCCTTCGTTGCAAAAAACGTATAAATCGTTCCCTTGCCGACTGCAGCGATTTTGGAAACCAGCTCCATCGTTGTCGCCTTATAACCAAACATGGCAAACGATTTCCCCGCCGCCTCCACAATTTGCATTCTGCGATCGACCGGTTTCTTCTGTTCCATTGCGCTGCAGCCTCCTTCTTCAACATGATATAGGTCATAATAGCACTGACTGACCAGAAACGCAATACGGTCATTCGGTCATAATCGTGATACGACTCTTCTATTCAATCGCTCCAATCTTCACCCGAAAGCGCAGCATCCACATTACTGCCCGCTGCCTCAAGCTCTTCTATCGTAAACAAAGCATGCAGCTTCAGTCCGGCTTCCTCGAGCTTCTTGCGCCCATCCGGATTCCGTTCGATGACACATATGACGTCTTCCACAATAGCGCCGGCTGCGCGCAATTCTGCAACACTAAGCAGGATCTGTCCGCCGGTTGTGACGACATCTTCCACAACGCATACGTTCTGGCCGCGCACTTCCGCGCCTTCCGCAAGCTTGCATGTCCCATAATTCTTCGCCTGCTTTCGTACGAAAGCCGCGGGGATATTCGTTTCCAGCGATAGAGCCGTCGCAACCGGGATACCGCCCATCTCAAGTCCGGCAAGCACATCTATGCCAACAGGAATACATAAGGCCAGTTCACAGGCAATCGCACCAAGCAAGCGAGGGTTCGCTTCAAATAAATATTTGTCAAAATACGTCTCCGAAACTTGACCGGAACGCAGCGTAAAACTCCCCGACAAATGCGAGCTGTTATAAATCCCTTGTGCCAAATCATTTCTATTCATACCGTATCCCCCTCCGGCTGCCTAAGCTGCTCTCGTCATACCCTTACTTATACTCTTTCTCCAACTGCCTCAGCTGCTCAAGACCGCGCTCCGCCCAGCGCTTCAGACGGTCGATCGCCTCGATTTCAGCAGCAACTGCTCGTGTAAGCGACTCTTTGTACGATGGCACTTCTCCTGGGTAAAGTCCGCTGATATCACCGTAAGGTACATTCGTTTTCTCGGTGTAGCTAAGCGCTCTGCGTTCATGGAACATCGGTACATCGGGATTATAGGGATTGTGCAAATCCCCCTGCTCCGGGTGCTTCAATACCGCCAGTACTTTAATCAATGCGCGCGGTCCGCCTGTTTCCATAACTTCCCCTGCATAGTCGCCTGATTTATAGGTAAACGTTACGATAGAACCTTGTTCCGGAATAAACTTTTGATTTTGCTGCATTTTGTAACCACTCCATTCTTGTCCGTATTCGCCGCTTCGGCGAACCGCCTAATTTTTAGCATAGAATAAGGATGCAATCATACGCAAGTCTTAATTCCAATCTTGTGCTTCAAAGGGAAAACAGCGTAATATGAGATAGAGAGTTCTTAGGGATTCCTGAACCGGTAGAAGAAGCAGGTGATAATGTGCGAAAAAAAAGAGTATTGCTCCTTTCCGAAGGGTTCGGTTCCGGGCATACCCAGGCGGCTTACGCGCTTGCGGTAGGTCTTCGTTCACTTGATTCTACAATTCAGACTCGCGTCATTGAGCTGGGCAATTTTCTTAATCCGGTCATCGGCCCGCTGATTGTATCCGCATATCGCAAAACAGTGACTAAACAGCCGAAACTGCTCGGAAAGCTTTACCGCAGACAATATAAAAAATCACTAAACCGATTCGCTCAGCTGGCGCTGCATCGTATTTTCTACACACATACATCGCAGGTGATCGCCCAATTGAAGCCGGATCTGATCGTATGCACGCACCCGGTACCTAATGCAGTCGTTTCGCGGCTGAAGAGGCTTGGGCTGCAAGTTCCACTCTATACGCTCATTACCGATTATGATGCTCATGGCACGTGGACAAGCTCCGAGGTGACCAAATATCTGGTGTCCACCAATGAGGTGAAGACCAAGCTGACCGACCGCGGCATCTCACCCGGGCGAATTGAGGTTACCGGCATTCCGGTACATCCGAACTTCTGGCAAACGCATGACAAGTCGGAGCTGCAGGCGCAGTTTGATTTGAAACCATTGCCAACCGTCCTTATTATGGGCGGTGGTTGGGGGATTATGTACAGCGATGATTTGCTCAGCTACATGACCCGTTGGCGTGATCAGATTCAGCTGATCTATTGTGTCGGCAACAACGAGAAAGTACGCGAGCGGATGCTGGCCGATCCGAGCTTCCAGCATTCAAACATCAAGGTGCTTGGATTCACCAAAGAAATCAACAAGCTGATGGACGTCTCTGACCTGCTGATTACGAAGCCCGGCGGCATGACATGTACGGAAGGCTTGAGCAAAAGCATCCCGATGCTGTTCTACGAACCGATTCCGGGACAAGAAGAAGTGAACTGCGAATACTTCGTCGCGAGCGGTTTTGGCGAGATGCTAATCTCTTCTGAAACGATTGATAAATGGTTCGCCCTTATTCAAGAGCCTTATACCTCCGGACAGCACCGGCTTGATCTAATAAACAAACGCAACCAACAATACAATCCGATGGAATGCTCCCGCGCCGTCCTGCAGTTTCTGCAGTGACGGTTTTTTCTGTTCGGTTTACTGGAACAAAAAAACCGGATAGGCCATAGGCCAATCCGGTTTCGATAGTTTACTTTAAAGCACGCTTCCGCCAAACAAGAAGCGGTTCTCCCATTGTCCGCCTGCGATGTCGTTAATACGAACGCCGCCGGATTCTGTAGAATACGTATGTAGGATTTGGCCATTTCCAAGGTAGATGCCTACGTGTGTGATGGTTTCAGTCGCTTTGTTGACGCCTGCATAGTTGGAAGCTTTCGAGCCTTTGTACTCCATGAAGAACATCAGGTCGCCGCGTTTCAGTGAACGCCAGTCGGATTTCGTTGCGCCTTTGGCTTTCACGTAATCGCCTTGCTTGCGCGAATCAGCAGGAAGCGTCAGGTTTGCTCCTTCGCGGAATGCCGTGCGTACGAAGTCGGAGCAATCGAATGTTGTAGTCGTATCACGATCAGAGCCGAACTCATATGGCGTTCCCCAATATTTCATGCCGGCTGCAATTGTGTTCTCGATCAATTGCGGTGCGCTCGGAGTTGTGCCTCCGCCGCCTGTGCCTGAACCAGGCTTCGTGCCGCTAGGCAAAGAGAAGCTTGCACCAAGCGATATGTACTGCTCACTTGAGCTGACATAACCTTTAACACCATTGGAATCCGTTACAGCAAACCATGCGCTGTTTGGCTGACCTGTGATCAGGACCGATTCACCTTTGCTCAGATAGCGTAGACGCGTGCCGTCTGTGGAAGCGGATTTACGGAACGAAACGGATGAAACGATCGATGCGTTATAGATGATTTCAATATATTTATCGGAAGAAGAGACATAAGCGATCGTGCCGAGAACGTCTTGCACTTTGTACCAGCTCGCGTTCGTTCGCTCCAAGATGACAACGTTATCGCCAGCCTTCAAGTATTTGTAAACGGTTGAAGATGTAGACGGTGCGCTGCGGAAACTTACGCTGGACTGAATTTCTCCGACGACAGGTGCTGGAGCCGGTGAGGCGCCCATCACTGCTGGCATGACAAGCAAAGTAGTCAGAATCAGAACAAGCAGTGATGCTGTAAACTTTTTCATTTTGGTCCTCCTTGTGTTGGTCATGCTGTAGGCTTTTTGCCCTAATGCCAATTGTACGGTTCTACGCAAGATGCATATATCGTCCACATGTCTCATTTGTCATCCTGCTCACTAGTCGAATAGCCCTACCACACGAACCTACAGACGCAAAAAAGACACCTCCTTATCAGAGATGTCTTCAAGCGGACCCAAGCATTTCCTATGTTTCACTCCGAAGTGCTTCAGTCCTATACGAAAGCCTAAAGCACTAGTTTCTTCCACGCCTTCTTCAATCATGTAAATAATTCCAATATCGTTCCCCTACGAATGTACTGCTAATTCCTTTCCAATTCCGGAAAAAATGCTTGAAGTTCTGATTCACTTTGGCTTTTCTTGGTCACCAGCATGAGGGTATCGTAACGGTTAGGAGAATCGATGACGGACTGATAATCAAGTTTCCCGATTGACGAGAAAATAGCCACATCCCCTGTATGGTAGTACAGATACAAAGATGCCTCGTCCTCATTATACGAACAGAATGCGATTTGTTTGGATTCCACGGGTACGAGCATAGCCAACGCCTCCCAAGTGTAAGATATCGCAAGGACATTACTATATATATCCAAATTGTAACCATAACAGCACTATAGTGAATCGATATCCTTACAAAATATTATTTATCCCAAATACTTAATGGCCAGCAGTGCATCAATAGGCGTATGCTCCAAGCCAAATGCGTGAACAAAAGCCGGATTTCGCTGATCATGCATGCCTTTCATAATGGTGACCTCATAACCCAGATCCTCCAGTTCTGCCGGCTCCCAGCCGCTGCGATGCGTTTGGAATTTCTCCCCGTTCAGTCCGAAGTGATCCACATACTGCTGCGGGAAGAAACCTCGCGGCGTATATATGATGACATGGTGCTTGGCAATCATTTCTGCCTTCTGCAGGAGCAAATGGGCATCATGCTTGGTGAAATGCTCGATGGAATCGATGAACGACACCGCTGAGAACGACTTTGGCACAAACAGCTTATTCATCTCCCTGGCATCCGCATTTAAGGGAATAATATGACTGGCATTCGTTGCCCGGTTAACCAGATAAGGCCGATGAATCTCAAGCGCGACAATATGTGCATAGGGAAAAGTGTCCAGCAGGACACAAGGCCCACTCCCGATATCGAGCAAGCTCTCCCTATTCGTAAGCTTCTGATGAAGCATTGCATTGAAATCTCGATCCGTTGTTTCGTATGCCACTTCTGCTACCTCCTTCGCCTGACAGCTCTTCTGTTAGTTTATGAGCATGTCCTTGCAATGTAACGGCACATGTACAAGAATAAAAAAACAGTCCCCGTACACCAATAGGCGCATAGGGACTGCTGTGTAACAGGATTGAGGTGCTAGTATCCGGAACCGGAAGCGGATAAGCCCGAGCCGCAGGACACGCAAAACTTGGCATTCAGCTCGTTCTCGGTTTTGCAGGTGTTGCAGATGACGACAATTTCGCCGACAGTCGTTTCACTCTTCAATTCATCACCCAGTGCAGATCCGCAATCCGGGCAGAACTTCGTATCGAGCGCTACGACTTTGCCGCAGCTGCAAGTTTTCTCGAAACGGATCATCTTGATTCGCTCCTCAAGCTGACCGACTTCTACATGCAGCTCATCTACCTGTAAGCAGCAATTTGACACTTCATGCTCGGCAGAAGCCAAGTCATGCGCTTGATGCGCACGGTAAACCGCTGCTCCGATTGTTGCATACACTTTGTCGATTTCTCTTTCTTTACCGGAAATCTGCGCTTTCAGTTTCGTGATTTCAACGGTTTGCTGTGCTTTCTTCGCCGCTTCCGATGCACCTTGTTTGACTTTATCGAAAAAGGACATTTACGATCGACTCCTTCAACTATTCATCTACTATTGTCATTTTAACATAAACCGCCCTAACTGGTCATGCACATCCAAAGTCCTAATAAACGACAGAACCCTACAATAGGCTATTGCTATAGTTTATGTGCCGGACAAGTGCGCAAGAACATATATCGCATCACATAGCAAAAAAGGACTGCCGAGAAGCATCTCGGTCAGTCCTTTCGTCATATATGCGCGATGTAATGGATATAGACTATTCGGCTGGGTACATACGCTCGCGAATCGCTTTAACTTCAGCGCTCTCGAGGTACTCATCGTAGGACATCATACGATCGATTATACCGTTAGGCGTAATTTCGATAATGCGGTTCGCAATCGTTTGAACGAACTGATGGTCATGCGATGTGAAGATCAGCGTTCCATCGAAGTCGATCAAGCCATTGTTAAGCGCCGTAATGGATTCGAGATCCAAATGGTTCGTCGGTTCATCCATAAGAAGAACGTTCGAGCTGGACAGCATCATCTTGGACAGCATGCAGCGAACCTTCTCGCCCCCGGATAGTACGCTTGCTTTCTTAAGCGCCTCATCACCGGAGAAGAGCATACGGCCAAGGAAGCCGCGGATGAAGCTCTCATCTTGATCCTTCGAATACTGGCGCAGCCAGTCGACCAGGTTCGTATCTACACCGTCGAAATATGCTGAGTTTTCTTTAGGGAAATACGCTTGTGTCGTTGTAATCCCCCATTGGAACGTACCTGCATCCGGCTCCAACTCGCCTGTAAGCAATTGGAATAGGATCGTTTTCGGCAACGTGTTCGGTCCAACAAGTGCGATTTTGTCGCCTTTGTTGATTGAGATCGTCAGGTTGTCGATCAGATTCACACCGTCAACGGCCTTCGTTAAGCCTTCCGTCAGCAGCAATTGTTTGCCTGCCTCACGCTCCGGCTTGAAGTTGATAAACGGATATTTACGGCTCGATGGACGAATGTCATCAAGCGTGATTTTGTCAAGAAGCTTCTTACGGGAAGTCGCTTGCTTGGATTTGGATTTGTTCGCGCTGAAACGTTGAATGAACGCTTGCAGCTCCTTGACTTTGTCTTCCTTCTTCTTGTTGTTATCGCGCATGAGCGTCAGCGCCAATTGGCTGGACTCGTACCAGAAGTCGTAGTTACCGACATACATCTGGATTTTGCCGAAATCGATATCAGCAATGTGCGTACATACTTGGTTCAAGAAGTGACGGTCATGGGATACTACGATGACAGTGCCTTCATAGCGGGAGAGGAAATCCTCAAGCCAGCCGATGGATTGCATGTCAAGATGGTTGGTAGGCTCATCGAGCAATAGAATGTTCGGTTCACCGAACAATGCTTGTGCCAAGAGCACGCGGACTTTCTCGTTACCGGAAAGCTCAGCCATTTTCTTGTCATGCAGATCCGGCGTAATACCGAGACCGTTCAACATACCTGCTGCTTCGGACTCCGCTTCCCAGCCGTTCATGTCTGCGAATTCCGCTTCCAATTCGCCTGCACGCATGCCGTCTTCATCGGTGAATTCCGCTTTCGCATAGATCGCGTCTTTCTCTTTCATGACTTCATATAGCTTCTTGTGACCCATAATAACCGTTTCGAGTACGAGGAAATCATCGTATTCGTAATGGTTCTGCTTCAGGACCGCATAGCGTTCGCCTGGTGTAATATGAACCTCGCCGCTCGTTTGCTCTACTTCGCCGGAAAGAATCTTCAGAAACGTCGATTTGCCTGCGCCGTTTGCACCAATCAAGCCGTAGCAGTTGCCAGGCGTAAATTTAATATTTACATCTTCAAATAGCGCACGCTTACCGAAACGAAGCGTTATGCCGCTTGTACTAATCATTGTAAACAATCCCGTCCTTCACTAAAAGTTCTACTCATCACACCATTATAGCATAAAATCGCGAAGGATTGCCTACTTGTTATCATTTAATCGAACGGTTTCCCCATGAGGCAGGATCATAACGGTTCCTCGCGGCAGCGAAAGCCGCTTGCTCTCTGCCTCCAGTCGATCCAATGCTTCACGCGGTGTGTCATCGGCTAATTTATACGAGCCGTAATGCATCGGAACGAACCGCTTGGCACGCACATCGAGGAAGGCTTGCAGCGCCTCCTCAGGCGTCACATGCTGCTGTCCCATGAACCATTCCGGTTCATAAGCACCGATCGGCATCAGCGCAACATCGATATCGAAACGATTTCCAATTTGTGTAAAACCGTCGAAATACCCGCTGTCCCCGGCAAAATATACCGTAGGCGCCAGTTCAGATTCGATGATGAATCCGCCCCAGTGCGACTTGTTCGTGTCCGTCAAGGTACGGCGTGTCCAGTGCTGTGCCGGTACAAAAGTAAACGTAATGCCGCTGATTGAAGCCGACTGCCACCACTCGAGCTCAATAATGGAGGAGAAGCCTTTGCGACGCAGCTTATTTGCCAGCCCGACAGGTACGATCAACGTTTTGCTGCCTTTGAGCTGTTCGAGTGATTTCATATGAAGATGATCATAATGAGAATGAGAAATTAATACGACATCGATTGGCGGTACATCTTGAATCGCGAGACCCGGCGTAGACAGACGGCGTTGCAACGCAAGCTTCTCGGCCCAAATCGGATCGGTCATTATATTAAGACCAGCGTGCTGGATTAGAAATGTAGAGTGGCCGATCCATGTCAACGATGGCTCAGCCGAATTGGAATGCAAATAAATCAAGTCCGGATCTGCGGTCGGGACGGTATAGGAATAATCTTTGTGCTTGATTTTGCCTGCGCGTTCCCGGCGCCATTGTCTGACTTCCTTGAACGTCTTCGGTACGGCTTCCGAATTCATATTTTCAAACCGCATGGTGCTCACGTCTCCCGTCGTGTTGTCAGTTACCTGTCTCTATACGGCTGCATGATACAACCATTCTCTATTTTCAAAGATACCAAGCTTAAATCGATTACGCAAACAGCGTTCAGCAGTTTGAATTTCAATTGTGGTACCCTTGCCAAATGGTTTACAATATAGTCTAACAATGAACGGGAATGGGGGAAAACCATATGAAATTACTTGGTATTGAACCGACGCCAAGTCCAAATACAATGAAATTGAATGTGAACGAGAAGCTTCCTTCCGGGCAGCGCTTTAGCCTTGCCCTAAGTGATGCCGACAGTGCGGCTGAACCGCTGCGCAGCCTGCTTCGCATTGACGGCGTGCGCGGCTTGTTCCGCACGACGGATTTTATCGCGCTTGACCGGAAGCCGGGGGCGGACTGGGAGCGGATTCTAGCCGAAGCTCGGCGCATCCTCGTGAGCGGCGATGAGGCCGGCTCGGCCGAAGGCTCTGGCGCGGGCACTGGCGCAGCCGTGCCCGGCGCAGAGAGCTTCGGCGAGGCGCACGCGTTCGTGCAGCTGTATCGGGGCATTCCGATGCAGGTGCGCGTACGCACGCCCGGCGGCGAAGCGCGTGCGGCGCTGCCCGCGCAGTTCACGGAGGCGGTGACGCGGGCAGCCGCCTCTTCGATGATTCGCGAGCGAATACTGGAGGAGCTCGGGGTCCGCTACGGCGAGCCCGATGAGATTGCAGCGGAGCTCGTGCGCGAGCTTGAAGCCGCTTATCCGCAGGAGCGGCTCGAGGAACTTATCGCGGCGGCGATCGCGCTCGGCGCCGCGCCTGCCGATGCGCCGGCGGCCCCGGCTGCGCGGCCTGCGCCGCTGTCGGCAGAGCAGCTCGCCGAGCGGCTCGCATCGCCGGAGTGGAGCGTGCGCTACGAGGCGCTCTCGCGCACGGCGCCGGAGCCGGCGATGCTCCCGCTGCTCGCCCAAGCCATATCCGACGACAACGTCTCCATCCGGAGACTGGCCGTCGTCTATCTGGGCGAGCTGCGCCTGCCGGAGGCGATGCCGCTCCTCATCGCGGCCCTGCGCGACGCTTCCGCGTCCGTGCGGCGCACCGCCGGCGACACGCTATCGGATCTTGGCGACCCCGCCGCGATCCCAGCCATGATCGAAGCGCTGCGCGACCGCAACAAGCTCGTCCGCTGGCGGGCCGCACGCTTCCTCTATGAAGTCGGCGACGACTCCGCGGCAGAGGCGCTGCAAGCAGCTGCGGCTGACCCGGAATTCGAGGTCAGCCTGCAGGCGCGCATCGCCCTGGAACGAATCGAGCGCGGCGAGGAAGCTGCCGGATCGGTCTGGCAGCAGATGACAGCACAAAGAAGTAGCAAACCACAACCTTAATTACTTGGTCT
The DNA here is from genome assembly GCF_056269135.1 of Paenibacillus sp. J22FR21. NCBI lineage: Bacteria > Bacillati > Bacillota > Bacilli > Caryophanales > Paenibacillaceae > Paenibacillus > Paenibacillus sp. J22FR21. The sequence goes on from NZ_JBWDNJ010000004.1 coordinate 408,740, forward strand.
GCTAACTTCGGCTTTGGCTTTGGCTTTGGCTTTGGCTTTGGCTCTGGCTTTAGCTTCGGCTCTGGCTTTAGGATAAGCTTTAGCTTTAGCTTTAGCCTTTAACCTTTAGCTTCGGCTTCGGCTTTGGTGTTATTGTTGGTATCGGTTGGTGTTGGTGTTGGTGTCGGTATCGGTGTCGGTGTCGGTGTCGGTGTTGGTGTCGGTGTTGGTATCGGTGTCGGTATCGGTGTTGGTGTTGGTGTCCGTGTCGGTGTCCGTGTCGGTGTTGGTATTGGTATGTGTCGATGTTGGTGTCGATGTCGATTTCGGTGTCGATGTCGGTGTTGGTATTGGTATTGGTATTGGTATTGGTGTCGGTGTCGATGTCGGTGTTGGTGCGGGTATTGATGTCGGTGTCGATGTCGATGTCGGTGTCGGTGCGGGTATTGGTGTCGATGTCGGTGTTGGTGCGGGTATTGATGTCGGTGTCGATGTCGATGTCGATGTCGGTGTTGGTGCGGGTATTGGTGTGGTTGTGGGTGTTGCTCAAATCGTGATTTGGAGACGATAATGTTGCATAAAGTGCAACATATCGACCGATTTAATGCCGAAACTCCGATTATGTTGCATAAACTGCAACATTTCTCAGAAGTTGAGGCCCAAATCGTGATATGGAGACGATAATGTTGCATAAAGTGCAACATATCAACCGATTTAATGCCGAATCTCCGATTATATTGCATGTAATGCAACATTTCTCAGAAAAGGCGCGAGGGCGGCCATAGAGTAGCGCCGATCTAGCGGTAATCTGTCTCAAAAGCGCCAGGAATCTAGCAGCTATCAGTTACCTATTGCCTATTGCCTGTTGCCTATTGCCCGTTGCCTGTTACCCGCAGTCCGCACCAGGCCACGATGGATGCCACAAATAAAAGGAGCTAAGCACTTTCAGATGCTTAGCTCCTTTATTTCAATCAAACGAATTTGCGGTGGGAAAGCCCCTACTTGTTTCTCGCGCTGAACCCGCTATCGCGTCATCGGATACGCTTTATCCCAGCTGTGATCCTGCTTCATGAAGCGATCATTTTTCAAGAAATACGTACGACTGACTTCACCGGGCCGATCCGGAAGCGGATCATCCCAAGTCACGTCCATATGATGCCAGCCGTTATTCAGGCGTACCAAATTCCAAAGATGGCTTCCGGAATTCACCTTGCCTTCCACGATTCTCGACTCCACACCTGCATGCGACAGCATACGGTAGGCAAGCAGAGAGTACCCTTGACAGACGGCCGTACCAGTTTCAAGCGCATCCATCGCCGTGTATCGCTGCAGCGTTGTATCGTACGCCACATGCTTCACAATCCAATCGTGAATGTAGGTCACCTTCTCGAGCGGATCCATTTTGTCCACGACAATCGAAGGCAATGCTTGAGCAATTAATTGATCCACGCGTCTCGTTTGCTCTGCTGTCTCACGATAGGTAATGGTCAGCTTAATCTTCGCATTCGTGCCCCATGTGCGAATCGTATAGAGATACGAATCCACAATATAGGCAATATAATCGTCGGCCGCGAAGGTATCGCGTATAAGCATCGGGAATTGCTCGGACAACGCTGTGCGATTCCCATCGTAGGATATGGAGATTTCCGGCTTCTGCTCGAGCAGCTGCTGCAATATTTCTGCTTTAAGCTCTTGAAGTGTCGTGCTATTCGATGCCGCTTGGACGACTTTAATTTCTCGAAAATCCGAACCAAGTCCCACGAACAGAATCAAAGAGACGAGGGCCAATCGTATCATCAATCGGTGCATGTCCATTTGACTCCCTTCTACCTGCCTCTTGGCTTACCTAAATCCATTATAGCAAAGTGGAATGGATGGAATAAAGCAAAGAAGGAAAATATGGGAAATTAGTTCGATTTTCGATATTACACAACCGTAACTCTATTAAGCGTCAATAAAGCCGATTCTTCAATCTCCAGCCCGCTGAAAAGAATGCCCTCTGTCATCAATTGCTCCCCTGTACGCACTACCGGTTCCTCATGATTCTCGCTGGATAGGTACGTCAGTTGATAGGCTGCAGCCGCGTCCAGTCCCTGCATGTGAATCGAACGAGTCGCTTCTGTGCCGGGCAGACGGAACACGAACAGCAAATGCTCCTCACCGCTTTGTTGACTGTATTGAAAAGCAGACCAGCAATCGCCAAGGCCGCCTCTTACCGGCTGCCCGGTCAACCGATACATATCAGCCGAGCGGACAAAAGGCTTCACCGTTTGTTGGTAGACATCAATGTGATGCGCAAGCCGTTCACTCATCCACTCCGGCATCTGCGGAAGCTTCTGCGAAATGCCGAAGCCGCGAAGCATCGCAATTCGCGTATAATAGTCGAATTGATAGGACTTCAAATCGGGTGAATTCGGGTGAAATTGCTGCTTCTCATAATTCCATAGAAATTCGGAATAGCTCCAGTGCAAGCAGACATCCGCCGCCAGCATCGTAGTTGCTCCCCAGAAAACTTGCAGACTATGCTCCGGCCAATCCGGATCGCTTAAGAAGGTTGTATGGGTATGACTCATCATCCCGAGATCAATACGAAGCCCGCCGGAGGAGCAGTTTTCCAAAATCACCTCAGGATGTTTAGCACGAACGCGATCGAGCATCCGATAGTAACCGTTGTAATGCTCGAATAGTCCGTCTCCGGCACCGTGACCATGGTCGGTACAATTACAGCCCGCTTGCGGATCCAAGTTAAAGTCCAGTTTGATCCACTGACAGTTGTAGCCTTCGATCAAACCATCCAATGTGCTTAAAGCCCACTCCTCTACTTCCGGATTGCCAAAGCAGAGATAACCAAGCTGCTCTCCATCTCTGCGTGCGGGGAAGGATGGATGGCGCTTCGATAAATGCGCGGATTTGCCCAGCGCTTCGATCTCGCACCACAGTCCAAAATTCATCCCGAGCTCATGCACGTAATCCGACAACGCACGAATGCCGCTTGGAAAACGCGTCGTATTCACCATTTCCCAATCACCTCGGTTCTCGAACCATTCTGAAGCTGCTTCAGATGGCCCGAACCAACCGGCATCCAGCGTACAAATTTCAATGCCGAGCTTCGCCGCTTCAGCCGCATTGGCACGGAATACGTCCTCGTTAATCGTCTTGTCCTCGTAGCTCCACCAATGATTCCATTCTGCCGGGAGAGAACGGGAGAATTCATTGCTCACATACCAATGCTTGCGTCCCACTCGAGCAAATTGGATTGACGTACTGTTAAGCTCGCCGCCGCTTCCTGCCGCAATGGCGACATGAATGCCCTCCATGGTTTGTCCCGGCTGCAGCACTTTGGCGAATTCCCAATCATTCAGCCCCCCGCTCACTTCAAAAAGCTTACGTCTTGCGCTTTCTTCGCTCACCTCAGCTCGTTCACAGCGCAAAATCCAATTGCCGGACCACATCGGCGATACCGTTAACAAGTCGCCATCAATCCCTATGAGACTCATCCAAGGGTGCATGTCCTTCGACGAGCGTCCTTGCCTTGTTTGCAAAATAACATCCTCATCCGCCAGCAGCATGCGAACCGGTTCGAACTCGGCTCCCCACTCGCTCTTGTAGTGCATTAGCGTCCACGAATCCTCGGGAAGCCGCAGCCGGAAGGAGTCCACTCGTTCAATGGTCACGGATTCCATTCCTTCATTACGCACCGATACCCAACGCTCCACCAGTGAGGTTTTCTCATAAGCCAACACATGACTTTCTATGACCAAATCCAGCGCGCCGCCATAATGATAGATGGACACGTTATGCAGCGCACCATCTGCCGCAGCTCTCTCTTCTGTCCCTATTGATCGAATACCATCCGTTTGACCATCAATCCTCAGGCTATTCACAACTACCGCAAAATCCGTCCCAGCAATCACTTGCGCCAATCTATTCACCTAGTACACGCTCCTAGTTATGTCATTGCAACAACTGCGCCTATCTCTTCAACCGCAAGCAAAAGGCCGCACCTTAAAGTAGAAATTCTACTTTAAAGCACAGCCTCCTCTTCCCTATTTCTTCGAAATAATTTCGTTCACTTGCTCATCCATTTTCTGCAGCGCTTCGTCGACTGTTATCTTGTTTGCAAAAATTTGATCGACCAGCGGCGTAATCGCTTTATCTTGCGCTTCACGCCATCTGAGGTGATAGATATCGCCGATGTTGCCGTATTTCATCCAGTCGAAGCGAGCCGTTTGGTAGCCTTCCGGCGCCCATGCCGGTGTTTCCACCTTCGAGAGTGCTGTTTTGTTGATTGGAATCCACGATTGCTGCTTCGCCAGCGTTTCTTGGTTCTCGGTCATCGTCCATTTAATGAATTCCCATGCTTGATCCGGGTGCTTCGACTTCTCCGTCATCGCATAACCGCCCATCCAGTATGGAACGACACGTTTGTCTTCCCACTTCGGCATTGGCGCCATATCCCAGTGCAGGTCCTTCTTCTCTTTGAGGTTACCCAGATCCCAGTCACCGCCAACATACATGGCAATTTTGCCTGTCAAGAAGTCGCCGCCAAGGGCACTCGATTGTGCCGCATCCGGCGCAACATGATGCTTGTAGATCAGATCCTGCAAGTATTGCAGCGCATTCTTCGTCTCCGGAGTATTAAATGTCAGCTTCTCCGGATCGTGAATGTTCGGTGCCAATGCCCCGCCTTGCTCTTGGCTAAGCGCCATCCAGCCCCACCATGCGCCAAGGGACATGCTCGTGCCGAACTGCACCGTTTTGTCGCCTTCTTTGATTGTCAGCTTCTGAGCGGCCGCGAGGTAATCATCCCAGTTCCAGTTCTCGTTCGGGTATGCGACATTCGCTTTGTCGAACAAGTCTTTGTTATAGTACATGACTAGCGTTTGATAGTTTTCCGGTGCAACATACATGTTGCTGCCATCAAATTTGAACGGCTCGAACAACTTCTCGTCGTAGTCGGCCATCTTAAGATCGCGGTCGAAGTATGGCTGAAGATTTTTCATAAGTCCTTTTTTGTACCAGGCATAGGCAGGCACATCCCAGTAGAACAAATCTACAGGCGAGTTCGAAGCAAGGGACATCTCGATTTTCTTGAACGTTTCGTCCCAAGGCAGGAGCGTCATTTTTACTTGAATGTTCGGGTGTGTATCGTTAAAGCGTTTCACTTTATCTTTCTCTTCTTCATCTAAAGCGGGGCCGTTCGACCAACGGATGAAATTGAGTTCAACCTTCTCATCCTTGCTGCCTGTGTTGCCGTTGTCATTCCCGCCGCAGCCATACAAGACCGTGGACAGTGCCATGACGAGCGTCATTACTAAAGCCAGCTTACGTTTGCGAAACATACAGATCCCTCTTTTCTCTGTTTTACGTTATGGTTGTCAACCTTTAACGCCGGTAAATACCATGCCCTTGACGAAAATCTTCTGGCAAAGGAAGTACAGAATGACACATGGAGCGATCGCATAAAGCGATGCAGCCATCAGGAGATGAAGATCAGGTGCGCTTCTTGCAGAGCCTTGGAAGTAGGACAGACCCAGCGCCAATGTACGCTTATTCTCATCCGTCAAATAAATGAGCGGCCCCATAAAATCATTCCAAGTCCCCATGAACGTGAACACGCCTACCGTAACAAGCACCGGCTTGCTGAGCGGAACCATGATCCGCGCCCATATGCCATACGTGTTGCATCCATCGATTCGCGCCGAATCCTCGAGCTCGTAGGGGATACCCATGAAGAACTGCCGCATCATGAAGATGAAGAAGGCGCTTCCAAACCATGCAGGAATGATGAGCGGCAGGAAGGTATCCACCCAGCCCAGCTTGTTGAAGAACAGATAAATCGGCACCATCGTTACGGCGCTCGGCAGCATCATCGTCGCCAGCAGCACGAGGAAGATGAAGTTGCGTCCGGGCGCATTCAGCCGCGAGAAGCCATACGCGGCGAAGGAGCAAGAGAACAGCGTTCCGATCATGACGAATACGACAATGAAGAGCGAGTTCTTCGTATATAAGCCAAACGGAAAGGTTGTAAAAGCTTCCACGTAGTTATGCCATTGCATCGGCTGCGGGATCCACTGCGGCGGGAAGATGTAGACGTCCGCTTTGAGCTTCAATGAAGTAGACAGCATCCACGCGAATGGAATCAGAATAATGATGGAGCCGATGCAGAGCAGCAGATAGCTGAATAGTTTGGACATGAGCTCTGACTGACTGCGAGAGAGCTTTCTACGGACAGGCGCATCTGTTTGTGTGATCGTGTTCATTATTTTCCCGACCTCCTGTTCCCTTCGTAGAAGACCCACATCGGCGATGATTTGAAGATGATTAACGTGAACGCCAGAATGATGAGGAAGAGCACCCAGGCCAGCGCGGACGCATAACCCATTTGCAAATAGTCAAAAGCATTACGATATAAGTACAGCACGCTGAACAACGTAGCGTTGTTCGGCCCGCCTGCCGTCATGATGAAGCCTTCCGTAAATACTTGAAGCGCTCCGATAATGCCGGTAATCAAATTGAAGAAAATAACAGGTGAGAGCATAGGCAGCGTAATATGCCGGAATTGCTTCCGTTTGTTCGCTCCGTCAATCTCCGCAGCCTCATAGAGATCCGTTGGAATGCCTTGCAGGCCGGCCAGATAGACCAGCATGCTTCCGCCAACGCCCCATAGTCCCATAATAATGATCGGCGGCAGTGCCCACTGTTCATCGATGAACCATTTCGGTCCCTCGAAACCGATTAAGCTGATGGCCCAGTTGATTAACCCGAAATCCGGATTGAAAATCCACTTCCACAGCAAGGCAACCGCAACACCCGACATGACCGCAGGCAAGTAGAAAATCGTTCGGAAGAAGAAGATACCCTTAATGTTCTTGTTAAGCAGAAGTGCCAGCGCCAAGGAAACGACGAGTCCCAGCGGTACGCTCACGACGGAGTAGATCATCGTTACCTTAAGCGATTGCCAGAACAAGGAGTCCTTGAACAATTCGATATAATTGTCCAGTCCGACCCATCTAGGCGTGCTCAGAATATCGTAGTCCGTAAAGCTGAAGTAGGCAGATGCCGCGATTGGTCCCAGCATGAAGAATAACAAGCCGAGTATCGCAGGACTCATAAACACGTAACCGTCGAGCGCTTCACGTCTGGACCGGGTCCACCATCTTTTCTTTGTGTTCATACTCGTCGTTCACCTCCAAGATCGATTGGAATTAAACTTATTTTCGGTTTTCCGAAACGTTTCGGATGCCCATCTGAAAAAGAGCGCTGCTGCTCTCCTCAATTCGCTCCCTACTACTAGCTTCCTAAGGTATCGCTCTCGTGCTCTCGCGGATAATTAATTCATTTTGCAATACGATTTTGCGGTCCATTTGGCGGTTCTCCATCATATCGATGACGAGCTGCGCTGCCTGGTAACCCATCTCGTATTTATCTTGACGGATAGTTGTCAGCTTCGGCGAGCAGTAGGCAGCTACCGGGATGTCGTCATAGCCGACGATGGACAACGTTTGCGGGACTTGCCGCTTCAGCTTCTCCATTGCGCGGAGCGCGCCGAGTACCATCAAGTCACTCGCCGAGAACACCGCCGTTACGTAGGGATGATTGAGCAGGATGCGATACATCGCCTCGCAGCCGCCGTCTTCTGAGAAGTTGCCGTCGAAGACGAGTTCCGGATCGTAAGGGATTCCGGCTTTCTCCAATGCTTGCTTGTAGCCCTGCAGCCTTCTGATGCTGACTGCCGCTTCGTTATGGCCGTTGATCATCGCGATCTTACGATGCCCTAGCTCAAGCAGATGATTGACCGCAAGCGTTGCCCCGTACACATTGTCCGTTGTAACATGGCCTGCGTTCTTGCTCTCGACCGGAATGTCGATCAGCACACACGGGTAATCGGCTTTGCTCACAATTTCCTCCAGGTACGGATCATTCACCCGTAAGCCGAACACAATTGCACCGTCCACGCCGCGCTCCCTGCACAGATCCGAATAGGATTTCTTCAGCTGCTTCTTCGAGCTCGTGCTGAATAGCAGAATATCGTAATCGAGCATCGTCGAGCGGTCATTAATGCCGCACAAGATCTCGTAGGCGAGCGCATCCTTGACGCCTTCCCGGTTAATATCCGAGATGATGACGCCGATCGTTCTTGATTTCTTCATCACCAGACTTCTGGCAGCAGCGCTTGGTCGATAATTCATTTCTTCGGCAGCCTGCTTAATTTTCTTGCGCGTTTCCTCATTGACGTCGCTGTATCCGTTAAGCGCTCTTGATACAGTCGTAACCGACAATCCGGTTGCTTTAGCCAGGTCTTTAATGGTGGTCACAACTTGCACATCCTCTATCGAAACGTTTCGGGTTGATTATGGACTCAGTATAGGTCAAAATGACAGCGTTTGCAAGAGCAAAATTAGGGGACAAACGCGGGGAACGACCGGCTGCTTGTACGTTAATTCGCCGCTGATGTGTTGCATTGGGAGCTACACATTTGCTAGATTCGGTGGCTTGTCGCTGATGTGTTGCTCTGAGAGCTACTCATTTGCTAGTTTCGCCGACTAACTGCTGATGTGATGTGTTGCCCTGGGGGCTACTCTTTCCCCACTCCCGCAGATTTTCCGCTGGATAGTTACACTTAGAGCCACTCTTTCTCTATATTCACCAACCAACCAATCATGTGGTGCCCTGAGGACCGCACATTGCCGGTTTCCCGCCAATGTGCGGTACCTACTACCTCTCTTGATGCTACTATGCCGATTTCCCGCCAATGTGCGGTACCTGCTACCTCTCTTGGTGCTACTTCCCTGGTATTCTCGCCAGCACGCTCTTCCCCACCGGTTAAACATAAATAAGAGCCATCTCAAAAGTTGCCGTGCACACTTTTGAGATAGCCCTTGAAGGACATTTTATACCTCCTGCCGCCAGTCCAAAATGACCCCTAGGCATGGGCTTTTCGGGGCAGTAATCAGCTCCCAAGCTTCGGCAGCATCTTCTGCAGGAAACCGATGTGTGATCAGCTGTTCAGTCGTCAGCCAACCTTCTCGAATGGCCGCTATCGTAGCTGCCATTCGATCTGCCGACCAGCCTGATGGGGCATGCAGCGTGATCTCCTGCTCGCGAAGCTTCTGGATATCGATCATCCCCGCTTCGCCTAGGTAGCCTGCCGAAACGAGGTGGCTGTCGTGTTTCATATGCGGCTGCAGCTTGCGGAAGGTATCGAGGCTGCCCACCGTGTCAATCACAATGGCGAGCTGCTTGTTCTCACTCTCCAGCACTTGCGCGGGATCGCTGATATGGCCATTGATCGGAGTGGCATAGCCTCCAGCAACGGCAAGCTTCAGCCTCTCCTCCCGATGTCCGAGCAGATAAACCTGCGCACCGCGATGAGCCAGCGTCTGTGCCGCCCATTGGCCAACGAGCCCGTCGCCGATTACAACCGCAATGTCTCCCTCTGAAACTGGCGGCCGCATGCCGCAGTTATAGCCGACCTGCGTCAGCACCGTACCGGAGTAAGCCAGCGGCTCCGGCCCCTCCTCCGATAGCTTCCACACTTGGGAGCCGTCTGTAACGGCCGGATTGATGTGACCGCCAAAATCAAAGTACATACCGTCTACTTTACTGACCGATGCGAATACGCGATCCCCTGCTTTTACATGAGTCACCGCGGCTCCGGTTGAAATAACACGCCCTACCTTCTGATAACCGGGTACATGCGGGAAAGGCCATGGCCCCCCATCCGTGTATGGAACCTCGCCTGAAATACGCTCCCCACGGAAGAAAGACGATTCGGTTCCGATGCTGATCCAGGAATATTCGAGCTCAATGACGACATCACGATCAGTAGGTTCAGGCACCTCTACGGTCCGAACGCTCACCACTTCTTTTGTTTCGAATACGACTGCCAATGCTTTCATATTAAAAACCCTCCTGCAGGTTGAAGCAAATCTTGATTGCTTGCTGCGTTTTAAGAAGCTCGACGCCGCCTTTGTATTCCCTGAAAGAGAGCTCCACCGTTTGCAGACATTCCGTGTTGAAGGCAGGATTGCTTAGTGCATCCAGCAGCAAGTGTCGGTCCCGCTTCGTAACGGGGTGATAGCGGTAAGATTCCAGCTTTGTTCCTTTGAACCAATACGATTCTGGGTACGTAATATTGCCCTTCAGCACGCCGAATATGATCACATGTTCGTCGGTACGATCAAGCACGTTTTGCACCGATGCTGCATAGCCCACGCAATCGTATCCAAGATCGAATCTACGATCTCCGAGATCATCCGCATGTACTGCTTCGCCGTTCAGGGACAGCCCATTTACGAAATCAACGCGCTCTCTATTCACATCGATCGCCGTCACCTTTGCTCCCCAATGTGAAGCGAGCTGCATCGCCAAAATACCTGCAGGCCCAAGTCCTGCAACTAACATCGTCTTGCCTTGCATATCATCAAACTGATCTAGTCCATACATGACGCATTTGAGCAGCTCCGACGAAACCGCGCGCTTATCCGAGATGTTGTCCGGAAGCTTCAACAGGTCGTTTTCCCGGTAAGCCATGTATTCTGCATACGCGCCAAAGCCTGGCGATACATGCTCCAGCGCCACTACGCGATCACCGGGAGCGAAGCCCTGTACGCTCGCGCCGACTGCCTCCACCACACCTACCGCTTCATGTCCAGGGAAGCCCGGGGGCAGCGGATAATCCGGCTGGCGATTCTGGATGAACATATCCTTGCCGCCCATCATATGCAAATCCCAGCGAGGACAGGTTGCTACAAGATGGATGCGAACTAGCAGTTGATCATCCTTGATTTCGGGAACCGGCACTTCAATGGATTCATACTGGTCAACGCCTGTAATCTGTATCGCTTTCATGTGCGTCATCTCCTTACGGACTAGCCATATTTAGCTGGTCCTGCTACTTCTTAGGATAAGCGCTTACAAGAAGGATGTCTTTGCACTCCATAGTGATGGTGGAGGTAATGCAATGAAATTCAACCGTTTACGGGCATTGTGGTGCATGATATGATTTGCACATCATTGACATGTTGAGAACGGGGGCATATGGTGAGGATCCGAAAACATGGCTTAGCTGCAGTTGAAGGCGGTATTGGCAGCCGCGCCGGGGGCGTACATCCGTATGGTGAGCTTCTCTGCATTACAGAGGGTGAAGCTGATTTGGAATGGTCGGGGATGACATATCATGCTGACGGAACTGCCTTATTTGTTATTTTACCGAATACGCCCCATCAGCTGGTTCAGCGATCACATCGACTATGTTATTGGTTTGTTGAATTCCATGAAGAGGATGCCGCTGCGCTGCCGAGTGTTGATCTGATTTATCGCTGGAACAGCATGCAATCGGACATTAGTTGGAGCAGTGCGCCTTATCCGGCGCTTCGTGCTGCTTTTGAGGCAGTCCGGATGCTGATGATGGCGGAAACCTCGCTTGCCCCGGCTATTTTTCAAGAAGCGCTCCTATCCGATCTGCACAAACTGCTTGTGTTCATCCCTAATATCACGGCATTGACGCCGCAGTCTCCCAGCTACTCCTCGGGTGAGATGCTCGTCACAGAGGTGCTGCGTTTCTTGGAATCGGTATTCCCACAATCGATTTCGCTGCAGACAATCGCCGATTATACCCACTACAATCCCTCGTATCTCGTGCGCCTTTTCCGGCAGCATACCGGAAAGACACCATTCAGTTACTTAAACGAGCTCCGGCTTGCGGCCGCCTCCCAGTATCTGCTGCATTCGGATATGACCGTACAGCATGTCTCACAGGCATGCGGTTTCCAGAGCATTCATTACTTCAGCCGGACCTTTAAGAAACAATTCGGCGTGTCGCCAAGCGAGTGGCGAAAGCCGGCGCGGACTTGACTGGGTAAGAATTTGTTAAGGCATTGCTGCTGGGAGTCGGATTCCCGACTCCCAGCAGCCTCGCGCTGACTCATGAGCACCATCAGTTGCCGCTATACCTCTAGATCAGCTACTTTCTCCCATTTCCCCGTATTTCCGCCAATATAGACCTCTAGATCAGCTACTTTCTATTAAGCATCAGTGAGGGTTGTTTGCTATTCCGAATTTTGGTGCGATGTATCCCCACCAGTGAGTTACTTGTCTATCGACCATCTGCGGCGTTTATTTGCTCCTACGAGTTTCGCCCAATTAAAGCCTAGGTTAGCTACTGTTCCGTTCATGAGCGGTACCCAGCACACGCCAATGTGCGGTACGCAGCACCTCTCTTCAGCCCAAACCCACCATTCCACCTCAATGAACGGTACTCAGTATCTCTCTTTCCTCCAAACCTACCTTTCCACGCCAATGTGCGGCACCTCGTACCGCTCTTCGGCCGACAAACGAACAAAAGGCTGCCCCCCTTCATCGATCGAATCAGATAACAGGCGCAGCCTTCAACAGCTAGATTCGCTCCAAGACCAGCACCCAGTCTTGGAAGATTTTAAACGCGCCGGTGCTCCATTTGCCGTCCGCATCTGGGACAATCGTCGGCCCGAAATCATGTTCGTCGCCTGTGGCCGGATCGAACATGAACGCGCGATAAGTCACATCCTGCTCGATGCCGAGCACTTCAACACCGCTGAAAGCGAGCAGGAACGGTGCATAGATGACGCGAACCTGCCCAGGAATGCCCGCCGCATAAGGCCTCGCCGTCACAGGCACGTCCTCTGCCACCGCATTCAGCCACTGCGGCTGCGGCTCGAAGGACCACCACGCGTACCGCTCGAGCAGCTTCCTCCCCAGTCCGACTTGCCGTGAGCCCGGCAGCTGAGCCGCTTCTCGCCAGAACATATGCCCCCATGCCACCCCATGCGGGGACGCGCCGTAAGGTTTATCCTCCGCATTCACCTGCCATATTCCATTCGCGCCATAGGTATGACCGCATGCTCCGCCGAGCATGCACGTCCAGAACGTGAAACGCTGAATATCTTGATAGCTTGTTCCGCCGATGCCCTCGTAGCATACCTCGGAATTGATAACTGGCGTACGCGGCTCCCTGGCAACCGACTCCTGAATCATACGGACCGTCGGCTCAAGCGAGATATAGGCGCCATGCCCGGTTTGCAGCATATCCAAATCCAGAACAGCAGCATCCTCCACCATGTTGTGCCCGTATTGCGTAGGGTGGATTGTGAGCAATCTGCCAAAAGGATCGGTCTCTTTGACATAAGCCGCCATAGCAGTCCATTCCTTGCGCAGCCGCTCCACGTAGAGCTGTTTCTGATCCGGATTCTTGAACGCATCCCACTGATAATACGGCATATCGGCCTCACCGCAGAGGCACCAAGCAACCGGATAAGCACCATATCGGGCGATCAAATACTCCCACTGCTTCTTGATCACATCACGTCCGGCAAAATCAAAATAATACCCCCAGCATGCCACAATACACGGAAGCAGTCCGGATTCCACCATCCACTCAATCTTCGGATCGGCAGCGTCGAAGAACGCCGGATTGATGCGAGCAAAACCTTCCTCCCAAGCCTGCCCGCCTTCATTGCTGCCGCGTGGATCGAATGGTCCCATGTCCGGATAGAGTCCGGCAACGACTTGTATGACGGTGAAGCCTTTCTCTACACGATCCTGTGACAGCCATTTGACATCCTCCGGCCACTTCAGCCGATCCGTCAAGGACATCCACCACGTATCGCCGAGCCAGAAGAACGGCTTGCCATCGGCATGCGCCAGATAGCTGCGACTTGCAGCAGCCCGCGGACTGCCATGCAGATACAGCGGATTATCGCCCGTATAGGCCGTAACCTCAATTGTTCCCTCTTGCCCGTGCAGACTGACATTAGTACTGTCCGAGCAAATCGTACGATACCGATGCACACCGACTTGATCAGAGGAATAGCGAAACTTCCACGTCTGCCCTCCGCCCCAGAACCCCGGCACCGCACGTTCCCTGCCGTTCGGAGAGGTAATAACAACTTGCATGCCGATATCGTTAAAAGGATCCGGATATGCCGTACCAGAGCGATACTCCCATTCCGTCACTTGATTTTGCATGATGCTGCTCGCCATTACCTCGATCAATCCCTTCATCAATTGAATTACCGCTCGATCACTGCTGCCTGTTGATGCGAATCGTCAAATCATACTGGAAATCCGGCAGCCGAATAACGGTTCCTGCCCCGCCGCTTATGCGCACAGATGGAGAATACTGGCCTGTTGCCGGATCGAAGCAGCGAATACGATAACTGCCATCCGGTAAATCAACAATCAGCTCCTCCGATACAAGCGGTGAGCCTGCACCGTCATCTGTCAGCTCTCTCTCGTCTGCCACGTAGATGTTGTACTCTTCGCCCGGAATCCCGAGCGTACATGTAACCGAATGTTTCGGCTCCCCAAGAACAAAGTCCGGCAACGGTCGCGCGTCTGCAAGATCGATAGAATGTACATATGCAGACAAATGCTTCATCCAAATCCGAATATGCCGCTGAGAAGAAGGCGTTCCGGCTTCAACGTAATTGATAATGGAAAAATCGATATAGTCATAATGGCAGCCGCTCATGAGTGTCGCCCACGCGCGCTTGCGATGAATCGTCCAACCGTCCGGATCCTTATACTGGCTGGCAACGTTATCTTCATCGAGATTAAGCGGCTTGCTCTCGTTCCGCGTAGCCAAACAAAAGTCCCGTACCTCGCGCAGCCGAAGCTGCTTCGACATGAACTCACCCATATGGTAGCCGCGTCCCCCGTAGGTCGTGTTCGGCAGCGGATGCATATTGACGATATCGATGCCGAAATCACCAAACGACAAGTCCGACGATTGCTCCCAAGGCTCATAGATGAACGCTTCTTGCCCTGCGATCATATGTTTGTTCGGCAAAAGAGCTTCCGTCTCGCGGATCACCTCGGCAATCGCCAACTGCCACGCATTGACCTCTTGCGACGTTGGCGGCGGATGCTCGCTGCTTCCCGAGAAACTTCCGCCTGGCTCATTGCAGATTTCGTAGAAAATATTATCGTAGCGGTTCGTTTCCTCTACGATCTTCCGAACATGTGCGAGCTGGCGCTGAAACAGCTTCGGTGCGCGCATCGTATTGTAATCGGTCCACGGAATGGACTCCACGTCGCTGATATTGTTCGCGGCGTTAAGCGGATTGAGATTCCAGACGCTGTCCCCATAAGTATTGCTCAGCAGCACAACCTCTACGATAATGCCATAATCGGATGCGAGTGATAGAAAACGGTGAAGGCGATCAAAGAACTCCGGATTCCAGGCATCCAAATCATACTTTGGCTGCCAATCTAACGCTTTCTCCGGCCCCACTCGAGGATAAGGGGCGATATAATCCGGCGATTCCGGCTTGCAGGTGGAATAGGGATTGCAGTGACTTTGCTGCTCACGAAACAGCATGAATAACCTCGTGAGTGTCTGCTGCTTCTCATGAGCATCTGCCAGATATTTGGCGAAGTCGAACGGGCGGTTGATGACCGCGCCGTAATGCTCTGTTGCGCATACGAGAACCAGCGGTTTGCCGCGAAACTCGAACACGCGGCTGTTCCTCGGATGTTGGCGAATCGGAATAGCCACTGCACACACAGCTCCTTTCATCCTCGCTCAAATGTGGAGAATCGTTCCAGCTTCCTTATGAAACCAGGGCGCGCAAGCACTTCTCTGTTCACAACATTGACAGGCGCTGTGCCGCTTGCAGCATCCATAATGGCATTTGTGGTATCCGCCCATAATCCTTCAACCATCTCCTCCGTCCAACACAGACTGTGCGGCGTAACAATCACATTGTCCATATGAAGGAGCGGCGAGTCGCTGATAAACGGTTCTTCCTCGAATACATCCAGCCCGGCGCCGCCAATCCAGCCTTCTTGCAACGCTCTCACCATTGCTTGCTCATCCACGATACCGCCACGCGCCGTATTGATCAGGAAAGCAGATCGTTTCATAGCCCGCAGCTGATCGTATGAAATGAGGCGGAACGTCTCCTTAGATAAGAAACAGTTGATCGTCAGATAATCCGAACGTTCGCATAAGGTCTGCAGGTCAACAAGCTCCACGCCATACGAGGCAGCCACTGCCGGATCAGCATAGGGGTCGTAAGCGATCATCTTCATCTCGAACCCTCGCGTCATACGGAACAATTCCTTCGCTATGTTGCCGAGTCCGACGGAGCCAAGGGTCTGGCCGGTAATGCGGTAGCCCGGATAATCAATTCGATCCTGCCATCGTTTCTCCGCGATCAGCCTGCTCTTCACGGGGAGTCGATGAGCAAGCGCCAGCATATGCGTCATGATGGCATACGCCACCGGCTTGCGAATGCCTTGAGGTGTAATCGTGACTGCGATGTCAGCCTCCGTGCAAGCTTGCACATCCACCATGTCATAGCCGACGCCATAACGCGCAATGACGATCAAGCGATCTGCGGCGGCAGTCAGTGCATCCGCCGTGTAACGAGGCGTCAAGCTGATTACACCATCGTAGTGCTGCAATTGCTCGACAGTCACCGAGTTCAGGTGCTCGTCGAAGTAAGACTGCTCAATATGCTTGATCCGAGAAATTCGCTGTGTACCTTCAAGTCCGAAGGCCGGCTCTCCTCGGCTGTTCAAGAAATCACGCGTGAGTCCGAGCTGAAAGGTCGCCACCTCGCGTCGCCTCCTTCCTACTCCATTTGGAATACGATGCGATCCAGCACTTCCATGCCGCCTGTCGTCACATCTGTCACCAGCACATCCGACATGTACGCTTCCCATCTCGCGGTGTCCGGATTAGCTTGAAACCGCGCCCATGCCGGAGCAAAAGCATCTTCGGATTCGATCGTCGCATACAGCCTGTTTTCCTTCATAAAGGTAATGAAATTGCTGAAGCCTGCCTCTCGCAGGGCGGCGATAACCTCGGGCCAGACAGCTTCATGACGCCGGATGTACTCCTCTTCCATCCCGCGCTTGCACTCGTAGAAGAACATATACTTCGTTTTAGCCAATGCGCTCGACCTTCTTTCCGATTTGGTAAGCAGCCTCGATAATCTCCATCGTCTTCAAATATTCCTCACCCGAGGTAACAAACGGCAATCCGCTCTCAATGCCTTCGATAAAATGCTGATGCAGCCGATTATGCGACTCTTGAAAAGCTTCCTGCGGACGCGGGATCTGTTCCACAGTGCCATCCGTTCGAAGCAAGAGCATTTCGCCGTCTGCGTTCAAGCGAAGCGTTGCCTCGCTCCCCTCGATCACCACGTACTCCATCAAATTCTCGCCGCCCGGCAGCGTATAGCTCCCGTCCCGAAATTCCCGCGAAGCCCATGAAGCTTCCAGCATGCCGGTCATTGCCGCATGATGGAAGATGACAATCGCCAGATCATCGCCTTTAATATGGGGGCTGACCCTCTTCGTGACGGCGGTAATACCATCAGGCTCTCCGAACAACGACCTGTAGCTGTCGATGTAATGCGGCCCCATCTCATATAGCAGCAGACGCTCCATATCGCGGAAGTAGGGCTGCGTCATCTGAGCGGGATCGTCGAAGCGCGGAGTGAAGAACCATTTTGCGCTGATTTTGGCATACGACACCTCACCAAGAACGCCGCTCTCCAGCACGCGCTTCATCGCAAGATAATGGCCCTGCCAGCGCCAGCCTTCGGCTACCATGAGCCGAACTCCGTTCTCTCGGCAGATGGCAACCATCCTGCGGCATTCCTCGAGCGTAGGGGCAAAAGGCTTCTGGCATAACACATGCTTGCCGGCGCGAGCCGCTATCTCCACCATCTCCAGATGCGTGTTGGGGCGTGTGATAACGTCGACAATATCGATACCCGGATGCCGGACGGCTTCGTGCAAGGACGCGTAGAGCTGATCTTGAGATAATCGGTACATCAGAGCTTTCCTCGCCAGCTTCGGCGGATTGCGATCTGCGATTGCCGCAATGCGAACATTGCTTAATGAGCCCCATGCTTGAAAATGAACATCGGACCAGTAGCCCATGCCCACCATACAAACGTTCCATTTTCGCTCCATTTCAACCTTGGCTCCTTCTCCATTCGTTTCGATTTCGCATTAGAACCACAGATGGGGCTTCGGGTCTCGCCCGACTGCGCGCATCGCGCTTTCCATGGATCGGATCATGAGGCCGATGTCGGAGCCAAGCCCCACCATGTTGAAGCCTTGCTCCTGCCTGAGCTTCGCATCCTCCGCGTTCATGCTCATGATGCCTGAAGCGATGCCCAGCTTGGCTGCAGCGGTTCGCACATTCAGAATGACCTCAGCTATGCCGGGTCCTTCCCAATCCCCTAAGTATCCGTAGGATGCCGACAAATCCGCAGGTCCGAAGAAGATGGCTTCAAGCCCCGGAACCTGCAAAATCTGCTCGATGTCGTCCACTGCATCCTTCGTTTCGATCAGCGGGATGATGAGCGTTTCCTCGTTCGCATCCTTCAAGTAATCCTGCATCCCCATTCCCCATTTGACGGACCGTTCGCCTCCGATGCCTCGCACTCCCTCTGTTGGATAACGGCCGTAGCTCATGCCTTCCTCCATATCCTCTCGACTTCGAACAAGCGGAAGCAGCACGCCATGTGCGCCAAGATCGAGTACCCTCTTCACGATACCCTGCTCGATACTCGGTACCCGAACAAGCACTGCTGTGTCCGAACCTCGGACCGTTCTCACATGCTCCATGACTTCCTTCAAGTCCAAATGTCCATGCTCCATGTCCACGCATATCCAGTCCGTGCCCATCATGATTGCCGCCTCGGTGATGGACGGACTTTCAAGCGTTATCCATACACCTGTTGTTGGCTGGTTTGCTTGCAGTTTACGACGTAACGGGTTCCGCGCCGTTCTATTGACCGCCAAACGTACTCCTCCTTACCTTTACAGCAATTCCTCGATTGCTGCGCGGCTTTCTGTGTGTATAATCTAATTGTAGCGCTTTCAACACCGCTGTCAGTGACGATTCTTTACCTGTTATCTACGCTATTTGACTTTAGAGAAGGACGGGGAGCTGCGGTATGCGAACGTCGTATTATTTTGACAATATCGAGGAGCCTGTTATCCTTCCCTTCACACCGCTCGCTGTCTCGCGCAAGCTGCCGTATCAGCTGTGTACGGTGGGGCATGTTCATTTCGCCGAGAAGTTCTACACCGAACGGGAGAAACAGAAAAACTACCAAATCATCTTCACCGATGAAGGCAGCGGCATCCTAACCTATGAAGGCAAAAAGGTTGTGCTGGACCGTGGCAAAGTCGCCTTAATCAACTGTTTCGGCCATCATCATTATCAAACCGGCGATTCCGGCGTATGGAAATATCGGTTTTTACATATCAAGGGCAGCGGCGTGCCTGCCTTCTACGATACGATCAACCCGAGCGGCTTGACCCCGATCACGCTGCAGCATTCTTCGGAGTTTAATAGCTGTTTTGACAAAATCATGCGGTACGTCGAGGCCGGCGATCATCAGAGCGATCTTGCGATTCCGGTGCTTATTATGAGAATCCTGACGGAGCTGTCCTTGAATCGCAATCGCGGCGAAGGCGCCCGGAAGACGGAATATCACCAGCAGGTGATTGAGTCTGCGATCCGTTTCATGGAGGAGCAGCTGAGCCGAGGCGATTTCAGCGTAGCCGAGGTCGCGAGACATGCGGGCTTCAACGAGAGCTACTTCTCCCGCCTCTTCAAACGAATGACCGGCACCTCGACACAGGAGTACCTGATGCGGCTGCGTATAGACCGGTCGAAGCATCTGCTGAAGAAGTCGATGTCCTCCGTCTCCGAAGTCGCTTATGAGGTCGGCTTCGAGAACGTGAACGTGTACATCCGAGATTTCAAGAAATTGACCGGTGTAACACCGCTCAAATATCGATTGTTCGCGGATGGCGTGTAGGACAGGCTGGGTCGCTCACGCTAGTATCCGCCTCCTCCACACCTTTCTCCTTGTCCGATTGTAGGAGCTATCTAGGCCTGTCCTCTCTTCCGGTCTGACAGAGAGCTACCTGCTCCTCCCCTTTTCCAGTCCGACAGAGAGCTACCTGCTCCTCCCCTTTTCCTGCCTTTAAGTAGAATGTTGCATATTGTGCAACATTCTACTTACATTCGTACCAGCTTGAAGGCAAATGTTGCATTTTATGCAACATCATCCCCGTAATTGGCCCATTTTCTGCTCCTATACTGTAAAATTTTGCATTCTATGCAACAATCTGCGATATCAACCTACTTTCACCGTGAAATGTTGCATTCTATGCAACATTCGGAAACTGCTCAACACGTTCATCAAGCAATCCTGACGAACAGCACGCAAAAAAAGCACCCGACCACATGGTCAGGTGCTTCTAGATACTGTCTCGGCTTGAAGCTGCTATTAGTACGGGTTGATGACTTCAGAACCGATTTTCTGCTTGCGAACGAGCTGCTTCGCGCGATCCGAGAACTGATCGTACGTCTCTTGCGGGATTTGAAGACCGCCTTGGTAAGGAGCAGTTGCAGTAGACGAGTAGATCAAAGCAATGTTTGGTCTTGGCTTGTCCGAACGGTTCGGCGTACCGCGGTGCCACATGCGGTCGTCACGAATCATGATGGAGCCGGCAGGCATGTGAGCCTTGAAGGAAAGCATATGCGGAGCAAGCTCAGGTTTGTTCAACACTTTCGAGCTGTACCAGTTATCCGGATGCAGATGCGTACCGCCGGGCCATACTTCCATCGGGCCGTTCTCATCATTGACGTCTACGAGCGGGTAATTCACGACAAGATTGGTAATGGGTACGTTCACGCCAAAGCGGCTGCCGAATCTAGCGCCCATGTCAGCATGAACGTCTTGGGACTTCGTGCCTTTAGGCATCGACGTGTTCGAAGCAAAATAAGTAAGCTCGCAATCGGAGCCTAGAATTTGATCCACAATATCCGTTACAAAAGGGTGCGCAATAAGCGACTCATCGCAGAATGGCTGCTCAAACGGCAAATACATGCCGATATGGTTCGTCCCATCATGGAAGCCTTCTTCGAGGCTGAATCCGTTCTTCTCCATGAACCCTTCGAGGTAGTCACCGATTCTGTTGTTCAATTGATCTATCTGTGTCCGTGGCAGCACTTCTTCAATCAAGACGTAACCATTTACTTGAATCAACTGTACAGCCAGCTCGATTGTCGAGGGCAACAATTTACCGGATGCTAATTCTTCTGCACTAACTTTCACTTTATCCCATCCAATCTGTTTAGCTTTGGTAAGAATGCGCTTGCTAAGCTATAAAATAACAAATTCATTCCCACTTGGAAAGCTTTAATTGGTGAAACGGCGTTCACCAACTTACAGATGAGACATCGAATTGAACTCCTATTACGTTAAAGCCAAGCGAATCTCATCTACTTCTATCGTGCCATCCTTTACTTCAACAAATACTTCACCGCCCCGAATTCCGGCAATTCCGTATCCGGAGGCTGTGCACAAGAAACTGCTATAGTCTCCCGAAACCTTCGGTGAAACGTAGAGTACGCGCTCCACCGCATCGTACCGAATACCGCTCCAGCCTTGGAGGATGCCATAAGAGGCCATTGCTCTAGCATACCAATGCCCGCACTCGTACTCATCGAAAGGATTTCTTACGCTTCCGTCGTAACGGTCGCGGCAAACACGTACAATATCCATCCCTTCCTCCACACAGCCAACCGACATTAAATGCGAGGCGACTTGATATTCGATACCGGTCCAGACTTCGTTGCTATATACGAACGGGAGCGACAGCTGCCCCCCCTTCGGCCACGTGCAAAGCAGCAGTCCGCCATCTCTGCCGAGCGCAAATCCGGATCGCTGCGGATTGGCATGCTCGGACAAGTCGCGCTTAAGATTGTACGTATAGATACTTAGCAAGTGAGACTTGATCATATCGCGATCCAAGATATCCCCAAGCCCGCACATTTCCGCGATCCACGCTCCGATGACCCCATCGGACAAGCAGCCTTTTCCATATTGATATTTCGGCCCTTCCTGCTGCAGCAGCTCTTGTGCCTCCCTGGAGTAGTTGACATTCCAAGCTTCAGGCCCTTCCAATGTCTCGGCCGCCTTAAAGTTATCATTCCCTTGAGGAACCAATCGGGCAGGATTCGGTGCACGAAGCCCTTGCCAAATAATCTTTTGCTCGAAGTATTCGCCGTTGAACAGTTCTTGCTCCATATACGTCCTGCCCTTGCGATATAGCTCTTCGTATTCGTTCGAAGTGTCTCCCAACGCTTCGCCCATGAGCGAAGCTGCTTTAAGCGCGCCAATATAGATGGAAGAGCACATGCCGTCCGGTCCCCAGAATTCGATGTCGTACGTATTGTGATGCGGCTCGATTAGAACGCCAATGCCATCGGGGTCCCAAAGCTCCTTGCAATACGTCAAGCTTTGCTTGATTTGCGGCCAATACTTCCGGAGCCACTCGGTATCCCCGCTGATTCTCCATTCACGATATGCCTTCATGATGCCGCCTAACTGGCCATCCGAAGCCGCGTGATACTTGTGGCTTGCCGGCTGAATGGGCAATGGTACCCGGAAATTCTGATGCCCGCGTTCATCCTGTCCATCCGTAAATTCCGTAACCCGTAAGCTGCGCTCCAAATCCGGAAACAGATGCGGCACCGCTTGCGCGTAGTTCCAGACATGCGTACATGAACCGCTGCAGCTACCTTCATGGAGCTGCTGCCCTTCCCAGCCCCACATCCGGCCATCCGTCTGGCGCAAGACGGTAGGCGACTTCAGAATCGTCAAATTCGCGGTTATGGCATCCTTGGCTTCCGCAGGAAGCGAGGTTCCATAGAACGTATCGCTAAATTTCAAGCTTCTTTCACGAAGCGAATCATAATGGCTGAACCAGTACTCGGAAACTTCCGAAATGGCAGCGAATTTACCGGCGTACCAGGGCTTATGATATTCTCCGGTCCAATCCGCATGTTTAGCTCCTTCTACACCTTCAATTAGGTTTGTCTCCGGCACATACCACGATAGCATGATTCGAACGACCTGCCGGTCATGAGGCGCTAGCGTTAGTGGAACGTACAGACTCCCACCCGGACTTGGCTTCCCTTCCGTTACCTCAGGATTTTCCACACTTTGGCCTTCTTTAATCGCGTTCCAAACCATCGTTAACGAATCAAACCACCCACCTCGGAACCAAGCGCAGTCGGCTGTGGCGTTCGGATGATCCGTGAAGGCACTGAATGATCCTTCTTCCCATGGCTTTCCTTCTGCCGCCGATTGCTCAAGTACAAAACCTTTGCCTGACTTCGAGCTGTATACCCGTTGTTTCGTCGATTTATTAAATGCCATAAAGTTGGATGCATGAAGGGAATACACGAGCTCGACAGGATGATCCGTCCTGTTGGTCAGCGTAACTTCGAGCGCCGCTGCGGGCAAGCTCGAGTCATCTGCATGTAAGGGAATAAACGGACTCCAACCTGTAATCGACGCCTCGACAGGCAGCCGATCATCATGCAGCTGAGCAGTGCCAAAAGGAAACCTTGCATGAAACGTGCTGTAGTCAAAGCGCGGCAAGCCGAAATGTTTAGCGAACAACCCGCTGCCGGGATTCATCGACTCCGCTTTATTGCCGTAGATCTTCCAAGAAGGAACCAGGCCTTCCATGACTCTCGCAATATTGCCCTGCTCCCCTTTGACACATACGGCGGAAAAGATGATAGGCTCGTGCGTGATATCTGGTGCATGACGTAAAGAGAAATGGGACATTGCCCCCGTTCCCTCCAGACAGAACATCCCCGCTCCGATTCCGCCAAGCGGAAAAGCGATATGAGAATTATGACTCCCCGAATACGATTGACTATACGATTGCTGGCTCATACTGATTCCCCCTTAATGAGTCTCCATCCATCATAAGCGCTCTCCTATCCTATGAATACGAGTTTCATGGAACCGATTACAAATCTCACCCTAATTGAATAAAACTTTCTCCTGGAGAGGTCTCTAGACATTTCCCTCGCTATTCTAACGAACCGTAGAGGCCTTATTTGAGAGAAAAGGGCGCCTCAATTATTCTAACGAACCACAGAGACCTTATTTAGTCGAAATAGCTGATATGCACGAGATTTTGTCAAAATAGCGCCTGTACGGTTCGTTAGAATTTCAAACCGCTACTTTATGATCAAATAAGGCCCGTACGGTTCGTTAGAATTAAAAAAGGCCAACCTGTAAATTAAGGTTGACCTAATAATACGAAGAGCGACAACTTTACGGCTCTTTGAGCGTTTCTATTTGCTCATGAGTTGAGTTTTATAAGCGTACTACCGTCTTCGTCTCACTCGCACGGATGATTGCATCCAGCACCTCTTGATTGCGGTAACCGTCCATAAAGCCCGGCAGACCGTTTGGCTCCTTGCCTTCCAGCATCGCTAGGAAATCTGAATATTGGGAGACTTTGCACGAGCTCGGCACATCAAGCGTCGATCTGGACAGCTGACCCGGCTCCTCCTCGCGGATCCAGATCAGTTTATCCGGATTTTCCGTGGAGGCGTGGATGGTGCCGAAGTCGCCATAGATGGATACTTCGTGCTGGTTGCCCGAGCCGATCGCGTTACGCGATGTTTGGAAAACACCCATCACGTCACCTGTCATCCGCGCTTGGAAGCTGGCAAAGTCATCGACTTCGATGGGAACCATCTGTCCTGTCGCCGCATCGGGACGTTCCGTAATAATCGTCTTCAGCTGTGCAGACAGCTCCTCGAACTCGCCGAACAGAAAACGCGCCAAGTCGATCATATGCGAACCGAGGTCGCCAAGCGTACCTGTCCCGGTAATGTTCTTATCGAATCGCCAAACATAAGGAACCTTATACTGCGCCGCTCCCCAGCCCTGCAAATATTGCACAGAGAAGCTGCGAATCGTTCCGAGCTTGCCCTGCAGCACGAGTTCACGGGCGTATCGGAAAGCAGGCGTGTAACGGTACGTAAAGCCAATCATTGCCGCTACCGGCTGCTGCTTATACAGCTCAAGCAGCGGTCCCGCTTCCTCAAACACGCGTGTAAACGGCTTCTCCGCCATGAACGGTTTGCCCGCCTTCAAACAAGCATGAATGATAGCCGCATGAACATGGTTCGGCGTTGCCGATACGATGGCATCTACTTCCGGGTCCTCAACCAGCTTGTTGAAGTCGGCATATCGTTTGCCTTCATCAAGGCCGAGTTGACTGCCGACTCGCGTCAACGCCTCCGAACTTACATCGCTCACAGCCACGACTTCGAACCGCTCGCCTTCATCAGCCAACCAGCGGATATGAGCGTTTGCCATGCCGCCAAGACCTATCAAACCAATGCGAAACTTGCTCATCGCTGCTCCCCCTTTCCCGTAACCACTATGCCTTCACCGAAATCGGCTCCAGCGGTGCCGAATGACCGTATACCGGAGCAGCCGTCGCGCTTGGAGCCGCCCAATGCACGCCATTCTTGATAACACGAAGAATTTCTTCGTTGTAGTAGGTCGGATACGTTTCGTGACCCGGACGGAAGTAGAAGATTTTGCCCTGACCGCGATTGTACGTAACGCCGCTTCGGAACACTTCTCCGCCCTCGAACCACGAAACGAATACGAGCTGATCCGGAGCCGGGATATGGAAATGCTCACCGTACATTTCTTCTTTCTCCAGCTCAATGTACTCCCCGATTCCCGCTGCGATCGGATGCGCAGGATCGATGACCCAGATGCGCTCTTTGTCATCGGCTTCACGCCACTTCAATTGCCCTGTCGGGGTTCCAAGCAGCTTTGCGAAAATCTTGGAAGCGTGGCCGGAATGCAGAACAATAAGTCCCATGCCTTTCAAAACCCGTTCGTATACCCGCTCCACAATCGCATCGTCCACTTGATCATGCGCCAGATGTCCCCACCAAATAAGCACATCGGTATTCGCCAACGTTTCCTCGGACAAGCCGTGCTCCGGCTCCGCAAGTGTCGCTGTCCGAACGCTTATTTGCTCACTGGACAAGCCTTCCGCCAGTGCGCCGTGAATGCCTTTCGGATAAATAGCAGCTACATTGGGATTATTGATTTCATGCAAATATTCATTCCAAACGGTTACTTTAATCATCTATGAACACCATCCTGTTAGTTATACCGGTGAAAGGATTGTATATGACCGGTTTGAAAAGTGAGGGGGTATAATCACTTGGATTATACCCCCCTGGTTGTAATCCTTACTTTCCGTTTGCTGCACGCCATTCGTCTAGCTGTTTTTGCGCCTCGGCAATGATTTTGTCAATGCCTGCGCCTTTGAGCTTCTTGATCAGCTTCGGAATTTCAACCTCCGGATCAAGCTGACCCGATTGCAGACCCGGATCGAATGTGCTTTGTACTTTGCTAACGGCAATCAGCTCGTTCTTCACAGGCTCAGAGTTAAACACGAAACCTAGGATTGGCGAAGGATTGCTCGATACCTTCTGGTTAAATTCTTCATAGTTTTTGTACTTATTCGGATCTTCGCCTACACGAGTGTAGTTAAGCATTTGGTTCCCGATCTGCCACATATTGTCGTGATAGAAGCCGACTGTATCCTGTGTTTTGCCATCTGGCAGCGCAACCTGACCGTCTTTCAGCACATAATGTGTACCTTCCACGCCGAAGTTGAACAGACTCAGCAGCTGCTGATCTTTGTAGAACAGGTTAAGCAGCATCATGGCACGGGCAGGGTCCTTCGAGGTTTGCGAAATCCCTTGCATCGTAGCAGCCAGCTTCGTTGTTTGCAATCTATCGATATTAAGCGGTACTTGAATGATGTCGCTGCCTACGCTGCTTGTTTTGCTTGGCATCAGCTGTGGTAAGCCGATTTCGGTGCCTGCCAGGATATCCAAGTCACTGCCGATGGACGCGAATGCTGTCTTGGCTTGGAACTTTTTCCAGATATCTACGCCAGGCGTTGTTGCATCCTTATTGATGTAACCCGCTTTGAACCATTCACGCGTCAGCTTTGCAAGCTCCATATAACGCGGCGTTGCATAGGTATTCACGACTTTGTACGTGTTGTTCGGATCGGCATCTCTCAGATCAAGCCCGATCGGGCCAACAATATTCGCTGTGCTGCCGGAACCATAGTAAGCGCCGAGTGGGAACGAAGGTCCAACAGCAGGCGTTACGCCGGGCTCATTTTCCTTGATCGTTTTCAAGATAGGCCCGAGATCTTTGAACTCGCCGGATTTCAGCGCGCTTAGATCCAGATTGTACTTATCGACGAGTGCTTTGCTGATTGCGACACCTTGTGGATTGCCCAGCTCTTGATGCACGTGAACGCCGTAGATTTTGCCGTTGCGCAGTGCGCCATCATGGAATTTACCTTCGATTGCCTCAATATCAGGCGCGTTCTGAGCAAGTAAATCATCTAGCGGAAGCAGTCCACCTTTGTTCACCTGTGCATCAAAGTTCATCCAGTTTGCCGTCCAGATCAAGTCGAACTTCTGCCCGGAGGACATCATCAGGTTCGTCTTGTCGGCGTAGGCGCTCCAATCGATCGGGTTCAGCTTAACCGTCATATTCATGTCCGGATAGGTTTGTTTCAAGTAATCGTTCATTGCCGTTTGCACGACGCCAAGGTCATTTTGCTTGCCATCGGGATAAACCATGACAACCTCGTACGGCTCCAGCGCTTTCGGTGCTTCGGTCGTATTAGTGGCGCCCGTGTTGGTGTTCGTGCTCTCTTGAGCCTGATTCGCCGGCTTCTCGTTGTTAGCTGCATTGTTGTTGCCGCTGGAGCAGCCAGCCGCTACGAGTGAGAGCGAAAGGAGCAGCGATGACAGAACGAAGGATCCTTTTGATACACGTTTCATTTTCTGTAACCTCCCATAATGAATGCTCTATATGATGTCTATATACTAAATCGGCTGCTGCCGAATTCAGCCTTTCACAGCGCCTACCGTTAGGCCTTTCACAAAATACTTTTGCAAAAACGGGAACACCATCGCAATCGGCAGCACCGCGATAATCGCCATCGCCATCTGCAGCTCTTCCAGCGGAAGGATTTGCGTGGATGACGCATCAATATGCGCTTTGCTCGCAATAGCCTGCAGATATTGGGCATTCATGAGCGTGTTGTAGAGGAAGTATTGCAGGTTGTACAGCCTGTCATTGTTGATAAACACCAAGCTTGTGAACCAGTCATTCCAGTACGTCACGATGACGAATAATCCAATCGTCGCAAGCACCGGAAGCGACAGCGGCAAAATAATGCTGAAGTACGTCCGATATTCGCTAGCCCCGTCGATCTGCGCCGAATCCACTAAGGATGGCGGGATGCTGGTCGTGAAATACGTCCGCATAATGAACACGTTGAATCCGCCGAGTAAACCGGGGATGATGAGAGCCGGAAGCGTGTCTTGCAAATGCAAGAACTTCGTATATACGAGGTACCATGGGAGCAATCCCCCGCCGAATAGCATCGTGAACAGTACGTAGAAGCTGAGTAAATTGCGGAACGGAAAATCATTCCGCGACAAGGTATACGCTAACGCCGAGGTAACGAACAAACTCACGAGCGTACCGACAACGGTGACGAATATCGAAACGCCATATGCACGAAGGATCGGTTCCGCATCATGCATGAGGAAGCGGTAAGCGGCGAGATCGAAATCTTGAGGCCAGAAGCTGTAACCGTATTTGACTAGTGCATTTTGACCCGTAAGCGACACCATGAGGATGAGCCAGAACGGAAGCAAGCTCGCCAGACTGACAATGATAAAGAATACGATGATGATCGGGTTCGTCCGATTGCTGTTGTTCATGCTCTCCCACCTTTAAAATAAAGCTTTATCACTGCTGACTCGTTTCACTAGCATGTTGACCGACACGACCAAAATAAATCCGATAACCGACTGAAGCAATCCGGCCGATGACGCTAAATCGGTATCTCCGGAGACTAGCAGCGCGTTGTACACGTAAGTATCGATAACCTCTGTGACATCCTTCAACATGCCTGAATTCATGGTCACCTGATAGAACAATCCGAAGTCCGCATTGAAAATTCGGCCAATCGACAGCAGCGTGAGAATGATCATAATTGGGATCAGAAACGGAACCGTTATCTTCGTCATTTGTTTCCACTTCCCGGCTCCGTCAATCATTGCCGCCTCGTAATATTCCTTATCGATTCCGACGATCGTCGCCAAGTAGATGATCGAACCGAAACCTACCGACTTCCAGCTGTTCACGATGATCAGAATATACGGCCAGTACGTAGGTGACATATACCACGAGACGGCCTCATGCCCCGACGGCTCCAGAATCGCTTTGTTAATGAACCCGAGATCCGGGTTGAGGAAGCCGAACACGAGATAGGCCACGACCACCATCGAAATGAAATGCGGCAGGAGCATTGAGCTTTGGAAAAACTTCGACAGCACCTTGCTTCTCACCTCATTGAGCAATAGCGCGAGCAGAATCGAGAGGGCCGTATTGATCACGATAAAAGCGATATTGTACAGCACCGTGTTTGCGATAATGCGCCAAATGTCATTGGTAGCAAACAGAAACTTGAAGTTATCGAAGCCGACCCAGTCGCTGCCCCAGATGCCCTTGGAGAAGTTCAAGCTCTTGAATGCGAGGAATATGCCGAACATCGGCATGTAATTATTAATCAGCAGCAGTAATATACCGGGTAAGGCTAATATCCAGAGCGCGTGATATTTCAGCAGCGCCCGAAACGTATGGCCCGCTCTCCTTTTAACTTTCTTACTTGCCGTCGCCGCTGTAAGCGGCTGATCTGCTCCCATGCTGTTCACCATCCTGTTGCTTGTTGATGTGATCATCATACCGAGAATCCGATTACGCCCCTACCGTTTTTGTCACCCTCGCCTAGTCGATTTGTGACATCTTCACATGGACATGCGAAAAAAACGGCTGATGCCGTTTGGTGTTGGTGCTGCTCATATTTCGGGCTGTAAAAGCCCACTGACATGTTAAATATTGCTTTCTGTGCAGCATTTCCCGGTAATTGGCGCGATATCCTGCGAGTTGTTGCACAATCTGAAACATTTTTGCTTTTTCTCGAATGTATAAGCCCATTGGTGCTGGAAATGTTGCCTTTCGCGCAACATTTCCCAATATCGCGCACGATTCCCGGCCATATGCTGCTTTTCCGGCAACATTTCCACTCGCCCAGCCCCAGCCTACAGCCAAACACATAAAAAAACATGGCCAACATCGGCCATGTCTCTCTAATCCCCTATTTGATTGATCGACCGCTCGCTCTCCACTAAGACTGCTTCCGGTACTCCTGCGGGTTCACGCCGGTATGCTTCTTGAACGTCCTCGTAAAATGCGAGAAGTTCGAATAGCCGACCTGCTGGGCGATTGCACTGACGGTCATGTCCGTTGTATCGAGCAGATGCTTCGCGCGGTTCACCTTCGTTTCGATCAAATAATCGATCAAGTTCCGATCCGTCTCTTTCTTGAAGAGCCGGGAGAGGTATGCCGGATTGAGATTCACATAAGCGGCCACATCCTCGCGGGAGATATCCTCCTCGACGTTCTCGCGCATGAAGTAAATCGCTTTCTGCACGAAGCCGTCCGCTTCCTTATCGCGAAACACGGTATCCATCACTGCGGATACCAGATGGACAGCCCAATACTTAAACTGGGCGAGCGTCCGAATCTGCGCCGTTGACCACATCGTGAAATTCGGGATCTGGCTGACAGCGATACCGCGGCCGTATAGGAAATGATAGATCACCTGCAAAAACGCATGCAAATACGCCTCAAGCTGCTTCGGCGAGCTATTCGGATTTTGCTCCAGCTTCGCCACATGCTGCCCGATTAATGCAATCACTTTATCGCGGTTGCCGCTCGAGATCACACCCATCCACTCGGCAATATTGATGCTCACCGACTCATTCGATGACGAAGCAGCCACCACCGCCGCAACCGCAGCCTTATTATAAAGCAGCACCGAATGCGGTTTTGTCACATTGTTTCGCTCCATATCCTTCAAACCGTCGCACAATCCCGGCAGCTCCTGCAGCGGCGCACGATACCCGATATAGCAGGAAATCTGACAGTAGAAGAAGGACAGGCAAGCCGTTTTGAACCGCTCCGCTGCTTGAACCCAGCCATCCGGACCATCGTCATTATCATTGTCGTTGCCATCTCCGTCACCTTGATCACAGTACACCAACACGAACAGAAATCCATTCCTGTCCATGACCGCATGTCCGCGCCGGCCTTCCAGCAGCATTTCTTCCGCCGCTTTCTTTACCGCATACTCCAGAATTTCCTGATCCCGCTCCGGCAGCACCTTCGTCCACTCTTCCAGGCTGATCAGAATAGGCTGCACATAATCGCCGGATGACAGCGCGACTTGAGCATCCTGCAGCGCCCGATCCAGAAAATCCCCGAAAGACATAATCCGGCGCGATAGCATGTCCTGCCAGAAATGCTCGACCAGCAGCGGCTGCTGTTTGTTATATAACGCGTAATATTTTTGGTACTTCTCGTTATAATCCGACTGCTCTCTTCGTTCTTGGATAGATTCGATCATGCGCTCGACAACCTGCGCCAGCTCATCGCTGTCCACCGGTTTAAGCAAATAATCGAAGCTCCCAAGATGCACCGCCTGCTTCGCATACGTAAATTCACTGTGGCAGGTCAGAAAAACAAATTCCGTCAGCGGGTACTGCTCCTTCACCCAGCGGACCAGCGAAAGTCCATCCTCATCAGGCATCTCGATATCGCAGATCAGAATATCGACCGGCTTTTCCAGCATGAGAGCCCTAGCCTCATCAGCGCTGCCGGCCGTATAAACCGCATCAATGTCGAGCGCCTCCCAATCCTTGCAATTCATAATGCCTTCAATGGCGAACTTCTCATCATCGACAATCAGCATCGTACAACGTTTCACTGCAAACCTCACTCCTCCGCATAGTCAATCGGCAGCAGGAGACGAATCCTTACGCCATTTCGTTCATTCGGATAAAATCCCAACTCAGCCTTGTTTCCATATTGCATCGTTAATCGCTTCTTCACGTTCCATACCCCGATATGATTATCTTCCGAATCCGGGGCGTACCCGTCATCGTTCAATTCAGCTAACTTCTCGGCCGTCATGCCTTTGCCGTTATCTTCAATAGCAATCTCCATCATCTCTTGCTCGCCTTGTACGCGCCGTGCCGACAACTGCAGGATGAACGGCGCGTTCTTCACGCTCATGCCGTGAATCATCGCATTCTCTACGAACGGCTGCACAATTAGAGAAGGCAGTTTAGCGCGCAATAAGTCATCCTGCACGTGAATCTCGAAGGAGAACGAGTCTTGGAATCGCATTTTCTGAATCTCCAAGTAGTTGCTAATATGCTCCAGCTCCTGTTCGAGCGTAATCGCATCGCGCTTCGTCCGCAAACTGAACCGGAAATATTCAACCATGTGCCGAACGGTTTTCTTCACCAGTTCATTGCGCTTCAAATCTGCCAATTGGAAAATGATATTCATTGTATTCAGGAAGAAATGCGGATTAATCTGCGTTTGCAAATGCTTCAGCTCGGCTTGCTGCGCCCGCAGGTTCTCCTCGTACACGTCGATTTTCAAATGGGTAATCTCTTCGACCATGTTGTTGAACGTATGGTTAATGATCGCAAATTCCGCAATTTGCGAATTCGGCAGCCGCGTGCTCATGTCGCCTTCTTTAATTCTCCGAATGGCGCCAAGCAGATGACGAATGGGATTGAATAGTATGTTGCGGAAAATAAATAAGTAGAGCACCAATATCGCAAAAACGAGCAGCGGCAGGAAGTTAATGACGGCTTGAAAGCGGCTCAAACCGCTTAGCAGCTCTGAGTTCGGAACCACGACTGCGTAGCTGATGCCTGCAGTCCCCGAATGCTTGTTCACCGCGAGCAGCTTGGACGCTCCATCCTCCACGGTGAAAGAACCGGTTACCTTGATATTGTCCGGAGGCAGCTTCGTAATCGTAGAAAGCGGTGCGGAAGGGTTCGATAGTACGCTGCCGTCATCGCCTACAATTAAGACGCCTGCGCCGCCTTTTACATCCAAGTTACCCAGCGGCGTCTTCAAGCTGTTGATGTTGATAATGGCGCCGATGTAGGCATTGTTCGTTAAGTCATCGCTGACCAGCCGATACAGGAAATATTGGTCTTTTATTCGAATAACCGACCACTTGTACAAATACTGCTTGAGCAAATCCGGACGCTGGAACGAGCTGTCGATCCACGCCCTGACCGGTTCATAATAACCCGAAGCCGCGCCGACCAGGTTCGTGGAATAAAGAGCAGCATTCGGCATCGAATAAACGAAGAACATATCGACCGTATGATAGTACGATTGATAGGTCGAATTGCGGTGGATCAATTCCATTTGTGCAAAATAATAATCCGAATCGGTTAATCCCGGCTGGCCGAATCGCTGGAACTCATCGCTGTTATTCACGATATCCACCATATTCGTCGTAATATCCTCCAAGCTTCTGTCGATCATATTCAAGTTGGAGTTCACCAGATTCTGATAGGAATTCGCCACCTGGGTGAGCACGACGCTCTTCGCGTAGCTCCCTACGAGGAACAAGATGATTAACAGCGGAATCGTAATCGCGCAGAATAACAAAATAAATCGGGAACCGAGCGTGTTCAATTTATTCATTCCGATGAGTCCTCCTATCCGCAATCACTAGGCATTCTTCCCATAATTACTCTAGGAATGATCATAGCGGCATGCTCCGAATCAAGCAAGACAAATAGAAGCCCACAGTGCAGACCGCAACTGTGGGCTTCATCTTAACCTTCCGTCATCGCCAGCAAGTTGACAGCGATCGCATCCGGCATAATCGCCATCCCGCCATACAAGCCGGTGACCGAATTATGCGTATCCGCGAAGCAATCATCGAGCAAGCCCCGATCGTAATACACCTTCGTATGCTGCAAATTATGCGGCATCCACGTCGCATCCCGGTGATCGATCATCCAGCGCATCGCGGCATTCGTGATCCCTTCCCGGTAACGCGTCCAATCGATGGCCGGATCAATGGCCGCCCAGTCGATGCCGAGTCTATAGGACTCCGCAAACGTTTCCAGCACTTCCCACTGCACATGATCGCGCACCCAATTGGCAAAATACCAATCGCTTGAGCAAAAACACGGCTTCGTGTTGTACAGCATGGGTTTATCCGCAGGCTGCCATAGATGGGTGAAAGGGAGCACAGAACGAATCCAGTACACAGCCTTGTCCCTATAGACTTGCTCGCCTGTTGCCAGATGAGCAAGCCAATTCGCGATAGCGGCATGGCCTGCCGCGAACAGGTTCGGACTATGCAGAGGCGTCTCCCAGAAATCGCCGCCTTCCGGCCTTGTCATCGGCAAGCAATAGTCGATGGCACGCAGCGCGCCTTCCTTTAAGCGCTCATCGCCGGTCGCTTTCCACAGGCGAAGCAGCTCGATCGCTGGCGTAACGCACAGATCAAGCGCCGTATCCCCGGCATGACCCATCGGTTCCAGAAAGGCCCGCGCCACGACAAAATCATCCTTCATATAATGCCGCCCATCCGGATCGAAGGGAAATGCACCGTCTTTCCTTTGATGGGAAAGCAGCTCCAGACCTTTTTGCAATAAACGGTCATCGGCCGACAATTCACTTGTGTCGACCGTACTCCCGTTGCTCCCCGAAGCCGCCGCCTCCATCGCCTTGCATTCGTTGACTTTCTCCTGCAGCGAAGAGGCTATCGCCGTCCCTTTGCGGCGTTCTATGTAAGCTTCTGCGAAACGCGGTACTCGGTGCGAATATCCCTTCTCGTACTGCGGTGTTCCGAAGCCTTGTCCTTCCTGCCAATATCGCGCATTATAGGCTTGTGCGATGCGATCAAGCGTTTCCTCATAGGACCACCTAGGCGTGGCAGGTGCAGGGAGCCCTCCGGAGCGAGTGATCCAATCCGTCATCACATCGAGTGATCGCCCCGGAATGACGACAAGCTCAGCGTTCCAAGCAACCACCTGCTGCGGATGGAGCTCCAATGGTTCTGCAGCATAAATTTGATTCTCCGCATGCTCGGTTTGAGCATCTGGCACCATTAGCCCGAGCAGATGATGATTCCGTCTGTCTATGAAATTCGGAGATGCGAATACAGGCTGCTGCACATGTGTGCGGTAGTTGAACCAGCGGGTTGCATGCAGCGCCGGGTCCCATGACAGGCCAACTGCCGTACCTTCATGACTGACCGCCATCACCGGGAAAGCCACCTTATTCGGATGCGGCGCGACTCTGAGCGCCCACGGGTCCTTGAACCAATCAGTGCCGCTCGACCACTCCTCCCCCTCCAGCCATTCCACGCCGGGGAAGATGGCATCTGTTTTGTTCGCTCCGAAAGAATCCGCACCGACTTTAACCCACGGCCCTCTGACATAACGGACAAACAAGTTATAATGCGAGACAAACGAATAAGCCAGCTTCAATACAGGCTGATCGCGCAATAACGTCAGCTTTACTTCCCCATCCATCAACGCCGCATCGAAAGGATACTGAATCCAAGTATCGAACGAAGTGCCTTTCAGCTTCTGCTGCACGACGAGCGCCTTCACCTGAAACGTCAGCGACTCCCCTTCATCCGATTGTGTCCGCTCGTACGACTCCGATTCCATCCGAATCGGAATCTCCTGATCTCGCAGCAGCACCTCACCGAAATGCTCCAGCACCCCCATAAACCGTTCATCTGCCGAAAATACTTCCGCCCATCCCCATCCGGTCAATCTCTTATGCACGTCAATCCGCATATGCTCGTTAGCTAATCGTATGGATTCTCCACCATAGCTGCCCTGCGTAAATTCCGGCACTTCCGATCACTCCTTCAATGTGAGGAAATCAGGTCGTCCTCTATCCCATCCTATTCGAGCACCGGAAGTCCATTCCTGCCTAAGCAATTGTCCGAATAGACCAACCCTGAGCGCTTACAAACGATAGCCCCGGTTTGACGAAGCCTAGCTTAAAGCATAGTATTAGAGGTGAAAAAATCAGCCGATAGGAAGTGCTACATATGAGTGAACATCAAGCTCTGCTAGAGCAGTTGCAACATCAGGAGAACGAGCTTCAATTCTCCACGTTTACGAACGAAACCGCTTTTGAGATCGGTACTAAGATCATTGAAAGAGCGCAGCAAGAAGACAAAGCGATCGCGGTCACAATCGTAAGAAACGGCGAGCTATTATTCCATAGTAAAATGAACGGAACAAACGCAAACAACGATCAGTGGATTCAGCGTAAACGTAATGTTGTTCATCATTTCGGTCACAGCTCTTACTTCATGCATGTCGAGTTCAAAGCAAACGGTAACTCCATTGAATCCTCTCACCTTGATCCTAAGGATTATGCAGCTGAAGGCGGCTCCTTTCCGCTTATCATCAAGAATGTCGGTGTAGTTGGGACAATCACAGCCTCCGGTCTGCCGGGCGAGCTGGATCATCAGATTATCGTGGATGTATTGGGAGAGTTTCTACTCGGAAAATAATCGCTTCACAAGGAGTGTTACCGCAGTGATTACGCGTATTGCAGCAAGAGACGACGCCCCGGAGGTTATTCCGCTGCTGCTCGAAGCGATCGGTGAGATTGCTTATCTGCTTACAGGCGCATCGGATGAAGTCGAGGCGACAGCGCTGTTGACCGACTTCTACAAGCAGACGGGCAATCGAGTCAGCTCGGGCAATGTCATCGTCGCCGAACAGGATGGCCGCATAGCAGGCATGGTCGTGGCTTATTCCGGTAACGATGCTGCGCAGCTGGACGAGCCTTTCCTGGCGAAGCTTCATGGCATGCCTGGCCAAGAACACAGCGTTATTATCCGTGAGGCAAGAGACGGCGAGTTCTATCTGGACGCGTTGGCCGTAGCGGAGCAATTTCGCGGACAAGGGATTGCCAAGCTTCTGATGGCAGCCGCCGAGCAGCGCGCGGCTCAGCTCGGCTTCGAGCGCGTGGCGCTAATCGTCGAAACCTATAACGAGCGGGCTTACCGGCTTTATCTCGCAAGCGGCTACGAGGAAGACGACATGCTGCGCATCGGCGATAGCGACTACCGCCGCATGGTGAAACGAGTATAAGAAGCAGCTACAAGAGGACCGCCTCAATCGTGCACATGGCACTATTGTGGCGGTCCTTTTTGGTGCATATGTGCAGGCCTGATGCGACTGGTGGTGCCGCCCTTCACCCACTAAACGCAGCCAGCTCAATGACGCGTTTCTCTAAACGAGATGCCTCCGCAGCAAATGCCATCATATGGCTTTGCACCGATTTGGCTGCAGAAGTGAGACTATCGCCCGCACCGCCGCCCGACTTCAGGATTCCGATAAAGTCGCTCATTAAACCATAGTCTCCACCGCCATGACCCGCATGTCCGCCGGGCATTTCAAGTGAAATCTTCTCCGGTGCAAGCGCTCCGAAGCGAATCAGCTCGATCTCATTCTTATCCATAGCTGCACGGATCTCGCCCTTCGTACCCATCAGCTTCAGCGTTCGGCTGCATTCTTGCGTAAATGCACTCATCGTGAAGACAGCGGTCACTTCATTCGCAAACTCCATGTTCACGACCTGGTGATCCACCACATTATTATCGCAATGATACACACAGCGTCCATACGGCCCCTCTTGCAAAGCTCTAAGCCTTGCTTCAGGACTTGGATCATCACTAATGGCCGCCGCCATCCAGCTTTCCGCGTCCCCGAGGTAGACATTAGGCGCATAATATAAGCATTCATCCGCCACCGGGCAACCATCCGTACATCGCTTCGGTGCGCCTTCCGGAGCTTTGGAAGCATTGAAGTAAGAGAGGGAGCCGAAAGAGGACAGGCGTGTACAATCATCTCCAGCCAGCCATAACAAGATGTCCATATCATGGCAAGATTTTGCCAGAATCATCGGACTCGACTCCTCGGCATTGCGCCAATTGCCGCGAACGAAGCTATGTGCCTGATGCCAATAACCTACATTCTCATTATGCTGAATCGACATCAGCTGACCGATCTGACCTTCGTCGAGCAGCCTCTTCACAGTACGGAAGAAATTCGTATAACGAAGCACATGGCAGATCGAGAAGATGAGCCCCGACTGCTGCGCTTTCGCCCCCATCTCCAAGCATTCCTGCAGATCCGGCGACATCGGCTTCTCAAGCAGAACATGATAACCCGCGTCAAGCGCCTTCATCGTCGGCTCGTAATGCATCTTGTCCTGCGTACAGATCAGCACGGCATCCGCAAGCTTCGGCTGCGCCAGCAATTCGCGCCAGTCGTCGTAACCCATGCGCTCATCTACCCCATGACGCTGCATCAAACGACCTCGCCGATCATGGTTGGGGTCGGCTACCGCTACAACTTCCATCTCGTCCGGATGTGCCAGCGCATAATCGACGTAATTTTGTCCGCGCAGTCCCGCTCCGATTAAGGCAATCTTCACTTTGCTCATCAGACGCTCATCTCCTACTCTTTTACACTACCAACCGTAATCCCTTTGATGAAATAACGCTGCAGGAACGGGTAAACCAGCATAATCGGCAAAGCGCCTAAGAAAATTTGCGCAGTTCGTAATGTTTTCTCACTGACTTCTTCGAGCCGCTTCAAGTCGTCGATAGATATCGCTGCTTTATTAATAGATGTCACCAGTGTCGATAAGTATGTCTGAAGAGGATACTTCTCCGGTGAGTTCATGTACAAGATGCCGTCAAACCACGAGTTCCAATGACCGACGATCGTGAACAATAATATAGTCGCAAGCGATGGCAGCGACACCGGAAGATAGACGCGTAGAAGAATGGCCCACTGGCCTGCTCCATCAATGGTAGCCGCTTCTTCCATATCCTTCGGAATGTTACGGAAGAAGTTTAACAGCATCACCATGTTCCATACATTGAGTGCACTGGGGATAATCAGCGACCAGATGCTATTAATCAATCCGGTTTCTTTGACGACAATATAAGTCGGAATCAAGCCGCCGCCGAAAAACATCGTAATCGCGAAGAACCATACATACAGCGTTCGGAAATCAAACTGTTCTCTGCTCTTCGATAACGGATAAGCGGTGATGATCGTCAGAAACATGCTGAGTGCCGTGCCGAGAATAACGCGCTCCAAGGATACTTTCAAGGAACGAATAAACTCCACCTTTTGCGCTAAATATTGATAGGCATCTAATGTAAATCCGACGGGCCATAGCTTAACCTGTGCAGCCACTGCGGCGATGTTAGAGCTTAAACTGACTGAAAGCAGATGGATGAACGGTAATATGCCGAGCAGTGTCACTGCAATCAACACGATCGTATTCACAACCATGAACAGGACTCTGCCCCATGATGCTCGATAAACCATGTCATCTCCCCCAGTCTCTTAGAAGATTCTATACTTGGTGAACCGATAAGCCAAGTAATAGGATAAGCCTACCAATCCTAAAGAAATCGCGGATTTAAACAGTCCGACAGCCGCTGCAGGCGCGTATTGCTGGTTGAAGATTCCGAGCCGGTAGACGAACGTATCGAGAATATCCGCACTCTCATAGACGACCGGGTTGTACAGGATCAGTATCTGATCGAATCCGGCATTCAGAATATTGCCTAAGCTAAGCGTAGCGAGCAATATAATAATCGGCGCCATTCCCGGCAGCGTGATATGGACAACCTGCTTCCATTTTCCCGCTCCGTCCACTTCGGCCGCTTCATACAAATTTGA
The DNA here is from genome assembly GCF_056269135.1 of Paenibacillus sp. J22FR21. Classification (NCBI taxonomy): domain Bacteria; kingdom Bacillati; phylum Bacillota; class Bacilli; order Caryophanales; family Paenibacillaceae; genus Paenibacillus; species Paenibacillus sp. J22FR21. The sequence continues at coordinate 448,323 of NZ_JBWDNJ010000004.1, forward strand.
ATTGATCCCGGCAATGGCTGCCAGGAAAATAATCATATTGTAGCCCATGCCCTTCCAAACCTCAGAACCTACAATGATGGCCCGAAACCAATCCCCTTGGCCCATGAACATAATCGGTTCGATCCCCGTGCCGGCGAGCAAATCATTGATCGGCCCTTTCAAGGAAAACAGCTCCAGAATGACACCGCCAAGCACCGTCCACGAGAGGAAGAACGGCAGAAAAATACTCGTTTGAATGATGCGCTTAAACCAGTCTCTGCTAAGCTCGTTAAGCAATAAGGCAAGAATAAGCGGGATAGCCAGCCCAAAAGCGATCTTGAGAACGGATATAACCACGGTATTCCAGATGACTTGATTCATATCCGGCAGGTGAAACATGTATCGGAAGTTTTTCCAGCCGACGAATTTGGATTTCCAGAAGCTAAGCACAGGATCGAACTTCTGAAAGGCCATGACGATTCCGAACATCGGGCCATAGGCATAAATGAGCGTAACGATGATACCGGGTATAAGCATGATATGGAATGGCAATTGCCGTATGAACCGGCTTCTCCGCATTGTCTGCTGTTTCATCAAGGTTCCGCCTCCTGTAAGAAGCAGCGGGGAAGACGCTCGATAGTTCGCTCACGTACCTGCTCACTTGCGTTAGCGTCTTCCGCCGTTTCTGCCATTCTCATTATTTCGATGCGTTGCTGTACCAATCGTTCACTTCTGCCGTTACATCGTCACCGCCGAGCGCTTTCCAGCTGCTGACGAATTTATCGAAGCTGTCGATCGATTCGCCCATAATGATCTTCGTAAACGTTTCATTCATCAGCTTATCCAGCTGCGCGCCGTTCTCGACCTGCGATTCCGTTGCGGAGCCGTAGAACTCGTTGTAGACAAATTGCTGACTATCGCGAATTTGACTCGTAAGACCCCAGCCTCCGTCTTTGGAAACACGGCTGGAATAGAGTCCCCATCCGGTTTTGTCGCCTGCAAGGAATTTCTGCGTGGCTTCGAGCGGCTTCTGAATGTTGACGTAATACGGAATATCCTCACTTACCGAATTCAGCTTGTTTGCAACCGCATTGTTGACTTCATCATGGATCGTTTGAATTTCAACCGGATTGTAAATTCGCGGCACGAACCAGTTATACACGTAGCCATTCTCCGGCTTGTTCGTGTCGTAATGCGCCTTCGTGTTCATCTCGATATAGAAGTTGATCATCTTAATGGCAGCTTCCGGGTTGCTGAACTTGCTGTTTACGACAACGATATGTCCCATGCGCACTTTCGGTACAAGCGACTTACCCGGGGAGCCGTCAAGGGACGGAATTTGTACGCAAATCCATTCTGCATTCGGATCCGCATCTTTGTTCAGATTAAGCGGCCAGTTCGGGAGCCACCATTCGCCGTACAGCATGCCGACTTTACTGCTGACGATATCTTCGACGACCTTGTTCTCGTCTTTGAGCGCGAATTCCTTATCGAGAATGCCGTTCTTATACCAGCTTTGCAGCTTGCTCAGCGCAGGCTTCATCTCCGGCTGAATCTCGCCCGGCACCAGCTTGCCGTCGGTGCCTTTAATCCATCCGCTCGGATACGCATTAAAGCCGAAGAACAGGCCGCGAGTATCGAATCCCCAGTTGACGATGTTCTTCTGCAGCGCCAGGCCGTACGTATCCTTCTTGCCATTCTTATCCGGATCATTATTCACGAAAGCGGTTGCGATTTTCTCTAAATCATCGATCGTCTTAGGAGCTTCCAGGTTCACGTTCTTCAACCAATCGGCGCGAATCCATAGAATCTGCGTCGATAAGAAGGGCTCTTCGAAGCCCGGAATACCGTATAGCTTGCCATCCGAGGTCAGTGACTTCATCGCTTGCCCGCCATCGGATTCCATAAACTTTCTCAGCGTCGGTGATGCATATTTCTCGTAAGCGTCCGTTAAGTCAGCCAGGACACCCTGCGTCTTAAACTTCTCGAAGTTGCGAATGTCGACATCCATGATATCCGGCAAATCCCCGGAAGCAATGGATAGCGAGAACTTCTGCTCGTACTGGTCCGTTGGCACCGTCCATTTGTATTTCAAATCGATATTCAGCTGTTCCTTCAGATCCTTCAGGTACGCATTCTGTTCCGGCGTCAGACCGGATGGTGTCTTCGGATCTTCCGGCGGACCGTACCCGAGTACTTCCGTTACCGTTAATGGTTCCGCATATTTGCCCAGCGGGTCAACGTTCTCCGTAGCTGCATCGTCAGTCTTTTCAGTAGTTGTTGTAGTTGCATTGTCTGTCGCGATTGCGTTGTCTGTCTTGTCGGCTTGATCGTTTGCAGTGTTGCCGTCATTGCTTGAGCATGCGGTCATGGTGGCGATTAATGAGATAATCAGAAAAGAACTTGCCCATCTGTTCATTTTGTTTCCCCCCATAGAAATTGTTGTTCACTGCGTTTGACCTTGCTATTTCATCATAAGGTGAGCGGCAGGGGGCTCGCTCTATAAACATCTTTACATGCTTCTGTTTTCTTTACGATCTCTTCGCAATAGGACCGATTCCCGATATTCTTGCGGTGTGCTGCCCGTCATTTTTCGGAAAAAGGCCGTGAAATACGACGGAGATTCGAAGCCGAGCCGCAGCGCAATTTCATTCACTTTCATCTGCGTTTCCTCCAGCATGTGCTGCGCGGCATCTGCTCTTGTCGCATTCATATAGTCAGACAGCGTCCGTCCTGTCAGCTGTTTATAGAACCGGGAGAGATACGAAGGGTTAAAATAAACCGCCTCCGCTATTCTCGCCAGCGACAGATCACGGCCTAAATGCTCGGCGATAAACCGGTGAATCCGTTCAATAATGAGATGCTCGCCTTTATTCTGCTGTTCCTTCTTCTGCGCACATAGCTTATGGACAAGCGCTAATAGCTGCTCCTCGGACGCGCCAAGGTCAAGTGTCCATGCTTCTTCATCCTGTTCTCCCGAGGGGCGAACCTGCGTCATTTGCGTAATAATAACGAGCACGAATTGATAATATCGTTCCATGCCAATAAGGGAATTCGAAGAGAGATTCACCTCAACATGGGCATAGAGCTCCGAAGTCAGCTTTGTAGCTGTCGCCTCATCACCGATTTCCAAGCTCCGCTGCAAGGCATCGAGCTGCTTGTTGAACATCCCCGTGGACAGCTCCGCTGATGGATGCGGCCGCTCTGCCTGAATGACTTCATCCATATCGCCCAGATGAATAATGGACATGGGCTGACCGAAGAGCGAGCATTTCTTCATCGACGACTTCAATCGTTCGAATTCCGCTGCCGCCCCGTCCCATTCCACCGCTGCGCGGCTGATCGCAAACGATACGTCCGCATTCAATGCGATGCGGCATTGATCTTGAACGGGCTCCAGCATCCCTTTTAGATACTCCGAGATATCTGCCCATTGCGTGAACCCCTCACCGTTCTTAAACATGCCCGCTTCTTCCGCAGGCTGAATAAACCATACGAGTAAAGAGGAGTCATGCACAACCGACTCCACATGAAAGTGGGATGGCAATTGCTGCTGCAGCACCTCTTGAATGGACAGGTGCAGATTTAATTTATCGGTGTAGGTGGGCACGTGATCATAACGATCCATCCTTCCGACGATCATCATCACATTGTCCGGCCTGCTCAATCTCATGGTCAGTCCTGCAAAATAAGGAGCCTGCCAGAGATCGAGTGCTTTCTCCCCGAGCAGCAGCGCTTCAAAAAACTGTTTCTTGAGATGGGGCTCTGCGACCGTTAACTGCTGCTTGGCCTGCTCAAGCGCTGCCTGCATTTGGTTCGCTTGATCCAGCTTGTCGATCGCAGCATGAACTGCGGCCACGATCGTTTCGATGCCTTCGGTTTTCAGAATGTAGTTGTCTATATTCTTCTGAATGGCGCTATACACATAGTCGAATTCGCTATATCCCGTTAACAGGATGATTCGGCAAGCCGGCCAGTAGAAGAGAATATCATCCGACAATTGCAAGCCGCTCTTCCCCGGCATCCGAATGTCGCTGATAACCAGATCGATCTTGGTTTTCTTCACAATGGCGAGTGCTTCAAGAGGCGAATACGCTTTACATACATCGAGCTCTAACGATTCCACATTCTGAAAATGCTGCACAAGGCCGTCAACGATAGCTGGTTCATCGTCTACAATGAGTAATCGATACATGGAATCTCTCAAACTCCCATCTCGTTAAAGTGAATGATAATGTCAGCCTTTAGCCCGCCGAGTGCGCTGCGAGACACAAAGATGCCGCTGCTCTGCCCGAATTTGAGCCGGATGCGCCGGCACACATTGAATAATCCTGTCTTCTCTTGTGTCGCAGAAACATCGTCAAGCCGTTCGCGAAGCAGTTGAAGCGCTTCGTCCGATAAGGCTTCACCGTCATCTTCGACGGAAATGCACAGCGTATTGTCCTCGTATCCCACTGTGACGGCGACATTCCCCCGTCTCATGCCATCCTCGAAGGCATGCTCAAAGGCATTCTCCACAACCGGCTGAATCAATAACCGTGGTACCAACAGAAACTTACATGCCTCAGGAAGTACAGCAGCTTCAATGTTTATACGATTCGAGAACCGAATTCCCTGAATGTCGCAATAATCCACCGCATGCCGATATTCTTGTTCCAGCGTGACCTCGTCACTGCCGCTGCGTGTAATAAATTGATAGTAGCTGCCGAGCCTTTGTGCCAGCGTCGCCGCATTCTCAGCATCACCGCTTCTGCTGATCATGTAGATATTGAAGAAGCTGTTGTATAGAAAATGGGGATTGATTTGGGATTGGAGCTGCTTTAATTCGGATTGCTGCAGGGCGATTTTCTGTTCATAATTTTCTTGAATGGAGCCTCTAAGCTTGTCTACCATACGGTCGAAGCTTCGGTAGAGATAACCGAATTCAATATCCCCTTGCGGACGAATGGATATATTCAAATTATCGGTTTCCAGTATTTTGAAGGCTTGAATCAATCGCTTAAGCGGCCGATGAATCATGACGTTGACCGAGAAGGAGAAGACAATCAGAACGCCTACGGAAACCGTGGATAAGATAATATACCAGAAATTGAACGTCCGAATCGGCCCGAGCACTTCGTTCTGATTGATATAAGTGAAAATCGTCATCCCGAACATCTCAATACCGCTGGATGTAATCAGATACTTGTGCTTGCCGAGCCTCAGCGTATCCGTACGGATGGGATCCGCCAACGTGGTATTGCTGTTGCCAGTACTAGTAACGTGCTTCTGAATTTGGCTGAAAATATCTTGGTCCATTTTCACGGCGATCGTGGTTGTAAAATCATCATTGGTCAGCGCAGCGCCGGAATCCTCATAGTTCTCAACAAATCGGCGCAGCGTCTCTTCAAGCTTCGGCTTCGAAATTTCCATATACGAAACAATTCTGCCGTTGTTGCTCGAAGCAATAAAGTACAGCCTGCCGCCTTTGCTGTAGAATGGTTGTGTCTGATCGGACTCTCGGTATGAAGCTATTGCCTCGTATTCCGCGTTAGGCAGATCCCTAATACCGGCCCTGACTGAAAAAGTCTTATCCAGCGACTTCACGTACACACCGCTGTTTACTAGAAATTCACTTGAGTTCTGAATCAATAACAGCCGCTCCCGCACGTGATTCACGAGCTGAAATTGTTCGTAGCCTTCTAATCTCTTACCAATGAAGCTCAGCTTCTGCAGATCAGAATCATTCATGAACTGAAGCTGCAAATTACGGATAAATGCAATTTGATCATTGAGCTGACGGGAATAGAACTTTACGTTGGAGTTAATCGAGTTCGTATATTCCTTCTTGATGAAGGATGCGCCTGTTGTATTCATACGCAGATTGATTAGGAGCAGGGGAACAATCAGTAAGATGAAAATAAGAATAACCTTCTGATACACATGCAGATTTGCCAATCTAAACTTCGTTTTCATAGGCGACCCATCCCCTCGACTTTCCCCTTCTGCTACTGGATCCTGTTGCCTTTTGTCACATTATCACTCATTTACAAAAATTTTGCACTGCAATTAAGTAAGCTGTATGGATGTAAAAAAAAGCCAGCATGAGAACCATAGGTTCTCAGCTGACTCTTTGTATATCGTAGTATACCTTGTATTATCGGGTATTCGCAGCAGCCCACGGCTGTGTTTCCGTTTGCACCGGCCTGCCTGTTTCGAGCGCTTCATTGATCTTAATACTCAAATAATGATCCTGCGACGCTTCTGCTAAGCTGTAGAAGCTTGGCCCGCCATTCGCATAATCAGCCATCTTCGCAAGTGAGGTTGCAATCGCGATTTCATCATCCGTCAAACGGCCCGGAGTGAACGGATTGCGATAGACCCACTCTTCACCGGCAAGGATGCCTTTGAAATAATAGCCTTCGAGATTCCCGTTCTCCCCTGCATTCTGTCTGCGAAGCTCCATCTCTATCGGTGTCAAATAATCCTTCAAGTAACGGATTTCCTTATTGTTGATTTCACCGGACTCTCCGCGCACCAGCAGACGCTGACTGCGAATCCATGAGAAGTATTGATCCCCTGTGAAATCATAGATTCCTAGTTTGCCATCAAAAGCGAGCGAAGCAATGACTTGGTCGGACTCAATAAGCTTGTGTTCCTTCGGATCGCCATCTCGGCCAGGTCCATTCACCAGCGGTGAACGAAACCGTGAAGCTTGGATGACTGCATTCTCGAACGTAATGCCAAGTAATTGGCGCAATAGGCTAATACCATGATATCCGTGCGCGGCCGATACCTGTGCTTGCGACACCGTTCCGAGCTTACCGGACTGCGCGATTGCAATGCGCGCTGCGTGAAGCGGCTGAAACAGATATTGCTCTGCAACTTGAATGCGGCTGTCGCCAAACTTCTCATTCAGACGAATAAGTGCTTCTACATCCGGTGCCGGCGGCGTCTCGGATAGAACCGGCATTCCTGCCTGTGCTAATTCTTCGATTACGCCCGGGTTCGCATCCCATGGTACCGACGACACGACAAACAGCGGGTCGGCCTGCTCCAGCATCGCGGCAGTGGTGCGGTACACAGGTACTTGCCAAATGGCGGCCAGCTTCTTGGCTTTCTCTTCATTTCGGACTACGACACCGCTTACTTCAAACTGTTCGGGCAGCTCCTTGGCAATGCGCAGATAAAACTCCGTACGCCAGCCGCCGCCAACAATTGCAAATCGAATTCGCCCCATCTATAATCCCTCCGTCGTCACTTCACTAGAGCTTCCTGCCGTCTCGGCCTCCGCCTGTCCCACTGTATGCAATTCCCGGATTCCAATCCGGTTCAACCGGTGCTTCGAATGCATCTACGGGGAACGTAACCTTGCAGCGATGTCTGCTGGATATGTACGCACCTTCCACAATTTCAAGCGCCAGTAAGGAGCTCTCCGGGATCGAATAATCCGTCTCCCCGGTCTCGATTCTACGAGCCATATTCTCAAGATGTGCCTGATGCCCCGTAACGGCCAGCTCTTCGGGAATAATAAGCTCGCCCTTCGGAAACTCGGCGTTCAGAATGTGATAGCCGTTCTCCCAGCCCCAGAATTCAATCTGTCCCGCAGTTCCTATTAGGCGGAATAATGTATCTTTTCCCTCGGTGTTAATCCGCACATGGTCCCCGGTATTCATGACTACCCGAACACCGCTCTGCGTTTGCCCATACGTGACCGCAGTTGTCTCCACCTGCATCCCGTCACGATAAGTACGCGTGCTCGATTCGCAAATGCCCATGACAAAGTCCATCGGTTCATTCCCCGTCAATTGCACGAAGAAATGCAGCCAGTGGATACCGGCATTGATGATATCCCAATTCGTATTTTGAATTTCTACGAGCTTGAGCTCTCCAATCTCTCCGCGTTTCACTCGCTCTATGATTTCCAAAGGTGTCTTCTTCGCCAGCAGACCATGCGGCACAGCCATTGGCAAATCACGCTTCTTAATTTCGTCCAAAATCCGCCGACCGGATGCCACCGTATGTCCAAGGGGCTTCTCCACGAGAATCCCCTTAAGCGGAAGTTTGAGCGCATCCAACGCCACTTCCTCATGAGAAGGCGGGAAGGTGCTTACACATACGACATCTGTGGGACAGTCGTTAAACATCTCGTTATGATCCAAATAAGTGCGGATGCCGGGAAATTGTTTTTGCAGTTTCTCACATACTTCCGGCCGAAGATCTGCGATTGCTACTAACTCGTAATGCTCTGAATTCTGTAAGGCATTCATGCTGAGCTGCCCGCCGGCTCCCCCGCCGACGACTGATGCAGTCATTTTCTTCATGAAGCTCCTCCTCATTTATCCAAGCATAATTTCACACAAACCGTTCCGCTTCAGCTCAATTGGAACCCCTTTCAATTTACCATACTGAATCTCCTAATAAATAGTACTTCTCACATTCAGCTCAAGAAATATGCGGATATCACCCAAGCGCAAATACCCACGACCGCGATGGCTGCCCATATAAGACCGTAAATCCTCCGGAACGAAAGATTCGCTTTAGCAATTCGCAGCAAAATCTCGTTCACGATAATCAGGACGATTCCGATAAGCGAATATCCTCCCCAAATGGAAAGCAGCTTAATAGCTGACTCGTTGGTATCGTTGAATAGAAAAGCGATGGCGAGCAACAGCAGCGCGCCGAGTGTTGCGAGCGTTAATAACGCACGAGTAAAGTATGCCAGCAGCTTCATTTGTACCTCCACAATAAATCGTATTTATCCATAATTTTGAATGCCTCTTTGCCATCCTCCTATGTATCTGACGAATGTACAAGCACGATGGTTGCGCTAAACTTGTTGGAAACTGACCGATACGATTGCGCTCCTAGCTGACCTGGATCGGCCTAAACGGACCGTTTATAAATATCTTTTCAAATTATTGAGAATGACCGTGTAGGCGCTTGGCCATAAATGAATGCCTTCTACGGAGAATTCCGGCTTCAAGTTTCCGTTCTCGTCTGCTAAGCCTTCGTTCACGTTAATAAAAGAAACTCCATGCTGCTTGGCTAATGTTTCGATTGCTTCGTTCGCCTCTAGAAGGTTGGCGTTTGTTCGGGTGGCAAAGATCGATTTCTTCTCGGTGATATCAAGTCCGAAGTCCGCTTGCGCATTGATGGGATAGTAGGCCATCACGAATACTTCGCACAGCGGCAATCGTGCTTTAATCTGATCTAAAATGTTATTGTAGTTCACAAGCAAGGTGTCTTTGCTGTACCCTTCCGTCCCAGCGCCTCCGATATCATTCGAGCCGATATTAATAAAGAGCTTGCTTGGCTCTAAATCAAAAATGCAGTCATCCATCGATTGCAGCAGGTCCGCGGTCGTCGTACCGCCAATTCCACGATTATAGATGATGCGATCAAGACCAAGATTCCATGTCAGCTGCAACTCGTAAATCGGGAATCCTTCCATCAGAGAAGATCCTACGAATAAGATTTGCCCTTTATGGGCGTGCTGGTTCAGCAGGCGGTATTCACTCTGCTTTTGGTTCATAACGATCACTCCTGCTATAGATAATTTGTGGCTTAAGCCACCTTAATAGTGGATCATCAACCCGAGGAAATCTCGAACTTCGTGTCTGCGTCTCCGACGAAAACAATCGTTCCTCCTGCAGGCAGCGCGATCTGATCTTTGGCACCGATGACACTGAAGTAGATGCACGTTCCCTTCGCATCATAAATGGCGATAGACGAGTGCGAATCCATGTTTACCTTAATGCTCTTGCCTCCGTCTTGCTCGCTTATCGTGTACCACTGGGCGTATCCGTTTGATGGAATCATAACGATTGACTTCTTACCGGCATTGACGGTGAAGGGCTTCACTGCGTCTTCGCTCACGAAGATTCTTCCACCTTGCTCCAAATATTCTATGTCGCCTTGCATGAAGAACATTGCATCTGAGAGATCCCGACCGCTCATACCCGGAATTTGCAATTCGGAGACCGCCGTATTCGGACCCGTTATTCGTTTATCCAACACGTATCCCGCCAATTGCTTGGACACATTCAATTGGCTCGGTGGAACAACCAAATAAAGGACTGACGTATACTTTTCGTTCAACAGATAATACTTTTTGCCGTCGCGCTTATTCCATGCTTCCTTTGTCTCTCTCGGGAGATCTTGGGGCTGGAGTTTCTCTGCGGAATATATAGACAAAGCTGTCTGCCCAAGATTCGGCAACGAAACGTATTGACGAAGCCAAAAGTAGGTACGGCCGTTCTCCTCCGTCACGAAGCTAATCATCGTATTCCCATCCGAACTTCGGAACTTGCCGTCCGTCGAATACATGTAGGTCTGGGCCGGGTTATCTGGCGTCTGTTCCGAAGTGATGGACATAGCGCCGTCTTTGGTAATCTCGATGTTAATCGTTCCAATGTACGAGCCATAAATTCCCGAATACTTTAGTACGGACTCCGGCATATCGGCTTGTACAGGCACGCCGTACGTCTTCTCAGCCTTGAATTCGGCAATTGTCCCTTTCTCCTTCAGCGCCTGAAGCAGCATTTCGCTCGCCAGAAGTTCGTCATATGTGCTGTTCCCGCCGGAAGTGACAACAGCTGCCGCCATGTCCTGCTCGGGAAGCACGACGAGTGAGGCGTGATAGAATTGTGTGTCTCCGCCTTTGGTCAGCGCCTTCATCCCGTATTCGCCGAACGGATACAGATTGACGCTGTCCCAGCCAAGACCATATTCGAATGCAGTATCCGCATCGTCGGGCCATAACGGCGTCTTATACTCGTCTTGCGCCATGGCCGCAATCGATTTACCAGATAAGACTTCTTCCGCTTCCCCCATGAAAATCTGCGAGAATCGGGCCATATCTTCCGCCGTGGAATAGATGCCCCCCGTTCCAATCAGGTTGACCGTCTCGTTGGGAAGCTGTCCGGCATAGGTCGGATAGTAGAGCCCCGCCATCTTCGCAGCGTTCGACGGGTCGAGCGGCGTCTCCGTATTGGTCATACCCAAAGGCTGCGTAATATAGCGATGAATATAAGAGGTAAAGTCCATGCCGCTCACACGCTCGACCAGAATCTCGGCCAGCGTAAATCCGTCATTGCAGTAAACGGAGTAAGCGCCAGGGTCCGCCTTCAACCTCTGTCCGGACAGTTGCTTCAGCAGTGTATCGTAGGCGTACGTATCGTTATCTTCGAATAGAAAGGCGTCCGTAAACGACGTTCCGTTCAGTCCGGAAGAATGATTCAGCAGCATGCGCGGTGTAATCTGCTTGTAGCGTTCATCCTTCATCATAAACGCAGGAATATACTGGACGATCGGCGTATCAAGATCGATTTTCCCTTGGTCGACCAACTGCATGACGGCAACCGCAGTAAACATTTTACTCGTCGAGCCGATGCCGTACATCGTGTCTTTCGTAAGCGGCTTCTGTCCCTGCTCATCATTTTTGCCGGTTTGGCCGGATACGACGATATGTCCATGATCGATGATGGCGTACTGCACGCTGTTCGTGCCGTAAGTTGTCGTGAGGAGATTGGCCTTCTCCTCGGCATCTTTCCGGGTTACTTCATACGTAGTAACAGCACTTGGCTTGCTTTCTTCGGATGTAAGCTGGGCCACTGTTATATTTTGCGTCTCTGCAGGTGCTTGATTGTCGTCACAGGAGGTTAGCAGCAGACACCAAGATAGCACAGCTCCCGCTATCCATCGCTTTTTCATCAGATGAATCCTCCTTCCGGAGATTCTATAGTTATATAAAATATACAAACATGAGAGTGGGGATCGTCAGATAGGCTATCGTCGCGACGGCAAGCATCTTTCCGATCGGATTGGCCATATTAATCGTCCAGCCGAAACCGTAAATGTTCGGAACGATCCACGCCGGGTCATCAGGGTTCACGTAAATGCTGCCAAGCCACTTCCAGTGCCTTTCCTCCAGCGACGGAACATCCCTTATCTGATCAAGACCTTTGATTCGCAAGTAAAGCATGACACCGAGCAGCGCCAAGGAGAGCGCAGCACAGAGCGAGATGCCGGAGCGGAAGAGCAGATCTCCCTTCCAACCGTACACCATTATGGCTTGCACCACTCCTAGAAATACAACCATGAGGAGCGAAGCGCCCCAAGCCAGAATCGCATGAATGTTCTTGAGCTTCAATTGTTTTTGCAGCGAACCTTCACGGTCCTCGGGATCCAGCGATGTCCTTGCGCGACTAATCATCAGATGATAGCCGACGAAAAAAACGATATCCAGCGCTTGCAAAACGTTTAACAAGAACACGGTCTGCACGGATTTATTTGGGTAATAAATGCCGAGTTGCAACCATTGCGGAATCTCATCCCACCTCGCAATGGCAAAGAAAATGCATAGCGCCATCAATACAATATGTGCCGAATACCACCAAGAGCTCAGCATCGAGCCATGCGTCCGTCCGACTGCGAGGCTTGCTGCGCGCTTCGTCGGCACGACAACTTGCCAACCTCTGGCTGTCTTTAAACGCTGCGCGGACATCCGGCTAATCCAAATAGCAACGGCCGACGCAATGATTAAAAGCAAGATGGCCGTTATCCAACACAGAAGACTCCGCGCCGGTTGATGATTCACCCATAAGAAGCAAGCTCCTCCGATGACGACCGCCAAACCGCCGGTGAGCAAAACGTAATTCCGGCGAATGCCTCGGACGGTCGCATCCTGCAAAGCCTCGGACGGCAGAGCGATGCCGAACAGCAGGGTCCGTAAGCCGATATAGACCTGTAAGATGAGCATCAGCGCAAGAATCAAATAACTGCCAGACATCATGATCATCACTTCTTGTGTCAAGGCTGTTCCCCTCCGCGATTCGTAATAATATCCCGGTAAACCAACTTGCTCTGCTCCGCGAATGTTTCCTCCGTCATGCCGCGTACCGCAGCTACCGCCGCAAGTGACCGCAGCTGTTGCTTCAGCTTCTCCTCGAACGCCTCCGTCACGCCGGGCATCCCGTCGGGCTGAACGATAACACCTTTCTTCCGGTGTACTTGAAGAAAGCCCTCCTGCTTGAGCAGATTATAGGATTTGTTGACGGTATGAAGATTGATCCCTAAATCCTCCGCCAAGCTCCGAACCGACGGCAGCGAATCTCCCGGTTTCAAGGCACCTGAGGCGATCCCCTCGACGATTTGGTCAACCAGTTGTGCGTAAATCGGCGTTTCCGATTGCAGATCAAGCTCTATGAACATGAATATCTCTCCTTATGGCAACTGCGCTTCACGTGAATAGTGACATCGCGAACAATCAATTGAAGCACGATTTCCTTGAAGATCCCTACGGAGTACCCCCATCACCTGCTTCGTTTACTTATCTGTTATATTACATATATAACACATATAAAAATGACAAGCAAGAATCCGTTACTACAACAAACGAAAAAGGAGCTGCACCGTGGCCAGCCCCTCTACTATCTTCGCCTCTATCCTTCGCAGGTGCCGTTATCAGCCAGCTGAATGAGGTAGTTCATTGTTTTCCCAATGGCATCAGCGGATTGAAATTCTTTGGACAAACGCGAAACGTTTTCTTTGTAGTGTGGTTTGTTCAGCACGTCCCTTACTGCATGCAGGATCTGTTCTTTGTTCGGCTGGCCGGTCTTCAAGTTAACCCCCACGCCTGCCCAATGCACGCGCGCACATACCTCTGGTTTATCCTCGGTTTTCCCGGCAGTGACGAGAGGTACGCCATAATTAATCGCCATCTGTACACCGCCGTATCCGCCATTCGTGACAATTGCATCTACATAAGGCAGAAGCTCATGATGCGGAATAAAGCTTTCTAGCCGCACATTGCTCGGTAACGGGATATTCAGCCTATCCGTTGGTTTGCCGCCGGTAGTTGCTACGACCAGCACATCTTCCTCGGCTAATGCTTGAATTGTAGGAATAAGCAGCTGATGGAAATTTTCGTTAGCGATCGTACCTTGCGTCACATGGACAACCGTACGATGCTTTAATTCTTCCCACCATGAAGGAGGGGTGAATTCGCCTTGCCTAGCCGGTAAGAATGGTCCGACAAACTTCACGTTAGTAGGAATATCACTACGTGGGTATTCAAAAGAAGCGGTTGTCCCCTGAAGGAACAGGTCGCTCATCATTGCCGGCGCATTCATTAAAAAATGCGGCAGCTTGGGAACGCTTAGGCTGTACATTAACTTATCGACATGCTTCTGTACGTCACCAAAGACAAACTTCTCAACTAGACCGCGCAACAGATGATTGCGAATTCTCCCCAATGCGGTTGCATTTGGCGAAAGCCCTAACCCATAAGGCGCAACGTCGCGACTGCTCAGCGTTAAGGGTAGAATTCCGTATACAGCTGTTTTCGGAGCCTTGCCAGCCAGTTGCATCGGGAGCATCCCCGTGAATGCTGAATCCGTGATTACGACATCGGCAGGGAAGTCGTTCAGAATTCCTGATAAATCCTCGTTGTACCCAATCATTTCATCGGTGAAAATATGCTTTAAATCAAACTTGAGTTGATTGATTCCGGAGAAATTAGCTCTTCCGGGAAACCAGTCTTCCAATTGGCTATCATCGTAATCCTTCGCCGCCTGCACCTTAGTAAAGCGGGCGCCGGTCATTTCAATTTTTTGCTGGTATTTCGAGGTACTGTACCACATCACCTCATGACCCAGTTCGACTAATTGACGTGCGATCGGCAATCCGGGACTGATGTGACCATGAATAGGCACAACTGCAAATAAAAATTTAGCCATGATTTCTCTTCTCCAATTCTAGCTACATGCTTATTGATGGAACAATTATTCGAATTAATGGATTTTAATAATAAGATTTTGTATTTATGATCATTTGTTCGCGGTGAAGAACGTCCTTAAAAGCTTTAATAAGAGGCTCTCGGAGTACTCCAGTTCGAATGCGGAATCGAAGTGATCTTCGATCGCTCGTTATTTTTTGATTTATATTCTCCTATCTATTCAAATTATTGATAATTATTTTGAATAATTAGTGTAATATTAAATTTCACATACAACAAATCACAAAATAATGAGTTGAATATAAAATAAATTATATGTTTTATAGAAATCACTTCATAAATTTCCAAATGCAAAAAGGCGATCAGTTTTTCGCCGACCGCCTTCAAAGGCATTATCTCTGTGTAGTTCTTCGAACTATAACATTTCTAGTTTGCAAAAAGATGAATCGTCAATTCTTCCTTAAATCCCACTGAGGGATAAACGCTCATTGCCATCGGAGTAGCGATAATGACCACTTCTTTGACAGCTTGATGTTGTAGATCCCGCAATACATGAGCAAGAGCCGTTCTTGCATAGCCTCTTCTACGATAAGCAGCTGGTGTTGCGACATTATAGATTCCCACAACCCCATCCGCCTCGAACGTCGTAACGGTAGTTACCGGTTCACCTTCCATATAGGCTACATAGTGTTGGAAAGACTTGTCCTGAGCAGGCCCATCAACAAATATTTTACAAAAAATCTCCGCCATGGTACCAGGGATATCAAAACCGGCTAAAGCTATTGTTCTGTAGAATTCAAGTTCCGCCTCTGATCGAACGGGCCGGACTTCAAATCCATCAATAAATAGATCGGAGGTCCAATCATCCAATGATAATCCGAAACCTGTCATCTCTTCTATGGATTGAAACTTGTTAACCTGCAAAGCATTGTCAACGAGTTCATCAGGTTCATGGGAATAAGTCAACCAAATGAGCTTCATTCCTTTTGCGGCATAAGCCTCTTCAATTTCTTTAACTTCGTCAATAGGGTCTTTGGTTTCTGAGCGTTTATAGGTTAATACACTGTTAATTGGACCTAACGCAATATTGGACTCGCAACGCTGAATGCGGTCTTCTTGAACGAATGTAAACACCCCGCTGCTTTTGCTCAACTGCTCATAAGCCTTCACATAATTATCCACGATCGATTCTTTCCTGTTACTAGCCATCAATCAGCATTCTCCTTGGAGTTAAATATAGCGATATTCTCGAAAAGCGGCGGCTTGACCATGATTCACACCACTTTCGTCGATCAGATTCCACACCGTTGCCTGCTGGACATAGAATCTTCTGCCCGTGCTGGAAATCCGAATTCCCGTATAATTATCGACGAATCCATGCTCACCAACATTTGTAAATAAGCGATCCCGCTCCTCCCTATCCGCTTGCTCTGTCGTCCATCTTGACGGCGTGCCCATGAAAGCATTCCAATCCATTTCCCACAGTTCCTGTGCGGCGAGATTGCTATAATTCAGAATCGGATCCGCTTCCGGCCCATGAGTCAGTACGACGAGCGGGGCATGGTATAGCTGATTGAATTCATCGCCTGGCATCGCCTTCTCGTCTAAGAGCATTTTCCCTGTCAGACGCTCGTAACTATCTATGATTAATCGGGCATACTCATTTGTCGCTCCAATTCCAATCAGTTCTTTACTGTTTTTACTAGTATTCTTATGATGTTTACTTAAACATTTAATAAATTCATTGATGGCCAGAACATGCTTGTGCTTGGATTTAATTCCGATCAATAAATCGTTATGAATGGTCATATGATCAAATACTAACTTCCACCTAGGCTTTGTTGTCTTGTGATCCTTCAGCATATGAACCGGAAGCAGGCTTATCCCCACACCTTCTTCAATCGCTTTTAATATTAACGGCATGCTCGGGATGACATGAGTTGGATTGATTAGCGGTCCTTTTTTGAATATTTCTTTCCAATATTTTCTGATAATAGGGAGTTCAAGACCATAGCTAATCCATCGTTGCTCCGAAAGCCAGCTCTCCATATCCTTCAAATGCGTACAATCCGGCACAACGGTTTCATAAGGGGCAACAACGACAAAGCTCTCCTCCATAAGCCGCACGTACTCAATGCCAGGCGTTACAAATTTACTTGGCGTTAATATGATATCCACACGATCTTCTTTTAGAAGCTCCAATAGTTGTTCGGTATCACCGAAATAGGAAACGATATTCCATTCCATTTGGGACAAAGAAGCCATAACGATCTCGCCAAACAACTCAGGTGTCGTACCGATTCTAATCGTGTTCCTTAATGGAGACAAATTATGTTTTAATTCCATCGTTCTCTCGTCTAATGCCTCAATATGAGGTGCAACATGAGCATAAAGCTGCTTACCGCGTTCAGTTGGAACTAATTTTCGCGAAGTTCGAAAGAACAGTTGTTCACCGACTCTGGCTTCAAGCGAGGCGAGGTGCTGGCTCATCGCCGGCTGCGTCATAATCCGGGTCCTCGCGGCCTCTGAAACCGAACTGTGTTTATAAATGGCAATAAAACTTCTGTACCATTCAAAATCAACCATAACTTCTCCTTCCCTATCACACAATACCTTCAATTGTAAGTTTCTCTCACATACCAAACAAATTAATAAATAATGCTGCATGAATAAAATAATTTATAGCTTTTATTTATGCCTTATCGTAATTGCCATAATGTATCATGATATGGCTATTGTTTGTACTATCGTTATGTTAGGCGGGGTATAACAAATGGTTATGAGGAGAAGTTATCGGATGAAATAGCCCGTTTGTTGAGTGGGGGTCAACCTATTCGTTCATAATTAATTCCGCCTTGCTCGCCACGATCTGCGCGACCGCTTGTGCCGTCTTCTGTCCGCTGAAGAACGCCTCGGATTCGGACATGATCACATTGTCGAGGTCAGAAGGCGTCCTAACCCAGTTTGTAGCGTTCACGAGCTTGCTCTTCAGTTGCTTCAACATCTCTGCCTCGACTGCGACGGCAGTTCCTGAGTCCGTCTGAAGCGTGCCGGCAGCCATCAGGGGCAACTCGTCCAGTTCGACCAAATCAGGGCCTTTACCAGCGAGCATCGTGGTATTGGTTACGGTCACGAACTTATCCCTGTACGCCAGCACTTCGCCCAGATCCTTCCCGGACGCCGGCGTAGCCAAGAGGTTGATGTCGACGCTCGGATGCAGCTGCTCGTACTGCTGCACGATCGTTTTCAACTGATTACTCAGAAGATAAGTGACGAATGTCAGCTTGACTGGTTCGGATGCTGCGCCAATCGAGTATGCTTCGTTATCTGATTACATAGTTCGGGCGAATGTACTGCCGCTTAAACCCTGCCCGCTGGTAGTTGCAATAAGACTTATTCTGATTCTCTTGTCCTTCGGACGGTTGTCCGGTTTCCGCAGTGAATCCAATAACACCTGCATCAATCCCATCCGTTATCCGTCGTTTAATGATGGCGTTCTGGGCTCCTCTGCCGCGATATTCGGATACTGTTGCATCAATCCCAAACCAAGCCCAATTATTATCGATAAACATAGCTCCGCAAGCCACTGGAATTTGACCATCGTATGCCACGTAAACGTTCCATTTGGGTCGTCCAACCAATGCCGAGAACCACGGGATAACAGACGCAGGCAGACCGAAACCTGCCTGCACGCTATAACCGAAATCTTCAGCGTGACGCGGCATCATCAGCTTGACTTCAATTGAAGATGGCTTGGGATGACTTTCCGCAGGCCATGCATCCCGGTAGAATTTGGCCAGACCGTTCCCGGTACGATTGAATCCATTTGCTTGAACTTGTTCTTCAAAGGTAACAGGACGCGCAGCCGGTGCAATTTGCAAGGCGTATGACGGAGCCGCGTGTTCATTCATCCATGCAATCGCCAGTTCCAATTCTGCTTGGGTTGCAGGATTATCGATGCCTAATCCCAGAACCCGGTTGAATTCATAAATTGGCGTCCCCGGATCCGAGAGGGCAACGCTAGTACCCAAACGCGTACTGGAGTTCTTGGAATGTCGGACATATTCGTCTGGCGCTGCGGCAAATAAATCAAACCATGCCTCTCGTTCAACTTTTTCAATTGCGATATGAACATGATGATCAAGAGCAGTATTCATTCTGGTATTCTCTCCTTTTATCTATCTCTATCATTGCTTAACTGTTCCTCTTATCGCTTGGCTTGCAGGTAGAGAGTAATTACTACTGCCGCCACGCTATCAAAGATCATCAGATCTGTATATTTAATGTAAGGTTTTATTCCATGCACAACAAATAATAAAATAAGCGGGAACTCATAAAATAATTTATCAAAGCCAGCCCCATCAGATAAAACCGACAAGCCACAATAAAAAGGCACAAGCCTGGTACAATACCGAGCTCATGCCAAAACATATCGATTTTGCTCCATCCTAGCCTCCAAATTTTAACTTTGTAATGTAATTGTAATATTCCCTTCATATTCCTTTCATATTAAGCCCTTATAATAAACACATGACCCCCCTTTATTATATATTTTCTCTTGTGCCTGCGGATATGCCGCAGGCCTTTTTGTTTTTTTAAGAGAGTTTCCGCTGAGAATAGTAGAAATTGATGGAACCGAGTAATTATTTTGTAAGAATTAAATCCGCTTTATGTTGGAGCCAACTTAAGTGAGCTTCCCAGACAGGTGTATATACACTCCACCAGTATTTGTTATAATCAGATGGAATCGCTATTCCTACTTAAGCAGGTGCACAACATGAATTTATATTTAGATGTACGCACGATTATTATTGCGCTTGGAATTGGTTATTTATTAGCGTTATTACTTGCTAGCGCCTATTGGCTGGATCGTACGAATTTAGCATCGATCAAAAATTACCTGTTGGCGAAATGTTTGCAAATTATGGCTTGGTTTAGTATGGCGCTTCGAGGAGACAGCGTACCGGAATTTGTAACCATTAGTTTGGCGAACTCTATTCTATTAGTAGGGACTGCCATTGAAATCGTAACCCTCCTGAATCTTCATAAACCAATTGGGCTCAAGACCAACAAAAGATTAACGACCTTTACTATATGCAGTATTATTGGCTTTCAATTGATCCTGCTTCTGCATAACAAGGAATATATACGCATTGCCTATATCTCTTGGGTCATAGCGGTATTGTTAATTCCTTCCTATCGGCTGCTGGAGCGAGGATCAACTGTGCTTATGAGAGTTACCGGCAGTCTATATATGATTGCAATTGTGATTTTTCTGGCAAGAGGAATAATTGCTTTACAATCCGTGAAATCGGCTAGCTTCTTCGTTCCGGGCATCTTTCAATTGATTTCGATATTGGGGATATTCCTGCTTACGGTTCTGGGGAGTACTTCTT
Source organism: Paenibacillus sp. J22FR21 (assembly GCF_056269135.1). NCBI lineage: Bacteria > Bacillati > Bacillota > Bacilli > Caryophanales > Paenibacillaceae > Paenibacillus > Paenibacillus sp. J22FR21. The sequence continues at coordinate 468,417 of NZ_JBWDNJ010000004.1, forward strand.
TTGTATTGCTATTGAAGGAGAAAGCCAATCAGGAATTAGTCCAGTTAGCGAGCTATGATGATTTGACGGGTACACTGAACCGCAGAACGTTTACAATCCAAGCGAAGCTGGCTCTTGCTCAGTATGCGAAGAAGGAGAAACCTGTTTCCTATCTGCTATTCGACATTGATTGGTTCAAAACCATTAATGATACCTATGGTCACCACGTAGGCGATCTGGTTTTGCAAAACTTGGCATCACGGGTCAAGCGGCAATTAGGCAGCGAGGATTTGTTCGTCCGGTATGGGGGCGATGAGTTTGGGCTAATGCTCCCGGGAACGAATGAAGCCGAATCCACTGAACTAGCCGAACGAATTAAACAATCACTAAACGACTCGCTCAGCGAGAGTCAGCTGGTACCTTATACGATTAGCATAGGCGTGCTCACCGTAGTGCCGAATAAGCACACGCAGCTGGAGACGTTATACGCAACTTGCGACAAAGCGCTTTACACAGCAAAAAGTAATGGGAGAGATGGTGTGTTTCGCAGCCAATCCGAGCAGCTTCATGAAGCGATTGCTTCGTTTTGACGCACGTAATCGAATTGTAATATTCCCTTCATACTTCTTTCATACTCTCCTCATCTTTTCTTCATAATCGCTCTATATAATAAGTGACATGACCCCCCTTTTAAAATATATGTTTCTCTAGTGCCTGCGGAGATGCCGCAGGCCTCTTTTTTTGCCCTCGGCCTCCGTTCAGACCCATAACCGCCTTCGCGAGAAAGGCGGTTCATGCGCTCATATGATTTTCTGAAGTTCAATTTCGTCATGCAGGGGAATGCCGTAAAATCCTTCAAGCGGGATTGCCGGCTTCCGCTTCCTAGCCTCATCAACTGCGTTTGGGTGAAAGGCTATTATTCGGTACCCAAGCCTCTGATAAAACCGTAATGCATCTACATTATCATTGGTTGTAATGAGCCAAATGTGTTTAAGACCAGCCTGCTTTGCGATTTGTTCCACAACAGCTATCAATTCACTTCCAATCCCGTTGCCTTTGATGACCGCATTAATGCTCGTCAATTCGCAGTCATCATCTGCAAGTTGATAAGTAGCTGCTCCGACTCTTTCACCATCCATCCAAGCAATGACCGCTTCCACATTCTGGAGATGATGTTCCTTTCCTTTGCTGATTACCGTTTCGCCACCAAACTCGTTTACCCAAAGCTCTTTCAGCCATTCCTGATCCTCGTTGGTTGAAGGAGCGAGCACTTGGATAATACTCCTATTATTTCCCATTTAAATCACCCCTTTTAGTTTATCACCGGCCAGGAGAGAAATTGACTGGGTGATAAAAAAAAAGCGCGGCAGGCTGCCACGCTTACATTCTCATGCTACCGGTCGTTTACAGCGCTTTAGCTGCATCAGCAAACTGACGCGCACGCTCCGTCAGCAGGTCAAACCGCCCGCTGCGCACCCAATCCAAATTCACAAGCTTGCTGCCCATGCCTACTGCACATGCACCGGCTTTGAAGTAATCTGCGATGTTGTCCAGATCGACGCCGCCCGTTGCGAGCATCGGGATTTTGTCCAGCGGTGCGCGGATTTCGGATAAGTATTTCCAGCCGAGTGTACCCATCGGGAAGATCTTTACCGCTTCGGCACCGGCTTTCCATGCACGAACAATTTCTGTAGGTGTCATAACGCCGGGCCATACCGGCACACCGTTTGCATACCCATATTCCACCACTGACTCATCCAAGTTTGGAGAAATCAGAAACTGGGAGCCAGCTGCTACGGCTTCCTTCGCCATATCCAGATCAAGAACGGTTCCTGCGCCGATTCCGGCTTGATCGCCGTATTTATCGCGCCAACGGTTAATCATCCCGGCAGCACCTTCGGTATTCATCGTAATTTCCATCAGGGTAATGCCGCCGCTAATCAGCGCTTCGGCCGCCTGGTCTGCATATTGATCCTCGATATAACGAAAAATAGCTACAACCTTCTCTTGCTGCAATCGTTCCAGCATTTGACTCACGTTTAAGCATCCTCCTCATCACTATGGACAATCCTATAGATCATTGTAGAACGAGACCTTTACGAAAATCAATCCAAACCATTCCAATAATCGCGTAAAATACGCAAAAACACGTTCGGGAACGCAAGCTCCTTCATCTGCTCAGGACCGATCCAGCGATAGTTGGCGAGCGCTTTTCCTTCGGGCAGCCCGTATGATGGAGCAGTTTCTGCGGCAAGATGTTCAGTTACATTTGCTGTGGCAGCCTTCGCGTCAGCCTCAGCTTGCTGCTGCCAGAATCCGAATTCCGCGCGGAATACCTGCACGTCCCACACGATGTGGCTGAACACATGCTCCGTTTCGCCCCACCAGCTTGTCGGCCTGACAAGCAGGCCTTCCTCCGCCGATAACACGCGGCTCAGATAGTCGGCTTGGGCCGCGTGGCGGTCCATCAAGCTGCCTGCACCGGCGGTCGGTGCTGGAACCTCGGCGATGGAAGCCGCTGCGGTTTCGAGCTCCGCCGCAGCTGCGGCTGCGGCAGCTTTGCCTCGGCCCTTGCGCTTCGCGGCACCGCCGCTATCCCCGGGCAGCGCAAGCACATGCGGCAGCTCCCACATCTGGGCGAGCAAGCCGCTCTCCGGCCGCTGCCGCACGAGCAGCTTGCCTTCATGCGCGCCGCTGCCTGTAAGAATGGCAGCAAGCCGCGTTTCCGGCCGCGGCGGCTTCGCCTTGGTCTTAATCGGCAGGATATGCTCTTTCCCTGCCATCCTGCCTTCGCAGTGCATCATCACCGGGCAAGTCAGACAGCCCGGTGACTTCGGTGTGCACACAAGCGCTCCCAGTTCCATGAGCGCTTGGTTGAAGTCACCCGCTGAGCCTTCGGGAATCAGCGATGCCGCCAGCTTCTCGATGCCGATCCGCGTAGACGGCTTCGCAATGTCTTCTTCCAGGCAGAAATAGCGAGACAGCACGCGCATGACATTGCCGTCCACTGCCGGCTCCGGTCGATTGAACGCGATGCTCATAATCGCACCTGTCGTATACGGCCCAACTCCGCGCAGCGCAGCTACCGCTTCTTTATTATCCGGCACGACGCCCCCATAGAGGCTAAGCACCTCACGTGCCCCAGCCTGCAAATTCCGAGCCCTCGAATAATAACCGAGCCCTTCCCAACTTTTCAACACCTCAGGCTCCGGTGCTTCTGCAAGCGCGGCTGCTGTCGGGAACTTCTCCATAAACCGTTCATAATACGGAATGACCGTATCCACTCGCGTTTGCTGCAGCATAATCTCCGAAACCCATACCCGGTAAGGATCGCGATTCATTCGCCACGGCAACACACGTTTATTTGCTAAATACCACTTCAGAAGTTCAATACTGAAATAGCGTGAAGCCTCCGACACCATGTTTGTTTCATCCTCTCAGCCATACACGACTTTCATGTTTTGTTCTGTTTTTTGCTCAAATAGATTTGCCGATAGCGGCTCGGCGTAACGCCCGTGTATTGCTTGAACATCCGCGATAAGTAATGATTCTGCATCCCAACCTGCTGAGCAACCTCAGAAATATTGCAATCCGGCTTCTCCAGCAGCTGCTTAGCTCGCTCCACTCGGCGCATGTTCACGTATTGTGTCGGAGCGTAACCGACGATATTTTTGAAATAGCCGATAAAATAATTCGGATGGAGATATGCGAGCCTAGCCAAATCTTCCACGCCGATCTGTTCGGACAAATGATGCTCGATAAAATCCAGTACACGATCGATTTTCTCAAGCGGTTCGACCTGTTGAAGCGACTCTTCGCTAATGCCGCCATATTCCAAATAAATAGCCATAATATCAAACAAAGCCGCCCGAATGCGCAGCTCCCTTGTAATCATCGAAGATCTGTAGACGTCGATCAACCGTTCAAACAATGTCCGCAGGTGAACCTGCTCCTTCGGCTCCACAATAAGCGGAAGCTTAAGCAGATCGAACATTTCCATATCCCCGATGGATGCTCGAAAATTACACCAGTAGACCGCATTCGGCGCTGATCCCGTATTAAACGATTGCTTGCCGGGTGGCATAAGCAGCAACTGTCCGGGTTTGGTATGGTACAAGCGGCCGCTTTGCATCAGCTCGCCTTCACCCTCTATAATAAACCAGAGTCTATAAAATTCTGAAACTTGCTCCATGGCCTGTCCGTTCTTAGGCGCAGAGAATGCTGCTATGGTTACGTCCGCTTGAAATCGGTGAAAATAATTCTGTATGATCGTCTTGTAGGTATGTTTCATTTTCTTTTCACCTGCGTCTCCCACTTTTCAGATTTTTGCGAGTGTCACGCATTTTCCTATTATAACGCACTCTTCGGCCTAATGAACACCTCCGAACGGACGGTGCAATCCGAGAATCTCCTACCAAAGTCTCACTTATTTGCCCATCAACAGAAGGAGGATTACGCTCACCTATGCGCACTTCTACCAGCCAAAACATTGATATATCACGCTTTTTCCCGATGCTTGCTTTGCTTATGGTCATTCTGTTGACAGGGTGCGGCTCGTCTTCACCGACTTCGACGACAGCCTCAAACGTACCCAAGGTATATAAATCCAATTGCATTTCGTGCCATGGATCGGAGCTGCAGGGCCGGATAGGACCTACAACGAACCTTCAGCATGTTGGCAAAAGGATGACGAAGGAGCAAATCACCGCTCAAATTAATAAAGGCGGCGGCGGTATGCCTGCCTTCTCAGGCAAGCTTACACCAGACGAAGTCCAGGAGCTGGCGAGTTGGTTAAGTGCCAAGAAATAATAAAAAGACCCTTCCCGCAGCGGCGTAATGCTTGAGCATGACGTTGCTGCGGCAAGGATCTTTTATCTTTAATTGCGATTGTTTCGCTTACCGATACGCAATTGAGGCAAACCGGAAGTCAACGTACTTTCAAAGGACCATTTGGATGCGCCCATCTTCGGATGAGTCGGAAACAGATCTCCCGCAAGCAGCGGCAGCAAACTGCCCCAAGCATCTCCGTACACGCCGTCTGCCGGAACAAGCTCTCCGCTCTTGTAATAGCGCTTATCGTTTCGTTCAGAGTGAGCCGTCATCCTACCACCGTCCCTCTACCCTGCATACTTCCTATTGGTATATTCCAATTATGGGCTTTAGGTGACGATGTTATGCATCCGTTTTCAATCCAGCTGCTCCACGATCACAAAAGCCGAGGCCAATGACTGATCATGCGTAATCGTGACATGGATGCTCGTCTTCGCTTGCATCAAGCCAAGCCGGTCCCAGGCACCGTCTGTCAGTCGGCAAACCGGCTTCCCGCTTTCATGACGATCCACTTCGATATCATGCCAAGAAAGCTTGTTTCCAATCCCGCAGCCAAATGCCTTAGACACCGCTTCCTTCACCGCGAACCGGCCAGCTGCAAACTCGACCAGCCGTTTCCCGCCTACCGCATCGGCAAGCTCCAGTTCGCGCTCGGTCAGAATTCGGCGCATAAACTTTGCGCCGCTATCGCCTTGTATTATTTTGCCCATTCGCTCGAGCGATGAGATGTCATGCCCAATACCGATAATCACTGCTGTCAACCGCCTTACTTGTGAATGTGGAGTATATGATTGGTAAGCCTTTCACTACACTAGGGCAAAATAAATCCGTACTTCTTCCATACTTTTCCCGCTTCTTCGCTTTGCAGGAAACCTAGCAGCTCCAACGCTTGCTCTTGATGCTTCGTTCCCTTCACTACCGTTGCCGGGTACACGATTGGCTTATGCGTTTCAGAGGCTACCGTTAGCGCAATCGTAACTTTGGCTGATGTCATGGCATCCGTCAAATAGACGAAACCGGCGTCTGCGTTGCCGGTCTCTACGTAGGACAGCACCTGCCTTACATCCTTCGCGTATACCAACTTCGGCTCGATTGCGTCCCAGATGTCCGCTTCTGTCAGCGACTGCTTCGTGTAGCTTCCGACCGGTACGCTCTCTGGTACGCCAATCGCAATTGTCTTATAAGCGGCATCGGTTAATACCGTTAGCTCAGAAGGTGCGGCTACTGTTGAATCATTGGGCTTCTTGGGCACGATCAGAACCAGCTCATTACGCAGCAAAATCGGACTCACACCCACCAAACCCTTGTTCTGGAGGGCATCCATCTGCTTCTGGCCCGCAGAAATATACAGGTCCACCGGTGCTCCCTGTTCGATCTGCTGCTGCAGCGTGCCCGATGCACCAAAATTATACGTGATTCGCACATCTTGATGCTGCTCTTCATAAGACGTTTTCAGTTCGGTGAGTGCATCCTTCAAGCTCGAGGCTGCCGATACGGTTAGCTCGGCCGGTTGCTGTGGCTGTTTGCTGCATGATGACAAGCTTGCGCAGAGCAGTACGATAATGATCAAACTGCATAATGGAATCGATCTGTTCATGTTCATCTCCGATATACATTTACGCACGCTAGCGGATGACGCCGATATGTGCCAACCTGAAGTTCGTCCCTTTGCATTCCGGACCGTCGCCATGCGTGACTTCCAACTCCAATTTGTGAATGCCTTGCGGCAGATCATCTCCTAGGAAGCAGGCTCGATACCAGCCGTCATCCCCGCACCAATCCGGGCGCTCGCGCGACATGGTCACCCAGTCTCCACCGTCAATCCGATAACGAAATTCGGAGGACATTTTGCCAAAATCAAACCCTAACGACAGTCCCCGACCTTCGAACGTGAAGGACAGCTTCGCGCCCACTGCTGCGGTCTCCAGCAGGTCGATCCATTCATAGAACGGCCAGCGGCGGATGACCCATGGGCCCTCGGTTTGTACTTGTGCGAGCGGCAGCAGCTCTGCGGCTCCCCAGTGCTGCGGATGCAGCGGTGCAGGGAGGGACTCGGAAGCGGGCACAGCTGATTTGGCGTTGATCGCCTCACCCAGCAGCTCTTTCTCTAGAAAAGTGATGATGCTATGCCCATAGCTTAAACTGCCTCTATGAGTGGGATGTAAGCCGTCCGGCAGCCACTCTTCCCAGCGCATTCGGCCTTTGCGCACTTCTTCAAGCGCATACATCCCCATCCACACCGAACCGATCCCGTAGTGATCTGCCAGCTCTTCCAACTCGGCGATCGAATCCGGCACACCGCCTTCGCTCATCACCGCATACATATTCTGCATAAACGTATGCGCGAGCACGATATCGCGGTCTCCATCAGCAAGCAGCTTTCGGAGTAACCCTTCTCTTGTTCGCCTTCTTTGATCCGACGGATCGCCATAATCATTCACGGCATAATCGATAAACACGAGCTGGCAGCCGCGATCAATTAGATCTCGTTTGGCACGGAATACGGCTAGCTCGCTGCCGGTTGCTCCGATCGCTGCATTTTCAACCACGACTCTCACACTCGGGTATTGTTCGACCAGCCATGCAATGACGGGCTCCGGCCAATTGTGCCGTGTGCGCGCATCTGTGATTGACCCGCCGATAAAACCAACCGTCAGCTGTCCCTCCGACAGTGCCCTGCGCGTATGTATTAATGGATTGCGATGTTTCCACACTGCTGCATTCATTCGTTGAGCTTCCTCCCCATGAGGTTCATTTGAACTCACACAACTTTGACCTGCGGTGCTGCATATCCATGATGCTTTGCGTTACTTTCCTTATCATACCACTTGTCCTGCGTAGTTTCATGGCGAATTGATTAGAAGGAGTTGCACTTGCACCGAAACTAAAAAACCCGCCCTGCCGGCAATATGCCGGCGGGGCGGGTTTAAACAGCTCTAGATACCCGGAATCGGGTCACGCTTGTGAGCGGTTTTGATGAATTGCTTCTCGAGTTTCTCGCGAATCGCGTCGTCGATTTGTTTGCCTTCGAGGTAGGAGCTGTTGTCATCGTAGGTGATGCCAAGCTCGTTCTCGTCGGTTTGGCCATCCCAGAGGCCGGCTGTCGGCGCTTTGGTGACGACTGCGCCCGGTACGCCGAGTGCAGCTGCCAGCTGGCGAACCTGCCGTTTGTTCAAGGACGTGAGCGGCGTAATATCGACCGCGCCGTCGCCCCACTTGGTGTAGAAGCCGGTGACCGCTTCGGATGCATGGTCTGTCCCGACAACGAGCAGATTAAGCTCGAATGCGAGTGCATATTGAGCCACCATGCGGGTACGGGCTTTCACGTTGCCTTTGCCCCCGCGGCTGATGTGGCGCGAGATGCCGATCGACTTCATGCTGTGCTCCACTTCAATGGCAATCTCATCGACGGCCTCTTGAATGTTGGTCTCCACGCGATATTTCAGATTGAATGCTTCCGCAACCGCGTAGCTGTCTGCAATATCAACCTGATCGCCGTAAGGCTGGAACACGCCGAGAGTCATATATTCTTTGCCTGTCTCCGCGGACAATTCGTCTGTCGCTTTCTTGCAGAGACCTGTTGCTACCGCACTATCGATCCCGCCGCTGATCGCAATGAGCAGCCCCGTCGTGCCGGACTTGCGCACGTATTCCTTGAGAAAATCAACGCGACGGCGAATTTCCTGCTCTGGATCGATTTCAGGCTTAACGCCCAACTGCTTAATGATTTCGTCCTGCAAGCTCATCCCCATGTCCCCTTACACCGCTTAACGGCAGAAGCGCTCGAAAGCAGATGTCAAATCTGCAGCAATATCAGCAGCCGAACGGTTCTCGATTTGATGACGTTCAATGAAATGAACGAGTTCTCCGTCTTTCATCAGGGCGATGGATGGAGAAGACGGCGGGTACGGCGCGAAGAATTCACGCGCTTTGGCAGTAGCTTCTTTATCTTGACCGGCAAATACCGTATACAGGTGATCCGGCGTGATATCATGCTGCAACGCTTGTGCTACGCCTGGACGGCATTGACCTGCAGCACAGCCGCAAACGGAGTTAACAACAACAAGCGCAGTTCCTTTGGAATCCGTCAATTTAGCAGCAACGTCGTCAGGTGTACGAAGCTCCTCAATTCCGATTCGAGTTAAATCATCGCGCATTGGCTGCACCATATCTACCATGTATTTTTCAAAAGACATCGACATGTATAATCGCTCCTTAAAAGTACAATTTTCTTTCTATTATACGCCCCGCTCTATTTGAAAGCAAAGAAAAAGCAACCGGGACCGCGCCCGATTGCTGTTATTTCTCTTTTGACCGATCCGAATCCGCAACATCCTCTGCAATGGCTGAGACGACATTTATGTCCGGATGCATATAAATCCCCCCACGCGGAGGAATCTTTTGTTCGAAATAATCCAGGTTCTCGCTGGTTAGGAAACCGATATCCTTATACGGATGCACCCATTGGTTGCCTGCCATGACTTCAGGGTCCGTTTCTTCCGTCCACTGGCTGAGCGGAGACTCAGGCGACTCATAGTGATGATCGCCGATCACTACGCCGTATTCGTTGACGAAAGGATCATGCGGCCCTCGGCCCGATTGAAATTCCGGTAGAAAATTAATCTCGAACGGATCCAATGACAAGTCGTCTTTACCGGCCGCTGGCGGGAATGAAGACAGATCGACTTGCGAGATAGGCCTCTTTTGTTTCTTCTTGCTCATTCTAATTCCCCCTTAGTCCGCAGGGCGATTAGGGCCGTCTAATTTCTTGTCATAGCCTTCCGATTCCGGTGCTTTACCGCTGCTGCGCTGCTTATTGCTTGCTGCGGCTTCTTGAGCCCCGGCATTGTGCTGCTGTTGTTTATTTCCCAATGCTGGCACCCCCTTCCACCGCTAGTATGCGCGAGGGGCAAGCAGCTTATCCGTTAATCAATACCTTCCGAGGCATGAAAATACCGATAAACGACAACACGATAAAAAGCCATTGCAGCATCGTCAATCCAAAGGTCAATGCAGGTAATGTTCCGGGAGGATATGCCGCAAACAGACTAACGAACAATCCACCTATGCCAGTGCCAAGAAGACTAAGGGAGGCGGATTCCCCGCTGCCGATCCGACTCGAAGCACCGGTCCGAAATAAGATTCCGTATACGCAAGCAAGGAGCAGTGCATAAGGGATGGCATAGGGAAAGTCCGTTAACAACGTCCACACGATGCAACCTGGTATTATCGCATAAGGCCACACATCCAGCAGCTTCTTAAGCGGAATTTTACGTTTCCTGCCTGCGTAAGCAACATAGGCACAAGCGAGAAGAAAACCGAAAGCCGTATCGGTGGCACTGCCGCGAACAAGCAGCAACGCACTTGGCCGTTCCCACAGCAGTTCCGGATCTCGAACAAGGAACGCCAGCTTCCAGCCTATAATCGTACAAATAACAGCATTCAATGCGATGTCCAGCCAATGGGTCTCCCTTTGAAGAGATGATCGCGAGAGCCATATCTTGAACATGGCCAGTCCAACTGCCGCTGATAGAAGACCCGCAAGCAGCATCGCATCCAATCGTAAAGGGCCGAGTTCGATCGCTTCAGACATGTTCTCTTCTCCTTAGTAGCTGCTCAGTGCAGCGGCGGCTTCATTATGATTACGGGATCTGTCGATCTTGACAATGAACGTCGTACCGACTCCCTCTTGGGAATCCACTTGTATACCGCCGCCGTGACGCTCGATAATGCTCAAACATAGCGGTAAGCCAAGGCCGGTACCGCGGGATTTAGTCGTGAAGAATGGTTCGAACAGACGCTCCAGCTTCTCTTTGGGAATACCGCTGCCGTTATCGTTTACTCGAAGCTCCACATAATCGATGTGCGATTCCGTCTGGATCGTCAGCACGCCATGCTGATCCATGGCCTCCATGCCGTTCCGGGCAAGGTTCAAGATCAGCTGCTTCATCTCTTTCTCATTCAACATTAAGGATGGAATCCGCTCCGCCAAACGAAGCTCAATCGACTGTCCGCGCAAATTGGCATCTGCCCAAAGCAGCGGCATGATCTCATTAAGAATATCATGCAGCGAGCAGCTTTCTTTCTCAATAATCCGATTCTGAGCCAGGGAGAGGAAATCGTTAATAATACTATTCGCTCGATCAAGCTCGTCCATCACAATGCGAAAATATTCCTGCTGATGCTCCGGGCTGCGCTCCCGCATTAATTGTACGAAGCCGCGAATAACGGCCATCGGGTTACGGATTTCATGAGTAATGCTTGCCGCCATTTGGCCGACCAAACTTAATCGTTCCATCCGACCGATCTCATCACGGAGGCGACTAAGCTCGGTGATATCATGGGCGATGAGAGCCGCTCCGATGATCTCATTATTTTGCATATCGCGCACGCAGATGCCGGAATTGACGTACATTTTGCCCTGTTCCTGCACATATTCCGTCGTAAGTCGATGCCCATTGAGCGCCTGATAGAGCAGCCTGCCAAGGACATCCTTCTCGATATGATCGTACATAATCGTAAACGGCTGGCCAACCAGCTCGTGGCGTAGCTTGCCGCCTACTTTATCACGCAGCAGGTGAATCGCCATTTCGTTGATATGGGTAATGGTCCCCTGTTGATCCACGAAGATGACGCCGAGCGGCGTTTCATCAATAAATTGCTGCAGCTTCTGGACCTCGATGCGATAGTTGTTGGAAATGCCGTTGAGCTCGTATGCCGTCATTTGCCTGCGGATGAAATTCTCAGCAAAGGTCAGCATCATCCACATAACCAAGAAATAGAGCAGCTCGTGGCCAATCAAGTAGAGGAGGTCAGTAGAGTTCAGGTCTGGTTGTTCGGTCCGCTCATAATAAATGAAGGCGCTTGCGCGAATTAATAGAATGACAGCAGTCGAAGCCATCACGATCTTAAGCTTACGTGGCCTGGAGAAGTTCAGGAAACCTTTATGATACTTATAAATAATGGGGAAAAGCAGCAGCAGCATTCCAATAGCGTCGATCCAGACCGATAGTCCATCCATCATATATAATTCCGATACGATGAATATCGTTGCCAATGGGATCAATACGCCTATACCGCCGTATAACGAACCGATTAGGAGCGGTGCATAATGGTAATCCAAGTAGAACTCTTTGATCTCAACACAAACCTCCAGCCCCAGAAGGACGCAGGCTCCACAAATGAGGATGAGAATGATGGGAATATTTTTGCGCGGTTTCGAATAATCGTACCAAACTTGAAAGGCGAATACTGGCATCAAAGCTACGATAATTTGCAGGAGTATTAGCTTCCACACAAAGACTAGTCCCACCTTCCTACTAGCACCTAGAAACCCAGTATATGTAATAGAAATAATCTGTTAATCCGATTAAAACATAGGTCTTGGAAATTTACAACGTTTCAAAATGGTAGTTTTAAAACTGACCAATGAGTAGACGCCGGATATTCGGGGTAGTATGATAATTAACGGTAAATTGCAGTTTTATTCAGTAAATAATTAGTGAAACTCGTGGATAAGATTCCACTATATAAAGGCGGAATAGTAGAAATGAAACCCTATGATATTATCATCGTCGGTGCAGGCTCTGCCGGTCTGATGGCTGCTGTGGCAGCCGGCAGGCTCGGAGCCAGAATCCTGCTGCTCGACAAAGGGGACAAGCTAGGGCGCAAGCTCGGCATCTCCGGCGGCGGACGCTGCAATGTAACGAACAATAAAGATACCGATGAGCTGATCAAAAACATTCCCGGCAACGGCAGATTCCTGCACAGTGCGCTGAGTAACTTCTCCAATAAACAGATCATCGAGTTCTTCGAGGGACTGGGCATCGCGCTCAAGGAGGAAGATAACGGCCGCATGTTCCCCGTTTCGGACAAAGCGAAGACGGTAGTCGATGCCTTGGTTGGCCAAGTGAAACGGTACAATGTGGACTTGCTGGTCAACTCGCCGGTTGCGAGTGTGCTGTATGATGAAGATAAAGTGCTTGGCGTTAAGCTTGCCAGCGGCAAACGAATTGACGGCAACGCCGTAATCGTCGCTGTCGGCGGCAAATCGGTGCCCCACACAGGCTCGACCGGAGATGGCTACGCTTGGGCTGAAGCTGCCGGTCACACCATTACGCCGCTATTCCCGACCGAGGTACCGCTGACGTCGAAGGAAGATTTCATCGTAAAACGAGAGATTCAGGGACTTGCGTTAAGAGATGTCGCGCTCAGCGTTCATAATGAGAAAGGCAAATCGATCATCACGCATCGAGGCGACATGTTGTTTACGCACTTTGGTATCTCCGGTCCGATCGTACTGCGCTGCAGTCAATTCGTCGTCAAGCAGCGGGTGAAGACCAAAGCTCCTGTTCAGCTGACGATTGACTTTTTCCCGGACTCGAGTGTAGAGGATCTCTATAATCAATCGTTGAGTGCGGCCAAATCGGAATCCAAGAAAGCCGTCATCAATGTGCTCAAAGGCTTTGTGCCTGAACGGATTCTACCGATTGTGCTGGGACGAACAACACTTGATCCCTATGTCACCTACGATAATATTCCAAAACAAGAGTGGCGCGAGCTCAGCCAGCTGATGAAGGCATTCCCGATTTACGTGAATGGAACCTTATCGATTGAGGAAGCTTTCGTTACGGGCGGCGGCGTCAACCTCAAAGAAATCGATCCGAAGACGATGCAGTCCAAATGCAAGGAAGGACTCTACTTCTGCGGCGAGATCCTGGATATCCATGGCTATACCGGCGGCTACAATATCACGGCAGCTTTCTCGACCGGTTATACTGCAGGCAGTCATGCTGCGATGCAGACCGTATAAATAGAAACGGTGGCAACAGGGACTATCCCCGTGCCACCATTTTTTGTGCTTCAACAATGTTGTCATCTAAGCAACATTTCTAGCGACCTGACTCAACCCTTCACTCCGCCGGTAAACAACATCCCCTTCTCCAGCGCACCTTGCGTAATCATAAATACGAGCAGCAGCGGAAGAATCGAGATGACACCGCTCGCGCTGATCCAGTTGGGCCGTGGGTTCTGCCCGCTCTGCATATCGTTCATCGCCACCGTGAATGTCCAATTATGCGGCGACCTTGATACCACGTAAGGCCAGAGGAAATCATTCCATACCGGAATAAAGGTCAGCACAGCCACGATCGTAAAGACCGGAACGGACATCGGGACGACGATACGCAGGAATGTCCGAAGCTCCGAAGCGCCATCTACGCGTGCTGCTTGAAGCAGCTCTTTGGGCAGCTGATCGAAGAACCCCTTGAACAGAAAGATCACGAACCCCCATGCAAAATGCGGTAGAATAATGGCCCAAATATTGTCCACGAGGCCGAGCTTCTGCATGAGCAAATATTGCGGAATGAGCACGGATACGCTAGGGATCATGATCGTTGCGAGGAAATACATCAGGACGATGAATCGAATTCTTCGATTCGGAATGAGCTGTGAGAGCGCATAGCTGGACAACGCCCCGAAGAAGAGCTGCCACGCGATAACTACCAGACAGATAACGAGGCTGTTCATGAAGAAATGATAGAATCCTAGGCTTCCCGCCGATTCCACCGCAAGCAGATTCAAGCTTCGGAAGCTGTCAAACAAACGCAGCCAGTTACGAGACTGCTCCAGTTCCACCACTTTACCATCCAGCAATCCACTTTCGTCGAAGTAGACTCGCAGCTGTTTACTCAGCGCTTCATCTGATAGATAGGGCTTCCCTACATAAGCATCACCTTCCGATATCCCGTACCACGTGAAATCCGATAAGCGGCGCTCGCGGATTTGGCCCAGCTTCGTATTCATGATTTTGTCGGAGAAACGATCGGTGGACACGATAAAAGGCTGCCCCACATAGAACTCCGCTGCGGTTGTCTTCGCCCTATACAGCTCGAGCCCATCCTTAATGCCGGTGACGGTAATCTCCCCGATATTATCCCGCATGAAGGCTCGCCACGGATACCAGATCGCTTTCATCGCATCCTTCTCGTAGAACGTCTGCTCCTGGTTCCCCAAGCCGGAGTAATCCAGTGTCAGCTCGATCGTATGCGGAATTCTCGGAAGAAACTTCGGTGTCGTCGATTCAATCGATTCGTTATCCATGATAGCCGTTACGAGCAGCCAAACGAGCGGAAGAAGTCCCAGCGCGACGAACACGATCGTAACCAGATAGGAAGCGACGTTCAGCTTACGTTCGCCTTTTTCCACAATACGGTTAGGTCTCATCTGCGGTCAGTCGTCCTCTCTTTGCAAGCGGAATTGAATCACGGTCAGTACGGCGATCAAGAGGAACATGAAGAAGGAGAGCGCTGCCGAAACCCCGAATCTTGATTGTTCGAAAGCCGTCTTCTGTATCATGAGCGCCACAACAAGCGAGGCATCTGCCGGTCCGCCTTGCGTCATAACGAATATCGTATCAAACGACAGCAGAACACCTGACATAAACCCGACGAACTGAATGATGATGACGAACGAAATGTTCGGCAAAATCATCAGCATCATGCGCCGCCAGGGCCCGCAGCCGTCAATTTTCGCTGCTTCGAAGAGCTCGGATGAAATGGATTTGATGGCTGCATAGTAAAGCAGCACGCCGATACCGCCGCTGGCGAAGAAGCCGGGCAGCACAATCGCAAGCTTGGTCATGCGAAGGTCATTCAGAAAACCGTACGGGCCAAGCCCGAGCTTACCCAGCAAATAGTTGAACAGTCCACGATCGGGATTGTACATCCACTTCCACAGCAACGCGCCTGCAACAAGCGGCAGTACATTCGGAATTTGATAAAGCACAAGAAAGAGTCCGCTCAACCGCTTCATATGACTGAGAAAGAGCGCCTGCACAATCGGAACCCAGAATACGAGCAGCACCGACAAACCGAAGAATATGAACGTGTTCTTCATCGCAACCCAGAACGTATGGCTGCTGAGAAATTCGAAGTAATTGCCAAGCCCGACAAATTTGCCCGGCGGGGTCATAATATCGTAGTTAAAGAGACTGATATAGACCGCTTTGAACAGCAAGTAATATTTGAATATAAAGAATACAACGACAGAAGGAAGCAGGAACAAAATCGGTGTCCACGGGATCTTCCATTTATTCACCATTTCCTCACCACCTACTTGCTGCACCGCGCTTGACTACCGAATCGCTATGAGGCGCGGTGCAGTAATAAATTGCTTAGACCGGATCCGATCAACTATTTGCCGCCTGCCATAATGTCACTGTTATACTTATCGATCACTTCCTTCTGGGCAAGTGCTTCGGCCGCCTTGAGCTCCGTGGCCGGGTCGGCGCTTGGATCAAGCAGAATCGTCTGAATCGGCTTCACGAGGTAGCTGCTCAGGCTGCTTTTCAGATAGTATTCCAGATGCTTATCCTTCGCCGTTGCTTGGACAGCCGCTACATAATCCGGAGGTAAATCCTTCACCCACTTCGTTACATCGAAGTCTTTGACAATCGACAGCGGATTAATCGCAAAGCCGTTGTCCAAGCAGAATTGCGCCCATGCCTCCATATGCTCCTTCGACAGGAAGAACATCGCATATTCGAATGCGGCTTTCTGCTGCTCCGGCGTCGATTTGGGATTCAGCATCCAGAAATTCCCTCCCACTTGCGAAGGCGCTCTGCCTGATGGTCCGATCGGGAAGGGCGTGAACCCAATATCCTCTGCTTTCATCCCTTGCTTCAAGAAGTTGCCGAAGCTGTCCGAGCTGCCCAGAATCATCGCTGATCGGCCGGTATAGAAGTCTCGCAAATTCTCGTTGTAATCTTGCACGACATTCTTCTGCGTTACTTTATGGGTCCATTTCAAATCTTTATAATATTGGAGCGCCTTCACAGCCGCTTCCGAGCTGAAATTCAGCTTAACGGTCCCGTTAGGTAGAAGCTCCGTCAAGTCACCGCCTGCTTGCCAAACGTAATATTCAAAATGCCAATCCGCCCAGTCCATGCCCAGAATATCGAAGCCGATTGTATCCGGATTATGCTGCTGCACTTTCTTGGCTGCTTCAGTAAATTCATCCCACGTCCTCGGCGGACTGTCGATCCCTGCTTTCTTGAACATCGACTTGTTATAAAGTAATCCGGATGAATACATGAAGCTTGGAATGCCGTAAATTCGGCTGTCCTTCGTTGCCAGATCAAACGCGCCGTCAATGAAACGGTCCTTATCGGGCGAGTTATTCATCAAGTCCGTGATGTCTGCGGCAATCCCCTTCTGCATATAGAGCTGCATGTCCGGAAACGGCTGCTCCATCACATCAGGTCCTTCTCCGCCTGCAACCGCTGTCATAAATTTCTCGCGTACATTCGTCTGGAATGCTTCAACATGCTTAACCTTAATGTTAGGATGAAGCTCTTCGAACCTCTTAAACCGGCTTTCAATGAATGGCTTGCCGGGATCGTCAGGTGCCGGTTGATCCCAAGCGGTTATCTCTATGATTGGCTCCGTCTCATCCAGTGAAGCATTTACAGCAGCTCCGCTATTCTCGGCTGCCACAGCCCCGTTGTTATCCTCACCTGCACCTGCAGCCGAACCTGATAGATTATTATTGGAATTGCACGCGCTAAGCAGTACTGAGCATAAGGCGGCTACCAGCAATCCAGCGGCCGTCCCGTTAGGAATCTTGTGCTCTCTCATTCCTTACCTCCTGAGCATAAACAGCATGGTCACAGTCGCCACCGCCGCCGTTTACAGGTTAATCATAGCTGGATCGGCTGAACACGTTAATGGAAATAACGAACTTATGCACTATTAAAATTTTGATGATACCGCTGCACGGAATTGTACCGGTGTCATGCCGGTAGACTTGCGGAAGACGCTGCTGAAATAAGCGGCATCCTTAAAGCCGACAAGTTCGGCTATCTCTTGGATTTTTAAATTGGAATCTCGCAGAAACTGTTCGGATTTGCGCAGTCTGGCTGCGGTCAGATAGTTTACGAAGCTTTCACCGAATCGTTCTTTGAATCGGCGGGAGAAATAACTGGGATGGAAGTAGAATCGGTCTGCAATGGTTTGTAGGTTAATCGGCTCATGCAGCGAGCTGTCGATAAAGAGCTTCACCTCGTCGATGACGCTGTATTCCGAGGAATGACGCAGTTTATACAAGTGGCCGACGATATTGTGGACCATTTCGCTTAAATGTCCTAGAATGTCCTGCCACTGTGTAAGGCCGTGCAGCCACGTCAGCAGATCATCCAACTCGCCGATAATCCACTCGGGGATACTCGTTTGGGTGAGCAAATATTTGCGCAGCAGGAGATGGAATTCGACGCAGAAGCTTTCCAGATGAGCGAAGTACACCTGCTTGCCTGTAGCAATCAGCCCGACACGTTCATCAATCCAGCCTGTCAGCGCGGAGACGTTGCACTCGCTCAGGAAGCGCAGCAGCAAGGCCTCGTCTTCTCTGGAGATCACGGAATGCAAGCCCGCTTTCACCTGTTCGCCGGCATCGATCATGTAAATACGGCCATTGCCGTGAAGAATGCAATTGCGAAGCGCTTGCTTCGCTTGCTGGTAGGACTGCTGTATGACTTCCATCTGATTGACGGCACCGCCGCATCCGATGGTTGCTTCCAGCTTCAGAAGGCGCTGAATGCCGCCGAGAATTTCTTTAAGCTCAAGGTGGAGCGTATCCGTTTCAACCGGCGAATGGCCGCCGAGCACATAAACAAGCTCATTTTCCAGCATCGCATGTCGGAATAACACGCCTTTGCGCTCTGTGGATTCGAGAACGGTAGAGATCATATTCTGAACAGCGAACGAAAGCAGCTTCTCGTCCCCCTGCCGAAAGGACAGATGCGGCAGCTTGACCGCCTTAAGCACGAAAACAACCGCGACAAAATAGCTGCAGTTCCGGCGCAGCGCGAGCAGCTGCTCGTCTCTCTCCGCTTGGGGCACGCCTCCGGGTCCGTATTGGATGAGCTTGCTAAGCATCCGCTCCCGAATCGACTCTTCCGCGCTGCTTTGCAAATGCTTAATCTGCTCGCCTGCTTCGGATTGCTCCAGGCGCTGCCGGATTTTGTCTAAGACCCGCATCAAGCTCTCCTTCAACTCTTCCTTGTCGACTGGCTTAAGCAGGTAATCGGTCACCCCGAATTGAATGGCTTTGCGGGCGTAATCGAACTCTCCGTAACCGCTAATCACGATGAACTGCAGCTCGGGCATTGCCTGCGCCGCTTCCTTCAAGAAAGTGAGCCCATCCATAAGCGGCATGCGAATATCCGTAATTACGATATCAGGCCTCAACTCGTGCAACACTCGCAAAGCTTCCTCGCCGTCTCCCGCTTCGGAGATCGATGTGATCGGCAGGCCGGACATCTGGATCTTCTTCATAATGCCCTGCCTCATCAGCTGTTCGTCATCTACGACTAGCAATTTCATAGGAAGGCTCCTCTACTCGCGTTTTTTTGATCAGAACCGTTACCGTCGTCCCCTGATCTTGGCTGCTTTGAACGGTTAACCCATAGCTGCTGCCGAAGACTAGCTTGATGCGGTAAAGCACATTGAACAGGCCGATGGATGAAGCCGTATGATCCGAATAGTTAAGCTGCTGGCATTGCTCCAGCTTCCCTTGCAGCAACAATAGTTTCTGCTTTTCAATCGCAGGGCCGTTATTCCAAATCGTAATAGCCGCGTCTGAATCGGAGAGACTGTAAGCTCGAATACGAATTTCCCCGCCTTGTGTCAGATGGTCTATTCCGTGAATGAAGCTGTTCTCGACCAGCGGCTGCAAGAGCAGTTTCGGCGTCAGCGTAGCATGAAGCCCTTCCTCAATCTCGATGGAATAACGAAGCCTCGCTCCGAAACGAATTTGCTGAATCGACAGGTAGATTTCGAGCTGCCGAATTTCGGTTTGCAGCGTGGACATATGGCCGCCGCTGATGTTGTACCGGAACATTTTGGCAAGGGAGGAACTGATCAGACTGATGCGGTCATCCTCGTGAAGCGAGGCCAGACTGTCGATCATCCCAAGCGTGTTGTACAGAAAATGCGGATTGATTTGGGATTGCAGCGATTTGATCTCCGCATCCTTCTTCACCAGCTCCGTCTCGTATACTTTCACGATGAGCGAGTTGATCTCCTTCGCCATCTGATTGAAATGTCGGATAAAGTATCCGATTTCGTCCTTAGAGGTAACGGGCACAGAAACCTCGTAATTGCCTTGTTCGATGGAAATGATCCCATTCTTCAACAGCTTAAGCGGCGTAATGATACGACTGGCGAGGAGACTTGCGATCACCATTGCGCCAAGCAGACAGATCATCCCGATCACAAGCGTGCGGAGAGCAAACGTATTCAACTGCTTCAGCAGTACCTGCAGCGGAACTTTCCCAATAAGCGCCCAGGACGTATTGTTAAGCTCGTTGGAAACGAACAACGTCTCTACGCCGTGGTCATCGCCGAACATGTATCGGGAAGATATGCCATAGCTGAACCGAAACAGCCCGTTTAGGCCTTGCAGCTGCGCGTCCGTCCGCTCATGATCCGAGAGCATCACTTGCCCGCTTGCCGAGTCGACCAGCATATAGTTGCCCTGTTCGTCGCTGGCAATATCGCCGAGCCACTTCTTCAGATATTCCGGCGAGAGCCGGATATAGATGACACCGACGATAGGAGTGTCGATATTGAAATTGATGATTTTGACCGCTTGCGCGAACATCAGGGTGTTAACTTGTTGATTCGTCGCCGCGTCGATTGTATGCGTCGGGACCCAAATCCCTTTCCCGTCCTTGGCGACAGCGGCCTTCTCGATCGGCTCGAAATCAAAGTCCAGCTCGTTGCTTTCATTCATTCTGCCGCTAGAGAGCATATAACCGTCCAATTGGCTGACCATAATATAGTCCACCACCGGGTTATCGGTCAGAAACTGGCTGAATTTCGCAGAGTAGTGCGAGTACGCATCCGGATCGGCCCCCATTTTGCTGACAAACTGTTGGAAATCCTTATTGCCAAAATAATCCCACGCGAAGTTCTTCACGTTCAGCATATAGGATTCCAGTGTGGCGGCTGATTGATTGCTGATCTGTTCCATGTTGCCGACCGCACGCTGCTTGATGTCCGAGGAGGTTTGGATATAATAATCGAGCCCCAGCGCCGAGACGGTAATTGAGATGGTGATGAAGAAGCAGAACCATATCTTCCGATAGAGCGACTTTGTTATCCAATGGTAAGGAAATAGCAGCACCTTTGTCCGCATCTTCTGCATCCTAAAACACCTTCTCACCTTAATTACTTAAATTATAGATGGAGCAGGGCCTTTCTATCATTAGTTTTTAGATTTCCTTCTACTAAAATCGTGATAGATTTCGCGGTGCACAGCACAAACAGTCCATCCCTGCCACTCGGGAACAGACTGTTTACGGCAGATTAGAGCGCTGCTGCCCGCTTCATGCTAATAGGGAAACTCGATCATATTCACCTCGGACACTTCTTGATCCGGGTCAGCGGGAATGCGGAATGTCTTAATCTCGCATTGACCGTAACGCAGCGTCCACGTTCGCTTCAGCGCCGGCACCTCGATCACGGCTTCGCCGCCATGCCCGCACGCTTCATAACAACGCAGCACGTAACCGTCGCCATCCTCTGCGGGTTTAAATGCCGTAACGATCAGATTATCTGCGGACACTCGGATTCCCTCTGACGACTGAGGAAGCGAGCCTTTATGGTACGTTTCCACGATATGAATAGGCGGGACATTCAGCTCGAGCGCCCGCTTGGTCACCTGCGCTTGCTGCCAACCACCCTCGTGTGGAAGGAGCATATAGCGGAATTGCTGCAGCCCTTGATCCATAAATTCGCAGTATTCGTCTCGTTCGCCATAGTGGTCCGCGTAGATCGGGCTGCGAACGACCGTCATCCGCAGTTCGTTGTCTTTCACATCCGAGCTGTACTTCGAATCGTTCAGCAGTGTGAGACCATATTGCTTGAGACCGGGAACATCGGGAGATCCGCTTACATCAAGCCACTGCTGGCCCGGTTCTTCCTCGCCGTTCACCGGACGCTCGATATAGCCGTACGGAATTTCGTATGTCGCCTTAGGCTGGCTGACGCGTACAGGGAAAGAAAGCTTAAGCATCTTATGCTTCTCCCGCCAATCCAGCTTCGCTCGCACTTCAATGCCCGGCTTGTCGCGGTATAAGATGAAATCCTGCCGCAGCTCGGATTGACCGCTGCGATTCGTTACTCGCATGACAGCGCGGAGCGGCCCCGCTTCCAGCAGCTTCACCTGGGCATCGCCGAATCTCGCAACCTCGTCCCGAAACTCGAATACGCCATGCGCCCAAGTATCGCAATGATGCTCGTCAATAACAATCGGCACAGCGCCGTTGCCGCTTAATACTTCTATCGCATTCTTCTTGTCATATAATCTGCGGATATGACCGGTATGCGGTTCAAATTCTACGCGATGCCAATCGTTCTCTAAGGCTGCCGGTTCTGCGATTAACTGATGCTCTGGCGAAGCGGCCTCTCCGAGCATTTTCTCCTTATAGATCCAATACACTCGGTAACCCAGTGCCGGAACACGCGCCATGAACGCTGTATCGAACTTGTCATCACTGCCATTGGTCCGCGAGCCACGGACGATCTGATGCTGGATGACTTCGCCTTGATCATCCGTGACGCTCGTCACTTTCTTGTTCACTTGGATCAGCGCATCCACTTCCCAAGACAACGGATTAAACACGACGACCGGAACGCCTGCATCCTTCTGCTCCCAGAGCACCCAGTCCATATCTTTGCTGAGCGACTGGATTTCGTCCTTCATCGTATCAATCGACCACGAGATTCGCTGCAGCGCCGCATTCAGCGTCACGGCCGCGATATTCAGCGATTCCCCATAGGCTTCCCTCGCATCTGTAAAAGCCTCCTGGACGGAGCAGCCGCCCATAATGTCGTGGAACTGATTGAACATGACATTCTTCCAGCCCCGCTGGATGTCCTGTGCGGCGTAATCGTAGCCAGCAAGCAAGTGTGCGAGTGTACCGAACTTCTCTGCCGTGATCAATCGGTGCTCCGCTTTGCGGTTCAACGCTTTGGACTCGGAATGGGTGGAGTAGCAGCCGCTCGCATGATGCTGCAGATCGTCCTCGAATACCGGGAACTGCACGCCGCTGTGCATCATTTCTTCAAAATAAGCATTCGGAGAGCTAAACCGGAAACGTTCGCTGCCTAGATCCGACTGCAGTCGGTGAATGGACTGGATGTTAGCGATGGTCGGACCGCCGCCGTGATTGCCCACGCCATAGAAGCCCATGAAATGGTGCTCATGCTGCTCGGCCAGCTCCATGACCTCCAGTGATTTGCCATAGACGGGATCGTCATGTTGAATAGAGGAGGAATTGTTGTAGCTGATCGGATTGCGGAAGGCCAGCACTTGGCTGCCATCGAGGCTCTGCCACCAGAACACGTTGCGCTCCATGCTCTTCTCCTGCTCTTGCGGACGCATATAAACATAGCTGTCCATGCCGCTCTTCTTCAGGATTTGCGGAAGCATATTGTGATGACCGAAGGAATCGACATTGTAGCCGACCTTCGCCATCACGCCGAATTTCTCTTGATAATACCGCTGGCTGTACAAACCATGCCGAACGAACGATTCCCCCGAAGGCAGATTGCAATCCGGCTGTATCCACCAGCCCCCTACGATAACCCAGCGCCCTTCGCTCACTCTGGCGCGAATTTCTGCAAACATCTCCGGCGCATTTTGCTCAATCCACTCGTAGTAAGCAGCCCCTGCACAAGTAAATATAAAGTCCGGAAACTCAATCATCCGATCAAGTGCGGAACGAAACGTCGCCTTTATCTCTGCATAACCTTCCTGCCACTGCCACAGCCATACCGGGTCCAGATGTGCATTGCCGATCATATGCAGCTGAATGCTGTTATTCATCGATTCAATCCCTCTTCTCCATGAGATTCCGGGCAACGGATAACGCGGCATAATCGCCGACATGCTCTCCAAGTCCGGCAGTAACGATTTCACAAACGGCTGCGGAACCGCTCAGCGCTTCACGGCGCAGCTCTTCAAACATATAGGGATCAAGCAATTCTTGCTGCCTGGTATAAATACTGCCAATGACGATGCGCTGCGGATTGATTATATCGATCAGCACAGCGATGCCCCGCCCAAGCATACGTCCAACTTCTGCGAAAATCTGCAAAGCCTGCGAGTCCCCTTGCCTTGCAGCTTCCGCGACAGCTTTCGTCGTAACCTGTTGCTGTGGCTGGTTATAGGATGGCAGCGCAGCGCCTGCTTCAAGCCGCTCAACTACCTTAGACTGCGCAAGTCTTGCAATCCCGCCTCCACTGCAAAATCCTTCGAAGGACCCTGCCTTGTTGTACCCAACCGGCCCTTCTTCCGCAAGTCTTATATGCCCAACCTCGCCTGCATTATCGTTCGTTCCGGTATACAGGCGGCCATCCAGAATGAGTCCGGCTCCCATGCCGGTGCCGAACGTGAGGAAGATCATGTTCCGCGTCCCTTGCCCCGCTCCCCACTGCCATTCGGCCAGCGCGCATGCATTGGCATCGTTCTGCAAGCCGACCGGGACGCCGAAGTGTCGTTTAATAGGCGTGATGACATCGACGCGATCCCAGTTCGGTAGATTCGGCGGCGATAGAATCAGCCCATTGCGGCTGTCCAGTGGACCGCCGCAGCTAATGCCTATTGCCTTGAGCCGTTCTCTCTCCGCCGGATGCCGATTAAGGAGCAGCTCCAGTTGTGCTGATAGCTTGTCTAGTGTGGCTTCGGGAGTCGATTCGGTCGGAAAAGCTACCTTATCTACCAATTCGATTTGCTCACCTGCCGCCCCTGCTGCATGCCCCAGCGTAACCGCGCATTTCGTGCCCCCGATATCAAGCCCGGCATAGGTCACTATACTCATCCGAAGAACGCCTCCTCCAGCATGATGCACAGCGTGTGATAGATGGGCAGATGGCGCTCCTGGATGTCCGGCGTTACGGCATGCGGGACAACGATCGTGCAATCGTTAAGCGCTTTCATTAATCCTCCTGAGCTTCCGGTTAATCCGACGCAGATCATCCCTTTCGCCTTGGCTACTTGAATCGCTTGGATAATGTTGCGAGAATTGCCCGATGTGCTGATCCCGAGGAATACATCCCCTGCCCGGCCATATCCGTACACCTGCTGGGCGAAGACCATATCAGAGGCTACATCGTTAGCGAATGCCGTCATAAGTGCGCTGTGGCTGACTAGCGAGATTGCGGGAAGCGCGCCTTGCAAGCTATTGCAAAGTGCGTCCCCTTCTGCCGGGAACAGCTCTGTTACCGATTCTCGAAAAGACTGCGGAACCGGACGCGGCAGCATGAATCCTTTCATCAATTCCCCGACGATATGCTCGCTGTCGGCAGCACTGCCTCCGTTGCCCGCTACCAATACTTGCCCGCCCTGCCGGTAGCAGGCTTCAATCAGCTCGAAGCTGCGCTGGATATCCGCGAGGCATCCTGCAAGCTCCGGGTATTTGCTTTGAAGCACATTCAGATGCGGATTCATAAGCAATCGATTCCTTTCGCGGCGGAAACTTATTAATATAATATTAAGAAGTAGTGATTATAGGATAGATTTTACAACTGATCTACTAATGCGTCAATGGGTTTTCTCCACCTTATGAATATGAATTTAAGAAGTCGGCATTATAAAAGCCGCCCTCAACGTAGCAGCGGCTTCATGTCTATCCATTCGCTTACATCTTTTTGAAAAAACTGCTCCAGCACCAGCGTCCCCGCACCGATTGCCCCGCCTAACACACCTAATTCGGCTTTGTACATATGAATATGGTCGGCAAAGGAAGCGAAAATCCGGCTCATCGCAATTTCCTTCGTTTGCTCAAAATATGGAGGGTACGCATGCGTAAGCGCTCCTCCGATAATAATGATCTCCGGCATAAGCAGATGAATGACATTGCCAACCGCAATGCCGACATAACGTGCCGATTCCGTTAGCAGCTGCTGCGACAATGGATCTCCGTCACGCGCTGCATCCAATATTCCAGCAATCGAAACGGACTTCTCGTCTGCAAGGTATCGTTCTCGATACGATGTCTCTGCACCTCTGCGAATCTCCTCGCCTGCTCGCCGCTCAAGAGCAAGACCCGACGCCACCGCTTCAAGACATCCATAATTTCCGCAATTGCATCGAGGGCCATCAATGTTGATCGTTCCGTGACCTACTTCACCTGCACCATAAGGCGATCCATAGTGCAGCTTACCGCCAATAATCAATCCACTTCCGATCCCAACGTCAGCATCGAGATAGAATACATTTTGCTTTCCCTGAGCGGCCCCATGCCAATATTCGCCTAGCGCGATCAGGTTCGCATCCTTTTCGATAAAGCTCTCGATTCCAAAATGGTCCGTAATCAGCTGATTAAGCGGCAGACCCGCCAGACCCTTCATGTTTGGCGGCGACAGTACGACACCTCCGAAGGAATCAAGCGGTCCGGGAATCGCCATGCCAATACCGAGTATTCGAGTGCGATCTACGTTCGACTTCACGATTGCTTCTTCGATGCAGCTGATCAACTGTTCGACGATGGCGTTGGTTTGAAGCGTATCCGGATTCGTTTCCGTCTCGTAATGAGCATGAACGCCGCCTGATAGATTCAGAACGACGACATGAATGCGGGCGACACTGAGATGAAGACCTACCGAGTAGAATCGGTCTTCCTTGAGCTTATATAAGAGCGGCTTCCTGCCGCCTGTTGATTCATCGTAGCCTACTTCGCAGATAAACGAATAAGAGAGCAGCTCATCAATGATATTCTTAACCGCTGTAAAACTCAGATGCGTTTGCGCCGCGATGTCGGCTTTAGACGCTTGTCCCTGCTTGCGGATATATTGAAGCACCGTGCTGCGATTAAGGCTTTTAACCCGCCTGTTGTTGGCTCCCCTCATTTGATTCACTTCCACCAACGCTCCTTAGGCTAACATCGTTATGGGAATTATAGCATAAAAGATGCTTTATTGGAGGAACCGCTTATCACCCTATCCCCACCAACCCGATATTCCGCAACTAAAATCCACGGCACACTAACTTCCCACCGAACGAGAACAAGTCCACGACATCATCGTGGACTTGTTCTCATCATGAAATCCTAAGAATGCTCCAGCGATCACCACTCATTCGGATGTTTCTAGTGAATCGCTTTCTCATTTAAGCACTACTTCACCAATGTTTGAATCACTCAGTTATGGTGGCTTGGGCGATTGTCCAGATCTACAGAGAGCAAGTATGGCTTCTCAAGTGCGATAGTAAAATTACTTGTATCCACGGTGCTGCCATTAATCAACTCACGCGCGTTACCTACTGCTTTACCATTTACTTCAATTTTAATCGTCTTGGAGGCTGTAGTAGGGTCATAGTTAGCAATGTTGATAAGCAATTTACCTTCAAAACTTGTGCTCAGCCACTCCACACCGTCAATTACTTCACCTGTTACCTTATCCTTCAGAACAACATTCAATAACCGTAGATCAGTCAAACTCGCTCTGATTGATTGTTTTAAAGCGGCGTTGTCGATGTCGCTGGCGAGTACCTTCGAACCTGCAAGAACCGCGCTTCTGATTGAGCTATTCAGCGGCTTATTGTTCTCATCAGCGCTCATTGAGTTGTTGCCGATCATAATGACCTTCCCGCCTGCTTTAATGAAAGCTTTAACAGCTTTCAGCGTGGATTCCGATACATTAGTAGCTTGCGGAACGATAAGCAGCTTGTAATCATCTAATCCACCATCTTGCGATTGTTTTTCAGAAACAAAGCCTACTCTTTGACCACTAAATGTCAGTGCTTCATAGGCCCGATCCATCATATCCAAATACGAATTCGAGTAGACCATGGAAGGAAGCGAGTAGAGAATAGCTGCCTTCGGTGCACTGTTTTGCAGAGCAGTCACTTGATAAGCCAGTCGGTTCAAATCCAAATTCACTTTACCTATCGTTTGTACCACATCCGGACGCTGCAGAACACTGCCATAGAAATCACTATTAGAATCATAGGATCTCTCCCATACCCATATCGTAGAAGCGTTCTTGCCATGTACAGCGGATTGCCATAGTGATGTTTCGACATGCTTAGCTTGTTCTGGTGTATAAACGGTATCTCTGTCCGCAATAACATGTGTTTCCGAGTTAAAGATTGGCGCTTTTCTAAACGAACCTTGCAAGTCATAGAACCGGTTCTCGCGGATAAAGCCGCCAATGCCATTACCAAGGTAATTCCAATTGTCATTACCGTTCATATCCGAGAATTCGCTAAAATCCTCCGGATCAACGCCATAGGTTGTTGCACCAGTCAAGTTAGCCATGATTTTGGCGCTGACAGGCACATTTGGCGCAAGCTTCTTCACTAGCTCAGCCATCCATTCGTGCCACGATGAGAAGTACTCATTGTTGAAAACAGTCCAATCATAGTAATACGGCGTTGCACTACTGGATGCAGGCATTGCAACATCGTTAAATGTACTGAAATTCGAACCATAATTAGTATTTAAACTTCCGATTTTCTTATATTTTTTCTTAAGGAATTGGTGCCATGGCGCCACTGCATAAGTATCCGTTCTCGTATCATACTTCGGCTCATTGCTTATGATGATACTGTGCAGCGCTGATGAATTCTTCACCAATGGGATCAAAGCTTTGATATAGGCTTCGATAATTTTGCGTGCTTCCGGTGCATTAACGTTGAATTTCAGGAAGCCCGAATTGTCGGTATTCACCACATTCGGCCACTTATCTTTCGCCCACTGCGGGAAATAATGCGGTGAGATGAGCAGGCTGACCGCGATATTATGATTCTCTGCATTTTTAAGAGTTGGAATAACGCTGTTCTTAATAAGTTCTGTGGAAATGCTGAACTCGTCTTTGCTTCCTGTTGCAGGCGGCAGCACCGTACCATCCGGTCCTAGCTCCATCTGAATGATATTCGTGCCATAGTCGCTAAACTGCGGGATATCGGCTTTCGCTTGATTGAAGTGGCCGTATCCCGTGAAGAAAATCGGCCGGTTGTCGACTTGATTCGATGTGGCTGTTTTTGTTGGGCCGATAAACGAGAAGCCTTTCAGCTTCGAACGAGCAGAGACGTATCTCGGAACGCTTAACGCTGTCTTCTTACCGCTCAAGTAAGCCTGCACATTCGTGATCGCTTCATTGTAGAGGCGATCCAGCTCGTTTACGACATAATCTGCCCGCGTTAAGAGACCGTTCGTAATGTCGTCTTTGCCGTATTGAATAAAGTTCTTGATTACAGTGTAATTCACCGTTTCGTAGTCTACCGGGATGCGCCGCGCCTTAGCTGTCGCAAGCAGACCCTCCAGCGCCGGCAGCTTCTCACTCAATTCATTCAGCAAGCTTAACAATGCATCTGCATTCCGTTTTACGGATACGGCAATCGTTTCTTCCTTGGACTCGCCTGTATCTTTATTAATGATGATTACCTTGAATTGCTGATTCCCAACAGTAGGGAACGATACCGGAATTGCTTTCTTAAGCACTTTCCCTGCTGGTACGGTGACTTCCTGGAGCTCTGAACCGCCGACATTCGGAAGGGAAATCTGGAATGTCTCAGCTTCCTCGCCGAAGTTAGCTACAGCTATTGAATAGTCATATGTTGTATTCTGAAGAACATCCTGCGGCCCATGCATCCAAGTGCTCCAGGTTTGGTCTTGATCCAGCAGCATCAAGGAACCAAGACTTGTTGCATCCTTGCCGTTACCGATCCCCGGCGTCCATTCGATGTAGCCTCTTCTGCCGGAACCATCATTATCATTAATCAGCAATGTAAATGGAACCTTATCCCCTGGTGCTGCAGGCAACGCGGCCAGCCACGGAATAACCAAATCATAGGCGGTTACCTTATTCGTATTGTCACGGCTGACTTTCAACTTGATCGAATCTACTCCAAGTTTAGCGCTCCCGCTATTCCAGCTGAATTTGCTTGCCGTTCCGCCGCCGTAAGAGAAGCCGTATTCCGGTCCGTAAACTGCGCCATCCTTGGAGAAAGCAACCTGAACACTATCGCCCATCCAAATATCGCCGCCTGAAAAATCAAACTGATCGGCATCCTTCACATTAACTTGCATGTAGAGATTATTATCATCGTAGGCAAGTACCGCATTTGCTGACGAATCGTTAACACCGCCCCAGCCTGATATTTTTACTTGTTTACTGGCATTAGACGGTAAAGTGAAAGAAGCCTGCCCGCTCCAATCGTTCACAAAGCCATCTGCACCGAAATTGCTCGTGCGTTGGATGCCTGCAAGCATCCCGTTTCCGATATCCGCTACATTCGACTTTATCCCGTAGAGCTCTTCTCCCGACACACCGGTTCCAATTGTGTAGTCGAAAACGGAAACCGCACTCTTCGGCTTATCCGTAATCTCCGCATAGGCCTTAATTGTGGTGACATCCGAGATCGTAATGGGGCCAGTATACATAATGGAGGTAGTAGAAGTCTTTGGATCAGATCCATCGAGAGTGTAGAAGATGTTAGCTCCCACAGACGGTGTAGTAAGGGTAACCTTTGTGCCCGGCGTTACGGCCGAAGAATCCGGAGTTGCCGATACACGTTGAACCTGACTCGTAAGAATTCTCATATTGTCGAGCTGATAGTGCAGCGTGCTTCTGCCCGCAATAGAGGTATCGCCATTCCAAATATAAAAGATGATGTTCGTAATATGAGAGCGATTCGCTGCTGGGATATTGTTTAGATCTAAAGTGAACGTATTCCACTGTTCCGCTGTCTGAACCGGGAGTGGCTCTTCATAGATTACACTGCCTACCGAATCCATCAGCTTGAAGCGGAGCGGCTCGAAATCACCTGCCGTTTGACTACCTACGGGACGAATGTCGAACTTCAGCTTCGTAGCCGGAGATAAGTCGAGTGGATTTGCATTCAAATCCCAGTGATACTCGACCCACGCATTTCCATTATCCAGACTCGGGACGGAAAATATAACATCGGCTGCTTGTGTTCCCTCAGTTTTAGTTACTGTATTTGCTGTAGCCGTTGTGCCCTGCCAATCGTTCAAGTTCTCGTATCCGTTAATGACACTCTCCATCAACGAATCCACAGGCTTTATTACTCTTAAATTATCAAACTCATATTGCAGTGTCGTTCTGCCGCCAATATTAGAATCCTTGTTCCAAATGTAAAAGACAATATGGCTGATTGAAGCCTTATCCGCCGCTGTCATATTGCTTAAATCCAGCGTAAATGTATTCCACTGATCCGCCGTTTCCTTCGGCAATGCGTCTTCAAACAAAACCTTATTCGCCGTTTCGTTATACAGCTTGAACCGGAGCGGTTCGTAATCACCTGCTGTTTGACTACCTACGGGACGAATATCTACCTTTAGCTGCGTTGCAATAGATAAGTCGAGTGGATCTTCTTTTGTGTTCCATAGAATTTCGCGCCAAGCATTGTCGCCTAGCGGATTCGGTACCGGATAGGTGACAATGACTGATTGTGCGCCTTCCGTCTTATTCCCTGTATCTGCTGCAACTGACATAGCGCCGTCATTAGACTTCCAGTCCGCGATTTTCTCGAATCCGTTAATAACCTCTTCTTGGGTAGTCGGATTTGCCGATACAACCGGATCATCAGCAGCGTAAGCCCGGCTAGCAGGTGGTGAGCCGAATCCTATTAAACCAAGCAGCAATGCGCCTGTAAGAATAATGGCATTTATTCGTCTGAACATGCTCATATAACCTCCCGTTTGTTTGCAACATCTAACTGTCTATCTTTGAAGCATAATGCGTTACCGGACACTCCCTGTCCTCTCTGCAACGCCTCCTTTGATGATCTCTGTAACTCCTTAAGTGAAAGCATGTATGTATTTTCGCTGATTGAAGCGCTTTCAAGTTTTCACAGCTATTGTACTGCGATTCGCAGAACGCATTAATAGAATATCTTTACTTGTGTCTGTTGTTATTTTGACATCTGCTATTTTTCTATAGAGCAACACGCATCCTACGTATCGGCCGAACCTGAGAACTCTTGTCACCTCTGTACAGCAAAAAAAGCCAACCAGCAGCAGCCGGTCAGCCTGTCAAAATGAGCTCGCATCCAATGCGAGCAATTCCTTACGTATGTACATCGCCGGAGAAGTACCCGTACGAACCGTCGTCCGGGAAGAAATCATCCTGCTGGGGGGCGTCGTCGTCCCAATTGGTTAATCCGGCTTGCGATTCTTCTTGAGCGATCAAATCTTCGTTGACCACATGCGCCGGTATCGTAATATTTTCCATATTGTAAGCGTCATTCGTGAGCTCAATATCCGGTATGGAGGACTGAACCGCAAGCTGTCCGCCATGCGCTTGCGCAATTTCAAGTGCGGAAGTAAGATCGCTGCCATGCAAATGAATATGCACGCCCCCACCCTGCTGAATGACAGGTTCGTAACCTAGCTCTTGAAGCGTGCTGCACGCGAGCGCGGCGGTATTGCTATCACCGAATTGAAAAAATAACGCAGTATCATTCTGCATCTTTCAGGCACACCCTTCTCCGGCAAAATAGTCCATTCCCGTTTAGAATGCCCATTTCCCAAGAAGTCATTCCTACCCTTTGCCAATTCCGTTCGCCGCAAGAACAATCTGCCACTTGCCCCACTCGATCGGATGTTCTGCAGCATACCCCGGCAGCGGCTCGTCTCCATCAATGATAATTAGCGGAAAATTACCTGCCGCCATCCGATTGAGCACGGCCCAATAAGACAAATCACCCATGCCGAGCATCGGAATTGCCGTAGAAACGGAACCAAATAACTTATCCGGCGTGAGCGGCCCTTGCCTCTGCTCTAATACCTCCAGCGTTAATCGCTCCACAATACCTACTTCACCATCATCCTCGGAAGGAATCCGCTGAAGCTGGAACTGCAGCGCTGCGGCCATCACTGGCAGAATAGCAGCATCTTGGCTCTTTAGCCACGACTTAATCGGTTCCCTGCCACCTGCAGCATAAGCTTCCCATGCACGAGCACCTGCAGCGAGCTCATCACCGGAAACCAGCTTGCGTTCCCGCCATAAGCCGCTAAGCTGCTCCGGTGTCAGCTGACCCAGGCCGCGGAAATCTGTAACGCCGGCAACCTCTTCGGCGATAACCCAGCTAAGCTTCGGAGCTTGTCCAAGCCGTACTGGTGCACGCCACAGCCAATAAAGCAAAGCCGCAAGCATCGCTTGATCGAACAAATCATATTCGAACCAGAGCACGATGTCCTCGCCTTCACGTACCGCGCTCGTCAATACGGCTAACTGCGACTCACACTCTCGTCTGTAATGCTCGCTCGGTACGCCACAATCCGTTTCAAACCATACGGCTCGTTCAATTATCTCGGCTAACCCCCACCATTCCAGAGACGCCGGGCCATCGATCCAGCTCTCTCTCCAAGGCAGAATACGGTCTGATTCGAACAACCCGGTTCGTGCTAACAACGCGGCAGCATGATCGCCATTTGTGATATGAAGCATGTTTATCCATTCCCTTCCATTAATTATATGTTATAATAAACGAACAACAGGAGCAGGGGGGCATAATAATGGATGATTTATTTACGTATTATACAGATGCAATCATGATCATTCATGAGAATCAAGGTGTACGTACAATACACACGATTAATAATGCCTTCTCAACTATAACAGGCTTTTCCTCTGAGCAGCTGGTCGGGCAAGATATTGCAACGATACAGCCTGATACTGCCAGCACGCTATGGGGGCTTATTGACCGGCTTTGCGCTACCTTCTCGAATCAGAAGAGCAGCGCATACGCGGAATGCAATCTTACTATGCAGTCAGATAAACATATTTTCGCTGAAGTGTTTGTTCAGCAGCTCGAAATTATTAATGCCGTCTATTACACCGTTAAGCTTGTTGACCGCTCTGAGCACAAATGGATTGAAGAAATGGTGATGAAACAGAATGTTGTGTCTTCGGTCATCTATACGAGCGGTGGATTAATGACGTCGCTTCGCAGCTATCGCAGCTCGATTCCCTATGACAGGTACAAGCTTTCCCTGAAACAAAACAAAGAGTTTGTTGTAGAAGAAGATCAGGCTCGTGTCCACAGCTTCTTTAATTCACTTCGTGAAAGCCGTCAGTCGGGTCAAATCACGTACACACTACGGCTTTTTGAAGAAAGGTACCTCACAACATCTCTCATTCAACCCTTCTACAATGCGGATGACAGCTTTAAATGTTATGCCATCCTTACACTTGCCATGAATGCCATTCACCTATCCAAGTTTGGACAAGCCATCCGTAAACAAACCCAATCCTTTAAGAGCGACATGCGTGATGCGGATATCGATCCGGCCTATAAGCTCCGTTTGCTTATGGTAGAGAAGAAGCTCTCTGTCACCCAGCTTGCCGAGAACACCCAAATCTCATTAACGACCATTTCCAATATCCGAAACGGCAAAATCAAGAAGCCGCAGCGCCTAACGGCCCATTTGATTGCGGCCGAGCTCGGCGTAGAGCCCGGTGAAATTTGGGGCGACTGAGTCGATGTAGACTACGATTACCTGCATAACACATAACAAAGAACCGCTCTCACAAGTCGTATCGCACACTTCTGAGGCGGTTCTTCTGCTGCTTGTTACAATTTAAACTTCGCTGTCAATGCGTTCATCTCAAGCGCAATATCGCTCAGCGAACGGGATGAGTTGGCGATTTGCTCTGCGGAAGCGGTCTGTTCCTCTGCTGTAGCTGCCACAGTCATCGCCGTTTCGGAGCTGTTCCTTGCAATCTCCTGCAAACGCTGCATCGAGCTGATGACCTGTTCTGAGCCTGCTGCCATTTGCTCCGATGCTGCTGCCACCTCTTGCACTTGACCTGATACACGCTCCGATGCTGCTGCAATGCCAGCGAAGGATGCACCTGCTTCACGCACACTGCGCAGACCGGCTTCCACTTCAACGGAGCTCGAACGCATCGTTTCCACGACGGTAAGCGTGTCGCTCGTGACATGTTCAATCACTTGCTCAATCTCTTCGATGGCTTCCGAAGTTTGAAGCGCCAGCTTCCGAACCTCGT
The DNA here is from genome assembly GCF_056269135.1 of Paenibacillus sp. J22FR21. Classification (NCBI taxonomy): domain Bacteria; kingdom Bacillati; phylum Bacillota; class Bacilli; order Caryophanales; family Paenibacillaceae; genus Paenibacillus; species Paenibacillus sp. J22FR21. The sequence continues at coordinate 503,267 of NZ_JBWDNJ010000004.1, forward strand.
CGGCGACTACCGCAAAGCCGCGGCCGTGCTCGCCGGCGCGTGCTGCTTCTATCGCTGCATTCAGTGCGAGTAAGTTCGTGTGCTTCGACACTTCACCGATCAGCTTCGAAATGCCGCCGATGTTGCGGGTATGCATTTCCAGTCGATTGACCTGCTCGGTTGCTTGCAGCACGGTTTCGTGAATGGCCGACATCCGTACCATCGCCTGCGATACCGCTTCATGCCCAATCGCTGCCTGACGACTCGCATCTGCCGATAAGCTGGCGACCAGCGAGGTCGACTCCGCAATACGATTGATCCCTTCGCCAAGATCCTGCGTCGTCTTGCTTACTTCCTCGAAACGCTGCAGCGTAATCTCCGTTCCGGCAGCCATATCCGCAACCGATTCCGCGGCTTGCTGCGACGACCCTGCGTTCTGCTCCGAGATCGCCAGCATTTGCTGAGAAGAAGAAGCAATGCCTGCTGAAGCTTCTTGTACACCCTGCATAGCAGCGCGCAACTGCACGATCATGCCGGAAAGCGAGTTATACAAAGCGCCGATCTCATCCTTATTGCGAATCTTCGGCACTTCCGTAACCAAATTGCCGCTTGCGACTTCATTCACAACGACAGCCGCCTGCTTAATTGGTTTCGATATCGTTCTGCGTACATACCAGGTCAAGAAAATAACCAGAATCGTACCGACAACCAGTGCGATTTGACTTGTCCGCTGCGATTGCGAATTGATCGTTATGTTTTGCACCTTCGCCTCTTCTGCGCCGGTATGGTTGTTACGGACCAAATAATCAATGCTGCTTTGAATCGCCGCATAGGAGTGCTCCGAATCCTTCATCAGCGCAACAATTTCTGCCGTGCTCAGCGCTTGCTTATTGTTCGCTGACACCTTCTTCGTAACATCCTGATACCCTTTCCATGCTTCCTCAAGCTTCGTGAACAGCTCTTGATCCGTCTGATCCCCCGCTGTCATAATTGCTTTATACGCTGCGAGACTATCATCTACTTTCTTAATCGTTGCATCCGTATCGGAAACATATTGTTTCTTCAAGCTTGCATTGGTTTCAAGAAGAATTTTGTACTGCAGGGTCAGCACATGATCCGCCATGTAGTTGATGTTGTTGATCGTCTCAACGCCTACAAGCCATTTGTCCGCGATCATCTTCGTGTTGTCATTAATTTTGGTCATCATGAGGGAGTTCAACACCCCATTCACAAGCAGCAAAAGCAGAACGCTGATAAAGGAAATCATCAGCTTGGCACCAACCGTAAATCTAACCTTTCCATTCATCTTCCCCATGTTGATCTCCGCCTCTGCCCCAATATTCCAATTATACTTGGAAATTCGTCACTTTAATAATTACATTATTCGACATTTCGCGTGAATTGGAAATGTCAATAAAACCTCCATTTTAGCGCCATTTGTCTATTTTGCTAATCTACCATATTTTTGCTGAAAGTTAAATATTTAAAGAAAAATTTATCGTACAGACACAAAAAAGCCACTTCTCTCGACGTTCGAAAGAAGCGGCTTTATATTAACTTCATCTAATAGCGATACGGCTGCAAGCCTGCGTTCAACGCTTTCGACTGCGCGTAAACGTCCTGGTAGACGCGGAACAGCCCTGCATATGCGCTGACAGCAGCTGGGTCTGGATGATAAACCGCGGCGCGTTTCACGAACAATTCTGCGCACGCCTCCAAACTTTCGAACCATCCGCAGCCATATGCTGCAAGCATCGCCGCACCAAGCCCCGGACCTTGCTCATTCTCCAAGGATACGACATCGGCACCGAATATATCAGCCTGCATCTGAAGCCACACCGGATTCTGAGCGCCGCCGCCAATGGAAATAATTGTATCTACCATTTTGCCGGCTTGTCTGAACAGATCCACCGATTCATTCAGAGAGAACGTAATGCCTTCCATAACAGCACGGGCAAAATGAATCCGCTCATGCGAACCATCGATCCCGATAAAGCTGCCGCGAATAACCGAATCGGCATGCGGCGTACGCTCGCCAACCAGATAAGGCGTGAACAGAAGTCCGTTAGCGCCCGGCTTCACATCGCCGATACCGGCAAGCAGCTCGTCGAACGATTCACCCTTAGCAAACGTATTCTTAAACCAGCTGAGACTATAGCCTGCCGCGAGCGTAACGCCCATCGCGTAGAACGCATTCTCTTTACCATGGTTGAAGAAATGCACTTTACCGCGGAAATCATTGCCGCTGCCCTGCTCGAACGAAAGAATAACGCCGGAGGTGCCGATGCTGCACATCGTCAATCCCTCTTGCAGAATGCCGGAGCCAATGGCTCCGCAAGCATTATCCGCACCGCCCGCGAACACCTTTGTGCTCTCGGATAGTCCGGAAGCTGCTGCTTGATCAGGCAGCAATGTGCCAGTCAAAGCATGAGATTCCACAAGCGGCGGCGCGAAGGAAGCCGGAAGACCGACCGCTTCGAGCACTTCGCTGCTCCAGCATTTATTCGCTACATCAAGCAGCAACGTGCCTGCTGCATCCGAGTAGTCCATATGCAGCGCGCCTGTAAGGCGATAGCGAACATAATCCTTCGGCAGCAAGAACGAAACCGCCTGCGAGAAGACTTCCGGTTCGTGCTTACGCACCCATAGAATCTTCGGCAGCGTGAAGCCTTCAAGCGCTGGATTACGGGTTACCGTAAGCAGCAGCTCTTGGCCCACTAGTGCTTCGATCTCACGGCATTCCGCCGTCGTGCGCGTATCGTTCCATAGAATGGCTTTGCGAACCGGATCTCCAGCCGCATTCAGCAGCACCAAGCCATGCATTTGACCGGAGAAGCTGATGCCTTCAATCGCATCAGCCGGTACGCCGGATTGCTCCACTAGCTCGCGAAGCGCGCCGATTGTTCCTTCCACCCAGTCATCCGGCGTCTGCTCGCTCCAGCCGGAGTGTTCATGATACAGCGGATAATCACGGGAAGCTTCAGCAGCTACAGTTCCGCTCCGATCAAGGAGAAGCGCTTTGACCGCGCTTGTACCCAGGTCAATTCCGATAACATAGGACATGCTTGACTGGCCTCCTCGAATTAAACGCTGTAGATAACTTCGTTCAGTACCAATTTGATCCGCTCAAGACGGCCGGACTCGTTCTTGATCGTGTTGTTTTGCATCGCGTATTGCTCAAGGGATTGCAGCGTAGCGCGGCCTGCAACGATCTCGGCACCGATGCCGTCTTTGAAGCTGCGGTAACGGTTGTCTACGATGTTGTCGATGATTTTCTCGTCGATCAGCTTCGCAGCTGCCTTCAGACCCCAAGCATACGTATCCATACCAGCGATGTGAGCAAGGAACAGATCCTCGTCTTCGAAAGAGCCACGGCGAACTTTCGCATCGAAGTTTACGCCGCCTTTGCCAATACCGCCTGCTTTAAGCACTTCATACAAAGTAAGTGTTGTCGAATACAGGTCTGTCGGGAATTCATCTGTATCCCAGCCCAGAAGCAGGTCACCTTGGTTCGCATCCAGCGAGCCAAGCATGCCATTGATGGCAGCAACGCGGATTTCGTGCTCGAATGTGTGGCCGGCAAGCGTAGCATGGTTCGCTTCAAGGTTGAGCTTGAAGTATTCTTTGAGATCATATTTCTGCAGGAAAGCAATTGTCGTTGCCGCGTCAAAGTCGTATTGATGTTTAGTCGGCTCTTTCGGCTTAGGCTCGATCAAGAACTGAGCGCCGAATCCGATTTCTTTGGAGTATGCAACAGCCATGTGAAGCAAGCGAGCCAGGTTGTCGAGCTCAAGCGCCATATCTGTGTTCAGAAGCGTTTCGTAGCCTTCTCGGCCGCCCCAGAATACATAGTTCTCTGCGCCGAGACGTTTGCCCACTTCAAGGCTCTTCTTCAATTGTGCACCGGCATAAGCGAATACATCCGCATTGGACGTAGTAGCTGCACCATGTACGAAACGCGGGTTCGTGAACATATTCGCCGTGTTCCAGAGCAATTTCGCGCCGGTAGCTTTCATGTTCTCTTCCATCAAGTCCACGATAATATCCAGGTTCTTGTTCGTTTCAGCCAGTGTTGCGCCTTCCGGAGCAATGTCGCGGTCATGGAAACAGAAGTAAGGAATGCCGATTTTGTTCAGGAATTCGAAGTTCGCTTCAACGCGGGCTTTCGCTTGATCCATCTCATTAGCGGAATCCCAGCCGCGAACCGCAGTGCCTACGCCGAACGGATCGGAGCCGGCACCAGTGAATGTATGCCAATATGCTACTGCAAAGCGCAGATGCTCTTCCATTGTTTTGCCGAGTACAACTTCTTTAGGATTGTAATGTTTGAATGCTAGCGGATTGTCCGAGCCTTTGCCTTCGTAAGCGATTTTACCGATATTTTGAAAATAAGCCATGAATAATTCCTCCTAGAATGGATGTATTGAAAACGCTCTTACAGCTATTCTAGCATCATTAAACTTAGTTTGTCTACTAAACAAAGTATGTTTTTTTTATAACATCCCCCATCCAAATACAGGCATACATCCCGGCTTGCTCGCATACATTGTACATAGTTTTTCTTTCAACACACAGGAGGCGAGTTTGGATGGCCTGCGGTAATTTAGGCGTAGCGAATGATTTTAACGTTTTCGTGCTGGGGAACCACACGCAATCTTTCGTTGATTCCGGCGGACGTGTGGCCGTTGGTGGCAATGCAACCTACAACAGCTACGGAATTGGCAATGCACTCCCCACATCAACTACGCGTGCCGACTTGATCGTTGGCGGCAATATGAACATCATCGGCGGCACCAATTTCAGCGGGAACAGCGTCATAAGCCCTACCGGAACCATTATTAATTACACGATGACGAACAATAACGGCGTTGCCGGTCAGCCTTTCCGCGCCACGCCGGTCGATTTTGCGGCAGCAGAGCAATATTTGACCTGTGCCTCAAGCTCGTGGGGCTCACTTGGTCCAACCGGAACCGCCTTTGTTAACTTCGGCCAAATCGTATTAAGCGGCAACAGCCCTACCCTCAATATATTCAACATCAATGGCAATAACGTTGCGGGCTCCGGTGTTTCGCTTGCCACCGCAAACGGCATTAACATTATCACACCGCCCGGCTCCACTGTGCTTGTGAATATTTCCGGGACCAATGTCGGATTCGGCAGCTATGCGATTTTCATCAACGGCGGTCAATCCACCCCAGCGAACGGGGCCGTCATTCTATGGAATTTCTTTCAAGCGACAACTGCATTCAACCTTAATCTGTCGATCAAAGGTTCCGTGCTTGCCCCATTCGCAGCTTGGAGCGCATCCGGCTTCGGGAACATCGACGGCACGATTGCGGTCGGATCGCTTACCAATACGACCGGTTCCATTGAAGAGCATCACGTCCCTTTTACGGGCTGTTTGCCGGAAGTCTTCTGTACACCGAGGCTGCAGCTGACGAAGACCGTCAATGGCGGAAGTTCCGTAAGCGGCCCTCCGGGAACACCGCTGACGTACGTCATCACGGTCACGAACACAGGTGCCGGGACGTTAACGAATATTGTCGTCGACGACCCTGAACTAAACTTTAACCAAACGGTCATGGTGCTGCCAGCCGGACAGTCCGTACAATTCACGATTAATTCCTCCATCAAATCCGGCCCGCCTAACAGCAGCTATCAGAATATCGTCACGGCGAAGAGCAATCAAACGCCTTTGCAATCCGCGGCTGTCACCATTAATATTGTCGGCCCGATTGTAGCGGAGCTGATCAAGACCGTTCAACCTACCACTGCAGAACCCGGAGATACCGTTACTTACACGTTTACACTTGTGGTTCAGAATGGTGCCACGCTCTTAAATGTGCATCTGGTCGATCCCGTGCTTGGTCTGGACTTGTCGTTTCCATCAGCGACCAGCGGTGAGCTGGCTTCTGTTCCCTTCGTCATTCCTGCGAATACGCCAATTGGCAGTAATTTCGTCAATACCGCAACGCTAACCGCAAGCAATTTGCCTCAGCCCTTAACCGATTCGGCAACCGTCCTGATCACGGAAACGCCGTCTGTCATCTTGACCAAGTCAGCAGATAGCGCCACCGCGATCCCCGGACAAACCATTATCTACACCCTTACCGTCAGCAATGAATCCAAAGCCACGACGCTGTTCAACCTTGTGCTGACCGATCCGCTGCTTCATGTCAATCAAACGATCGCGAAGCTCGATCCGCAAACTTCCGTCGTCTTTCATGGCATGTATACCGTTCCCGCCGGAACGCCCGCTGGCACAATTATTCACAATACCGCGACTCTCGTATCCTCACTTGGCACGCAAACAGCGAGTACAGACGTTACCATCCTCGCAGCCCCAAGCATCACGATTACCAAAACACCAAGTGTGACGCTTGTAGCGCCGGGCGAAACCATCTTCTACGACATTACGGTAACCAATACGGGCAACATCCCGCTAACCGATGTCTTTATTACCGACCCGGTATTGTCCTTCTCCGTTACGGTGCCTATTCTCCCGGTAGGCGGGCAATATGTCGCTAACGCCTCTTTTTCGGTTCCGCTCGGAACGCCCGCAGGGACGAAAATCATCAACACCGCATCGGTAATAACCGATCAAACACCGGCGATTTCGGCAATGGCAGAAGTCGTCGTCGCAGCAGTATACGGATTGTCGCTGGCTAAGACAGCGGATGCGAGTACGGCCGTACCCGGTCAAATAATTAACTACACCATTACGGTCACGAATACTTCCAATGCCAATTTGACGAATGTCACCATTACGGACGATCTGCTGTCTTTTACGGAAACGATCGCCACCCTCCCTGCCGGCGCCACGATCATGTATGACATTGAATACACCGTTCCCGCCGGAACACCAGCAGGAACCATTCTGACGAACACCGCGACAGCCGACTCTGACCAAACGGAGCCAACCACGGCAACGACGATGGTTATTATCACGGCCGTGCCATCGCTTAGTTTAACCAAAACCGTTGCACCGACCAGCGGACCGGCCGGTACTCCACTCACCTATACCTTCACGGTAACCAATACCGGTAACACCAGCTTGACACAGGTGCGCGTCCAAGATCCGCTCCTTGGCGTGGATACGATCATTCCGCTAATCGCGATAGGCGGGCAGGCCGTGTTCAACGTCCCTTCGGTTATTCCGGCCTTGCCGCCGGGAACGATCATTCATAATATCGCGAACGCAACCTCAACCGAGACGCCGACTCCGGTGTTCGCCGATGCCTTTGTAACCGTTGGAACCCCACCGACCCTATCGTTGACTAAGTCCGTAAGCGAACCTTCCGCTCTTCCGGGTGAAACGGTAACCTTCACGATTACGCTGACAAATACATCCGTGGTTGTGTTAACGAACGTATTGCTTGTCGATGAATTTTTCAATCTAAACTATACGTTCGACAGCCTTGCACCGGGCGAGTCCCGGACTATCAATGCCGATTTCACGATACCGCTCGATTCATTCGGGGGAACTGTCTATGTGAATACCGTAACAGTCTCTTCCGACCAGACGCCGCCTGTCTCAGCATCGGCTTCCGTCACCACCGAGAATGTTTTCGATATGACGATTACGAAATCGGTCAATTTCGCGACAGCGCTGCCGGGCCAAACCATCACGTACACGATTAAGGTCGAAAATACAGGAAATGCCTCCCTCTTCAATGTGTTGGTAACGGATCCGATTCTTGGTCTGCAAACGGTGATTACGGAGCTTGATGCTAACGCTGTTCAAACGTATATGATTCCGTACACCATTCCCGTTGATGCTGTTCCCGGCTCTATCATTGCGAACACAGCTACAGCGAGCAGCATGCAGACCGGTGATCGTACGGCAAGTGCCAGCGTCGAAATACTGCCGATTCCTGCCGGCGATATTAAAGTGCAGAAGCTTGTGAGCACCTTGACTGCGGATCCGGGCGATACGGTCTTTTATACGATTATTGTGTTTAACGACTCCACCGCGCTCGTCACAAATATTCAAATTACGGACCCTGTCCTTGGGATCAGCGAGACAGTGGCCGAACTCCCGCCGCAGAGCTCCTATACACTGAGCGTGCCATATACAGTTCCGCTTGGCACACCCGGAGGCACGGTAATTGTCAATACCGTCTTCGTCGATGCGCTCGGTGAAACTCAGACAGCCACTGCAACCGTCACTGTGAATGGAATTGCTGCGGTCACGTTGACGAAGACGGCCAGCCAGTCGACTTCCCTGCCAGGCGACATTGTGAACTACACCATTACGGTCACGAATACCGGCAACGTGCCGCTGACGAATGTTACGGTTACCGACCCGACGCTTGGCTTTGCGGACGTGATTCCGTCACTTGCAATCGGTCAAAGCGTGCCATTCGTTGTGCCATTCGTAGTTCCGGCTGTTCCTGCCGGTACGATCATTACGAATACGGCCTCAGTAACCTCGGATCAGATTCCGACGCCTGTAACTGCGTCTGCATCGATCAGCGTAGATACACCGGCAAACATTTCAATAACGAAGACGGTCACCCCGGCTTCTGCCGCTCCGGGCGAAACCGTTACATTCACCATTGAAATCATTAATACCTCAGCGGTTATTTTAACGAATGTGGAGATCACGGATGAGCTGCTTGGTTTGCTCATAGATGCGCCGGTTATTCCTCCGGGTGTGACTCGAACAATTACGATCGATTACACGATTCCACCTCAAACGCCTGCCGGCACAGTGATTAACAATGTCGCAACCGTCACTTCCGATCAAACGCTGCCTGCTTCCGCCGCAGCCGCCGTAACCGTGACTGCTGCTCCTTCCTTAAGTCTGGAGAAGCGTGAAAGCTCAAGAACCGCGATCCCTGGGGATTTCGTCACTTATTTGATCACGGTCACCAATACGGGCAATGTGGCCTTAACAGGCATTCGGTTAACGGATAACTTGCTGAATCTGAACGAAGTCATTTCACTGCTGGAACCTCAGCATACGTTTGTCTTGAACATCCCGTTTCAAGTGCCTTTCGGATTACCTGCCGGAACCAGCATATTCAATACCGTTGTGGCCGTCTCTGATCAGACCACCCCGCAAGAGGCGATGACGAATCTGGATATTCTGCCGGTCTACTCGATTGATGTTCGGAAGACGTCCGCACAAACCGAGGTACTTCCGGGAGGAACGATTGCGTTCGAAACGACCGTAACGAATACGTCCAACACGATCTTGACAAATCTCGTGCTGCACGACCCGCTTGTTGCTGTTGACGAAACGATCAACTCTTTGGATATCGGCGATTCGTTCACGCTTCATTCCGACTACGTCGTACCACTCGGCACTCTGGCTAACACCATTATCACCAACGTGGTAACGGTAACGACAAGCGAGACACCGCCTGCCGTTGCGGACAGCTCGGTGCTCGTTCTTCCGGATCCACGGCTTGAATTGACGAAGAAACTGCCGGTCATCGGTGTTCCCGGCGGCAGGCTAAGAATGGGATTGTTCTTCGTCAATAGCGGTAATGTCACCTTGCATAACATTCATTTGGTTGATGCGGCTGCGCGGTATGATTTCCACTTGGATGAACTGACGCCGGGGGCGAATCAACGAGGATCACTGTGGTTCATCCTCCCTCAGGATGCGCAGATTGGTTCGCAAGTCGTCAATACGGCTGTCATCAGCTCGAATGAAACGGCTCCGTTCGAAGCGCGTGCGAACGTTACGGTTGTCGGCCTGCTCATTGAGAAAACATCAAGCGCCATATCTGTCGTTGTCGGCGACCGCATCACCTATTCCTTGGTCGTTCGGAATCCGACTTCATATGCTGCACATAATGTTGTACTGAGGGATCCGCTTCCGATGGAAGCCGCCTTTATTCCGGGCAGTGTATCGGTCAACGGCGAACGGCTGCCTGATGCGACTCCGGGCTTCCCGGGTATACCGATTGGTACCATCCCTGCCGGCACATTCGCGACGGTGTCGTTCAAGGCTAGAGTAAAACTGGAGCCGCCCGGTCACAGATTAGAGAATCAAGCGCACGCCAGCTTTACGTTTACAGAAGGCGGACATACGGTCAGCGGCACTGCGGAGTCGAACGTATGGATCGTTGAGGTATACGACGACGAGGAATAAATAAAGTGCAACTTCACCTTCCGCGTGGTAAAATCGTACCCAAATCATCCGCGAGGCGGATTCGGGGGACGTTATGGCCATTAAGAAGACCGGAGATTTGACCTTAGTCAAAAAAATGAATACAGCAATCGTGCTGGAGGCGGTGCTTCGTCACGCGCCTCTTTCACGTGCTCAAATATCGGAGCGGACCGGACTGAACAAGGCGACGGTCTCGAGTCTTGTGCAGGATTTAATCGACCGCCATCTCGTGCTCGACATCGGCCCGGGTGAATCGAGCGGGGGACGCAAGCCGTTTCTCCTCTTGTTCCATGCCCGTGCAGGCTACGCAATCGGCATCGATCTTGGGGTTAATTATATACGCGGCATCTTAACGGATCTGGAAGGCGCCGTCGTATTGGAACGTGAGCTGCCGATTGATAATCATGAGATCGATATCGTGCTTCCGAAGCTGATGGATTGCATCGATGAGCTGAGGACATCCATGCCTGCGAGCCCTTATGGTCTGGTTGGCATTGGGATAGGCGTGCCGGGTATCGTCAATGGCGAGGGCACGATCTTGTTCGCGCCAAACTTATCTTGGCCGCAGGTTCCGCTTCGGGCCATGATTGAGGAACGCTTCTGCGTGCCGGCTACCATCGACAACGAAGCGAATGCCGGGGCGCAAGGCGAGCAGAAATACGGCGCCGGACGCGGCATTGCCAATCAAATTTATGTCAGCATCGGGATCGGAATCGGAACGGGGATTATCCTGAACAAGGAGCTGTACAAAGGGGCGGCCGGCTTCTCCGGAGAGCTTGGTCATCTGTCCGTGATGGCGGATGGTACGCCATGCCGCTGCGGCAATCGCGGCTGTTGGGAGCTGTATGCCTCCGAGAACGCATTGCTTGAACAGGCGGAGCCGCTGGGGTATACGGATTTGGATGCCCTAATCGGCGCAGCCGAACAAGGCGATGAGAAAGTCATCGCCCTGTTTCATCGGATTGGGGAATGGATCGGAACGGGGATTGCAAACATCGTGAATGTATTCAATCCGAATGTTGTGATTATCGGCAACCGGATGCGGCGTGCGGAACCGTGGATTCGCGAAGCCGTCGCCGCTACGGTCGGCAGTCGCGCACTCGCTTATCACCGGGAACAATTCCGCCTGCTCTATGCGGAGCAAGGTGACAAGTCCGCTGTGCGCGGGGCAGCTCATTACGCGATTTCCGCGTTTCTGACCAAGATGAAGGACAGCTAGCACACTGCTAAACGTTGTTAAATGCGATTCGCCTAGACGGCGAGAATGATTTTGCCGTATTGAATTTCGCCTTTCACAAGCCGCTGGAAGCTTCTCGGTCCTTCCTCCAGCGGTTTTTCTGTTGTCCAGCCTTCCTCGGTCACTTTCCCGTCGGTCAGCAGCTCCAGTGCATCGGCGAAATCTTGCGGCGTATAGCAGAACGAGCCAAGTACATTCGTCTCGCAGCGAATCATATCGTTGATCGGAAGCGGTGATTCTGCGCTGCCAAGCCCGATGTTCATAATCGTACCGCCGGTATTGACGATTGTTTTGGCGAGACTTCGCGTCACGCTGAACCCTGCCGCATCAATGACGATGTCAATGCCTTTGCCATTCGTCGCCTGTTTCATAGCAGCAAGTGATGCATCGCTTGTGCTGTCTACCGCGCCATCGAAGCCCATTTGGGAGACAAGCTCCAATCTTAGCGGATTATTATCAAGCACGAACACCTTGCCCGCTCCAAGCAAACGTGCCGTAAATGCGCAGAGCAACCCGATCGCGCCTGCTCCAATGATGGCCACATTGCCGAATGGAACGGTCGCCATCGCACGCCTGGTTGCGCGCAAGGAGCATGCTAACGGCTCGGTGAGCGCTGCTCGGCGATAGGAGAGCGCATCTTGAATGCGTACCACTTGTCCAGCAGGTACCGTAATTTGCTCCGCATAAGCACCGGGCCGGTGGATGCCGATAATTTGCCTGCGATCACAGAGGTTATATTGCGCGCGAACGCAGCGCGGGCATGTGCCGCAGTGAATCAGCGGATTCACAACTACTCGATCACCAACCGCTAAGCTCGCGGCAGCGCCGATAATATCACCGGCGAACTCATGGCCCATCAGCAGCGGCGGATGCCGCAGGCTGTTATGACCGAGATACCCTTCCAGGTCAGAGCCGCAGATACCGGCATGGCTGACTTTGATGACCACTTCCTGTTCCTTCGGCTCCGGTAATGCCAAATCTATGAATGACATTTGCTCCGGTCCTGTCCACATCACTGCTTTCATGGCTATCTCCTCTTTCCCCAATTACATGATCAGTGCGCCCCCGTCGACAGCGAGCAAAGCACCGGTTACCCATTCCGCATCCGGCGATGTCAGATAGACAATCGCCTTACCGAGATCGCTTGGCCTTCCCCCGCGTCCGGCCGGTAAGTGCGACGCCCATTCATCGACCTGAGCTCCCGCTTGCTTGCGCTGCTCGAGATTAATGTCAGTCGCCACGCCGCCGCATAAGATTGCATTGACTCGGATGCCATATTTGCCAAGTGCATTAGCCATGGACGAGGTCAGCGCGTTCATGCCGCCTTTGCTCGCCGCATAGTGAACTTGCTCGGGTCCGCCCCTCATCGTCGTTACGGTGCTGATATGAACGATAGCCCCGCTCCCTTGCTCACGCATGACAGCTCCGGCTGCCTGCGAACAGAAGAAAGCGCCTGCCAAATTGACGGCGATCGTCCGGTTCCACGTCTCTTCCTCGATAGCGAAGAAATCGCGAAATGGACAAATGCCTGCGTTGTTCACAAGAATATCAATGCGGCCATAGCGCGATTTCACTTCGCTGACCATGCGATCGATTTCGGCCTTCACCCCAATGTCCGCGCCAATTGCTTCTGCTTGCCCGCCGCGCTGCTTGATCTCGGCAACTACCTCAAGTGCAGCTTCTTCGCGACTGGTATAGTTCACGATTACAGTGGCTCCCGCGCTGGCGAGCTCGCCACAGATCCCCCTGCCAATCCCACGGCTTCCGCCGGTTACAATGGCAACTTGCCCCTGCAACTTCCCGCTCAAGCACGATTCCCCCTTACCCATCCATCCGGATAACGATCCAAGATCGCCGCATCATGACCAGGCAGCAGAATATCCGCTTCCCGCTTCAACCGGCGAATCGCATACACACTTTCCTCGGCGCTGAACCCGAATCCGATCGGATGCTCTCGCTCCAAATTCTCGTACAGAAAAGCGACATCACCGGTAATGGCGGCTATGCCGTCCTCCATCTGTATCAATACCGCTTGCGAGCAGCGAGTATGTCCGCCTACATGGATAACCCGAATACCAGGGACAATTTCGGCCTCGTCCGGTACGAGTGTAAGCTGCTCTTTCATTTCCTTGTCCATGTAACGAAGGAGTGCGTGCGGGAACGTATCGAAGATCGGTACGCCGCGTTCGACCGCGAAATCCCAGCCTCTGCGATTCACGTAAATCTTGGCGTTGACGAAGAGCGGAATGTTGGCGATATGATCATAATGCAGATGCGTTAGAATGACTGCATGAATATCCTGCGGCTGTAATCCATTCGCAGCGAGTAATGACACCGTATCTTCGCCTTCGGCGACCGGGAACCCGGCATGACTGTTCTGATCGAGTCTATGAAACTCTTCGCCATACTCACCGCCGTAGCTGCGTTGATGCGTTCCGCCCATCCCTGTATCAACCAGGATGTTCTGCCCGGCACCTTGGATCAGCCAAAAATAGCAATTCACATGCACTTGCTCCCCGAACCCTTCCATGAATAGAAAAACCGGCTTCGGCGCGCTGTGCGTCGCGGTTCGCAAGCATTTGATTGTAAAGACGCTCATCTGAGTTGCCTCCTATCTAGTCAGCTCATCCAGCACTTCAAGTGCCCCTTCGCGCAGCGAAAGTCCGGTTCCAATGCATTCCGGCAGCGTAAACCAACCGTCTTGCGGCAGCTGGACGCCTTCAAACACGACATCATAATTGGTTTTATCCGCACCCTGATAATAAGCAAATTCGGCATACGGAATGTTCACCTGCGAGAAAATCAGGTGCAGCGCCCAAGGCTGCAGCCCGCCTGCATGCGGAATCACTTCGAGATTGCATGCGGAAGCCATCGTGCATATTTTGCGCGCTTCCGACACCCCGCCGACCCAGCAAATATCCGGCTGTAGAATTTGAGCCCCGCGCGCTTGGATCAGCTGTTGGTAGCCGTATCGCGTATATTCATGCTCGCCTGTCGCGATCGCGGACGTGATGACTTTGCGGTTGAGCTCCGCGTAACCGTCAATATCGTCCGGCGGCAGCGTCTCTTCGATCCACTTGACGCGGTATGGCGCGACCAGCTCCGCCATCCGAATTGTATACTCCACGTTCCATGCCATATAACAGTCGAGCATAATTTCCATATCCGGTCCCAAAATACCCCTTGTTTCCGCAACCAGCGCCACATTGCGCTTCATGCCTTCCCAGCCCGAGGACGGTCCGTATGGCATCGCGAGCTTCTGGCCCATGAAGCCGCGGTCTTTGATCTTCGTCGATTCGTTGCCGGTGACATAAGCCTGCACTTTATCCTTCGTCGCGCCGCCTAAGCTGACATAAAGCGGCTCTTGCCTGGCCTTCGCAATGAGATCCCACAACGCCAAATCTACCGCGGAAACGGCCATGATCGGAATGCCTTTGCGACCGTAAGGAAGCGTGATTTTGAACATCATGTCCCACAGCTTCTCGATTTGAAACGGATCCTTCCCCAGCAAGATGCGGCTGATATGCTCGTTAACGATCGACGCCGTCGCCATGCCCCCCGTGCTCTCGCCATACCCCTCGAGTCCATTATCGGCGATGATCTGCACGATCACGCGGCCTCCCATGCCAAGCCAGCTGGACCTGCGATCGAAATATTCCGGGTAATTGGACATCGGATTCGCGATTACCGTTTCCGACAACCAAGAACCCTCCGTATTGACGCTCCCCTGCCTCACTTGCTGGGCATGAGCTTTCTCACCATTCACAATAAAGACGCGTACATGCTCGATTTTCATTCAAGCAGCCTCCTCTTGATCTGTTAATTGGGGATTCTAGCACCTGGCAGTTGCGTACATATAAGCGCTTACAAAAGCATGGCATGCCAAAAACATCAAGCAGCCTATGGTTTTCCGCTTGAGTGATTCCTTTGGGGTACGGTGTTTGTTTGATGAGATGCAGGAGTCTGATTTGCTGTCGGTTGGTTGATGATGCTGGTGATCAGTGAGGTGACTTGAGGTAGGAGAGTAGAGGCAGCGCTGGTCTCCTAAATAGGTGGCAGCCCAGCGCCGCTTTCGAATTAAGTATACAATGTAAGTTATTTCGTTTCAATATTTGTTTTACATTGTATATAGGTATACTTTTATTGATTTGCGGAGTAATGCGTGGTACTGCTGCGAACCAGCAGCTTCGGTACGATCTCTTCTTTTACAAACGACTCTTCAATCGCCTTCTCGCTCCATGGCTTCAGCAGCAGTTCCACTGCACGCTTGCCCATACGCTCCGTATTCTGATTGACAGTTGTGAGTGCCGGCGACGTGTAGCGGCTTTGGATAACATCGTCATAGCCGACAATGCTGAGCTCAACCGGAATGCGCAGCCCAAGCTCTTTGCCCGCTCGAATCGCGCCGAAGGCCTTGTAATCGCTCGTTGCGAAGATAGCCGATGGCTTATTTTCCAGTGCCAGCAGCTGTTTGGCCCCTTCGTAACCCATCTCTTCCAGCTCTTCGTTGGCCTCCATCACCGATACAAGAGACTCATCGAATGCGATTCCGTGCTGGGAGAGCGCCAGCTTGTAGCCTTGCAGACGAAGGGAGAATTCTTGGTTGATATCCATTAGCGAGTGTCCCGTGACAATGATGCCGATCCGCTTATGACCAAGGGAGATCAGATGCTCCGTGGCCAGATATCCGCCCGTCAGATTATCGACGATGACATACGGAATTTGAAGCTGCGGGAAATAAAAGTGAGCCAGCACCATGCGCAGATCGGCTTCTTTCCACGCCTTTAGTTGGGCGATGAGAATATTCTGCGCACCGGGTGCACCTGGCAGCACGATGGCTCCGACCAGCGGATTCGACTCGATTCCATCGCTTTCGCTGACGTCCAGCAGTTGAAAACGAATGGCATGTTCCTCGCACGCCGCATGAATGCCGCTAATGAAATTGGCATAAAACGGATGGTTGAACAGATGCGGCGAGGCGGACGGATGGATCAGCACAATCTGTTCGAGCGCGATTTTGCCGCTTTCCGGTGAGTCGGCATGTTGCAGGTCGCGCAGCTGAATGAATGTCCCTTTGCCACGAATGCGGACAACGAGCCCTTCATTCACCAGCTCGCTGAGCGCGCGGCGCGACGTAATCTCGCTCGTCTCGTACAACTTGGCCAGCTCGATCTGCGTCGGTATCGAATCGCCGTCCTTCAGTTGACCGCTGCCGATCTTCGCTTTAATGTCTTCCACAATAAACTTGTAAAGCGGCATTGTCTCTCTCATCACCATACACCCCTTCTGCCGGTTCCTACCCGATGCGCGGACAGTTACATTATACTTATAAATCTATAACTTGATTATATAGTATACTTTATCAAAAAACCAACCAAAAGTTAGCGGTGATGCCTCGTGGACAACACAAGATAAGCTACCTTCTCCCATTCCCCCGAATTTCGGCTTATGTAGACACCTGGATAAGCTACTTGTCTATCGAGCCACATCGGCGGAGGATTGCTGCTTTAAATTTCGGCGGTACAGTGTAACTCCCAGCTCCCTTCAACTCAGCCAAAACAAAAAAAGTGGGCGAGCAGGACCAACTTCTCCTGCCCAGCCACCTTGGATAGATTTGCTACATCGCACTTCCACCTAAATTTGCTTCACCTTCAACGCCGTGCCACTAGCCCTGCTGCTGCTAGCCGTGCCACTTCTAACCACGCCACTGTCGCTTTGCCTATATCTCTCTGCCACTGTCCCTTTGCCTATATCTCTCTGCCACTGTCCCTTTGCCTATATCTCTCTGCCACTTCGCTTCGCCGACAAGCTCCTCGCCACATGTCCTCTACGGCGTGTTCGTCAGCCACATATAATCGACGTTCATCGTGCCTGTGGTCGAGAAGGGGTCGAAGCGCAAGGACTTAATCGTCCCGCTCCAGCCGGCAACGGTTCCCATATCGATTGTGTATTCGGTGTAGCTGCCCATATTCGCTGCTGTCGTGAATGTCTTGGATTTGGCTTCATTCCAGGTCGAATCCGCATTCGTGATGAAGAAGAATTTCGCTCCGGTATCGGACGTATTGTTCTTCAGTCGAATCTTTAGATAGCGATAAGAAGACGCGATGCCAAGGTTAGTCGGACCAACGGAATACGGGTCTCCGCCGCTTGAAGTGAGCGTCCAAATTCCGCCGGACACGCTGCTGCTCATTTGATTCGTATTCGCCCAGCCCTCCGTGCTTCCGGCCGTTGCAAAATCCCACTGCGCCGCAATACTTGAAGCCGTGTAAGCGACTGCCGGTGACCAGCTTACATTATCGTACTGGTTACTGCCCGCTGCGCCGCTCGTAATTTCGAAGCGAATCTCATCTCCCGCCGCGACCGTTACGCCATCAAGGTTGCTTTCATAGCCGAAGCGATCATTGTAAGCCACCGCTTGATCGGCGCCAGCCGGCCAAATCCGTGTCCCATTCTTCGTGATGCGAGCAACGACGCCGTCCCCGCCGGCAATGACGGATTTCAGCACGCGGCCGCGAATACTCACCGTACCGCTTGTCGGCGCCGTCCATGCGCGGGCAACGATTTTGCCAACTCCGGTGTCGGGGTGCATTTCAAATTGCGATACCTGCGGCACGTTCGACACCGAGGATGCCTGCCAAATGTTACTTGCTGTATCATAGTAGCCCAGGTTACTCCACGAGGAACCGTTAAACGCTTTATAAGACCAATTGCTGCTTCCTTGTGTGGAACTGAATTGCTTAGCCGCATGATAGATATTGCTGCCGTTCGTAATTTGAAGGTTGTTGGTGAGCGTAAATCCGCTGTAATTGGCGCCGTCTTGGTACAAGAAATTGTTTGGTTCCGCATACAGATTGTCGCGAATCGTTCCGCTCGGAGTATCCGAGTTGCCCGCACGGCGGAACGAGCCGCTGCCGTTGTTAATGAAGACATTGCCTCCTGCCACGCTGTTTGTCTCCAAACCGAGCCCCGGATGGATCGCCAAATACGAAATACCGGCGCCTGCGTTACCGGCAATGTAGTTATTGTTGATTTGCAGGTTATCCGTGCAGCACTCATAGTCGAAAGCAACCATATCCGGCGAGGACGTGTTCGGCACGTTCGTGAACATGCTGTTCAGAATATACGAGTCGCTTACAAAAGCAATATAGATCGCAGCCGTTCCCGTATCCGAGTGACAGCCTCCTTCACCGTCGAGCTTCGAGTTAATCATGGTCAAATACCGAACCGATGTCAGCCGCATCCCGTCATCGCAACCGGTGCCGCCGCCCGCATTATCGCCGTGCATATTGAGATTGTTCATCAATACATGCTCTGCTGCCTTGTGGCCCGTTGCATTCATGTAGCCGGAATTATACCAATCGATCGAAATCGTATCGAGGTTTCGTGTGCCTTCAATCGTATCGAAAGTGACGTTGTCTACAATATAGGTGCTTGCGGGGTTGGAGGCGTTGAAGGTTTTGGAGGTGAACTCAATCCCTGCCGAGTTCCAGATGGCATCCCCGGTTGAATCATTGCCGCTGCCTGATCCTTGATGAATGCCGTAAATATCATGAAAATATAAATTCGTGAAGGACAAATCATTATGGCCTGCTGTCGAGAACGTAACCAGAATGCCCGTTCCGGCGCTGCCTACCTCCAGATTGTTGATTTTCCAATAGCTAGGGTTGGTCAGCTTAATACCGCGATCTGCTTGATTGCCGTTGCGGATGATTTTCGCTTTAGGGGTGCCGCCGTAGGAATCAATCGTAATATAGTTTGTCGAGGTCCCTTGCCCGGTCACCGTCATTTGCTGATTACAGGTGACGCCGCTCTTGAGCAGAATACGATCCCCGGCGCTCATCGTACCGATGCTGTTAATCGTGTTAAAGCTGTTGTATGGCGATATCTGCGTGCCTGATCCATTGCTTCCGGCAGAGCAATCCACGTAATAATCCGCTGCATTCGCCTTCGCGTTCCATACAAAGAAGCAGCAGCCCACAACAAGTGCAAACAGCATCGCCTTCAGCCATTTCGATCCGAAAGTCATCCTTATCGACAGAGCCATCATTTCTCCCTCTTCCCTTTTCGAATAGTCGCCTCACATCTGTGGAGTAAACATTTCCAAAACAGAATCAGAATCACAACCGTGTATTAATGACCTCCTTTCATTAGTCAGTTATTTAAGTATACTAATTAATCCTTATTAACTGACTATTAATACCTTAACACGTCGATACCCAACAATAAATATACTTTAATCAGCGGAGGCAAAAAAAACCTCAGCGCCTTCATCTCGGCACCGAGGTTTCGCTGAAATATATTCCTCACTAAACGAGGTGAGATTGATAAATGCACTTCATGAGCTCAAATGTCGCTTTCGTATCGGCCCATGCGCGATGCGGTCGTTCATTAATGATGTCAAATCGTTCGCAAAGGGTGGATAAATCATAGCTCGCAATGGGCAGCTTTAATTGCCTCGCCTGCTTGATCGTACAGAGCAGCTTGCCTGTCCAGACTCGAATATTAGCTCGGTCACAGATCGCCTTCAACACGCGATAGTCATATTGCACGTTATGACCGACGAGCACCGGTGTGCCCGCAAGGAATTTGTTTAATTGTTTCACAGCTTGAAACGATGTCGGCATACCAGCTACATCTTGATCTGTAATGCCCGTGAGCTCTCTGATTTGTTTGGAAATCTTCAGTTTTGGATTAACCAGCGTTTGAAATTGATCAATGACTTGGCCGTTTCTAAATTTCAATGCGCTGATTTCAATAATCTTAGCGTACTCCACGATGGGGGAAGTGGTCTCAAAGTCCAGCACAACACCTTCACTCGGCATCTTTAGCTCACTGTAGTAGTCATACTTCTTGGCTTTCTCCTTCACAACGACAGGAGGATTCAACTGTGCAGCATTTACCGTTTCAAGCGGATAACCGTTGAGCACGCCTGGCTGTATCTGATCGACAATGCTAATGTCATTGAGCAGATCAAGCCGCTCCGTATAGGGATCGCAAGTTGTTTGCGCATACGAAACAAACTCGTTCAGCAGACCAGAGACCTGATCTTTATCCGCTAAGCCGTGCAGCGAAAGAGCAGACTTGGAAACGGCAAGCTGAATTCCGTAGCTTCGGTAGGTGCGATGCAGCAAACCGACGACCTTGCGCAGCCCGCTCCAGAATCCATAATCCGCCCTGCCTTGCCCTACGTTGAGCGCCATGTAGCCCTCTTTCACTTCGGGAATGCAGCAATAAAACATCAATCTTGTTTCGGATTGATGTTCATAGAGCTTCGCAGCCAGAATGATGGTCCTGTTCATCACAATCACCTGCCGATTCATATATTGGTTCCGCTGCCCTTATTATAAGGCAAAAAAGAAGCAGTCTCCTCCTTTTTTTGAGGAAACTGCTTCTTATCATCGATGATCGTCTTCTTTGTTATCTGTTTGTCAGACTAACCGGTTGGGGTTCTAATTTGATTCCCGCTGCTGCTTTCTCCTCGACCTGCCCCGTACGTTTGATGAAGAAAGAAAGCAACAGACCGACAACACCAATGCCAATAATGACTAGATAGGCATCATTAATCCCTTGAATCGTCGACTCCATGATCATATGCTCCTGTGTAGCATTACCACCGGATGCCATCATATCCTGAAGATGACTCTTCGTTCGGGTCGTCATAACCGTTACCAGCAAGGAGGTGCCAATTGCACCGGCCACTTGCTTAATCGTGTTGGAGATGGCTGTACCATGCGCATTGAGTCTCGCAGGCAGTTGATTCAACCCCGCTGTCGTAATTGGCATGAGGAACATCGCCATCCCGAAACGTCTTCCTGTGGACATCAGAACTAGGTACGTATAGCTGGTGGAATCCGTTAGATTCACGAAGCCGATTGTAGTTGCAATCGTAATGGCCATCCCAATAATGGACAACCACTTCGCGCCAAACTTATCGAACAGTCTGCCCGTGATCGGCATCATAACGCCCATCAGAAGCGCTCCGGGCAACATCAGTAAACCAGACTCCAGCGCCGTGTAGCCACGTGCATTTTGCAAGTATAGAGGCAGCAGCATCATATCCGCATACATCACCATCGTAACCGCAATATTAATAATGGTCGTCAGAGAGAACATACTATATTTGAACGTTCTAAGCTCCAGAAGCGGCTCTTTGGAAGCCAATTGCTTCCATGTGAAGAGGATCAAGGAAATCACACCGACAACGATGGAAATGATGACTTCCGCGCTTGACCACCCTTTACTACCGGCGCTGCTGAAACCGTAAAGTACGGCACCAAATCCAATCGTTGAGAGGAGTACACTCCATAGGTCAATTTTCGGGAATTGTCGTTCCGCTACATTTCTTAGGAAGACAAAAGCGACTCCAATAACGATGACGGCAATCGGAATCATGCCATAGAACATCGTCCGCCAAGCGTAGTGCTCCATTACATATCCGGCTAGAGCAGGTCCAATTGCAGGTGCGAAAATAATCGCGAATCCGACCATACCCATTGCTGCTCCTCGTTTGTCAGGAGGGAATACAGTTAGAATGACAGTCATTAGCAGCGGCATAATGATACCTGCTCCGGCAGCTTGGATCAGTCGACCGGCCAATAAAACATCAAAGTTAGGTGCTATTGCCGAAACAATCGTGCCCCCGAGAAAAATAATCATGGCGGTCTGGAACAGCTCACGTGTCGTAAACCGCTGCATGAGATAAGCTGTAATCGGAATTAATACACCGTTTACGAGCATATATCCGGTAGTCAGCCATTGGGCCGTAGATGCCACGATGTCAAAGTCAATCATAAGCTCCGGAAGCGCAACGCTCATAATCGTCTGATTCAAAACCGCGATGAACGCCCCCAGAATCATAACAAACATCAAAGGACCTTTCTTAATACTGCTGATTTCAAGGCCTGAAGTACTCATAGTATTGCTCAACCCCTTCTAAATTCTTCGATGAACTAATTTACACTATGTTGTATAATGTACCTAATGTAAGATTATAGTCACCGCACTACCCGATCACAAGCAACAGCTTTTCGCGATATGTAAATTAATTAACGCATCCGTCGATTGTGTCGTCTAAACGAAACATCTTTTACGAAGTGATTTAGAAGTGTCGTCCTGAAAGAGTGGTAAAGAAAGGGGCTTAGCTCTTATGTCGGTAAAATCACCACGGACCGATCCGCGTGTCCTTCGAACCCGTCAATTGATTCGAGATGCTTTCATCGATCTTCTGCAGGAACATGAGCTTGAGAAAATAACGGTTAATCGCATTGCCGAACGCTCCACAATCAGTCGCGTCACCTTCTATCTTCATTACCGGGATATTCCGGATCTAATGGAGCGGATGGCGGATGACATGATTAATGAAATTCACTCGATCTTGAAAGAAATGCCGGACCAGCCACAAACAGAGGTAGATTGGACCATTCTGCTCCGAATTCTCGAACATATCGCGGACAATTCGAAGTTTTACACGGTGCTTCTCGCTTCCAAACGAGTATCTGTTTTCACCGAACGCCTTATGAACCTAATGGTTGAACTCATTACCAAGCGAGCAGAGAGCCGAATCGCTTCCTCAACTACTCCGGCTGTGAACGTTCCACACGACATCGCCATCTGGTATGGCTCCTCCGCATTCATCGGTACGATCGTATGCTGGCTTCGTAATGATATGCCGTACACGCCGCTTTATCTGGCTAAGCAGCTTTCTCTGTTGTTCCGTCTACATCAAACTCCTCCCTCTACATAATGTCATTCCGTAGAAAAAGCGGCGGACAAGGTTGCAGCAACCTTGTCCGCCGCTTCTTTGCGGCATCGCTATACTAGAACTGTTTGATCCTGTTCACTGACCACATAGAACAACTACCCGCGGGAAGCCTGAGCTTGTCGCTTATCGGATAGCGAGTACCAGAACAGCATGCACAATGAGCATATGCTCACGGCAATCAATACACCGTATACATATTCGTACGCATGCATCAACGAATATTTCTTATGGAATTCAAGCAGCATACCGCACACCGCAACGGACAATGAGCCGCCGAAAAACTGGATGAGCTGCATAAATCCCATGCCTGAACCGATCAGCTCGGCTGGTAGAATCCGTGACGTTTCATTGTTTAACGATGCCAGTGTCGCGGAGGCAGCCGGTGAGAAGAACAAGTAACCGATCAAGATGACAAGCGGTGATGCGCCGAGCTCTAACCTAAAGAGGATCAGTACGGATGCTAGAAGACCGTGACCGAGAATGAGGAATCGCAAGTTGCCATATTGATCAATCCATCGTCCAAAGAAGCGTGTCAGAAAAGCAGATAACACCGCACCCGGTGCAATCATGAAGCCAATGACCAATGGTGTTTTGTCGAATAGATTCGCAAGGGCCAGCGGCATTAGGAACAGGTTGCCGAGATTCATGACCAAGATGCTGAAACCGACAAGAAGCAGCTTTAAGTACGTAGGTTTGGACAAGAGCTGCGGATTAATAAACGTTTCTTTCGCATGTTTGAGATGCCAGGCATGAACGATGATGGATAGTAAGCCGGCAATCAGCCAGATGACCGACCGATGCGTAACGGCAATCAGAAGTGCCGCGGCATTCACGACGGTAAGGATGGCACCGATTAAATCGAACCGAAACGGCTTTGGTTCTTCCTTAGGGAGCAGTCGCAGCAGAATCGGAAGCAGGATAAGCACAATGCAAGTAACGGCGAATAATCCGTTCCAGCCGATGTACTCGCTAATCAGCCCGCCGACAATCGGCCCAAGTCCGAATGCCATAGCTGAGCCCGCCGATATCATCGATATCGTTCTTCCGCGCCGTTCATAAGGGATATAACGGCTGGCGAGAACAAGACCAAGTCCAGCCATCGCACCGGAGCCCGCAGACTGTGCGATGCGAGCGAGCAGCAGCGTTTGGAAGTTGGTCGCCAGAATCCCGATAACAGAGGAAAGCCCTAGTATCAGGAGTCCGACTGCGACCAACCTTCGAATCGGCAGCACGTCGGAGAGTCTGCTGTAAATAACCGTCGATAGGGCGTACCCGATGGAGTAGCTTGAAACGATCCACGATCCAAGCACCGCCGATACGCCAATGTCTTGAATGATACTCGGAATGGATACGTTAAACATCGTCGTATTCATCACGACGATAAACAAGCCGAACGTCCAGACCGGCATTACGATTTTGTCATTCATGTGGATACCTTCCTAATCTTAAGCTTTCCGTGCATGCTGCTTACAAGTCTAATGAAGCAAGCAGTTCTTCCGTTGTTACAATGGCATGCGCGAAAGTCGGCCCGTTAATGACATGCGCCGCATGCATCGCTTCTTTACTGAAAGCCGATGTGGCGTCTTTCACAAGGGTCACATGGTAACCAAGCTCCATGCCGAAACGTCCGGTCGATTCAATGCACGTGTTGGCTATCATACCGATTAGAATGATCTTTTGTAAACCGTGCATTTTCAGCTGATGATCCAGATCCGTGTTCGCAAACCCGCTGCTGCCCCAATGCTCCTTGATAATCACATCACCATGCTGCGGTTGAAAATCCGCATGAAATTCCCCGCCCCAAGTGCCCTTTGCAAACGACTGTCTTTCTTTGGCTCCGAGCTGATAGGGAGTCGGATGGTTCCACGTTTCGTAATCATCAGGTTCCGCTCTATGATGAGGCACGAAAAAAACACGAATATCAGCCTTCCGAGCCGCTGCAACAATTTCTCTGAGATGTTGGAGCAAGTTCACGGAATCGCTTATTTCCTTCGTTCGCGGATAAATCTTGCCTTCCGGTGCCAAGAAATCATTATAAGGATCCACCAGAAGAAGTCCTGTCGTCGTACTGTCGTAAGTTTTGATCATTATCATCACACACCTTTCCATTGGTTCAGTTTCCCCATAAAAGGCGATATGAATCGTAACTTTGTTGTTACTTTTTCGTTACCTTTCTGTCATTCTTTCAGCAGCTAAACTAGTTAATATGTAGTTGTAAGGCAAGACAAGTTATCAACCGTCAACCGTCCTAGTCCAAAATAATAAGAAGAGGTGTATATAGAATGTTGAAGAATACAAAAGCAAAATCGTCGGTAAAATTAGGAGCGAAATTGGCCCTGGCCGGTTTCATTGCAGTAAGCTCGATGGCAGTCATCTCGCACTCGAATGTTAATGCGGCGGCGGCCAAACCGGATACCAGCAGCATTAAAGCACAGCAAGGCAGCACATATATCAAGACCATCTATAGTCTTGCAAAAGAAGGTAAAATTCCCGGACTGAACGCAATCGCAGGCAAAACGCCAATCTCCGCCGTCCATTACAAATGGGGCGAACCTGAAGTAGGCGGCGACTTAAAGGGCAACCATTACGAAATGTACAATTTCGGCATGGGACAAGGCGCTTACGGCTTCGGTATCAACAAATCCGGCGTCATCTACGACCTGCGCAATTTCGGACAGTCGATCGATCAGACGGTAGGCGTTAAGTCATTGACGTTCACGTCCGTTATCAAAACGCTGGGTATGCCCAAAGAAGTGCGCTACTCCGGCACGGACAAAATCTACGTCTACCATCCTTCAGCGAAGTACGAACTGAAATTCGTCGGCCCGAGCAAGGTCGTTAAAGGCAAAGTTGCGCATATCGATCACATCAACGTTTACGCTGGTAAAGCGAATCTATAATAACCGGCAGCGCGGATAATACGAAATAGAAATCGCCCCTACCTGGCCTTCTCGGCCAAGCAGGGGCGATTGTTTCGTTCAGTACTCTGGGGTGCTTATCGTTCCGCCATACTATTATCTAAGTACCGAAGAACTCAGTTAGCAGCTTTACGGTTTCTTGCGGGCTCTGCTCCGCGATCCAGTGTCCCGCTTTATTTATTTTGACCATTTTCATGTCAGCAGCATTTTGCTTCAGAAACTCTTCAAGCGTATGACCAGTGGAATCCCAGCCAGCAATACCAAGTGCAGGCACGGACAGCTTCTTATAGGTTTTCAGATCATCGATATCTTGTCTAAACGTTTTGTACCAACCATTACTTGCGCGAATCGCATCCGCACTGGAATATGCCGCATAGTAGATATCTTTGGTCTCTTGCGTCATCGGCGGTTTGCCATAAGCCAAGTAATTAAAGAGCCAATCTTGAAAAATACTCATTTGTTTTCCTTGCAGCAGCTGTTCGGGCAGATCCGGTACGGAATTGAGCGCAAACCACCATGGGTAAATCGGCCGTTCATTAGGGCTCATGTCGTACACGCCCGGCGGCGCCACGAGTGGAATGTTCAGAAAACCTTCGAAGGGATGCGGAACATCCATCATCACTAGTTTTGTCGTAGCCTCTGGGTATTGAGCTGCATAAGCATAAGCAACCTGTGCCCCGATATCGTGTCCTGCCATATGAACCTTGTCATAACCAAGCTCTTTGACCAATGCATGAATATCAGAAGACATGGTCTTCTTATCGTATCCGGTCGGCGGCTTATCGGAGCTCCCCATTCCACGATATTCAACGACGTACACATGATAGTTTTTCGCAAGTTCCGGCATGATTTTGTGATACGCATACCAGTTCTGCGGCCAGCCGGGAAGCAGGAAGAGCGGTTTCCCCTTACCTCCTTCAACATAGTGAAGCGTGACTCCATTTACTTTCTTGTATCCGTTCTTGAATCCGGGAACCTTCTTAATGAGCTCCTTATCAGAGAACTTCTTGATGTCGATATCGGGGTCGGCAGGATGCTGGATGACCGAAAGCGTTGCTTCACTCCGATTATCGTAACCTGTGAAAGCAGATAGAAACAGCCCCAATATCAACGACATCGCCAACAAGCCGAACAGTCTTGCCTTTCTACTTCCCATTACAATTCCTCCGCATAAGCGCATCTGTAGATGGCTATTATTATATTCACGCCATTATTATGGACAGATGCGCTGCGGTTATTACATGGGGCTCGACTTCCGTCGCTCCTACTATTGTGAATTTAATTTGGTGAAATATCGATTAAACGTAAAGGAATAGATCAGCACATAGATGACGATTAGTGCTGCAAACAGATTGAAAATAACCAACGACAAGTTCAAATTGAAAAATTGAGTCAGTACGCCGACAGCAACCGGAGGGACGATAAACCCGAAATACGCGCATAGATAAAATGCCGATATGACGCGAGGACGTTCTTCCGGCTTCGGAAGCTGCCCGGCAAACCGCAAAGCAACCTGAAACGTCCATCCGGCGCCTATTCCTTGAATGAAGATGCCTGCCCATAATAGAAACAAGCTCTCTGCTTGACCGGAGAAAACGATGCTCCACGATCCAATGGCCAGAGACAAAATTGCAATCCGCATCCGTGTAACGGGATTACGCGGCCAAGGAAAGAACTGCATCAGCGCTCCGATGCCTAGAAGCACGAAGATTAACAATCCCGAAATAGACAGATTGTTCGTGTGAATGACATGCTTGACGAAGGATGGAATTAGCGAGAGCACAACGCCGCCTAAAGTAAAGACGGTAAAGATCGGAAGTCCGATAAATGACCAGAAATGCGCACTAATATTGTCAGGTACACCAAGCGAAATCTTAGCTTTGGCTTGCTTCTTCGCTTCCAAGTCCTCCTGTTTGGGCAGCATCTCCAGCACAAGCAGGGAACTGAACAACATGACGAGCAAGATCCAAAACGGTAAACGAAGCGGCTGAACATGCAAGTATTGTACGATTAAACCAGAAGTAGCCGGGCCTAAGCCAAAACCGATGTTCACCACTGCCCCCGATAACTTGAGTGCTGTGCCCACTTTCTCTTTAGCGCTTTGCTTGATTAGAAACGCACTGGCCGCACCTGTAAAAGCACCATACGCGACGCCTTCCAAAATCCTTGCAGCATACAGCATCCAAGTGTCCGTACTAATGCTAAACAGCAGTGTTGACGCGATTGATATCCAAATACTGTAACGAAGTACTCGTTTCAATCCCCAAACATTCGCTCTCGCTCCTACGACAAGCAGCGTTGGCAGCAGGACAGCAGCATAAACGGCAAACAAAATCGTGATTTCCAGACTGCTGAGCTGATAGTGCTCCCCATACAAAGGGAATAACGAAGATATATAAGTGGCTCCACAGGACATGATTAATACAACCCAAAGCATCTTCTTCATGTAATTTCTCTTCTCCTCACAGGTTCAGTAATTTTAGTGTGCTACAGGTTGACTTGATTATTACAAACATCTCAAACTAATTAGTCTCATATGCCCCTATTTAATGTACACCCATACATCGAATCGACGATAATAACAAATGCTACAATTACCGTCGATTTCCGCAGTCCATCTGTCACGCCTGAAGGTTGATACCAACAACTTCATCCATCATGTTTCTCATCGAGCTAGCATGCTCAGCGCCATATTTCTCTTCGAATTCAACCTGAGCTCGTTCCCAGCCCACTCTTCCGATCTCCATTCGGTGCAAGCCTTCATCTGTAATAGACACGATTCTTGCACGCCGATCATGTTCGCTTACCTCAATACGAACCAAACCGTCTCGCTCCAGCGGCCTTAGATTATGTCCAATTGTTGCCCGATCCATCGTCATAAGCTCAGCGAGTTCATTCATCGTCTGCGCCCCGCGGTTCTTCAGATAACCTAAGATGGCGTATTGCGTAGCTCGCAGCCCCGATCCCGACTCTGCTAAGCAGCTATCATAGAACCGCGTAATATGTCGTGCTGCACGTCTCAACTTGGTACAGTTGCAGAGTTCCATGTTGGTCATCATTATTCAAACACCTCCAATCCGTCATTGCCAAATCGCATAAACTGATTTTAGTCTCATATTCCCCTAATTGCAAGTGGTTGAAGTTGGTCAGCTTCAACTTGTCACCTTGTATAGAAATGGGTATCACGTAACATAATGGTGTTAATTCATACTACAGGCTTAGGCAAGGAGCATACGATGAAGCGGCATAATGCACCGAAAACGATCTCCGAGGTTTTTGAGCTGGCACTGAAATCCGGTGATTTTCATCAATTCTCTCCGGTTGAAGGCGACTTTCCTGTTCGCATTCAAATCAGTTATTATGAAACACTCGTGGATTGCACCAAAGTAAATCGATTCGTCGTAGCCGAAATTCAGAAAAACATCGAACACATTCATAACCTGGAAGATCTTAAGAATATCATCCCTTTTGTAGATGTGAAAGTGACCCATGATCCAGCGGATGTCGAGAACAAGCTGATCAAAGGTTATGTACTCATACAGCTAAACGATGCGGAGCATGCATTTATCTTAGTCAACGTGAATCAAGCGGCTCTTGGTCATCGCATGAGCAATGAAAGCGAGAATGAATTCAGCGTCGTCGGGCCTAAAGTCGGCTTTGTGGAAAATATCGAAATGAACATCCACCTTCTTCGGCAGCAAATTTCCGTGCCGGAACTCGTGTTTGAAGAAATAACGGTCGGGTCCATGTCCAACACAAAGGTAATGATCGTTTATATCGAAGGAGTGACGAACGATCAACATGTACAAACGGCTCGGCAGCGGCTTACTGAAGCAGATGCAGATATTATATTCGATAGCTCCATTCTGGATCAAGTCATCTCGGATCACACGAATACACCTTTTCCCTTGTTTCTATCTACGGAGAGAGTGGATCGTGTGACCTATGCTCTTGTTTCCGGCCAAGTTGCCATTCTCGCGGACGGATCGCCTTATGTCATCACGGGACCATCTGCTTTTTTGGATTTTTTCATGTCGCCTGAGGATTATTATGTGCCCTGGATCGTCGGATCGTTTTTTCGAATTATTCGCATCATGAGCGTTGTCTTCTCTATATTCGCCACTCCTTTATATGTTGCCGTATTAACCTATCACTTTGCCGTGCTGCCGGAAACGCTGCTTGAGCCGCTAATCATCTCACGCAGCCATGTTCCCTTTCCACCAGTAGTAGAAGCGATCTTTCTGGAAATCACAATCGAGCTGCTGCGGGAGGCGGGCGCGAGGCTGCCTGCAAAAATCGGACAAACCTTAGGTATCGTTGGTGGTATCGTAATTGGGCAGGCAACGGTTCATGCGGCGCTGACTAGCAATATTTTGTTGATTATCGTTGCGTTAACGGCGCTTGCCTCGTTTACGACGCCTATTTTCAGAATGGCGAATACGATCCGACTATTACGATTTCCCTTTATCCTGCTCGCAGCTTTATGGGGAGGGTTAGGAATTGCTGCCGGGTTCCTATTACTTGCAGGACACTTACTGCGCCTGAAATCATTAGGAGTACCTTATCTGGCGCCGATATTCCCGTTTCGTACCGGTAACTTCTCAGACAGCTTCATCCGCGCTCCGCTTTCCTATATGACGGACAGAAGTAAGCATCTAAAGCCGAAATCGATTCAACGTTATCAGCCTAAGGAAGACAAAGAGGATATCAGCAATGAGTAGCTTCAGAGTTCTGCTATGGATTCCTGTTATCGTCTTGGTCGTTGTTCTTGCCGGCTGCGGCAATGCAGTCGTAGTCGACCAAATCCGCAGCTTGACCGTACTCGGTTTCGATAAGCATAATTCGGGATATAAGGCATCGGCGCTTTATGCTGATTATGCGGATAAAGGAAGAATCAAGGTACTTCGAGGAGATTCCAATCGAACACGAACTATGATCAAAGAGATGGACTTCCAATCCGCACAGCCCATTCGAATAGAGAAACTGAAAATGCTAGCCTTTAGCAAGGAAGTAGCTGCTGACGGAGTCAAAACCTTTATTAAAACATTTTGCAGAGATCCGATCATCAGCTTCTATACCATCTTGGCCGTCGTGGACGATTCCGTGGCATCCTTATCCGAAAGTTTGTTAGGCAAAGATAGCCAGGAGTTTCCTTATCACTTACTCGAGCAGAGTATGAAACAAGAAATGATCCCGCACTCGACTGTAGCAACCGTGTTATTCGATTATTACGGACTAGGGCGGGACATTTCCGTACCTTATCTCAAATTAAACGCCAATAAGGAAATTGAAATAGCCGGATACGGGATCTTTAAAGATGATCGTTTGAAGTTGGTCTTGAACCATGATGAAATGGTGTATTATAAATTGCTGCAAGGTCAAGCACTTCGCGGAGATATCCCGTTTGTAATTAGGAAAAACGCGAAGCAGTCGCCGGCTGTATTTAATACGACTTCCGGCAAGATGAAGAGGAAAATATCCACTAGCGACAATAAGACCAAATTCACTTATTCCTTTGTGTTAGAAGGCATGGTGACAGAATATCCGGATTGGTTTTCTTTAGGTGAGGAAGAAAATACGAAGTCTCTGGCTGAACAGTTGGAAAAGCAGCTTCAAAGCCATCTTCTTGACTTGCTGCACAAGTTTGTGAAGGAAGGAGTTGACCCGCTTGGAATCGGCGATTTGACGAGGTCTCGCCAAAGAGGCTGGACAGAGGAGAAATTCTATGCAACCGACTATGAGCAAATTAAATTCGATGTTCAAATTCATATCCGTTTAACCAAAGCGGGAATCGCAGAATAAATTCGTGAGGGGGTACCTGGATGGGAACGCATGTAAAGGAAAGCTTAACCCTATCACCTTATTTCCTGTGGATTCTAATACACGGTACCCAAATGCGCAGTACCTTGTTAATTTTCCAAAACCGTATCATTCAAGGGGCTGAAATGGATGCCTGGCTATCTTTTGCCATCGTCGGCGTAA
Organism: Paenibacillus sp. J22FR21; assembly: GCF_056269135.1. Classification (NCBI taxonomy): domain Bacteria; kingdom Bacillati; phylum Bacillota; class Bacilli; order Caryophanales; family Paenibacillaceae; genus Paenibacillus; species Paenibacillus sp. J22FR21. The sequence continues at coordinate 535,267 of NZ_JBWDNJ010000004.1, forward strand.
GCTTTCATCTCCTTATTGTCATGATGTTCTATCTGCTAAAGCATGCAGCAGAGGGCGATATCATATCCCTGCACAATCAGTTATTCGGTAAGTGGCTCGGGAACCTGCTAACTTTCGTGTTCTATGGCTATATCCTTCTGTTTATCGTAAATGAGTTAAGATCCTACATCGAAGTCATCCATGTTTGGGTTTTTCCAAATTCGCCGCAGTGGAGCTTGTCGCTCTTGCTGCTCCTGATCTCCGCTTACATCGTTTCGGGCGGCTTAAGGGTCATAACAGGTATTACTCTTCTCTGTGTCCTCATTCCGTCTCTGCTGATTCCGTCTCTTTATTTCCCGCTGAAGCATGCGCATTGGACGAACTTTCTCCCGCTGTTCGACCATACCGGGTATCAGTATGCGGAGTCGGCCTACCATTCGTTAAGCACATTTCTAGGCGCCGAATTTCTGCTGCTCTTGTACCCTTTCATCAAAAATCAGGAAAAGTCCAAGAAATGGGCTCATCTGGCGGTTGCCCATTCTACATTCATTTCATTATTGATCGCCTTGGTTACTTTCGCATTCTTAAATCTTCAAGAGCTGAAGCATATCATCTGGCCTACGCTAATTTTGTCCAAAATCATTCGTTTTCCGGTTCTGGAACGATTTGATTATGTGTATATTTTCTTTTGGTTTTTCGTGATCATTTCTCCTTGCTGCGTCGGCTTGTGGGGATGTACTCGAATTCTCAAGAAAACTACCGGATTGAAAGCAAGGCCCGCTTTATGGATCACCATCGGTATTGTGTTTATCATCATGCTTCCCATGAAAAGTCCCTTAATGATCAATAAACTGGACTCCGCATTGTCCATGTCAGGGTGGATTCTAATGTATGGCTATATTCCGCTGCTATGTATATGGGTAGGCCTGAGAAATAGGTTTTCAAACATGAAAAGGGCAGCCTCCTCTTGAGGCTGCCCTGAGCTCACTACGCTTTCGATCGTACCAGTAAGAAAAGAAAATACGGAGAACCAATTACAGCGACGACGATGCCCGTCGGAATTTCTGACGGCATGAACGCCCACCTGGCGATCGTATCTGCCGTAATAATGAGCAGCCCGCCTACAAGTGCGGTCACCGGCAGCATGGCTTGATGCCTTGAACCGACCAGCCTTCGAGCAAGATGTGGAGCAATTAATCCAACGAAACCGATGCTTCCGCTTACCGCGACACATGAGCCTGCGAGTCCGACAGCCGCTGCCAGCAAGAGGATCTGCTCCCGGGAGACGAACGCCCCTAGACCGGTCGCCATGGAATCACCCAAGTTGAGTATGTTTAACGTTCTCGCTTTGTAGAATACGTACGGCAAGAGGATCGCGATGAATGGCAGCAAGGCGAGCACGAACTGCCAGTCTTTCCCCCAGATGCTTCCCGCAAGCCATGTTTGGATAAACATAAACTTTTCTTTGGAAATTCGCAGCGACAGCACAATCGTCACTGCGGATATGCCCGCCGTCACCGCGATGCCCGATAGAAGCAGCCGTGTCGACGATATCCCTGTGTTGCGGCGGTAGGCTAGAGCGAAGACAATTGCGGCGGTTAATGCCGACCCGATCCAAGCCAGCACCGGCAATAGAAATACAGGAGCATTGGCGGCTACCGGGAAGTACACGACAAACAAGAGAACCGCTAGTCCTGCTCCCGAATTCACGCCGAGTATACCGGGGTCTGCCAGCCCGTTGCGCGATATGGCTTGCATGATGGATCCGGATACCGCCAAACCCGTACCCACGAGAATCGATAGGACTATACGAGGCAATCGAAAATCAAATAATATCAATTCTTGCTGTGCCGTCCCATTCCCTAGGATGGTGTGAATCAATTCCATCGGGGTAAGCCGGATAAAGCCAGTGTTCATGCTTAGAATAAACACGAAGATGATCCCAAGGCCGAATGAACCTATTACGATAAGATTACGCTTATGCATGCGTTTCTCAGCGGAAGATAACACGATTTCTCTCATACTTACAGCTCCCTCCTTTCTTTACGTGCCAAATAAAGAAAGAAAGGTACGCCAATAATGGCAATCAGCGCGCCGATCGGTGTCTCTTCCGGCGCATTAACCGTTCTGGCCGCTAGATCGGCCAGGACAACGAGGAATGCCCCCAGAATAGCCGAGCAAGGGATAATCCAGCGGTAATCGACGCCGACCAGCTTGCGAGTCACATGCGGCACTAACAGTCCGATGAACGCGACCGCACCGGCGACAGATACGGCTGCACCGGCAAGCACGAGCACGACGAGCATCGCCAGAAATTTGATCAGCCCCGTTCTAAGGCCCAGTCCTTTGGCAACGTCATCCCCGAGGCTTAGCATCGTAATTGCCGGGGACAGCATGATCGCCGCAGCCACGGCAACCGCGAACCAGGGAGACATAATTTCGAGCTGCGACCATCTCACACCGGCCACCCCGCCAGCATAGAAGAAAGCCAGGTCTTGTCCGATCCGGTATTGAATGGCGATGCCTTCGCTGAGTGCCGTCAGCATCGCTGACAACGTAGCGCCGACGAGCACCAGTCGAACCGGCGTCAGTCCTCCCCTTGATGCTGCTCCAAGCCCAAATACGATCAACGCACCGAGTCCGGCGCCGGCGAACGAATACAACATCAAGTAGGTATAGGGCAACCCCGGGAAGAAAGCAAAGCATACCGCCAGCGCGAATCCCGACCCGGAGTTGAGGCCGAGAAGGCCTGAATCAGCGAGCGGATTGCGGGTCATCCCTTGCATAATCGCCCCCGAAATAGCGAAGCTGGCGCCGACAAGCGCGGCCCCCAGTACCCGCGGCAATCGAAGCTCTTGAATGATCTGGTGCGAAACAAGATCCGATTGATAATGAAAAATAGCTCCCCACACTTCAGCAAACTTAATATCGGCTGCTCCGAAGGAAACGGATAAAGCAATCGACAGCGCAAGCCCGATTAGCCCGCCGATCATAATGAAAGTCGCGGTCCATGGCCTCGCATGAACGCGTACTCGATTGTCCGGTTGCTGCACCGGGTTTTGCGTTTTCGTGAATGATAACAATGTAAACTACTCCAGTCTATTGGACCATTATTGTCAGCTACTTCTCGCCCGCAGCGTACTTCCCTGTTTTGATTTTATTGATAATTATTCTCAACGTCAACGCTAAGATTTTCCAGTCGCTCTGAATAACGCAGCAAAACCACAGCTCGCCCACAGCCAAGTGTCCGATCACCCCCGCTTATCTGAATATCCAACGGTGAAGCACAAAAAAGCCCGCGTTCATTCACGCGGACTTCATTCGGACCATTTACAAATGGGACACTAACGCATCTACAAACTTCTCTAAGTATTGCTGATCGATCTCGTCGAAACGCTCCAGAATCGGACTATCGATATCAAGTACACCTAACAGCTCGCCGTTCTTGATGATGGGAATGACAATCTCCGATTGGGACGCCGCATCACAGGCGATATGCCCGGGAAACTCATGAACATTGGCTACACGAACCGTCGCCTTGTCGCTGGCTGCCTTGCCGCACACCCCGCGAGATAACGGGATTCGCACACAAGCAGGCAGGCCTTGGAATGGACCTAACACCAGCTCATCGCCCTTGTATAGATAAAATCCTACCCAGTTGATGGTATCCAAAAACTGATTGAGCAACGACGAAGCGTTGGATAAGTTAGCGATGCTATCACTTTCTCCGTCAAGCAACGCGTGCAATTGGCGGATTAACATGTCATAATTATCTGCTCGTGAGCCTTTGTATTCTTCGGTATGAAACATCACTTTACTCCTTTATCGCTGCGGACTGTTCAGCAACAGTGCGGGCTATTCGGCTATACTGCACTCAGTATACCATCGCCGTGTTTATACATTAAGTCATAATTATTGACAGGTCAAACTGGTCTGGATTTATACAATCTATCTTTTCCGCAATGAGGTGACATATACGATAACGGAGAATATGGCCACTATTAAACCAATTCCCGAGATTAATGTATACAAGAAAAGCGGTACAGGACTTGGGTCAGCATAGAAGTTATCCAGATCTGCGATTTTATTAAAATAATAGAGTCCTCCCAGAATTGCTCCGCCTATCCAGAGTAATACCCCCATTATGGCGACTGGCAAAATTTTGTTCGTCACTGCTTTCATCTCCTTATACATCCATCATCAGGTATGGATTTAACTGGTGCTTGATACAGCATAACGATTGTTATAAATTTCCACAACCCCAAAAAGAAGGCCATGCTGCCAGGAGTGAACGCACTCCCAGCCGCACAGCCTTATACGCTTCTGCCTATTACTTCTTGCTATCGTACGCTTTTTGATAGATATCCAGATAGTGAGCCAGATTCAAGCCCTCAAAGCCCTTCACGTAGCTATCCCACTCCGAATCCGTCAGCTGCTTCGAGCCTGTCACAAACTGCGCCATATTGGAGCGAATGTACTCGTTGATCTGCGTGCGCAGCATAATCGTTTCTTTCGCGTCGTTCTCATCCATGAAGATGGTGAGCGGGAACGTCTCTTCCGGCTGCTTGTTCTCGTAATTATTCGCCGTTTCGGTGAAGAGACGGAATTCATAACCCTGCTGGGAGAACATATCAGCCGGTGCTGTCCAGGATTCACGGATTTCACGCGTCCGTCTCGTGATGCCCATCTGATCCCATGTATCGTTGGATGTCGTCGTAATATCCCAATATTTCGGCTTCAAGCTGTACTTGGCCGGATTGCCGTGCACATCCTTCTCGCCATCCGGTGCTTTCTCCCAGAAGTTGCCTTCAAGTCCGTACTCGTTCATAATCGCATGCTCTTCGGAATACATGTAATCCGCCATTTTGATCGCTGCGATGGCCTCTTCCTCCGTAGCCTTATTCGTAATGGCGAACTGACCGTTACCGTAGGCCTTATAGTAGCCGGCATAAGCAACTCCGCCCGGACCTGTAAGCGGCGGTACCGTTACATATTCCTTATGACGGTTCTGCCCTTCGGCCAAACTGAAGGCCATGCCGATGTGGCCCGCGGTCACGCTGCCGATAACATTGTCGCCTTCTTTATTGCCCACTTGCGCCATTTGGTCGATATTCTGTGTGAACGATTCTTTGTCGATCAACCCTTCACCGAAGAGCTTGTTAATGTAGGCCAAGCCTTCGCGCCACTCCGGCTGATTGGCTGCCAGCTGCACTTTACCGTCCTTCAAGTAGAAGAAATCCTCATCATTATCATAAATAAAGCCATTCATCAAGAAGTTGGACGGAATGGCATGCCAAGTATTGAATGCACCGGACAGCGGAACTTCGTCCGCTTTGCCGTTACCGTTCGGGTCCTGCGTTTTGAACGCCTTCAGCACCTCGAAATATTCGTCGGTTGTTGTCGGCATCTTCAGGCCCAGCTTATCCAGCCACGTCTTGTTAATCCACAGCTTCTGCGAATACCAGCAGTGGAAACAGTCGTTAATGTGCGGCAGCGAATAGATGTTGCCGTCCGGAGCCGTAATCGCGTCCTTCAGATCCTTGTCCTCTGTGAACGCGCGCTTGATTTCATCGCCATATTTGTCAATCAGGTCATTCAGTGGTACGAGAATGCCCTGCTTACCATAGTCGATTTGCTCTGCTTGCGTGAAGTCACCGGAGAGGAACACGGCCGGATAATCGCCGCTCGCCAGAATCAGCTTCTTCTTGTCCTTCGCGTTAGCACTTGGCGTTGCATCGAACTTGAACTTGATATTGAGCTTCTTCTCCATATACGTCGTTACTGCATTCGTAGTAATGTCCTCAATCTTAGGCGAAACGCTGATGAACGTATTCAGCGTGACCGTTTTACCGGTATCTACTGTATCGCCTGATCCGTTGTCTGTTCCCCCGCTGCTGTTAGCGTTATTAGCGTTATTGCCGTTATTGCTGCTGCAGGCCGTGATGATTAACGCGATCATGACTAGTAAAGCTAGCATTTTCGAGCTTCTCTTCATCTTCAAGACAGACGCCTCCTCGATAATTTCAATATTATCATGCTTCTCTCTTCCCGCACATGCCCCGCTGCAGCTAACTTCCGGTATCACCTCCAGGACGGAATAAGCCCGATTATCCTTTCAGAGAGCCGATCAGAATGCCTTGTACAAAATACTTCTGAACAAACGGATAAATCGCGAGCACCGGTACCGTAGCGACGACGATAAGCGAGAATTTCAACAAATCTCGCAGCCCCTGCATCGCGGACATTTTGTTCGCGTCTACCATCATGCTCGAGTCGATCGAATTGAGGATTAGAATATTACGCAGCACGATTTGAAGCGGAAACAGCTTCTGCGATTTCAGGAAAATAAGCGCTTCAAAGTAGGCATTCCAATGTCCCACCGCATACATGAGCACCAGTACAGCCAAGATCGGCTTGGAGAGCGGCAATACGACCCGCAATAAGAAGCCTAAGTCCGAGCACCCATCGAGCTCTGCGGCTTCGCCAAGCTCCTTGGGGATACTGGACTGGAAGAAGGTTCGGGCAATGATAACCTGCCAGACCGCCATCGCGCCAGGTAGGAGCATGGCCCATCTTGTGTCCAGGATGCCGATATTCTTCACCGTCAAGTAATACGGAATCAGACCGCCGCTGAACATCATCGTAATGACTAAGATCACCATGATGGCATGCCTGCCGTAGAATGTTGATTTGGAGAGTGGATAGGCCAGCATGACGGTCAAGGTTACGTTGATTAAGACCCCGAATCCCGTGTAGAAGAGCGAGTTGCCATACCCCGTCATAATCATCGGGTTGGAGAAGATCGCCTTGTATCCGGCTAGGCTGAAGTCCACCGGAAACAACCATACTCTCCCGCTGATTACGGCCTGAGGCGAGCTGAAGGACGAGCTTACGATATACAGGAGCGGATAAAGCACGGCCAGCAGGATGATCGTCAAGAAGGCATAAACCACCGTCAGAAACAGCTTGTCTCCGAACGATTCTCGAATTGCGTTAGTACGCGCCACCTGTGAACACCCCCTACCATAAGCTGCTGTCTGATAGGCGTCTTGCGAAATAGTTGACGCTTAACAGCAGAATGAGATTGATGACCGAATTGAATAAATCGACGGCGGCTGAGAAGCTGAAGTTCGCGCCGAGCAGACCGATTTTATAAACGTAAGTCGAGATCACCTCGGAGGTGCTCGTATTGAGCGGATTTTGCATGAGATAGATTTTTTCAAAACCCACGTTCATGATTTGCCCGACATTCAAGATGAGCAAAATAATCGCAGCAGGCATGATGCCGGGGATATCGATATGCCATACTTTCTGGATACGCGAAGCCCCGTCCACTCGGGCAGCTTCATACAAATCGGTATTAATGCCGGCCAACGCTGCCAGATAAATAACCGCTCCGTACCCGATGCCCTGCCACACGTTCGACCATACGAAGATGCTGCTGAAATAGCTTGGAATACCCATGTAGTTTACGGCTTCCATGCCAAACAAACGCAGAATATGATCGATAAAGCCGAGTCTGGGCGACAGGAACAGAATGATCATGGAAACCATGACGATCGTCGAGATGAAATAAGGCGCGAACGTCACCATTTGGACGATTCGTTTGAAGCGCATGCTTCGTACCTCATTCAGTGCAAGGGCCAATATAATCGGTGCGGGAAACCCGATGAGCAGCGAGTAAATACTGATCACGAGCGTGTTCTTGATCAGCATCCAGAAGTTCGGCGACTTGAAGAAGGTGGTGAAATTCGTTAAACCGACCCATTCGCTTCCAAGGAAGCCGCGTACCGGACTGAAATCCCGAAAGGCGATTTGAGCCCCGTACATGGGGATATATTTGAAAATAAACAAATACCCGAGCGGCAGCAGAACAAGCAGATAGAGCTGCCAATGCCGCTTCACCCGTTTACCCCGATCCCTCAGCAGGAGCGCGGTGCCGTTGACGCGAACTTCCGATTTCTCCCTTTCGATGACTCCTGTCGATGCAGGCATATTGTCTCATCACATCCCCTATTGAAGTGTTGGCCTTGATTGCTTTTTACGATAATGGATGCCATGCAAAGCCCGCAACAACCACTAATCCACCGGATGTGCATTTTTCCAAAGCCGCGCCGTTACTGGATATTCCCCCTCGATCGCTCAACTTTCCGTAAGCGCTCAACTTTCCGATTGGAGCCTAAGAACAACAATAGAGGCCGCCCACGAGCAGTGCTTCTGCTCATGGACAGCCTCTATCATTTACATTGCATGGCGCTTACGGAAATCGACTGGCGATATGCCTTCCACTTTACGAAAGACGCGCCTGAACGTTGCCGCATTCAAGTAACCGACGTGCTCGCCGACTTCCTGGATGGAATCCCGCTCCTCGAGCAGCCGTTTCTTCGCTTCGGCAATGCGCAGCTGGGACAGGTAATCGAGGAAGTTCTCGCCGAACTCTTCTTTAAAGAGCTGACTGATATATTTGGCGCTGATGCCGAATTTATCGCCGAGATATTCGAGCGATAAATCCGGATTGGCATAGTGTTGTCCGATGTAATCTCGAATGTTCTGCAGAAGCTGATGATGCAGGCGACCGCTGTACATATGCCCCATCTTGCCCGCGAAGGATTGCAGCGTCACGCTGAACAGGCTTTGCAGCTCGTCAAGCGTATCGAACTCGTCGATGATTTGGCGTAAGGAAACCGCTGCTTCGGACATCCATACCTCATAATAATCCTTCGAAGCTTGAGAAAGCTGAAGATCCATATGTGCGACAAAATAGCGGCAAAGCTCGTCGATCTCACTCTTCGGCAGACAGCAGCTTCTCATCCCGCTGAACAGGGCGTCGAAACTTCCCCTCCAGCCCTCCTCGTGAAGGCGAAATTGCTGGATAAGCCGATGAATTGCCTGCAGATGCTTGTTGGTTGCTTTCGCCGTCGATCCCTGCTGCGTTTCGCTGTAGTAGATAACCCGGTTGTGACCAAGCGCAGCCTTGAAGGTCAGCGCCTCCAGTGCTTGTTTATTGGAAGCTCCCGCTCCTTCAGCGTTCGCCTCCCCAAGTCCGATGGTCACCGAAAAGGCCAGATGCTGATGGATCCACGCGGTTATGTGCTCACAGATCGATTCTGCCTTTTCATTTGAAGAGTCTGAAATGAACAGAATGCCCGTCATTTGCAGCGGAGTTGTCCACTCCAACCAAATCGGAATATCGTGCTGCGTGTATAATTCATGGGCCGCACTGCTAATGACGAATTTGAACAGGGATTGATCGCGGCTTTTATACTGATTAAACACTTGCTCCGGATGATCAATTTCAATCACGAACACCCGCTGCTTCTCATGCTGCGGCAGCGCGGACAGGTCACTGGCTTCCGCCTGCTCGCCCCGCTCAAATTGCAGCAGCTCCCTGAAGGTGGCTTTCTGCTTTCGAGCAGCCGCTGCCTCGGCTTCTTTGCGAAACAGTTTGGTCTGCTCGGCAAAGTTGTTAATCGCCGTCTCGATGAATGTAAACTCATCCACCGCGAGCCTCCCCAGCGTTGGCTTCCCTGAGCCGAATTGATCTTGAATACGGAAGACGAGCTCTTCGATTGGCTTGTAGCTTTTGCGCGTGATATACACTATCGAGACGCCGCCAGCCAGGAAAATAATCAATCCGAGCACGAGCCAGATGCTCGAGAGGTTCGACATGACGGACACGATCTTCCCGTTCACGATGCCGCTCTCTACCGTCCAGCCGGAATACGGCGATGTCAGACTCGCCAGTACCTTCCCGGTTTCGGGCCCCTCATCCTTCTTAATCAGCGGCGCTCCATCGTGATCGTACAACTGGACGAATGCTTGCTCCGGATCGTACATTTCTTTAATGATGTTCCGCAGAGATGCCGCGCTGACATTCACGACTACTAGTCCGTCCGCGCCGTTGCCGACGGAGACCTTGTGTACGAGACTGATGACATTCTTGGGCTTCTGGGCGACCAGCTCTCGATAAGGCCGAATTGAGCTCCAGGATGAGGAATTACTCTCCTTGCTGTAGCGCTGGCTGCGAATAAAGCCGTTGTCTTCAAATTCGTTCAACTTGCTTGTCATCCCGCTGAAGACGATGCCATCCTTATATCGGACCAAATAATAGGAGTCGATGATCGACATTTCGTGCTGTAATTGCAGCATCCGATTCACAACCTGATAGTTTAGAAAGACGTTGTCGCTGCCCTTCTCCAGGAAGAAATCGTTCAGCAGCTTGCTCGATACCAGCTCGCGGATCATCATCGTGTCCAGCGTCTTTAAGCTGACATCGACGGTTTGGAGCAGCTGACCTGCGAACACTTTACTGGATTCTTTGGTATTGCGATTGCTCTGCTCGACGAGCGTTTGGAAGAATACGAAGAAGAGAAAGGAGAACATGATGAAGAATATCGGGAGGTAAGACCATATCATCTTTCGCAGCCATGTACGGGTCAATGTACCATCATTCCTTTATAAGGAAGTTTGCGCATATTTGTAGGAAACCCTCGATGTAACCGCATTCATGCATTACTTCTCATTATACCGATAGGTGTATTCATCGTCTATGTTGCGGATGATAGGAAACTGACTTCATTTCCAAATTATTGATGGCGTGCGCGTGCATCGCGAATCGGTTAGTCATCCTCATTTACGCTATAATACAAATAGGAATGGAGGTTATTTCATTGCTCATTAGGGAAATAGAGTCGCAAGATAATGCAGCCATAGAACAAATCATTCGGGCATGTCTGATTGAATTCGGAGGCAATCGTGAAGGATTGGCGTGGGAGGATGAGAGCTTAAGCCGGCTTGCCGATTATTATCGGCCTGAGGGACGGGGATATTGGGTCGTGGTACAGGATGGCGAAGTGGTCGGCGGCTGCGGCATCGCTCCTTTTGCCGATTCTGACGACGTTTGCGAGCTGCAAAAGATGTATATGCTGCCTCACGCGAGAGGTACAGGCGCTGCGGCTTCATTACTGGATACCGCTCTATCGTTTGCCCGTAAGCATTACAAGCAGTGCTATCTGGAAACGTTATCGAATATGCACGCAGCCAATCGTTTCTACGCGAAGCATGGCTTCGCGCAGCTTGATGCCCCCCTTGCCGGATCGGAGCACTTTGCGTGCGACGCTTGGTATATCAAGCGGCTGTGAGAAACTGAAAGCCAGCGCGCCCTTAGGCGATGGCCCTTGGGCGCTGGCCTTTAGGCTGCCCGAGATAATCTCGGGCAGCCACTTTTTTGTCTGTACAACATGGATCCACGTGTAACGGTTGTCAGCGTGGCTATTTCATGAAAATATGCCATTTTGAAATTCTAACGGTTGCGACAGGCGTTATTTGCAGCACATTGGTCGATTCCTAGTGGAAAACGATCAAATAAGCTCGCTGGCAACCGTTAGAAAATAAAAAGGGTACATTTAGGCCAAATAGCCACTGTCACAACCGTTAGAGTTGGAAGCGATAAAGCAAAAAGCCAGCGTCCTTGGGGCGCTGGCCATTTTAAATGCGTTCAAGCAGAACAGGCGCGCTTCCTACTCCTCCTCATCGGTAATACCGGTCTCGATCCGGTTAGACGGTACGCTTCTCGGCGCGAGCACCAAGCCCGGGATCTCAGGTGTAAAGACGGCCGTTGCTTGGTTGAAGATATTAGCTTGATCTCTCTGCAAGCTCCGCGGCTCCATCCCTCGTCCAATGAAACAACAAATGCCCGATGATCCATTGTTGGATCATCGGGCATTTGTACGATCACCGAAATGATGGTTTTATTAGAAACGTCTTACTTCGTTTTCCGTCTTAATTTCTCGAGTTCGGCCTCTCTCTTAGCTCGGCGATTGTCTAGAATCTCTTCTTGGGTTCGGTCTTTGACAGGAGAGGGCTTCGGACAAAATGGCACAATCTTCTTCTTGCTCATACTATTCACCCTTCTTGAGAGAATAGTAGTCAGTGTTGCCAAGGAATCGCTCTATTAAACAGAAAAGGCCTCTTGGTCTCTACCAAAAGGCCTTACGATTATCGGGTTAATTGATAAAGTCGTTCAATGGTTTGCTCTGTCGTGGAAGTCAGCTGACCGATCCGTTTCAGCAGCTGTTCACGCTGTTCTCGGCGCTTCTGAATAATCGATTGTTGAGAAACATCCTCTACTACTCGAATCGTACTGGCATAATCAGCCCGATTATTGTGCTCCGGCATCCAAGTCAACCTCCTTCTGAGAAAGCATTCGTTTCTGGATCGTGAGACAGAACGCATGGATAACTCTACGAATCTGTCTTGACTCTATGATATCATTATCCAAAATCAGAGACAAGGCATGCTCATCATCGTCATCAAAATGAAAACACCATACCCACGTTTCCTCTTCCAGCATGTCCATGCGAAACGAAACAACATGTCTTCCCGGATACGGATTATTCGAGTAGGCTTGTCCCATCTGGTCTTTAGCGGCGGCTACAGCTGCAAAATCATGATCGTTATCCAGATCAAGGTCTCTTTTCTTCCCAGTGGTCCCCTTGTCCATAATGAGTTTAAGGGTATTCCCTTCCCGGCGATATAAAGAAAAGCCCGATACGAAATCCAGATCGGTAAAGGCGAGCGCATCATTCACGTATCGATATTGATTCTCCGTTATGGCCTTAACAACCTTCGTTAACGTGTAAACCGCACTATCCGACTCTACCAATTCATCCTTCAGCATAGCGATTGCCGCTTCCTGCTCGGTTATCGTGGACTTCAGCTCAGCAATGCTGGACTGCATGAAGTCATGCTGGCTTTGCGAGTAGGCGACCACGTAAGCGACGCCGGAGGAATCTTGATCATTCTGGCTGAATACGGCATTTACAAGCGTATATAAACCATCAAAGGTAAAGTCATCCTTCTTCACAAAAGGTGCCCATACCTGTTCGTACTCGCGCGGACGTTTGGCTTTGAAAGCTTCTACATGAAACTCAGGCTGTCCGATTGCAGCCATCTTATTGATGTAGGCTTGGACGAGAAAATAGTAGATGACGAGAATGAGCACTATTGCGGACAATATACCGATCCAGAGCGGAAGCTGCGCGTAGTTCCCTGCTGAAACTCCGGCCGCGATAGGTCCGATTATGGGCAGCGTGGTCCAGGAGATCCCTTTAATCAGTTTAGCCTGCTTGAAATAACCGCTAACCGTTTTCACCGGCCCCTTCCAAGCCTTGCCGCGCCATCTCTCTCCATTTTGGTTTCTCATTGTTTTGATGATCGGGTCCATATCGCCCTTTATCTCGCTTAGGTAGCTATGATAATTGGTCTGAATCGATTTGATGACCATTCCTGATTAATCACCTCAATTCATGATACAACAATCATTCGGAACAAGCATACATCGATTTGTAAAATTCTCCATTCACATTCACCCATTGCATAACGAACGCATATTCGTATATATTATAAGAACAAACGTTCGTAATCGAGGTGACAATAATGCCAACTACAACACTCCGTAAGTATGTCGGCAAGACGGTCGTGATTATATACGAAGCTGTAGACCCGGTGATCCGACATGCGGGGTAAAGATCGGGTAATCATGCTCGCGGACTGCCAGAGCTTCTATGCCAGCGTAGAGAAGGCCACACATACGCAATATGCAGATAAGCCCGTAGTTGTGGCGGCAGACCCTGATCGGCGCAGCGGTATCGTCCTCGCTGCCTGTCCGATCGCGAAGGCGCAAGGTGTTTCTACCGCTATGCGTTTAGGTGAGGCGGTTAATAAATGTCCACAAATCGTTGTCATACGTCCTCGAATGCAGATGTATATCACGGTTTCGCTCTTGATATCGCAGATTTATAAAGAATTCACGGACTTGGTCGAACCCTTCAGTATTGACGAGCAATTTATAGATATTACGGGTTCCATGAATTTGTTTGGCTCTCCCATTGAGATCGCGCATCAAATGCAGTCCAGCGTCCTCCTCTCTACCGGCGTATGGACTCGTGTAGGCATTGGTCCGACCAAGATACTCGCGAAGATGGCTACGGATAATTTTGCCAAGAAGAATCCTGACGGTATTTTCACATTATCGAATGACAATATCAGCTCTGATTTATGGCCGCTTACGATAGACAAGATGTTCATGGTTGCCGGCAAAATGACGACTCACTTTGCTCGAATGGGAATCTACACAATCGGCGATCTCGCAAAGCTTGAATTGCACGAAGTAAAGCAGCGCATGCGCATCCGGATGGGGAAACAAAGTGACATTAAAGCAACCTACTACTGGCAGACGGCAAGAGGCATAGATCCTAGTCCCGTAGTTACCAAAGCCTTCGGAACGCCAAAGTCAGTCACCCGAGGTCGAGCGCTGCCTTGGAGGAGGTATCAATCGTTAGAAGACATCGAGCCGCTGCTGCTGGAGCTTGTCATCGAGGTATGCCGAACGAGCCGGCACTATAAGTATCAGGGACGTACCATTACGGTAAGTGCCGGGACGACGAACGGCGTTTCATCCAGCGGTTTCAGCCGGCAAACTACACTCGACGACCCCAGCTGCTTAGAGCATCAGATTATTAAGACTGCACATTCCTTGTTCCTGAAATACTGGGATGGCAACCCACTGACACATCTCGCCGTTGATCTGTCACAGTTAAGCGACAACAGCGTCTACCAGCTCGATTTATTTGAAGACCTGCCGCGCAAACGTAACCTGGCTGCAGCAAAGGACATGATTAAAGATCGCTACGGCGAGGCTGCACTATTAAGCGCCTCTTCTTTACTTGAATCAGGTCAGGCGCGCGAGCGAGCTCAGAAGATTGGAGGGCACTACAAATGAGCAAGTTTCTGTCTGGCAATGGACGCTGGGAAACGAAGTTCGTATCACCGGAACACCGAGAGCAGTACAATGAGCAAATAGATGCCAACAAAACACCTGCGCAGCAGTTGTCTCAAGAAACCTTGAAGCTTGTACGGGAGTCTGTCCTGCTGCCCATCTTAATGAGTGTCATTGAGAAGAATCGTCAAGAAATCGAGCGATCGAAACATTCCCTCAAAGGTTTATATATGGCTTCAGCAAACGCATTACTGGATGTGATCCATGCGGATTTGGTTAAAGTGAGAAGAGAATTACGGGAGCAGCAAATTAAAGTCATTGAAGAAGATCGTATCGATGATGCCATGCATTATAGATTTATTTGTCGTGGCTATGAACATAAATTTTCGTTGATGAGATTTGTTGTGCTTTCAGAAATCAACGCCAGATTAGGCAGGTATATTGAACAATTGTTTAGGAAATAGAAGATAAACGTCCTACCTAAAAGTAAAGAAATGGCGTCACAGGTCTCATAACTGTGGCGCCATTTCTCGTCTTCGATCATCTGCGGCTTTTCCAGAAGTTAGCAATATTACCGGAGTTATAAATAATTAGTTTTATTCCTACAATAATCAAACACGACTCCTAGGAATCGTCCCGTGTGGAATGTGCAGCAGTTCTTCGCCGATTGTCCAAAGCTTCTCAGCCGACACCGGATCAATAGCCCAAGGCCGGACTCCGCGTTGGAGTTGGCTGTCTGCCGGTACAACCTCAGCGATATCTCCATCTTCGCAATAGACGCCTCCCATGTCATTCAGCATTGGACTGACTGCGCACCAAACTGCTGTGGCGGCGCCTTGCTCGGCGGATTTGAAGCCTCCGGAGGATGTATAAGTGCCGTCTTCGTTCCGAGTCACACCCCAAGCAGCCAACTCCTCATTGCTCATGTTTCGGGTTAAACCCGACAGGATTGCACCGGGATGAACCGCAAATGCACGTATTCCGTGCTCTCGGCCTCGTTTATCCAGCTCAACAGCAAACAACGAGCATGCGATCTTCGATTCGCCGTAGGAGACGAACTTGTTGTACGGCCTCTTGGTAAAATGAAGATCCTCGAAATCGATCGGTCCAGTCATATGGCCAACGGACGAATAGGAGACAACCCTAGCGTTCCCGGATTGCTTCAAAGCATCCCATAAACCTACAGTTAGTTGAAAATGTCCTAGCGAATTCGTTGCAAAATGGGCATCGAAACCTCGGTCGTCATGAGTCACTGCAGGGAAACAAACACCAGCGTTCAGAATCAGAAGGTCGAGCGTACGATTGGAACTACGGAATACCGCGGCGAACTCGTCTATAGAAGTGGGATTCGCAAGATCGAGCTTAATGACCTCGACATTCTTAAGCGAAGCAAGAACTTCTTGTGCTTTATTCACATCACGGGCACCAACTATGACAGTGGCGCCTGCGCCTGCAAGCGCACGCGTTGTTTCCAGACCGATGCCTCCATGTCCGCCTGTCACGATTGCCAACTTTCCACTGAGGTCATGTCCAGCCAAAACTTCTATAGCGGTCGTTTCGGGACCGAATCCCGAATGTAACGGTTTTTGTTCAGTCGTCATATGTGATTTGCTCCTTCGAATGTGATATTAGACAAAAAACTTAAAATGTCTATACGTCTATACTATACAAGTAGACAAATCATGTAAAGTGTATAAAATGGAAATATGGATGATAAAAAGAAACAGCATATTGTCGCGACGGCGTTAGAGGTGTTCTTTAAGTACGGTTACAAACGGGTATCCATGAATGAAATTGCAGAGGCAGCGGGCATTTCACGCGCAGGTCTCTATTTACACTTCAAGAACAAGGAGGAAATGTTTAACGCCGCGATTGTTTACCATGGCGACCTCCTCATCGAGGAGATCAAAGAAGGGTTGTCTACCCCTAGAACGACGGAAGAAAACATTTTATATGCCATTGATGTATGGGCAATCCGTAACTTCGACGATTCGCTGCACTCGCCGGAACACAAGGAAATAACGGACAGCTCGTACCAGTTCGCCCGGCAGGCGCTTGACGCCAGCTATGGGAAATTAGAAATACTACTGGCTGACTTGCTGGAGAAAAACGTTAGCATTGCTAGAGGAATTACTTCCATGAGATTGGCGCACCTAGTCATAAGTGCATTACGTGGCTATAAAACGGTAGCCAAGAGCTCGGAAGAGCTTCGCCTCATGATTCAAGATTTGCTCCGAATCGTCTTTCACTTCGAGTGAGCAACCTCTCCGCCTTCCAGCGGAAAATCACTTCTTTAAAAACATCAAGAAAATAAAAAAACCGCGTAAACACGGATTTTTCAGAATGTCGAGAAACCCAACGTTTTTTAAACGTTGGGTTTCTTTTTGGTTTTGGGGGATGGTTTGTGGGATTTATTGATTTTCAAGATAACGCGTGTAAGCTTCTTGCACGTAACCGATTAATTCGTTCCAGCCTGCTTTTTCAAGATCCTTTAAGTATTTATCCCAAGCTTCATCGATGCCGCCATCTGTTATCCACTTGCGCCGATTGTTGTCCATTAACTGATAAACTTGGGCGGAGAGAAGTGCCATCTTATCCGCAACTTCCGGCTCGTAGAATATAGTGTGCGGAATGTAAGGATCTTTCAGATGCTTATCAATGAATCCAACAGCCTTCATGTCATCCAACAGGCGCTTCGCATCCTGCGGATATTCGACGACTGTATCGTAGTACTCCGTCAATACGGCGACAGGTGTCCCACCACCAATCGTATTCCGGTTGCGCATTTCACTGTACGTCTTCAGTCCATCCTTCAAATCGTCAAATACCATCACGCCTGCGTCATTCTTCTTATACTGATAGCCCAGCGGGCCCCAGTTGGTTTGAACGGACCAGCTTGGATCGTATAAACCGTCAGCCCATTTTAGAATTCTCGCAGGATCTTTGGCTTCCTTCGTGAGTACGAAAGCGACCGGATTATGCATTTCAACAAGGTTCTCTCGGGTGCCGAATTCCCCGCCTGGTCCTGTTAGATAAGGTACAGCTACATAATCCTTGGAGCGTTCCTTATCCACGACATCGCTTATTGAGAAGGTTAATACGCTTCCAACAATAACATCCGGATTTCTCAATTTAGCTTGAAGCTTCGGACTGTCGGTAATCAGATATTCCGGATCAATCAAGTCATCCTTGTACATGTCGTGCAAATATTTGATACCGGTCTTGTACGCATCGGTGGTCGATGTGCTGAAGATTTTGCCGTTCTCGTCTACGCCAAGGCTATCGTTACGGTCTGCCTGACCCCATAGTCCGAAAAACTGGCCGAAGTCGTTTGCGTTACGCCAATGCCCGATGCCCGAGGTTACATCTTTATTAGCCAGCGCCAATCCGATTTCATCCTTCTTACCGTTGCCGTTCATATCCGATTCCACGAATTTCTTAAGCGTATCGCGGTACTCGTCAATCGTCTTCGGGATCGGCAATCCGAGCTGATCCAGCCAAGGTTTATAAATATGAAGAATGCCTTGATTACTGATTAAGCCGTACATCTCTTCAATATAAGGAAGTCCGTAAATATGGCCATCCGGCGCTGTGATCAGCGCTTTGTATTCCGGGCGCATCTCCAATACTTTGGAGAAATTCGGCATATCCTTTATGTAATCTTCAATAGGAAGGAAGATGCCTTGATCCACATTCTTCATGATCATGCTTGTATTCAGCGATTGCAGGAACGCCTCCGGCAGATCTCCTGTAGAGAGCATCAGATTCACTTTCTCCGAAGCAGACTCCGACGGAATTTCTTCCCAATCGATATCGATGCCGGATACTTCTGTATAGTTTTTATACCAGATCATTTCATTAACAGGAAGGTTTTGCGGATTTTTAGGCCGGACGATATGGATCGGAGCACCGGAATTTCCCTTCGTCGTTGCGGATTCCGCTGCCTTATTATTCCCCGAAGGCTCATTGTTGCTGTTCGATGAGCAGCCTGCGAGAATCCCCGGCAGCATTATTGCCGTACAGAGAATAGCAATCATCTTCTTCATTGTACTTGTCTCTCCTCTTCATTTGAATTGAGTCGACTCCCCTAATGCGATCATTCAACCGATACCGAGCTCACAATCACCTCCTTTTCAAATTTGGATCCGTAAGCCATTTGCATTAGCCTTTAATCGAACCGATCATAACCCCTTGCGTAAAATACTTTTGCAGGAATGGATACACGGTCAGAAGCGGAAGACAGGAGGCTACGATGACGCCATACTTCAGTTGCTCGGCAATGCGTTGTCGCTCGGCCATGGACATCGCGTCCGACAGCATTTCGTTTCCGACTTCGTTCGTAATCAGTAGGTTACGTAGAATAACCTGCAGCGGAAATTTGTCTTCGCTCGTTATATAGATCAATGGTTCGAAGAACGAGTTCCAATGTCCAATTCCGTAGAATAGTGCCATCACCGCCACGATAACCTTCGATAAAGGGAGGACAATAGACAAGAAAAATTTGAAGTCCGAGCATCCATCCATAACAGCCGCTTCCAGCAGTTCATCCGGAAGCGTACTTTGAAAGAAGGTACGCGTGATGATGATATTCCAAACGGATACGGAAGCCGGCAGGATCAACGCCCACATGGTGTCCATAATGCCTAGCTTGTTAATAAGAAGATAGCTGGGAATAAGTCCACCGCTGAAGAACATCGTAAAGATGAACAGCATCATAATCGGCTTGCGGCCAACTAAATCTTTTCTTGAGAGCGCGTAAGCACCCGTAAGCGTAAAGACCAGGTTAACGAAGGTGCCGCACGATGTGTAGAGAATAGAGTTCAGGTAACCGGTCCAAAGCGGCTTATAGTCGAGAATCTTCGCATACCCTTCCGTATACAACCGCTCAGGTATAAGAAGGATTCCTCCGCGATTAACGATGTTGGGATCGGAGAACGAAGCCACGACGATGAAATAGAGCGGATAAAGGATGCATAGCGTTATCACTGCCATAAGCGTGTAATTCATGACAGTGAAAATTCTGTCGCTCAGGGACAAGGATTTCATTCGTCTTGATTCCTCCATTCGGAAGCTACCATAAGCTGTTTCCGGACATTTTTCTGGATACATAGTTCGTCATAATAAGAAGCGTGAAGTTGATAATGGAATTAAATAGACCTATCGCCGTCGCAAAGCTGTACTGTGCATTCAGCAGGCCAACCTTGTATACATAAGTAGAGATGATCTCTGATATCGGCAAGTTCATGCCTTGCTGCATCAAGAACGCCTTCTCCCAGCCTACTGACATGATACTGCCTATTCCAAGGATGAAGAGGATCGTAATCGTCGGACGAATCGACGGCAGATCGACATGCCAAATCCGCCTCAGCTTGGTTGCCCCGTCGACCGTCGCCGCTTCATGCAGCTCTGGATTGACGCCGCTTAGTGCCGCAAGATAGATGATGGCGCTGAAGCCCATCGTCTGCCAAATTCCCGAGGAGATATAGACCGTACGAAACCATTCTTCCCGGGCCATGAAATTGACTGCATCACCGCCGAAGAGCGTAATGAAGTTATTAATGATCCCCGTGCTCGGCGCTAAAAACACGTTCAACATCGACACTAATACGACGGTTGAGATAAAATACGGCGCATAAGTAACCGTTTGCACGAATCGCTGAGCGAACCGATTCCGAATCTGATTCAGCAGCAGGGCGAATAGAATCGGAATCGGAAACCCGATTGCGAGCGAGAACACACTTAGCTTGATTGTGTTCGTCACGACCATGTCGAATACGAAGGAATCGAAGAAAGCACTGAAATGCTTCATTCCAACCCAGGGACTTCCAAGGATCCCCCTGCTGGACTTGAAATCTTTAAAGCCAATGACGATCCCATACATGGGGACGTAATGGAATAGCAGGATGTAGAGTAAAGACGGGAGCAGAAGCACATACAGTTGCCATCGCCTCAGCATATTAGCCAGCATCCCTTTGCTTTGCATGGTGAACAACTCCTCCTTGTTACCTCTTCGGAACGGATCGAATCGTGATGTTATGGAAACTTACGGTTCCGAATTGTGCAAAGAATCGCAGATAAGCAATCTCTCTGTTTATTCGGCTGATGGATGTTCGTTTGCCGTTGATACAAATGTCGATGAAACCTGCCTTGACGACAGCCTCAACGCGGACACGTCCTTCCAACCCTTTCACATGATAGATGGACGAAACCTCATCCTCTTGGAAACCGACGCAGATCGTATCATGTACGCCGAGCTTATTGTTGGAAGGCTCGAATCGAATATCGTTGCCTTGCTTGAAATCGGAATCCGCGGCTACAGAAAATCCATAGAACATCGTCGGATGTTCGGGAACGGCTTCGAAGGTCAGCTCATATTCGCCTTCCACTTTTCCAACGAACTGCTCAGAGAATCCATTCAAATTTGTAAGGGATAAGAGCTCTTCTTGCTGTGTAACAACATGGTTTGATAAACCGTCAAATTCGGCTGGGATCTTGAGTCCAAGCGATCCATCCTCTTCCTGGACAAGCTCACGGATAACCAGTTCGCCTCCGTAACGACCCGGTCCGGATAAGAAGCCTGTAACCATTCTCCTTCCTTCAGGGAAGGCAGCTGTCTTCGGCACCCGTAACTGGACACTATCAATCGTATCCATTGCCGGACGCAGCCAAGGACCAAACGGTTCTTTGGAATAACGGTAACGAGCAAGCCCGTCATTGCTGAATATCAAGTAATACAAGCCGTTCCATTCAAAGTAATCCGAGCACTCCGGCTCGCCATGGTAACCAGGAACTATGAATGGCTCTTCCTCTTGCCAGTTCTGCAGATCGGTTGATATTAGATGGGCGAGGCACCCCTCGTACTTGGCTCCGTCTACAAGACTTGTCGTAATCAGCATATGATAGACGCCTTCCGCGTCCTTAAATACATGCGGATCCCTTACAGAGGAGAGCAAATATTGGTTTGAGATATTTATGTAGGTCTCGGACTTGGTGAATTGAATACCATCTCCACTAACCGCATAGGTCAATTGAGCAGGTGACCCGTCCACCGCACGAACCGCGTAGAATGCATAATAAACGTTGTTCTCCTTAATAACGGATCCTGTACAGATTGACCCCTCCCATTCCTGCGTAACGGCGACAGCCATGGGATGATGTGTCCAGTTTGCCAGATCCTTCGTAGAAATATGGGCCCATTGATGCGCACCTAATCCCCATTTGCTGGCATGGCCGCGACGATCGAACAAATAATAGATGTGGAACGTTTCCCCATCGAAATAAGGCATGCAATCACCGACCCCGGTATTGAACCCTCTCGGCTTCCAATACTGAATGGAGCTCGGCTCAGTCCCCAGGTACAGCGTCTTTCGACTCTCCAGATCTTGCTTATCTCGAATGAGGTTCTCCCGTTCTGCCTCCGTCAAGGCATAAGGCCAGAGTTGTGCTTCCAGTGCCCCATCATAGACTTGTACTCCAGCATTCTCCAATAGAACGGAGCCCATCGGCCAATCCTCGTCGACTAACACGCCGTCGACGAATAACTCGACTAGATGTCCGCTATAGCGAAGCAGGAGGTCGTGTTCTCCCGCGCCGATTGCTTGCCAGGGAACGGATAATGTTAATGGCGTATCCTTGGCATCCGTATAAAGGTCAACCAGAAGCAACAATTGATTAACCTCTGTCCGCTCTACGGAATGGATGCGGATTGCCGGGGTTCCGTTATCGCCTTGAAGACAGAGCAGTTCCTCGCTTTGTTCTCCACTCCTCACATTTGCTCCAATCGTTAATGCTTTGAGCGCTCCAAGGTTCAAGGATTGTTCAGCCCCCTTATTCTTAAGCTCCATAAAGTTACCGCCGCCAGTTGCATTCAGCATCATTTCAACACTCCATTCTCATTCGTAATGGTATTCAGCATGGGAAAGAGTTCCCGGTTATGTTCATAAAGCTTGTTATAGACGGCATATTGCCGGTCATAGACCGCGCGGTTGCCAGGGTTCGGCCGAACCGGATTCTCGTGCAGCTTGACGACTGACTTACAAGCCTGCTCGACGGAGTCATACAGCTTCACACCTATACCTGCCATGATCGATGCTCCCACGCATGCTTGCTCCTCCGTGGTGCTTACATAAACATCCCGATTCAGAATATCGGCAAGAATCTGGCTCCACAGCGGACTCTTCGCGCCGCCTCCTGATATAATGATTCTCTTCTGATCAATCCCCAGCGAGCGGATAATCTCTACTCCATCGCGTAAGGAATAACAGACCCCTTCAAGCACTGCTCTGATCAGATGCGCATCATTGTGGTTCAGCTTGAGCCCGATGAACATCCCGCTTGCGTGCGGATCCATATGCGGAGTACGATCACCGGTCAAATAGGGCAGGAACAGCAATCCATCACTTCCCGCGGGAACCTCTTTCGCCTTCATGTCAAGCGCCTTATAATCGAGATTCTTCAACACTTGTGATGACAACCATTTTAACGACAGCCCCGCGCTCATCGTCGCCCCGAGCAGATACCACCGTTCTGGAACCGCATGAACATACGTATGCGTCCTAAGCTTCTTGTCATAGACAGGCTGATCGACGGTAGTGAACAACTGTCCTCCGGTTCCGATCGTAACCGATAAGTCACCGGATTCGATGATACCGTTTCCAACTGCTTGCATCGCTTGGTCGGCCCCTCCATATACAACCGGAGTTCCTGCTTTGAAGCAGCTTTCCAATTCGGCTTGTTTCGTAACACTGCCTGCTATCTCCCATGGTTTTCCTACAGGCGGGAACAGATTGCTATCGATTCCCACCCAGCTAATCAATGGATCCGACCAGTGAAGAGAGGCTGTATCATAGGCCGATGTACCGGAGGCATCCGTTGTGTCCGTTCCCATTTCACCGGTCAAACGGTACCTTACATAATCCTTGGGCAGCATGACCCGGTCGATTCGGCTGTAGAGATCAGGTTCATTCTCCTTCATCCACATTAACGATAGGATAAGGAACCCGGTTGATACGGAGTTCTTAACCATATTGCCAAGCATTTCTGTCGTAATTTGGGATTCCAATACAACCTTCTGAGGAATCGCTCGCTGATCGCACCATATGATGGACGGGCGAAGCACCTGACCTTCTTTATCGAGTGCCACCAATCCGTGCATTTGACCGGAGAAACCGATCCCCGCTAATGCCCCTCCATCTATACCCGCTTTCATTATTGCTTGAGCGCTTGTCTTCTTGACCAACTCCCACCATTCATCCGGATTCTGTTCGGCGTAACCTGAGACAGGAATATTGATGTCATACTCCATTTGCGCGAATCCCAGCACTTGTCCTGAAGTATCCATGACCATGGATTTCACGCTTGAGGTTCCGATATCAATCCCCATCAGTAATGACATGCTGCGACCTCCATTAATTCAATTAATATTTTATTTGATTATTTCTATTGTTACTATAAATTAATTAATTGATTTAATCAAGTAATAAATATACTGTTTTTTTCCTTCTTTCCATGCATAAGAAAAAGCCCAGCCAGAAATTTCTGGCTGGGCTGAAACGTTTTCACTTTAGATATGCAGGTTCAAATAACTGGATGGCTGGTCCAATATGCTCTCGATCGCTACGATTGCAGAGCCGACCAGCATGGTATCCATGTCGTCAGAAGCAAGTTCTAGGGTCAATTTACTCGATACATCGGGCAGCACGTGCTCGTTAATGACCGATTTCACCGTATCGTGAAGCAATGCCCCCGCTTCGGCCAGTTCATCGCCTAGGATGATCCGATCCGGATTAAAGGTGTTTATGATGTTGACAAGACCGAAACCAAGAAACCATGCTGCTTGTCTGACAGCGTCTTTCGTTTCGCTATTCTTATCCTCTTCTAATTCTTTCCAGACCGACTTGAGCGAAGCATGTTCCTTGTTTAAGGTTTTCAGCAGCGCTGAGGTAGAGCAATATAGCTCCAGACATCCTCTATTGCCGCATTCACACTGCGGACCTTTGAAATCGATGCTCATATGTCCGATTTCGCCTGCCATGCCGAGTGAACCTCGGAAGACCTTACCGTCTACGACGATTCCTGCTCCAACGCCTTGGCCTGCGGCCACATAGATCATAACACCTTGGTCCTGATCGGATTTTCCGAACCACCAATGCGCCAGAGCCCCTGCTTTAGCATCATGCTCGATATAAACGGGGAGGGCGAAATCATTCATTAATTCTTCCTGAATGTTTATTTTCTCCCATCCGGGAAAATTAGTCATGAGACCGATTCTACCCTCATCGCGAAACAGCGGGCCAGGCGTAACCACCCCCATCGCTACGACGTTGCCGACCGAATTGGATTGGATCATATCCCGAATCAGCTCCTTCATCCGATTGAAGGCATTAGCTGATCCATCCGCCATATCAATAGGAATCTGCTGCTTCCTGTACTCGATTCCTTCCAGATCGTACAAGGCGACCGTGATCGATTTCCTTGCAAGGCGGATCCCAATGATCTTATAAGACTCGCTATTTAATTTAATCCCGATGGAACGACGCCCTTTCTTGCCATCGATAACCCCCGTCTCTACCACAATTCCCCAACTGATCAACTCATTTATGATATTCGTGATCGTGGATTGATTGAGTCCAGAGGCTTGAGTTAATTCCGCTCTTGAGCATACCGACCTCCTTCGCATGAGGCGAATGACCAATGAACGATTCATTTCCTGTACATCTTCAAGATTAGTCCCTCGCTTCGTCTTCGTTACAATCACTGTATATCCCCCGCTATATTATATTATTCATTCAATTATTAGACTTAATAAAAATAGTATACCATTTTCAAAAAAATGACGACAAGTTGTGACTTCTATTTGACTTAGAGTTGTATGCGACCAAGCATGCGCTCATTGCACGTTTCTATGAAACCTGTTCAATATTTACATATTTTGATATACTTTGCGAATGCTAGGTTGTATTATTTTGGAATTTAACGCGTCACTATCAACTAGAAGGAGGCCCGCAGGCAATGCCGAGAAACACGTTTAACAGAATCATTCTGCTCACAATTCTGAGCCTATTCGCACTACTGTCAGCTCTCCCATCTCCACCTGTCCACGCTGAAGGGAAGGCGACGATGGAGGTTTTGCAGACGGACTGGTCGTATTTATACGGGAATGATGCACCCATTGAACCGCAATACTATGCCTATGGGAACGGAATTTACGTCAGCACAAGTCAGTATACCTCAAAGGACGGCGTCCATTGGGCTAACAAGACGACAGCCGAGAATGAGAGAGATCTCAGCACAATCGTTTTTGGCAAAGGGCAGTTCATTGGATTTAACGATGAGGGCTCCGAGAAAGGTACTTCTGTCTGGACCTCCACAGACGGGATGAGTTGGTCGGAAACACCCTCTTACCTCCCGATGGGCAATGTTGTGGATGCCGTATTTACGGGCAAGCGCTTCGTCGCGGTTGCTTCAGGCAGATCCTATATGAAGCAATTTAAGAGCGTGCTCGCGACTTCCGATGACGGCGTGACATGGACGGCGCATCCGGGGCAGCTCGAAACCGATATCAATGAGCTTGCATGGAATGGGAAGGTCATGCTCGCCAGAACTGCCGAGTCTCTCTTCTATTCGACCGACGGGTTGGCATGGAAGAAAGTATCCGTTCCTGTTAAAGGCACTTATGGCGATCTGGAGTATAGGAATGGAACCTTCTATCTCGCGGCAGACAGCGCCATG
This sequence comes from Paenibacillus sp. J22FR21, assembly GCF_056269135.1. Classification (NCBI taxonomy): domain Bacteria; kingdom Bacillati; phylum Bacillota; class Bacilli; order Caryophanales; family Paenibacillaceae; genus Paenibacillus; species Paenibacillus sp. J22FR21. The sequence continues at coordinate 561,755 of NZ_JBWDNJ010000004.1, forward strand.
CTTGTCTCGCAGGACGGAATCAAGTGGTCGGTTACTGCTACACCGAATAAAAACTGGTCGCAAATTAAATGTTTGCCGAAGAGATGCTTCGTATTTGGAAAGACTAAGCAGGATAACCGTGTCTATATGACCAGCAGCAATGGCACGACATGGTCAACGTCCAAAGTCCCAAGCGATGACTTCTATATCGATGGCATTGTCTATGAGAAATCGAAGTATGTGCTCAATCGCTATGATGTGATCTATGAATCTGTAGACGGTATTAACTGGGTAACCAAACCCAAGAAATCGATTCCTCCTGTATTTCTAACCGGTGCAGCCGCAGCAAACGGCAAGCTCGTGACCGTCGGCGGCACAACACCTACGTTAGAAGATGCTAATGAACCTCTGAATTGGCGTGGTTCTATGGTGGTAGGCGTAAACGACAGCCATCAATATAGTAGCGTGAAGGGAAAGTTTCCGCTCTATGATGTCATCTGGACGGGGAAAAGTTTCTTCGCAGTCGGTCAAAGAGGTCTGATGATGACGTCAACCGATGGACTGAAGTGGACGAAGCTGGCTTCACCTACGCAGCAGACGCTCATTCAAGCCGTAATGGCGGGAGATACCTGCTACGTCGTTGGTGAAGGCGGCATTATTTTATCATCGAAGGACTTGAAGACTTGGCGTAAATACGTGGCCAATCCCTATCTTAATTTCCGCGGCATTGCATGGAATGGCAAGACGCTGCTCGCTGTAGGCGAGAAAGGCATGGCGGTTCGTTCGGACGACGGCCGAAATTGGACGAAGGCGACGCCATGGCCGGGGAATAAAAATGATTATGATTATTCCGGTGTGGCATGGGGCAATGGCTCGTTCGTAGTCATTACGGATATGATGTACGCTAATTCCGACGTTGTACAGCTATTCCGGTCGGAGGATGCCAAGACCTGGAGCTACCATGTGCGCTACAACAGCGGTATCGAAGCAGGTGGACCGCATACCGGGTTACACGATATCCAGTATACGGGAGGGATGTTCGTCGCTGTCGGCTGGGATGGCATCATCCTAGTCTCAAGAGACGGCATCATCTGGTCACGGCTATCCACTTCGTTCAGCTATAACATCTTGTCGGCGGAGTATTACAACGGTCAGCTCTACGTGTTTACTCCTGTCTCTGCCGTGCTGAGAACGAAGCTGGATCCCGCGCTTCTTAAGTCCGAGACCCAGACCGAGCCTATCAAGAATGAGCCTGTCCAGCCAGATGCCAAGGCAGCCCGTCTCGAATCCGCAACTCAATATTTGAAAACAAAGGACTACACGATAAAAGCGAAAACGGTCCGAGTGGATTATACGCTGTATGAAATAAGTCAGGCTAATAAGGTCTTGTTTTCATACGGCGATCATCCAAAAGGAGCTGAATACACGGATTATGACAGCTTCGTGCAGATTGAGAGCTTGCCTGACCAGAACGAGGATGTGATCGCTGTTGCACAAGGCTTCATTGAGCGTGTAACGGGCCATTCGCTCACAGGTTTGACCGATTCCATTGCGCAAACCGCACGAGACAACAACTATAAGTATGACAGGATCAATGATACGGATATGATGTTTAATGATTATCGCGTCAATTATAGTTTTCTCGACCGTGGAGAGGGCAACCAGACGACGAACATCTTGTTTAATTATTAAACCCAAAGGCATGAATTGGGCAAAATAAAACGCTGTTGCAACCGCAACAGCGTTTATTCATTCCATCAGTACTGACCATTCGCTTTCATTAGCACACGCTCTTTCTCTTTCAGACGCGGGCACGTATAACAATAGATAAATTCCTTACTCTGGCGAAAAGGTATACGATAAGCTAGGCAGCAAGCCGTCTTCAATGCCAACCTATGATTCGGATTCTCAGGATGCTCAATATACCTGCGTTTCGTTGCAAAAGGATTTTTCAGAAGTCCGAATGCGTTGGCATCGATATCGATAAGACGTGTCTGAAAGTGATAAAGGATTGCCTGCCTTCGTTCCTCGTCCGTGACTTCGTCCAGCTCCTCCTCCAGTTGATCATAAGCGGCATCCACAATTTGCCCCCATAATAGAATGGGATTCATTCGAGCCGCACGCGCTAGCACTTGAATCAAAGGCGTTACTTGTTCCCTGTAGAAGGAATCCAGCTCCTTCTTCATCCAAGCGCCGCGGCCTTCAACTGGAATCTCTCTGTATAGGTTATTGTTAATTTGAAATAGAAACTCAGGATAGGATGCTCCGTTAACTAATTGAACGGTCAAATTAGAGAATGATACTTCTAGGACAGTGTCATTCCAGTGAAACAACATATGATGCAACGCTGCGCACACGCACGCATACCAGCTGATGAAGATCGCTGCCACTTCAGGCCGTTCTTTTGCTTGGATCAGCGGACTGTATATATTCATTAAATGCAGCAGTTTGTCTTCATGTAATAAATCTACCGCGGGCATGATGAGCACGGGTTTCTCTGGCACTCTCGATGTCAGAAAAAACATCTCCTCGAGTCGCCCCAAGTCATTCGTACTCATGGCATACCCTCCTTTATTATTGTTTTCCTTCAAATGCATGAACTACATCGTCAATGGCACTGCTATCGGCAAGAGGAGACATGCCAAGGTTAAACCATTCCTTGCTTCCCATGAGATAAACGTGGTTGTTCTTCACCGCCGTCATATTCTTCCATAAAGAGCTGCCCAGCATTTCTTTATACCGATCTTGCACGGCTTGGTTCGCATCGTCGCTCATTTGCAAAATGATATGATCCGGGTTGTATTCAGGGATTTTCTCCAGTGAAATCGAGAGGCTATTCTCGCTCTGCGGGAAATTTTTAATGGCGCTCAGGCCAAGCCCTTTATGAATAAACTTACCGCGATCGCTGTTTTCACCGTATATGAAGATTTCCTTATCCATAATCTCCATATAGAGCACGGTCTCATCGCCGGCTAATTGATCGAGCTTCTTCTTGGCTTCCTCTTCCTTGGCTTGCAAATTAGTAATGACCGTCTCGGCCTGTTCTTTCTTACCGAGGACTTCTCCGATATCGCGTAATTCGTCGCGCCAATCACCCCGCTCCGGCAGAAGAACAGTAGGGGCGATTTTGGAAAGCTGTCCGTAATCCTTATCAGACCACCATGTCGGTGCAATAATCAAATCCGGCTTAGACGCTAAGATAGCTTCAAAATCAGGAGTTCTTGCAATGCCCATTTTGAGCGTATCTTTAAAGGAATCCTTCAAATAAGCAGGAAATTCCAAGTGATAGTTTTGAACGGCTATCGGTGTTACGCCAAGCGCGTACAGAAACTCCGGATAAACGACGGATAGGCCAATGATCTGTTTAGGGTCGGCCGGAATGCTGACGTCGCCTTTCAAGGTTGTCACCATGCGCTGTTGATTTGTTTCCTCTGCAGGTGCATTACCTGCATTACTTGTGTTGCTCGTGTTACTTGCATTCTCCGCTGCTGTATCGGACTTATTCGTCGATGAGTTAGCCGCTCCGCATGCCGTGCTAACCATAATGAGTAATACGATAACTAATCCCCTGACCCAACGTACGTTTCGTTTCATTTCTCCGGTGCTCCTCCTGAAAAACTATTTTCGACAGGATAATCTCTAAATAGAATTGATTATCATTATCATCTATTAGGAGTATAAATGAATTTTCAATTTCGGAATATTGATAATAACGACATAAACTTATGCACGATTCCGCCAAATCTTAAGCGCTTCTTCAAGTACGAACTCATGCGTGAACGCCGTGTATTCAATCCAAGGATAAGCCGGGATGAACGCTATGCGATTGCCCGCAACCGCCTTCAGCCTGTTCCAATCTTCGGAATTTGCTATTGTCTTCCACGTGAATTGGGATAGAGAATCCTCGTCCACGACGAGTAGGATTCGGTCTGCCTCAAATGCCGCCAGCTGTACCGGATCCACTTGTTGATCTGGTTTCATGCGATCTACGCCATGTGCGGGCATCAGCTGCAAATCATCGTAAAATACCGTAGCCAGACTTCGGTCGGCCAACACGGTGCAATGCTCACCTGTAATTCTCAGGATGAGAAGACGATCATCTTTCACCGTGTCCCGGACCGTTTCTCTTACGAAACGAGCTTTACGATCATAATTATCCAGCCAAACTTCCGCGGCGGCAGACATATCAAGAAACTGGGCGATTAATCGCAAATGCATGCGCCAGTCATTCTCCATCCACGGCACGAAATAAGCCGGTGCGATTGCCTTCATCTCGTTCTGTTCCTCGACTGAAGCATGGATGTCGACCCCGATTATAAAGTCAGGGGCGGCAAGCACAATTTCCTCTTTCTTGTCCCGTTCAATCGAGCTGAGCGGTATTACAGCATCCGTCTCATATTTTCTTCTATAATAATCGGTCCAAGGATGTTCAGCCGGCGCTGCGCAAGGCGTGATTTGAAGGGCGATCAACTGCCCGATATTCGCGTTATGATAAGCGATGATCTTCTTCCTGCTGTTCTTCATAAATGCCGCAGGCGGTATACCTGTGACCTGTCTGAATTTACGCCGGAAATAAATATCATCCTGATAGCCGACATGCCTTGCAATATCTCGGAGCCGATCTTGTCCGCCTGCTCGAATGAGCTGCTGCGCTTGCTTAATGCGGAACAACGTCAAATAATCAATCGCGCCGGTGCCATACCTCTTCTTGAACAATCGCATAAAATGACGCGGACTGATGCCTACTAATTTGGCCAAATGTTCGATCGTCAGTTCCTGCCGATAGTGCTGCTCGATATAACCTTTTGCAAATTCCAAAGCGGCTTCCAAGCCGATTTCTTGGACGAGAAGCGCCTCCTCCAGAATGGTTTCTATTAATTCTTGGAACAGAATTTGACTTCGGAAGCGTTTTAAAGGTTCTCCGCTCTTCATGTTTTCGTCAATTGTCCGGCATGCAATGTGAATAGATACCGGCGATGAAACGTTTACCTCCCCTTGCACCGGAAACGGGCTGTTCCGTATAACCTTATGAAGCGATTCCGAAGACGCCGGTTCATCACTGAAAACATCGAATCCCAATTCATAGAACCCCCGTTCATCAAGCGAATGAACGGTGGCTTCAATGAGTTGGCCCGGCTTTAGTACATACACGCTGCCTTGTCGAAGTTCTGTGAAATGTCCATCTATATGAAGACGGCCTTTACCGCTGGCCATAACGAGCATCATATGTTTCTCGATAAATTGAAGCTTAAGCTCCCAATCATTCCTGTGCTGTTTACTTTGTGCGATATCTCGAAGCTTACATACCAAGCCTTCCAGCGAGGCATATACGTTGTGCTCATCCTTCTTATTTCTACCATCCAAAGCAAGATCACCACCCTTGTACGATCTATAATCCATTATAAGTAGTCTCCCAAACATAAAACAGACCAAACCGCACTAACATGCGATTTGGTCTATTTTACTAATCCCCAATCAACCTCGTATTACCAGCCGATATCGTCACGCGATGCAGCTTTGTCACCGACATACGCAGCCATTTCCTCTACGCCGGCAGATTTAAACTTGTCTTGAATGCCGTGCAGCATCTTCAGCGCTTCGTCATCGGATTTCGCGTAGCAGGCTTTGCGGAATTCTTCGTCAAAGTTCAAGCTTGCCGTTTTATCCCTGAACTCTTGGTATTTAGGCCAATCTCTTACCAGATAAGTCGCGCTGACCTTGTCGATAATTTGGATCGGCAGTCTCTTCGAGTAGCTTGCCTCGAGCTTCTCCCATTGCGTCTTCTGGTCATCCGGAATCGGCCAAGTGACTTCGGAGGAGAACGCGCCCATGAAGCTGCCGGAGAGATAGTTGAGACCTTCGTCGCGCTTCACATCCGGATTGTCGTCGAACTGCTTCTTCACGTCCGCAACCCATTGCGGCTTGCCATCTGCCAGCGTATAGTCTTTGCCTTCGATGCCCCAGTAAGCGAGCAGTCGGCCTTCGTCGCTGTTCAAGTAATCGATCAGACGCAGCGCTGCATCCGGATCCTTGATCTTCGCGCTCAAGAAGATAACAGGGAATCCGGAACGGCCCGGCTTCTCTACTTGCGTCACGATGTTTCCGCTCTTGTTCTTCATTGGTCCAAGCAGCTCGTACTGCATTTCCGGATTCGTTTTATAGAGCGTTTTTTGCAAATCGCCGATCATGCTTTGAGCGCCGAATACAGCCAGCTTGCCCGTAGCGAGCTTTTCTTTTGCTGTCGTATCCGTGTTGCTGAATGCCTCAGGGTCAAAGAGACCGCCTGTGATCAGCTTTCTCATATACAGCAGGCGAGCTTCTTGGTCCTTGGATTGTGTCCAGTGGATCAGCTTGCCGTCTTCCTGACGGAAGTCCGAAATGTTGTAATCGGACCAGCCGGATAGGAATTGGCTATAGTCCCAGCCATTATGCATCGTTCCGGAAGGAATAACCGGCTTGCCGCTAATATCTTTGAAGCCGCCGTTCTTGATTTGAGTCAACAGATCCGCGAGCTTGTCTTCCGTGTCGATATCTGCACCATTTACACCCAGCGCCTTCAGGATATCTCCACGGGCATAGAGACCGTAGTTCCAGTTATGAATGCTCTCCGGCGTGCCGTCCGGCGTCTGCATAGGAATGACATATTGCTTGCCTTCCAGATCAGGACTATTCAGGTCGAATTCTGCAAAGTCTTTCGCTACGCCTTGCGTCATCAGTTTCTTCACGTTCGGATATTTATCGAGATAAGGGGTTAAATCGAGAAGCTGACCTTCCAGAGCCGCTTTCTTGATGACTTGTCCTTCCCCGCCTGTCGTCGACCAGTACGGCGCATTTACGATATCCGGAACCGTATCCGAAGCAAAGATCGTGTTCAGTTTCTCAACTTCGCTTGTTGTGATGGATTCCAGCTTTAACGTTACGCCTGTTTTTTCTCTAACTGCTTTGGCAACCGGATTGTTTTCCTGATCCTGCGGAAACCCTCCACCGCCGCCGTTCCATGCGCTTAAGAAGGATAGAGTTGCCTCCTTAGGTGCATTGGATCCGTTTTCCCCCGAGTTCTCCGAAGTTGTGGAATTCGTGTTGCCCGAATCATTGTTGTTTCCTCCACATGCCGTTACGGATAATGCAATCATCGGGATGGCAAGCATCAAGCTAAGAGAACTTTTTAGTCTGGTCTTACGCATTAGACAAGCCCCTTTCTGTTGCTAATTTTTTTTATATAAAAGGCAATGCCTTCTATACTCGATAATCGACTATTCCTTGAGCGAACCTACCAGTACGCCTTTAACAAAATACTTCTGAAGGAATGGATACACGCAGATAATCGGTGCCGTAATAATGATAACGAAGGTCATCCTGAGTGCTTCAGGCGTTACGCCTCGCAGCGCCATCTGGTTTTCGTTCATGTTCTTAATGGACGATCCGCTGCTCGAACCCGTCATGGACTGGAACGACGCTTCACTGATCATTTTGTTCAGGAACGTAGCCGCAGGTTGAAGATCTTCCTTCTGGATGAAGAACTGCCCGGTAAACCAGTCGTTCCAGACGCCTACTCCGACGAACAGGGCTATGGTAGCCATTACCGGCATCGAAAGCGGGAGAATAATTCGCCAAAATACGCTTAACTCGCTTGCGCCGTCGATTCGCGCCGATTCCGATAGACCTAACGGGATCCCGTCGAAGAACGTCTTCATAATGATCGCATTGAAGAAGCTATACAGCGACGGTAGAACAAGCACCCAGTACGTGTTCAGAATATGCAGCTCACGGTACAGAATGAAGGTCGGAATAAGACCTCCGCTGAACAGGGTTGTGAAGAAGAAGAAGAAGACGATATACTTTCTGCCCGGCAAGCCTTTCCGCGAAAGCCCATAGGCCAGTAAGGCCGTCAGCAGTGTAGAACCCACGGTTACGATAACCGTTCGGGAAATGGAGATCCAAAAGGAATTGAGAATTTGAGGGTTGTTGAATGCTTTGCTATAGTTCTCAAACGTACCGACCCTCGGGAAGAAGTAGATTCCGCCCTTCATGGCGTCATAGCCGTCATTGAAGGATAGCGCCAAGAAATAGATAAAGGGATAGAGTGCCGTCAGGCTGAATATGAGCAGCAGCGTATAGTTCACTGTGGTATAGAATTTATCAGCTGCCGACAGTTTTGCCACACCCATACCTGCACCTCCTTAGGTTCATTGAATAATGTTGTCTGATTACCATAGCGATACATCGCTTACTTTTTTGGAAACCTTATTAACGGCCACAATGAGAAGCAGCGAAATCAGTGACTTGAACAACCCGATGGCCGTGGAGTAAGCAAATTGCCCCTGCTGAATACCTGTTTTCAACACATAAGTGTCTAATATTTCCGAGACGCTGAGTGTAGCAGGTGTCTGCATTAACCAGATTTGGTCAAAGCCGGCGTTCAGAACGCCGCTGAGAGAGAAGATCAGCAAGATCCCGATCGTAGGCGTCAGTGATGGCAGCGTAATTCTAAACAGCTTGCTCCACCGACCTGCCCCGTCCATTTCCGCAGCTTCGTACAAATGTGGATCTATATTGGTCAAAGCGGCCAAATAAATGATCGAGCCCCATCCTACGCCCTTCCAAATATCCGAAATGACGACCAGCGGATAAAATAAGGACGGCATCCCCATAAAGAAGATCGGCTCATACCCCATATGATCCCTGATGTCATTGACAAGTCCCACGTTAGGAGAAAGAATCTTTTGCATCAGCGTCACAACAACGACCCAGGATACAAAGTGCGGCAGATAGGAAATCGTTTGGAAAATTCTCTTTAGTTTGCTATGCATAACGCCATTGAGCATTAATGCAAGGATGAGCGGCGCCGGGAATCCAAGCAACAGCTTCAGGAAGCTAATGGATAACGTATTGTAGAGCACCGAATAGAAACTGGAATCGCCCAAGAATTGTTTGAAATACCGAAGGCCTTCCCAAGGACTGTGCAGAATTCCCAAGTTGTATTTGAAATCTTTGAACGCAATCAGAATGCCGTACATCGGATAATAGCAAAAAACGACATACCAGATAAAAGCGGGGAGCATAAATAAGTAGATAGATCTGAAACTCCATACTTTAGCCCATGCACTGTTCTTGTTTAACCGCGCCACTTCGGGCATGACTTCAACTCTTGCATCTTTTGCAATCATTACTCCTCCCACCTTCTACAGGATATGGTCAAACGACGCGCTTTCAAATCTCTGAAATCGTTTTCATTAACCTTATACAAACATAATATATTTAATATATTTAATCAAGCCTTATCAGGAGATATACTTTCCAACAGCATTCGACAAACCGTACTTCTTCAGAATGAAGCTCTCTTTTGTTCGATCAGGGCAAAATACCCAGATTTCCGAACTGTCAATACGATTTATCCAAAAATATAACATATTTAATATGTTTTAAATTCGACAATATATTAATTAACCATGAAGAACAATCAAGGCGATGATGTCTTTGCATAAACTTCAAAAAAAAAACCACATTGGATTCATACCAATGTGGTTGCTTATTGTTATTTATATAGAAGATTGCGTGATGCACGATTGTGCCAGTGATGCTATCAGTGCCTCATTTCAGGAACTTTGGCTAAATAGGACGCGGCTCTCTCAGCCTCTTTATAAGCTTTCTCCAATATTTCATTCCGATCTAATACAGCTGTTCCTTGAACCCTGACGATCTGATAATCTTCAATGCCCAGGAAATGAAACATGGACTTGAGATATTTGTGAGAAAATTCAACTTCCGTATACCAGTCATTATTGGTGTACACGGCACCGCTGGCTTGGATAACAAGAAGGCTTCGACCGTCATTTAACAGCCCTACCGAACCATTCTCCGTATATTTGAATGTCTCGCGAGGAATCAGGATGTTATCCATATAATCTTTAAGCTTGGAGGAAATATTAAAGTTATGAAGCGGCATTGCGATGACGTATTTATTGGCGCTTTTAAATTGCTGCAGAACTTCAGCCATTCGCGACGTCACTTTCTGTTCTTCGGCAGTAATCTGCTCACCTTTCGCCAGCTTGTCCCATGCACTTAGTACCGTTTGGTCGACTGCCGGTACTTCTTCGCTGTACAGATTAATTTGTTCAATGGTCTCACTTGGATTCAATTCCTTATAGGTCGTCACAAAATGATGAAGAACATTCGAACTGCAAGAAGCTGCCGATTCTACTTTCGGGTGGGCATTAATGATAAGCATTTTATTCATGAGTCTCTCTCCTTTATGAAACGAATATCCTGCGTTCGGCAGTGTTAGCCAAGCGAGATACCGATTGACGCATTGTCCTCAGGGGTACCAAGCCAATAACCATAAGCCAGTGCTACTGTAACGAAATGCATTAACACTTCCGGCGCAGGAGGACCTGGTGGTACAGTATCAGCCGGTCGCCCAATTTCATTGAAGAATTCGCCCATTTTTGCCGTCGATGCGACTAACAAGGTTACGGTTTCGTTAGAAGAATTTCTCCAAGCGTGCTTTACGTTTCCCGGAATATCAACCGTCTCACCGGCGGTAACAGCTCTCCAACTGTCGTTTGTGAAAGCTTCGAGTTCACCTGAAAGAACAACGAAGGTTTCACGATCATCATGACTATGAACAGGAACAATAACACCCGGCGGAACTTCAGCCTTCATCAGGGAGTAATCCCTATTTTCCGACAAATCCGTTAAGAGTTGAATACGTGGTCCCATGACATCCAATACTGCTGACATACTAGTAGCCTCCAATAAGTGCTTTTATTTTATGAAAGTGACAGTTCGATTGTTAAGTTATTTATTTAGTGGCGGCCCCACTATATCTACGTGATATGTTTTGCATACTTTTTCCATTTCATCTAACGGCATCCCGTTTATTTGCTGCCAGAAAGCTTCTTCTCCACCTGGAATAAACATGATCTGCAAATGCAGACGAGAGTCGCCAAAATTCGCGAAAGCATGAGGGGTACCTTTGGGAACGTTGACGATATCGCCTACTCCTGCATCGAACTCTTCTCCATCTACATGAAATCGAGCTTGTCCTTCCAAGATACGGAATATTTCGTCGGTTCTCTGGTGAATGTGAAGCATCGGTCCATACGGCGGTTCATCCTTCGGGTCCATCATGACTTCAATAAAGGAGTATGTTCCATTGGTATCTTCGCTTTTAATGCGGATTCTATACCTTTCTCCGGGGGTGTGGATCAAGTCGATCCACTCTGCTTCCTCATTTTGTCGGAAAATGGCATGTCGTTCTTTGTCAGGTTGTTCATGATGTGTCACGATGTTATGCCCTCATTTATTGTTCAAGTGGCGGCCCTGTGAAGATGACCTGATATTTGGTTCTGGACAGTTCAATAATTTCTTCGATTGTCTTGCCGACACAATCCTGGAATGCAAGCTCATCGCCCGCGGGAGTAAACGTAATCTGAAGATGCAGTGGAGTGTTAAGGTCAAAATTAGCGAAAGTATGCGCCGTCCCTTTGGGAACGACAACGATATCGCCCGCTTCCGCATCGATCTCCTTGCCGTCTAAATAGAATCGAGCTTTTCCTTCAATGACACGGAAAATCTCGTCGGTTCTTTCATGAACATGAATGGGCGGGCCAAATGATGAACCATATGAAGAATCCTTAACTAGATCCAAGATGGAGTATGCGCCATTCGTATCTTCGCCTGTTACGCGAATACAGATTCGTTCTCCCGGTACGTGTTCCACTTGTTGCCACTCGATCTCTTCATTCCGGTGGGAAATAGCTTTGCGTTCCTTTGCTTCCTCGTGATGATTGTTCATGCAGTCTAACCTCCGATAATTCTGTTCTCTTTCTTGCTCAATAATTGTCGACAACGTTTATCGTCTATAAACATTGTCTATAATATAGCGATTAACTTCGAGGTTGTCAATTGAAAGGGAGCGCATTTCAACTTGCAAATTACGCCAACCCTCAATTGACAAGGGGTATTAATCCCCCTAAGATGTTAGTATTACGTTTCACGTCCAGAAAGCAGGTGTTTGCATGCAGTACAGTATAGGTGTTGAATATGCGCTGCATTGCTTGGTATATTTAATCGATATTCCGTCTGATGCGACTATAGGGATTAAAGAGCTCTCAGCGTTTCAAGGCATTTCAGAGACCTATTTGTCTAAAATTTTCGGAAAATTAACGAAAGCCGGCATCGTCAAATCCGTTCCCGGGGTAAAAGGCGGCTATAGACTAGCCAAGCCTCCTGCGGAAATCTCGTTTTGGGATGTCGTAGAAGCCGTTGAAGGCCAAACGCCTATTTTTCAATGCAAAAATATTAAGGATAACAGTTATCTGTGCCGGGTCGACGAGGAGTTTGCGGCATGCACCAGGGCCACTCCCTGCGTCATTAACTTAACGATGCGCGATGCCGAGGAATCCATGCGTAATCAACTTCGCACAAAATCGTTGACATGGCTGAACGAAGAGCTCGATCGCGTATTAAATCCTAAGGCTCGCCAAGATACGCGTGACTATTTCGCTCAGGGCAATAGTGGTTGATCTCTCTCTTCTCGAGGTTACGACTCAACCAGACACAAAAAATCACAGCCGCATGCGGCTGTGATTTTTGTTGTTTATGATAATGCTGCACAAGTATTATGCGAGCTCGGTAATCTCGATTCCTGAGAGCTGTGCATGGACTGAGAATCCGAAGCCCAGCATCTTTCCGCCGCATCTCGCCCCTTGATAGATCAGATATTCGTCCAACAGAATAACGCAATTGTTCCGGGTCTGACGCAGTTGAAGCGTATGCACGTCTCTAAAGTCAAAGTACGCAGGCAGCTCTGCCTGCATTACAACCTGACCGTTCGTGCCCTCCACCTTCACTTCATGTTTCTCGCGGCCCAGCGTCAATGTACACTCAAGGTTCGACAAACGGTCTGGCGTCTCTGACAGACACAGCTGGAACATGCCTGCCGAACCCGAAGCGCCTTGCTCGAATTGGAGGTCAACACGGAACTGAAACTGCTTGCCGAGCAGCTCTTCTTTCATCCATAACAGCGATGGTTTATTGAAGGCTGTACAATACAAAACGTCTTCTTTGACTTGCCACGTCGCGGCATGATCATCTTCTTCGTCAACCTGAAGCATGCCGATGAAAGCTTCCGCGGTCTTCGCATTCAATTGCGCATGCGGCGTGACGGCAACTCCGGCGAACTTTGCTCGGGTGTAATGAGTAACCAGCCCTATACGTCCGGACGATACAGGGAATCGTCCTTCCAGTGAGGAGACATCATCCACAAGCACCTCAATTAGCTGCCCAACCTTGCTGATCGTCAGCTTATGGAACACCGAGTAGCACAATGCCTGATCCAGCTTGACCCGCACAGGTTCACTCTTCAAACCGTTCATTACAGAGAAAACAATCAGTTGCTTCTTTCCCACATCAAGCAGCACTTGTGTATGATTGCGCATATCGGAATAACCGATATACGCCCCATACAATCCGCCCATATGGTTTGGCTCCCACTTGACGTTCAGCTCATATACGAAGTGAGTGAACGACTCCGTTGACAGCGCCGACCCAATACCTACGAGACTATTCTGCAATGCTTCGTATCCGCCTGCCGACCAGGCTCCCGAATCGATGCTCCATCGCGGGGACAAGCTCTCCACTTCTGCAACTTCGAACAGATCGCGGAATACAGGCATCGCCGGCGCATCCTGCATAGTATGCGAAGGACCAGGCACCCACATCCTATCGCCCTTCCAAAGAAGCGGATCAATCCGCATCTGGCGCTGCTCCTTGTGGGGGATGAGCTGTTGATGGTTGTCCCGTCCGTGGTAGACGATCCAGTCATCCACATTATTCGGGGCTTTGACCACGGAATGGTGACCGACGCCTTCAACATCATCATTGCGACGCATCAGAGGTTCGTACACGTGCTCACTCGGAACCTTCTTCCACTCTCTCTCGGCAATACCGCTGCCTCTGTCAACGGTCATGGAATAACCGATGAAATAATAGGGTTTGGTAAAAGCATTCCCGCTGTACATGACGTACCCTAATCCCCGCCGATTCAGATAGCATGCACCTTCGATCGTATGCCAATTGCGGCCATCGCCAAACCGATTCTCTTCATAGATTTCCTCATCAAGCGTCGGTTTGACGACAAGCTGAGGTTTGCCCTCAGGCGTAATAGGATCAAGCAAGCGATCAACGAGAATAACAGTCCCCGGACGGTCTTTGTCGATGCCCATCGTATTGTTGTCCGAGTAGAATAGGAACAAGCGTCCTTGCTCATCCTTTACGACATGCGCATCGATGGTAAAGGTGTCGTATAACGTCTTCACATAGGAATAAGGCCCTTCCGGACGATCAGATGTCGCAACGAGCAAATATTCGTAATGAGGATCGGTTTCGCCGAGGGCAACGGAGGATACATACATATAGAAGATTCCGTTGAGGTAAATGACAGCAGGCGCCCAGTAGCTCTCGCGATCAGGCATGGAGAATGCATACCCCATCGGCTCCCAGTCGACGAGATTGGAGGAACGCATAACCGGTACACCAGCTCCTCCGGTAGCAAAACAATAGTACAATCCGTTGTGCTTCAATACATATGGATCGGGATGAACCGAGGAATAAGCTCCGGTCGATTCGGCACCTTTATACAGCGGATTCTCGTAAACTCCGGCATGCTTGGACAACGGAAGTCCCGTTGTCAATTTCCCTAATTGCTTCACCGATAGCTCCGTCCTTTCGCTTGGAAAGATTTGATTATCCAAGTGTATACCATAGGATCGACTTTGAGTAGAATGAGATACTTTACTATTGTGCCGAGTTCACTTAATCAGCGCTAGTTGAGTAATTAAATCTCTTCAAATAATCATCGATTATCCTTTGATCTTGATGCCACCATAACATAGGAAAAACATGATTTTGAACAAATCCTAACTTCTTCGCCAGCTGTATGGATCGTTCATTCCCTGCATCACAGTTATAATTCGGTACTAGATTATGGTTCAAACAATGTTCGATAAACGATACTCCGGTAAGAGTTGCTAGCCCCTGCTTCTGGAAATCATCTACGGTTACGATATCGATATCCGCATATCCGCCACCTACAAACATTGAATTACACACACTAGCAAACCGATCATCTTTCATCATGCAATAACCAAATCCGTGATCCATAAAATCTTTTGAAGAACCCCATAGAGATTGATAGGAGGAGTCCATTTCGTTCTGATATTTGTCGAATAACTGCGCGTCCATTCTCCTCATTACGAATTGCTCGGGCCGTATATCGAGTGCGCTTCTTAGTTTTTGAAATTTAAAAGGGTCGAATGAAAAAAAAGCGCGATGCAAAAGAACCGTTTTCCCTGCCAATCTGTCGCTGATTGGTTTCAGTAATTCAGGTGTTGAAGTATACAGATCGTAATAACTTGAATGGTTCTGAGGATTCAATAAATAATCTATGACTCCGTTTATAAACGGATCATTATCGTCTGATCCCGCTACAAAATAAACGCCATATGAATGAACAATAAAACAGCAGGTAGGATTTATCTCGTTATCCACGAACACCTTCCCAGAATGAGTATGATTAATGACGGAATATGCAGATACAGGTTTATAGGTTAGGTTTCTCAGTAATGGCAATACGCGAGCATGGTCTGCTTGCAATAGTTGAATCATTACATTTAACTCCTTCTGGTTGAATTGTGCAGTATGATTGAAATTATAACCGTGGGTACATATTGAAAATATATAAGGAACAATTAGGATTGTTTATTACACAAGAAGCCACATTGGAAATTATTCCAACGTGGCTTCTTGTGTTCACTTCAACAGCTCAACGAATTCGGTAAAGCAAAAAAGGTTTGTTCCTTTCCTGTTAAACTCAAACGTCGTTTGAGAGCGGGAAACTGACGTCAGTCCGCTTTGTTTTCTTCGTCATATGGTCCCTTAATTTCAAGAACGGAACCTCATAATAGCGATGCATTACGAACGTAAACCCGATTAACAGAATGAGAGCAAAGATTAGCAAATACAAGCTGTGACCGACGCTCGCCGTCGTATTCTCCCTACTGAACCAGATGAACAGGTTCCAATGAAACAAGTAATACCCGTAGCTTTGGGAGCTGATGAAACCGACCCACGCACGCAATTTCGGAAGCCGTTCCAGCTTAGGGATATTCACTTCCACTACCGCAATGAGCAAGGCGATAAATAAGGAAACCAGACTAAAGAGAATCGTCCGGGCAAACCAGGAATGATCCATCGTTTGTGCCTGAATGCCGTTGTAGACATAGAAGCCGCTAAAGCCGACCAATCCGGCCACCGCGACGAGCAAGGAGACCTTACCCGCTAAGTACTTTCGATAAAGGGAGTCATGATAGCATTTGATACCGGCTAGAATAACGCCGAACACAAGACTGTCCAGGCGCAGCGGGATTTGCTTGCGAATGCCGTAATCCCAAACCGGCTGACTTGCGTGCACTTCCATCATTCGAAGGATGGGAAAGACAAGGATCAGCGCAGCGGAGATGCCGAAGAACGCGGCTGATTTGTTGCGAAATTTCCCGGCCAGCAGCAGCGGAACCGGAATCAGCAGATAGAACCATTCCTCAATCGATAAACTCCATGATATCGGTAGAAAGGCTAAATGCTGTTCGTTGAAATTCTGCAGAAAAACAAGGTTCGTGAGATTCATATGGTCATTAAACAACAGGTACGTTGAGGCTACCGCAAAGAAGTAGAGCGGCAGCGTTCGAAACCAACGACGAACATAAAAGGTTTTGAGCCCGGATAAAGATCCGTTCTCCACAACATCTTGAAGCAGAATCCGTCCGATCAGAAAACCGCTAAGCACAAAAAACAATTCAACACCTAAGTAGCCGGTCACATAATTGAGCGGGTTAAAATCATGGTACGGCATGAAAAAGAACCCCAGCCCATGGCAGAACAAAACGAGTAAAATCGCGGTGCTGCGGATGATATCCAGTCCGGCATTGCGTTCCATGATCCGCACTCCTCATTCCTTAAGCTGTATAACCTCAATCGATCGGCGCCGAAGCTGCTGCACATCTTCGGCGGATGTTTCCGCATCCGTAATGAGACGGTCAATCCGATCCCAGCTCGTTATCGTCATAAATGCTTGCGTATTAAACTTGCTGTAGTCCGCCAATAAATAAACCTGCTCCGCCATACCGATCATTTTCCGTTTCACGCGGGCTTGCAGCTCATTGGATTCCGAAATGCCGCGTTCCATATGCGCCCCTTTGCAGGAGATGAACGCTTTATCGACGTAATACTCTTCCAACGATTGCTCGGCCAATGGCCCGACAAATGAAAGCGAATTCGGCACAAGTGTCCCGCCGGTACTGATCACAACCACATTCTTCTTCTCGCTTAACACGAAGGCTACCTTCAACGAATTCGTCAATACCGTAAGCGGAATGTCGGGCAATTGTGTAGCGAGGTGCCATGCCGTGGTGCTGGCATCCAGCACGATCCGGTCATTGGGCTCGACAAACTTTGCAGCTTCCGCCGCGATATGCTGTTTCTCCGCAACATGTACCGTTTCTCTAAGCAAGTACGATGTTTCGTGCGTCTGCGGGCCGATGCGCATTGCGCCGCCATAGCTGCGCTGCAGTCTCCCTGCCCCTTCCAGGCGATCCAAGTCGCGGCGAATCGTTTCCTCTGTTACGTTACACCATTGGCTGAGCTCGGCAACACGAACGCTTCCTTTCTCGTTCACGATCCGAAGGATGTGTTGATGCCTTTCCGCGACAATCATAACTGTCCCCCCTTACCAGGCTGCATCAACCGTTTATCGGTCTGAGGCTTTCGTACCTCTTTTGCCTAGCCAAATAGAGCCTATTGTAAGAACCAATGCGCCGAGCCCCTCGGAGGCAAGGAGTAACCATTCTTCCTTAGGCGGATTGTCAATTCCCAGCACTAAGTAGGGAAGTCCGCAGCCGAACAGCAGCCAAACCTGTACGGCAAGAAACCTCGTAAAAGACTTCCAAACGCGCCCGGCCAAAGCCTGTTTTTTAAAATGAAATTGACTGTAATAGACATAAGCCAGCCAGCCAATGCCAAGCGAAATGAACATGATGTAATCGATGGCCTGCCATGAAAAGGGATTGACATTATAGTAACCCAGCAAAGAAATGACAAGCCCCCGCAGCGCCAGCCAATTTATTATGCCGATGAACGAGGTGACAGCCGTCAGTGCAACGGATAGATAACCGGCAGCGGTTACTTTCTTATGCTCTTGCAGTAAAGGATCCATGCTGTGCTTCATCACTCCACTCTCTAATGACGTTCTGAAGCTCTAGCAGCATTTGCTTTCGCGTCTCTTCGTTGTCTACAAGATTGGTCTTCTTGACATAAACGGTTAACCGGCGAAGCCTCTTCAAGTAGCTGCGAGCAGCTGCTTTCTGTATGCTGCGAACCCCTTCCTCATTTCCCGTTTCTTGGAGCTGGATCATTTTCACCGTAAATTTACGCGACCAATTCTCCGGAATCATGCCTGAGGATGAAATCACTTCCAAATCATGATGCTTCTCTCCGAAGATCTTTGCCATCATAAACCGCATATACCATATCGAAGCAAGCATGATAAGAGATAAACAAACTAAGAAAACGAGCAAAATCAAAACGATGGCGGTCATAGCGATGCAGCCCCCTGCAGCTGCAGCTCTCCGGCAAAGTGGCATGCCGAATAATGTCCTTCGCCGACCTGTTTCCATTCAGGAGCCTGAGATTTACAGATGTCCTTCGCATATGGACAGCGCGGATGGAAGTAACATCCGGATGGCGGTTTGGCCGGATTGGCGACCTCACCAGACAGAATGATGCGATTTGATTTTTTTCGTGGATCAGGCACGGGCTTGGCAGATAACAGCGCTTCTGTGTACGGATGCTGCGGTTTCCGGAATAAGGTCTCGGTCGAAGCCGTCTCTACCATTTTGCCGACATACATCACGCCGACCCGGTTAGAAATGTGTTGGATGACACCTAGGTCATGCGATATGAACAGGTAGCTTAAATTCAGTTTTTCCTGCAAGTCCTGCAGAAGATTGATAATCTGTGCTTGCACAGAAACGTCAAGCGCTGACACGGCTTCATCGCACACGATAAACTTCGGATTCGTTGCTAATGCTCTGGCAATTCCGATCCGCTGACGCTGTCCGCCGCTGAAAGCATGCGGGTACCGCTCCAGATGCCGGCTGTCTAAGCCCACCATTTCCATGAGCTCCCTGACACGGTCCTTGAGCTTCTCGCCGCGAGCCATTCCGTTACAAATAAGCGGTTCCGCGATAATATTGAGCACTGTCATCCGTGGGTTGAGGGAGGAATAGGGGTCTTGAAAGATGAGCTGCATGTCTCTGCGGATTGCCCTCAGCTCTTGATTGTTCAGTTTCATGACATCTTTGACTTGTCCTTGTCTGTCACGAAATAACGTGGAACCCGAGGTTGGCTCGATTGCCCTCAAGACGCATCGTCCGAGCGTCGTCTTGCCGCAGCCGGATTCCCCTACGAGGCCAAGCGTTTCACCAGGCCGAATTTGAATATGGATATCATCGACTGCCTTGACGAAGCCGACCGTTTTCTTAAGGAATCCTTCTTTAACGGGAAAATATTTCTTCATCGAACGGACATCTAATACAAACTCCTCTTGCGTCATGGCTCAACCTCCGCTTCAGTTATTGACCTCATCCACAAGCAAGCAGCGTACCGAATGTCCCTCTGCCACTTCAACCAGAGGCACATCTTCCACATTGCACACGCCATCCTTTGCCATCTTGCATCGTGTATAGAAGCCGCAGCCCTTCGGTAAGTTCATCGGAAACGGCACTGTACCTTCAATCGACTCAAGCCGTTTGTTTGTTCGTATTAATGAAGGAATGGAATTAAGCAGCGCTTTGGTATAAGGGTGCTGCGGATTATGAAACAACGTATCCACGTCGGTATATTCGACAACCTTTCCCAGATACATAACCGCTACATCGTCCGACATCTCCGCAATAACACCGAGATCATGGGTAATAAAAATGACGGAAGTATCATGGCTTGATTTCAGGTCATTAATCAATTGGAGCACCTGCGCCTGTACCGTAACGTCCAGCGCTGTCGTCGGCTCGTCGGCAATCAGGATTGCCGGATTACAGGAAAGGGCCATCGCAATCATAGCCCGCTGGCGCATGCCGCCGGACAACTGGTGTGGATATTCGCTCATCCGCTGCTCAGGATTGGACATGCCTACCTTTTTCAATATCTCTACACCAAGCCGATAGGCTTCATCCTTATTGTCAGTTGCATGCAGCAGTATGGCCTCCATGATTTGGTTGCCTACGGTATGAATCGGCGAGAATGCCTTCATCGGTTCTTGAAAGATCATGGCGATTTCACCGCCGCGAATATTTCGGATTTCCGTGCCGCGGGGATCGAGCTTGGCAAGATCGACAACATCGTAGGTGCCATCCGGCTTCTTGCGTGACAACCGAATTTCGCCTTGCACTTCTCCCGGCTTAGGAACGATGCGCAGCAGCGCCTGTGAGGTAACGCTTTTTCCACAGCCGCTTTCGCCAACAATGCCTAATGTCTTCCCGCGTTTAATTCGCAGATCGACCCCGTCTACTGCTTTCAGAAGTCCTTCATCCAATCGAAACTGCACCTTGACGTCCTTCATTTCCAATATGACATTCTCTTGCTGTGACATAGGTCCACCCCCTATTTATAAGGATCTGCAGCATCCCGAAGCCCGTCTCCGAGAAAGTTAAACATGAGCACGGTTAACATGATGAAGGCGGCAGGCCATAGCAGCCAAGCATGATGTGCCAAGGTTTCCAGGTTCTGAGCATCCTGCAGCAGTACGCCCCAAGATACAGCGGGAGCTTGCAGCCCAATGCCAAGAAAGCTCAATGAGGTTTCCCCTAGAATCTGGGCGGGAATCGCAAGCGTGACGTTTACGATAATGTAACTGGCAAAGGACGGGAGCAAGTGCTTCCGAATGATTCGCAAATCACTGGCGCCTGCAAGCCGAGCCGCCATCGTGAAGTCCTCTTCTCGCAACGATAGAATTTTACCGCGCACGACACGAGCGAGACCTGTCCATCCGATAACGGAGAAGATGATGATGAGACCGAAATACATTTTGGTAGTCGACCAGTCTCGCGGCACTGCAGCAGAAAGTGCCATCCAGAGTGGAATCGTCGGAATACAAATGAGAAAATCGATGATTCGCTGGATGATCGTATCCGACACACCGCCCAAGTAGCCGGATATTCCGCCGAGCAGCAGTCCGATAATCAAAGTTAGGATAATACCGACAAGACCAAACGATAAGGAAATGCGTGCCCCATAAATAATACGTGAAAACAGATCATGGCCGAGTTGATCCGTTCCCATCAGAATGAGCGCACCATCCTTATTACCTAAGCCGAACAAATGAATGCTCGAAGAGATAAATCCCCACATTTCATAAGGCTCGCCTTTGACGAAGAAGTACACCGGGTACTTTTTCGTTGTATCTTCACTGAAGGTCCGCAAGAAGGTTTCCTGATCGACTTTTTCTTTCAAACCGTAGACAAACGGCCGTATCTGAAACCCCGTCTCCTTATCGACAAAATGAATCTTCTGCGGGGGGGCATTCTTATAAGCCGTATAACGTGTACCGGATAGATTAGGAGCTACAAACTCGCAAAATATGGCGATTAAAAACATCAGAATCAATAAAATCGCTGAAATCATCGCCAACTTATGCTTCTTGAACTTCCACCACATCAGCTGCCATTGCGAGGCAACTTCGACGTTCGGTGTATCGGCCGACTTGTTCCGCCGTGTTCTCGGTTGACGAAGTTGATTGATAACCGTCGAAAGCCCGCTCATTCCGAAACACCTCCAAAGCGGATACGCGGATCAATTGCCGCAAGCAAAATATCCGAGAGAAGTGTTCCTAATACCGTAATGAAGCTGGTTACCAGAATAAAGCTGCCACACAAGTACATATCCTGCGTCATGAGCGCCTTGAGCAGCATCGGCCCCGTTGTCTGAAGGTTGAGGACGATGGACACGATGACCTCTCCGGAAATAAGCGCCGGCAGCGTCCATCCGATTGTACTGATAAGCGGGTTGATGGCCATACGAACCGGATATTTGAAGAGCAATTTACCTTCCGATACGCCTTTGGCTCTGGCAGTAATGACGTACTGCTTCGATAATTCATCGAGCAGCATGCCCCGTGTGACTCGAATCAGCGATGCGGCAGATGCCATTCCGATTACGATTACAGGCAATATCATCCTCGGCAGCATATCCAGCACCTTCGCCATGCTCCATGGCGCATCGATATACGGCTGTGAGAACAGCCCTGTTATCGATACGCCGGTTTCAATGAATATGAAATAGACGAGAACGAGGGCAATCAGAAAGCCGGGAACCGCGACTCCGATAAATCCGATGAACGTAAACACATAATCTAGAATGGAATATTGATGCGTGGCCGAATAGATGCCGATCGGGATCGAAATGAGCCAAACAAACACGAGCGAAATCAATGAAATGGTAATCGTTAAACCGAGCCGAGGCCAGATAACATCAGCAACCGGCATGTTGAATTGGAAGGAACGACCCATATTTCCATGCAGCACGATATCTTTGATCCAGACGACATACTGCACGATGAGCGATTTATCCAGTCCGTATTCCTGCTTCAAATTAATGATGGCGCTCTCCGAGACATCATTGCCCGACAGCTTCAATTGCTGAATATAGTTGGTTAAGAAATCACCGGGAGGAAGCTGGATAATGACAAATACGATGATACTTATGGCGATCAACAGCGGAATAAGCTGTAATAATCGATAGCTAATAAAATTTATCATGCGGTTCCCTCCATTCAATGTAAGCCGCAGATCCATACACGAACCCGGGAGCCCAGCCTCCTCTCATGAGGTCTGGGCTCCTTTAGGTTCGGACGACTATGTCTTATTTGCCGAAGAAGAATTGCTCGCCTGAGAAGTCGGTTCCAATTGCAAAGCTGCTGTCACCAGGAATGTTCTTCAGCTTGTCATTCACAATAATTGGCTGCTTCACATCGCTGAGCGGTACGAAGTAGTACACATTGTTTTTCATTTGTTGCTTCACTTCTTCGATCTTGCGTTTGGCATTTTCCGGATCCGTAGCGAGTGCCTCATCAATCATCGTGTACAGCTTCTTCACATCTTCCGGCGGCTCTTTACCGTTCTTGCCTGAGCTTGAGTGCCACTGATCCCATAACGGAGCCCACATGCCTTGGCCCCAATCACCCATATACCAGAGCGGTGTGTGCGTCCAGATGACAGTCGCTTGAAGATCATTCGCAGTATTACGCTGCGACCAAAGCGTCTGATCGATCGTTTTCATCGTGACGTTAAGACCAAGCGCCTTCCACATTTCGACGATAAGCTGCGTATAAGGAACGATGTCCGGTGCTTGGGCTCCAACTTCGATTGGAATGGTAAATACTTTGCCGTCCGGACCTAAACGTTTACCGTTTGCGTCTTTCTTCATGCCCATGTCATCCAGCAATTTGTTAGCGTTATCCAAATCAAATGTCGGATCTTCGATGCTGCCCGGTTTGGCAAAACCATAGTAGATCGTATCAATCAGTTCTTGGCGGTCGATGGCCATGTTCAATGCTTGGCGGAAACGGACATCTTGGACAACTTTCCCCCAGTTTGGATCTTTTTCATAGGTCAAGTTAAGGAAAATATCGGTCGGAGTCACATGCATATTATTCAGCATGGCTTTATAACCGTTCTTCTCGTTTTCCTTGTACAACGGCATCTTGACGAGCGATGCCGATTCACGTGAGAAATCAACCTCGCCGGCAATCGTCTTCAAACTTACCATTTCGATATCGTTTACAAGGGTGCTTTCGATTTTGTCGATATATGGCAACTGATTGCCCGCCTTATCGACTTTGAAATAATAAGGATTGCGTTCGTAAGTCGTCATACTCTGCGTTGCTTTTGTAATGATCCACGGATAAAGGACTGGGAAACCGACCGCTTCGGAATGGTTCAATTTCCAGTTCGTAATATCTTTATAGTTGAACAGGTTGACCCACTCGCCTTGTTTAAATCCGGCTTCCTTAATCGCCGACTCCAACTGATCGAGTTTTATATATTTGGTATGGAATTGCTTCAGGAAGTGAGCAGGCTTGAGCAGCTCTGTGTATCCACGCCAGCCTTGAATCGCTAAGCGAATCAAGAGTCCGCCGTATGGACGATCGAAGGAAAGCTTAAAGTTATAATCGTCAATGATTTCCAACTTAAGCGGAGCGCCTTCAGCCACACCGCCGGAACGGAGATAGAGCGGGAAGATCGGGGTCAGCTCCTCGTTCATCAGTACATCCTCGACTGTGAACCGGATATCCTCCGTCGTTACAGGCTCGCCGTCAGACCATTTCAAGCCTCTGCGCATTTGGAACGAGATGGATTTCTGATCATCACTGAGCAAATAATCCTTCAGAACATTGCCTGTAAGTTCTTCTCCGAGAATACTCGGCGTGTTAAGCAGCGGTTCATTATCCATGACGAAAACGTCTGCATCCCAGTTCGGTACCGATGTAACCGTTCTCAAAGTTCCACCGAAAGATCCGATTTCATACTTCAATTGCCCCTCTGCCACTTCGTTGGTGATTTTGTAATCTGCAGGTAAGCGGTCTTTCACATCCGGAAGGTTCTTGCCGTCCAAATACGATGATTGATGGAACTCCGTAATCGCTCCATCCCCGGTTGCTTCCGATGAAGCATTCGTATTGGTTGATGTGTTGTCTGACTTGTTGTTCGCTACCGTCTCATCGGTGTTACTCGAGCTTTCTGTATTTGTCTTGTTCGCCGAGTTCGATGAATTCGAATTGTTCTTCGAATTGTCGAAGCACCCGGTTAAAGCCGTAGAGAAAATGAGAGCGGTTACAAGAGCAGTCGCCAATAGTCTTACCTTCATTTACAACCCTCCGATACTTCTGTTTATTTTTGAGTTTGTGGACTCACCACAATTATTAGGTGATAAACCCACATATTTCAATAAATGTTTTTGGTTTTTTCCGAATTTTCGGAAAGAAGTAAAGATTGTCTACTCCCTGACAACATTCGATAATTTACCCCCATAAATGACAAAAAAGCCCCATTCGGGACTTTTTTCATAGTGTCATCATTCAAGTTCTCAACGCTTGTTCTCGAAGCTGCTGAGGCGTTATGCCAAAATATTGTTTGAATAACCGGTAAAATTGAGCTTTATCCGGATAGCCGACCATTCTGCCGATAGCTCCCACGCATTCAGTCGATTCTAGCAGCATTCGCTTTGCTTCCCGAAGACGCACTTCCTGCAAATATTCGGAAAACGTGTAGCCGCAGCATAATTTAAATGTCTTACTGATGTAATGCGGCGAATAATAGCTTTCTTTGGCTAAATCCCTCAGCGTGATTGGTGAAGCGTAGTGTTGCTCGATATAAGACAGCAGCTTCGGCAAAATTTCATGGATATCTACAGTCAATTGCGTCTGCAGATTGTCCTGCATTCTGCGAAACGACGATGCGAGCAGCAGCATCGTATAGCCGCACAACATCGCACGATAGCCATCCTTCTTCGAGAGGTACTCTCCAAACATCGATTCGAGCAGCTCCTCCAGCTCCAGAATGGATTTGCCCTGAAAGCGAATATGCTGCAAGGATCCTTGCAGAGGCTGCTGAAACTCCTGAAACAGCCTATGGTTGATAAAGCTCCGGTCAGGCTCATATGTAGTCGACTGCTCATGTAAAAAATCAGCTTGAATTAATATGTTCATGTACTGCATATCTTGCTCGGCACGGAATGAATGGCTGTCACCGACATTCATCCATAATAAATCACCTCTTCGAACATTATAGCTTTGATTATTCACCTGATGATTTCCGGTCCCGTGCAAGATATAAACCAGCTCGACAAAGTTGTGAGTGTGCTCAGGCTCATGTATGTGATTGGCTACTTTATAAAGTGCTATTCCCTCATCTTGATGTATAAAGTCGACTGCCTTGTATATATGCATCACATCACCCTCCGTTTATACGATCAGGATATGGAAGCGCTTTCTATAATGAGTATTTTCTACATGTACTATCGGGTTCCTTCTGAGCGGCTATATTTTTTTGCATGACTCCTATAACGGAGGCAAGGCGATATCGACAACAAACTTAGTTTCGACAACATTCGCCATCTCCGCCCGCAACTATTCACTGAGATTTCTCTGTTTTCTGAAGCAGGTACAACCAAATAATAACGGAATATACGCATAAATAAAGTAGAACCCGGCCCATTTCTGCGATGCTCTGTCTTCAGCATGTGAATCCCATTCTCCCAAATTTAGGTATATCGGAGTAATATGCGCAGAAAGAAATGGATCATTCATCTAAGATATACACCGCAACATTTTCCAACATCACTCGTCTATATAAAAAAATGGAAAGTGGTGTTCACGTCGTGCAACGAATGATTACGAAATTAATGATTTGCATCGGGCTGCTTGCTACTTTTGTTCTTCCGCTGCAGGTTGGCTATGCTCAGGCATCGTCGATATCTGAGCTGCCGATCGTTGAGAACGACGCGGCTGTGTTTCAATTGATTCCGCACAAAATAGCTGCAAAATTGAACAAACCAACGATCCTGTTGGATTCGAAATCCTTGAAGGCTTCCCCGCTGCTGATGAAGAATGGGAACCTCTACTTACCGATCAAGTGGCTGGAGCAAGCCCAAATTGGAAGGATCATGAAAAGTACCAAAACGAATAGTTACTGGGTCGAGTTTAAGCCGGATCATCCAACTACCTTTTCAACCCTTCATTTCAAGCCAGACAGCTCCAAGCTCTATATTGAATTGAACGGCAAACTTACAGCCCTCGATGATGTACAGAAGATTCTACCACCGTTTATGAAAAGCAATACGCTGTATGTTCCCATTTCAATGTTGCCGCGGATGGGGATCAACTATAACTGGAGCCAGGGAACGTTAAATTTGACGTGGAGCGAGAAGTCAGCGAAGGTTCTGCACGCTGCCTATACGACAGAGTCAGGCCGTATCACCTTCAGTTCATTGATTCAAAAAGAGTACGGGGACGTTTATTTAATGCAAAGCATGGGTCTGGGCGGAATGACCAGCGTTGAGATGGGCGGCATAAGCTCGTTAAAAGGGACAAAAAAGACCGTAGACAAGTCGATCAAAATTGGAAATCGTGAATATCGCCGGGTTGAGTTCTCCGTTGATCTCCGTCCAGGACCGAATCCACTGCAAATTCATTCCAATGATAATCCATCTGCCGACATCGTCGTCAATCGAATCGTTAAGGATCCATCCTTGATTCCTGTCCGATATAACCATGATCCGGATGCCCACAATATCGTGTTCAATAAGCCAACACAAGGCTACCTGCGGGTACACGCTGGAGAAGCCATAGAGATTAGCGGATCTGTCATTACGGAGGAATATACTCAGAGTGAGGTTCTTGGATTTCAATTGACGAAGTTTCAGAATGGAGACTATCAAATAAGCGGCCAAAAAACTGTCGTTCCGATGAACGAGGATAGAGAGTTTAGCCACTCAATAAAGATCAATGAGCCAGGCACTTATTTGATTAATATCCTTAGTCCGGACGTGTTCGTAGGGGGAATGACATCGCCGTACGGCTCGGTTAAATGGGCGGAGATCGCGGTTGAAGTACTGCCGAAAGGCAAGTAACGGCAAGTTTAAGGCCATCCTTGGCGGGATGGCCTTTTCGTTGATATTCAACTATCTTATCCAGTAATCTGGATAGACAGATAGACAGCCAGTAAGTTACATACAGCTTTCTTGCAGTCGGAACCGCAAGCCGCGGAATAGTAGACAATACCGCTGGAACTTAACCATTATTTAACCCGAATCGCGTTATACTAGGAGTAATTCACTCTCGGGAGGCGATAACGTTGAAAGTATTGGTAGTCGAAGACGACGTCTCGATGAGGAAGGCGATTCGCGCTGGACTCCGCAAATTCGGTTACGCCGTCGATGCCGCCGAGGACGGGGAAGAAGCGCTTAACCTGTACCACGTCAACAGGTATGACGCGATCGTGCTTGACATGAATTTGCCCAAGTTTGACGGCTTGGACGTGCTTCGGCGCATTCGCGAGCACGATTCGGAAATCAAGGTGCTGATTCTATCTGCCCGCTCCGAGGTCGAGGACAAAATAGCCGGCCTTGACGAAGGTGCGAACGATTATATGGCCAAGCCTTTCCACTTCAAAGAGTTCGAAGCGAGGCTTCGGTCCTTGCTTCGCCGCAAGTTTATTCTTGAGCCCTCGCTTCTATTACATGGCGAGCTTACCGTCGATACGTCACTGAAGCAGGCATACGTCCATAAACAAACTGTCGAGCTTACAAGGAAGGAATACGGCATCTTAGAGTACTTGATCCTCAACAAACACAAGGTCGTCAGCGCGGAAGAATTGATCGAACACGTGTGGGACAGCGAAGCCGATTTGTTCTCCAACTCGTTCAAGGTACACATTAATTCGCTCAAAAAGAAACTGGCCGCTCACCTAGGCGAACAAGAAATGATCAAAAACGCAAGGGGAATCGGCTACTTCGTCGCGGAGATCTCCCATGAAACGGTTTAACGAAATGCCGCTTCGGCTCCGCCTCACCTCACTTATGGCCCTCATTCTGATCGTGGCTTGCGTGCTGCTCTTGGCCTCGTCGATCATCGCCGCAGGTCAAATTTTCCACGCGCCATATCCAAAAGAACCTGTAACCGTCGATCAGCTTATGGGCGATCCGGAAAAACGTATAATTGAGGGAACGCCTCACGAAGCTGTCGAGGGCGTCAACGAAATGCTGATAGTCGTGAAAGGATTCTTCGCTTTGGTCGCGATCATCGGTATCGGCATCGTGTTCCTACTGAACGTTCTCACGCTTCGGGAACGCAAATACGAGATCGGCGTGCTGCGCGCCATCGGCATGTCGAAGCTCAAAGTTATGGCGCTCTTATTGAGCGAAATGCTGATCTTAGCGCTTGCGGGTTCGTTGGTAGCACTCATCGCGGGCATCTACGTGAATCCATCCGTCGTCTCGACAATGAAAGACGTGATCTTGGACGGCAAAATGCCTTCGGGGCTGATGTCAGACATTCTGGGAATCGGCTACAATCTCCTATTATCCGATACGGCGGCCGAGAACGTCATGCTCTCGCTGCATCTCGGCAGGAGCGACTTGAAAGACAAGAGAAGCCACGCTTACACTTTGCTAAACAAAGTCGGCATCGACAGGGAAACGGCAGACCGCAAAATTCTTAAGCTGTCCGGAGGGCAACAACAGCGAGTGTCGATCGCTCGCAGCTTATCGTATAACCCCGGCATATTGATCGCGGACGAACCTACGGGCAATCTGGACGAGAAAAACGAAACCGGAATCATGGACATTCTGAAATGCCTCGCTAACAATGAAGGGAAATGCGTCATCATCGTCACGCACTCGAAGTCCGTTTCCGCCTACGCGGACATCGTGCTCGAGATCGCCGAAGGAAAGCTGCGCACCATAAACTGATAGCCCGCTATCGAGTCGGGAAATCATCTTATTTCCAGATGACTTTACAAATGAGAGCCCCCACTGGCATCGATCAATTGCCCGGTTACCCAGCGACTGTCGGGAGAAGCTAATTGTTCACTAGTATATCGAAGTGAGAGTTACCTGTACGTTCATTCAACAATTCATCCAATGCCTTATATAGTGCATGTATGCTTTCTGAAGAACCAAACTTTTCACCAAATAAATAATTATGCAAAACTTATTGATAAAACCAAATAAAACAAAGTAAGCAAAAAAGGAGCAAGCTCCTCAAAAAGATGAGTGCTTGCTCCTTACTCTGCCGACACGTTCAGCCAATACTTGCAGATCCATTCCTTTCAGTGCCCCGACGGAATGCCGGCTGTATAAATCTCGCACGGTCCCAGCTCCGCCGCGAATGAAGCGTCTGTATGGCCCGCCAACGGCTGCACACGTTCACCCGCACGCTCAAGTATGTCGCTCTTGTACGCCATAACGGTCTCGCCGACATTCGAAGTAACTTGCAGCATCGCTTCCTCCGGCCGCATATTGAACCAGCGCAGCATCAGATCGCCGGATGCTTCCGAGATCTTCGCCGAGGAGAAGGCAATGCCTTCACCCTTCCAAGTCATGAAGGCATGAATCGGCGCGATCACTCCATCGTGTATGCCGGTTTGCACAGCAGTCCAAGGTGTCTGGAATTGATAGGCCGAAGCATACGCGCCATATACTGCGCCGTCCCCTTGATGTGGAAGAATCAGTAACTCGGCTGTCTGCATGCCTAGGCACTGCGCTTCCGGCGTTGGGAAGACTCCCCAGTCGCCTAACTCAGCGACGGAACGAAGCAAGGTGACGGCAATCGTATTGCGGCCATCACGCAACACTTCGTATTCGTTCAAGCCCTTGTTCGCAATGGTGAGTCCTTGCGTCCCGTCGCTGACATCGGCAAAAGCCTGCTGATGCTGTGCGTTGCTCGGATTTTCCCACTCGGCCGCCGGTTCGTTGTCTCGAACCGCCACTTCGAAGATCGTGTCGGCACGGTGTACGGAGGCAATCAGGTCCGTCGGGAACAGTGCGCGAACGCGGTGATCCTTCGCCTGGTTGTCTATAGTGACGCTGATACCTATACCGGAGCCTGAACGCTCCAGACTGACGATGGTGCGTATGGAGAACGGTACGAAGTTGGTCGACCGTCCGGCTTTGCGTTCCGGATAGTACACGGCTTCTTGCTTCTCCTGCTCAAACAGCTCGTCGGCCGAGGCTGGAATTGACCAAAGGTGTACGATTTCGAACGCTGCGCGGTAGGCGCTGTCCTCGGTCACGCGAATTTCCGCCGTGATCCCTTTAGTCGTGAGCGCTGGCTCTCCATCCGGCTGCTTGAACATGTATTCGTTGCCAATGTCACCGGCATCTTCATAAATCATCAGGTCGCGGTAAGTACGTCCGCTTCTGTAATCCGTCACCGTCAAGCTGCCGTCCTCGGCAATTTCGACGCCGAGATTCCCGTTGCTCATTGAGCACGATCCGGTCAAAAGCGATGGCTCCTGCGGCGCTTCAGACGAATTAATCACCCAAGCGTAGGCCTTTATCCCGAGCGCCGGCACCTCTGCCGTTTCGAATGTCAGCTTCACGCGCCGCGCCCAATACGGCTGGCGGAACCTGTCTTCCGGCAGGTCGTAGCCGAATTGCAGGCCGAGATCCTCCATTGTGCAGGCGACGGCGATGCCTTCCGAATCAACGAGCGTACGCCCTGTGATTGCTATGCCCTTCATCATGCGAATCATTTCGTTCGGGCTGATACCTTCCCGGAAATAGACGCGCGCAACGTCTAGCTCGACTTTCACGACGCCGCTGCGGTTCCAGCCCGTCGTGTTGAACACTATTAGCGGCAGCGCTTCCTGACCGAACATGGTGAACACGCTCGTATCGACGGCGCCGGCAAGCGCAAGAGCACTGTCGTCCACTATCGTCTCCGCGACATGACGGCTCTTGTCGAACCGGGTGACCATCTCGCGGTGCACTTCGTCGACGCTGCAGCCACAAATGCTGTCATGCGGGTGGTTCTGCATGAGCGTCTTCCAAGCATACTTCAACAAATGATGCGGGTACTTGGCTTGTCCCGTCGCATGCGCGAGCGCGGCGAGAGGCTCGGCGACTTTCTCCAGCATCGTCTGACCGACTTGGTTCATCTGTTTCAAATACACCCTAGCCGAAGCCGTGTTCACCAGTGTCGACCAACCGTCCGTCCGCTGGCTTCGCAGTTCACCTCGCACGACCGACAGCGACGTGTCGTTCAACGACGACTTCAGCGATGCCAGATATTCCGGGAAATTCGAATGGACGAAATCTGTGTCCGGATATAGCTTGCTCGCCACGTGGATTGCTTCGGGCAAGTCCGTCTGGATCGGTTGATGGTCGCAGCCGTTCATGAATAGCAGCTGTCTCGTTGACGCGTATTTGCCGGCGTCGGCCAGCTTACGATCCCAATATTCCTTGGCTTCCGCCTCGTCCACCGGCACTTCGTTCCCGTTGCTGTACCAGTTGGCAAATAAAATGCCGAGCACACGCGAGCCGTCCGGCCCTTCCCATACGAGCTCAGAGAAAGATGATTCATACGCAGCATCCGATACCATATTATTGAAGCCTGTCGGCTTGACGCCACGGCCAAACACAGCGTTGTCGATGTCTGCCTGCCGCATGAGCTGAGGTGCTTGACCGATAATTCCGAACGTGTCGGGAAAATACCCGATCTTGGCGATCGTACCGTAATACGAGGCATCCTGATGCCCGATTTGCAGATTACGTACATTCGCTTCGCTGCTCGTCAGGAACGCGTCTTGCAGAACGTACCAAGGCCCGATGTGGATACGGCCTTGGCGAATCCATTTCTCCAGGCGCTCGCGCCGGTCGGGACGTACCTGCAAATAATCCTCGATGATGATCGTCTGACCGTCGAGGTGGAAGCTCCGATACTCCGCATTGTTCTCCAGCGTGTCCATCAATGTATCCATGAGCGTAATCAACCGGACATGATGCTTCTCGTAAGGCAAATACCATTCACGGTCCCAATGGGTATGGGAGATAATCTGCGCCGTTCTTCTTTTATTTGCGTTCATCAAGATGAATGTCACCCTTCCTTGTTCCGTTCTTTATGGCTTGAGTCGCAAAATCAGCCATCGAGCAGCCCCGCTTTCATCGCCTTGTACACCAATTGCGAGAACAAGCTGTTGGACCAAGCGAACCATTTACGCGTAAATACGCTCGGATCATCCGAATGGAAGCCCTCGTGCATATAACCGGTGTCTCCATCCGTCGCTTCCAGCAGTGCGATCATCGCAAGCTTCTCCTCGTCTGAGGAAGCCGTCAGCCCTTGCATGGACAACGCCATATGCCAGACATAGTTCGGAGGCGTATGCGGGCTGCCAATGCCGCGGGCCACCGCGCCTTCGTAATAGAACGGGTTGTCTTTACTGAGGGCAAACCTACGTGTATTCTGATAAATCAGATCATCGCCGTTTACGTAACCAAGATACGGAATCGAAATAAGGCCAGGCGTTCCAGCATCGTCCATTAGGCAATGATTTCCATACCCGTCGGTCTCGTACGCATAGATCGGTCCGTACTCAGGATGACGGTAAATGCCATACAGCTGAATGCCGTGGTCGATTTCCCGCTCGAGCTTCGCCATCTCCTTTTCAAACGACAGGTCGCGGAAGACGAACTCGGCGATTTCCCGCATTTGCCTTAGAGTAACGACGGCAAACATATTATCCGGAATGTTGTAATGAAAATCGCAGGCGTCATCGCTCGGACGGAAGCCTGACCAGATCATGCCCGTATAGTTAACAGGCATTCCGCGGCCTTCGTTCTGAAGCGTATCGTGTTTGATACCATTGTCACGCTCGAAGCGGTAAGTGGAGTGCTCGAAATGGAACTGCTCCCGTTTCCAGAGATCGACCGTCGCGCGCATCGCGATCTTGAAGTTCGCGTCGAAGATATCCGCACGACCTGTTTCTTTCCAATAGGCAAAAGCAAGACGCATCGAGAAGCAGATAGAGTCAAGCTCGAATTTACGCTCCCATACCCATGGCGACATATCGGTCTTATCGTCGGTGTTCCAATGCCAGTCGTTCGCCATTTCGTTAAACGCGTTCGCATATGGATCGATGGCGATATTGCGCATATGAAGCATAATCAGCCCCTTGATGATTCGCTGCAAATCGGCATCTTCTTTGGCAAACGGCACGTAATGCATCACTTGCTCTACGGAATCGCGCAGCCACATCGCAGGAATATCCCCTGTGATGACGAACGTCGTTCCGTGTTCATGCAGCTTAGTCGTCGTCTCCAGCGTGTTCGGAAAACAGTTCTTGAACAGCTGCAGCAGCTTAGGCCGATGCGCTAATCTTGTCTCTGCTTCCGCGAGCACGTCCTGAATGGATTGCGGCAACTGAAGAGCCGGCATGTCGATTTTAGGTAATCTGAATTGTTCCATGTTTCGTTGTATCTCCCTCTCTGTTCAATAACGACGTTACTCTTTAACGTAAAATCGGGTAGGCGAGCCTCTTTGCTCCGGCTGATTTTTGCCTGGATGAGCTTCACAAACAGTATCTAAATGAACGTTCTTTTTTAGTCAAAATCATACATGGCGTGCTCGATAGGCGCAGTGACGTCAGCAATTGAATTGGCACTCGATATTGAATGATGAATAGAAAAAAACATATAAGTTAATTTTATGTAAAGTGAAAGGATCGTTATTACTGTGTAAATAAGGCAAGGCAGTTTAAGATAGATTGAAAATAATTGTGGCTTGCACGTTACGAATACAAGGAGATTGATCATGGAAGGGAGTGACTCACATGGAGACAAAGAGCAAGCGCAGACATTTACGAACACGCTGGCGAACGCAGGATACCGAGCTGACGCTGCTGGCTTTACCGACAACGGTCTGGTATATCCTGTTCTGTTTCTTGCCGATGTTCGGCATCATCATAGCCTTCAAGGATTTCAAAATACATGGGGGCTTCATAAGCAACATCGTGAACAGCAAGTGGTCCGGCTTTAATAACTTCGAGTTTCTGTTTAAGTCAAACGATGCCTGGATCGTCATCCGCAACACGCTGGGCTACAATATCGTGTTCATTATTCTCGGTATCGTAGTACCAGTCACCTTAGCGCTGATGGTCGGTCAGCTGCACAGCCGCAAGGCTGGCAAAGTGTATCAAACGTTGATGTTCCTGCCTTACTTCTTGTCCTGGGTCATCGTATCCGCGGTGATCTGGGCGTTCCTCAGCTTCGATAAAGGGATTGCCAATCAGTTTCTGGCAGACCTTGGCAAGGATCCGGTCAACTGGTATATGGAGGCCAAATACTGGCCGTACCTTCTCGTGTTTATGAACATGTGGAAAGGTCTAGGCTACGGTATGGTCGTCTACTTGGCAACGATTACCGGCATCGACAGCACCTACTACGAGGCCGCTGTCATTGACGGCGCTTCGAAGTGGCAGCAGACCAAATACATTACGCTGCCGCTTATGAAGCTGGTTATCGTGATGATGTTCATCCTGTCGGTCGGCCGTATTTTCTACACGGACTTTGGGTTATTCTTCCAAGTGCCGCGGGATTCCAACTCGCTGTTCAACGTGACGACAACCGTTGACGTGCTCGTCTATAAGCAGCTCAAGACAGCTACTGTAGGCATGGCCTCGGCTTCCGCTTTCTTGCAATCCGTACTCGGATGCGCGACCATTTTAATCGCTAACTGGATCGTCCGCCGTGTTGATCCCGACAGCGCCATGATGTAAGGAGGAGCGAAAGAAATGTCATCGAAAGCACATTTTGAGTCCGGTCTCGATAAATTCAACCGGATCAGCGGTGTTATGAACGTCTTTTTCCATATCATCTTTATTCTGATAGCGTTGGTTTGCCTGGTGCCCGTCCTAGTGGTATTGTCGGTCTCGATCTCCAGCGAAGATTCCATTCGGCAAACGGGATACCACATTATACCCAGGGCTCTCTCGGGAGAGGCGTACCACTATATCTTGCAGCAAGGGAAGCTGATCTCTCGTGCACTCGGAGTATCCGTACTCGTTACGGTTGTCGGCACTGTGCTTGGCATCCTGCTTACCACTTCAATGGGTTATGTCATTTCCAGACCTAACTATAAGCTGAATGGGCTGCTGACATGGATCGTGTTCATTCCCATGGTATTCAATGGAGGGCTGGTGTCCAGCTACTACATCAACTCGACCCTGCTCGGGCTCAAAGATACGGTTTGGGCTCTCATTCTCCCGCTGGCCGTCTCCTCCTTCAACGTGATTATTTGCAAAACGTTCTTCAGAAGCACCATACCGGATGGATTAATCGAATCTGCGGAGATGGACGGCGCTAGCCAACTGCGCATCTTCTTCTCCATCATTCTGCCGATTTCGCTGCCGGTTATCGCGACCATTGGCCTGTTCCTCTGCTTCTCGTATTGGAACGACTGGTTCCAGTCCATGCTGTACATCAACAATCAAGACCTGTACTCGCTGCAGGCGCTGCTGAACAGCTTGATGAGCAACG
The DNA here is from genome assembly GCF_056269135.1 of Paenibacillus sp. J22FR21. Taxonomy (NCBI): domain Bacteria; kingdom Bacillati; phylum Bacillota; class Bacilli; order Caryophanales; family Paenibacillaceae; genus Paenibacillus; species Paenibacillus sp. J22FR21. The sequence goes on from NZ_JBWDNJ010000004.1 coordinate 597,875, forward strand.
TAGACGCACTGGCGAGGAACGCCGCGAGCCTCGGCATCAGCTACGCTGAGCTGGTGGCGACGATGCCGAAGGAATCCGCCCGCATGGCTGTGGCGATTATCATTGTCGTGCCTGTTGCCGCGGCTTACCCGTTCTTCCAGAAGTATTTTATATCTGGTCTAACGGTCGGTGCCGTGAAAGGTTAATGCAAGATGAAATAAATCAATTCAGGGAGGTCCATGGATATGAAAAAGACATTGAAACACCTGCTTGTACTTAGTACGGCTGCTCTCCTGACAACTTCACTCGCTGGTTGCGGTTCGAAGAGTACGAATGATTCAAACAATGCGCCAAGCAACCAGAACGCCAACAATCCAGCAGGCGGCGAAGCGCCAACGCTGGTATGGTGGACGATTGGCGGTCAAACGCCTTCGAACTTCGACAAGGCGATCGCAGCCATGAATGACTACACGGCCGAGAAGATCGGCGTGAAGGTCGACATCAAGGTTGCAAGCTGGGGGGACTGGGACACGAAGATCAACACGATCGTAAACACCGGCGAGCCCTTCGACATTATGTTCACGAACAACAGCAAGTACAACCAGCAAGTGAACATCGGCGCTTTTGCCGACATCACCGATTCCGTTCAGAGCGATTCGCCAGATCTCTACAAGCTCATTCCTCAGAAGGTATGGGATGGAACGAAGGTTGGCGGCAAAATCTATGCCGTACCGACGTATAAAGATTCTTCGTTGACTCAGTATTGGGTGTTCGATGACAAGTATGTACAGAAATACAAGATCGACACCGCAAGCATCAAGACGATGCAGGACTTGGACAAGCCATTGCATGATATTAAAGCCGGCGAAGGCAAGAGCTTCTATCCATTGCCTCTTACGCAAGGCGATGGCTTTAACGGCTTCTTCAACCGCTATGACGATATGACGCTCGGTCTGCCGCCAATCGGCGTTAAAGTCGACGATGCTTCCCGCAAAGTGGTCTCCGTACTCGAGGACCAAGAGGTAATGAACGATCTGAAGCTGCTGCATAAGTGGTATCAAGACGGCATTATCAATCCGGATGCACCGACGAAGACAGAAGCGGACAAAGGACGTCCTTTCTTCGCTGCACAAGCATTCCCTGGCGCTGAAGCGAGCTGGCAGATCAATGAAGGCGTAGCGAAGTACGACATGTTCCCGATCTTCGGGCCGATCTACACGACAAGCACGATTCAAGGTTCTTTGAACGCGATATCCGCGAACTCCAAGTACAAGAAGGAAGCGCTCAAATATTTGCAATTGGTGAATACGGATCCAAAGCTGCGCAACATGCTGGCATTCGGCGAGCTTGGCGTCGACTATAAGAATGTGGACGGCGAGAAAGTAGTCGAGCGTATATCCGATACATGGCCGCTCGCTGCTTATACGCAAGGTACATTCTTCGATATGGCGGTTACCAAAGGCGCTCCTGTCGATCAATGGGAACAAGTGCGCAAGCTGAACGACCAAGCGATTTCTTCCACGAGCCTGGGCTTTGCGCTTGATATCAGCAAGCTAGGCACAGAAGTAGCCAACACGAAAGCCGTATGGGACAAATACCGCTATGAGTTGATGACAGGCGCATCTGACCCGGAAAAGACAGTTCCGAAGATCATTTCGGAGCTGAAAGCTGCCGGCATGGATACGATTATGAAAGCAGCTCAAGAGCAGATCGACAACTACTTCAAATAATAGTGGCAAGAGAAAACCCGAACGGATTGTCCGTTCGGGTTTCTAACACGTATTGGAGTGCTCCATAGTGAATAACCGTTTACTTGAAACAAAATTTACAGCTTATGTTGAAACACTTCCAGCTAATGCTGAAAAATCACATCAATAAAACGTGTCCGCTGTAACTTGTTTTGTCATTAATTAATAGTAAATAAACTAAAACTTGTACGATACATATCATATATTGACATTTGAACGACTCCCCGTATGTAGAAATGTCATTTAAATGATTCCAAACAAATAAAAACGCCTCACTAATACATAACGTATGAGTGAGGCTGTATTTTATTAATTCTCTTTTAAGTTGTAGAGGGTTGTATGAATTTAGAATGCAAAGCTCCCTTTTTTTCTAAGCTTTCCATCCATAACTCAACAAGCTCTTGCCCACCAATCAACTCTATATTTAGACCCTTGGCATAATCAACTGCGTTTTGAGTAAAATTGCTAGTTGTCACAACATATCCACCGGCTGCATTTTGCTTGATCATCTGTGAATGGATAATGGCAGTCGGCTCAAAACCAACCGGATAGTTATAACCACTTTACTTGTCCTAAAAATAGACCTCTCTCACGTGTTTCCTCGATATGGACCCCAAAATCACCCGAAGATCTAGTGACATTTGCATCACTTTGATGCAGTCGCAACAAATTGTTTAAAATCAAATGGATTTTCCTTATCCAACTCATCACTTTTCTTATAACGGTTGTAGAGACCAGTAAGTAAAGTTTTTCTCACATCATCGTTAGTACTAACCATTTTAATAAATGACAATCTTAAAGAGGCTAGTTGTTTTCGATAAATATATAAATAATAAGATGTGAAACCCACTACTAAAATTAAAACGATATCAAAAAAACTCATTTCACACCTGCTCGCACTATTTTATAATAATTATAGTCTAAAATAGTTATAAATATACCTCGTTCATCGTTCAATCCTCGATAAATAAATGTCAATAAATGTATTTTAGTTTATTCGCGAAGAAATTTAGATAGGTAAATCAATTTATTTCCGTTCACTACCGTTAGGTTTCTTCAAGAATTTATTTAATTCGCTGCTGGTATAGGAACACTTGTTTGCGTATAATAAATATGGAAAGAAGGTGATTAATTCATTGAATGGTTTTGATCCTATCATCGCCCTGAACGTACATGTCGCTTTATTAACAGCTCTAGAAAAAGTGAAGGAACATGCCGAATAAACGAAAGGTGTCACCTAGGCTCTAATTAAGTACGTAGGTCGCATTATCGTTGAAGAACTGGAAAAGTCCAAACAAACAATGAAAGAAAATAAAATGTGGGTAAATGAGACGCCGGCTCTTGATCGACGTTATCGATTTTCCCAATTCGGCGAGAAGCGTTCGTATGTAATTTCACATGAAGAACTGGAATTGCATTTCGGAATAGTTACGCGAACAATTAAGCACAAAATTGATAAACTTAACAGACAATAATGCATAAAAGCCTGCTCATATATCTGGGCAGGCTTTTCACTTAGCTGTGATATACTCATTTTCAAAATTATCAATTAATTATAAAAACTCGCAGCCAACTGTCGTTGAACTCTCGTTCCCCGTCGTATTTTGAGGTCAGCCAGTTTTTACTGGCTGGTCAGCTTTGTTTCAGTGCTATATTTATCAGTAGCTGAAGCAGATCATTCGTTCCCCTGAGTCTGTCACCCATCGCTAAAACTGATCGCCTACTAACACTTTTTTTGTAAGGATTATCCAATATTGACCATACTCTTGCCTCCAACACAAATGGCCACCGTAACTGGTCGGGGCAAAGTCTAAATATTAATGAATTCGTAAGTAATAAATAAAATCTGGAAGGAGCAGGATATGAGGAAAGAGGCAATCGGAGGAGTGCAGCTCAGCAAATGCTTAAAAAAATACTAATCATTGCTATATTGATTGCAGCTTTAACTGGATGCGGAACTAAAGCTCATGAGCAACCAAATACTGTAAAACAACAACGTCTCGTTACTTACAAGGAAATAAGCGGTCCAGAGAGGACTCTAAGGTTGAAGGCCCTTACAGCCATTCGATTATTTGTAAACGGCAATCTGGCGAATGTCGCACCTACAATCATTACCGGCGTTACATTTGTTCCCGTTCGTGCAGCGGGGGAAATGTTGAACAAATATGTGATATGGGATGCAGCGACGAAAACAGTCTTCATTAATGATGAGAACCAGCAACTGCAACAGACACCCGCGAGCAAAGCATTGAAGCTGATTGTAAACGGAAACCAGGCGAACGTCGCCCCGAAAATCATTAACGGCGTGACTTATGTACCCGTACGTGCGGCAGGCGAGTTGTTGAAGAAATTCGTGACATGGGATTCGATAATTAAAGCTGTCTACATCAACAACCAGATGCATCAAAAGGTCCTCTACTTCCCAGCTACTAACTACCCGTTAACGGCAGCCCATATGAGAGCCGCGATTGGAAAGGGAAAATCGCCAATCTGCACAATTGATCGGGCCGGAGCAGACGAGAACCGCGAGGAAGCGCTTCAAGGCATCCCGACAAAGGAGGGCTTTGATCGAGATGAATTCCCAATGGCGATGTGCGCCGAAGGCGGTGTCGGTGCAGATGTCGCTTATGTACAGTACTCCGACAATCGCGGCTCCGGCTCATGGATCGGCAATCATCTTGAGCAGTACCCGGAGGATACGCGCGTTCTGTTCGTCATTGACGGGTCAGCAGGTACAGTCACCAAGCCGCCAACTACACCGACGACACCTAAACCGGTTTATTACGCAAATTGCGCTGCCGTAAAAGCCGCGGGCAAGGCACCGCTATACAAAGGTCAGCCCGGCTATAGTACCCAGTTAGACCGTGACGACGATGGTGTAGCCTGTGAAAATTAATAAAGCAAAAAAGCAATTCAAAAAATAACGTGATAACAGGCTGCTGGATCATATATACCGGCAGTCCTCTTTGTGTCTATGTTAGCCAACATCTCTATTTATAGATAAGTGCAGAAGTAACAAAACTTGCATAGAACGCGATAACTATGCTCAAAATATGAAAATCTAACCAATTCTGTTTGAAGTGGGGTATTTTTTAGTGCATAGCAATATGACGGCAATCACAAAAGCATTGGGGCATAGTTCCGATTTTCGAATCCGTAATATTGAAGAAAGCGGTGAAGTACAGGTAACCGTTTTCTATATAGATGGACTGGTTTATGCAGACAGACTGGAGAAACATGTTATTACTCCGCTTGTACATCATAGTGACGCACAACTCAACACAGCTGATATAACGGAGCTCGGTAACTCCGAACAAGCCATACAAGAGATCGTACAAGGCAAAGCCGTTATTCTTTATCAACAAACAGGCACGATGATTAGTGTAGATGTGACGTTATGGAGAGAGCGTCCCATTGGCGAATCCTTAACGGAACGCAATCCTTTAGGATTTATGGTAGGCTTTACAGAGAAGGCTAATTCAAATATAAGCATCCTGCGCAGCCTGATTAAGACACCAAATTTTACGGTTGAAACGATGCAAAAAGGCACATTAATGCCAACATCGATCTCGATCGTGTATATGAGAAATATTGTAGATCCTGGTATTCTTCATGAAGTAAGAAAGCGGCTGGACGAATTAGACGTGAAGTATATCTTGCAGTCTGCCATTGTGGAGGAAGTGCTCGCGAAGAATAGTTGGACCATATTCCCTTTGACGTCGGTCACCGAAGCACCGGAAGTTGCTGCAAGCTCAATTTTAGAGGGGAAGGTCGTTGTGTTCGTGGATAACACGCCGAACGCGATTATTTGTCCCACATTATTTATCAGTTTCTTTCAATCACCAGAGGAGTATTACGGTAAATACGGGAGGTATTTGAACAGAATCGTAAAATTTATTGCGTTCTTTGTAGCGACTCATGCGACTGCGTTCATGCTATTGTTAGAACGCAGCGACTTGCTAACTAAAAAAGTACACAAGCTGCTTTATCCCAGTGAAATGTTAATGCCGACATTTGCTGGGGCGATCTTTCTATTAGTTATTCTTAAAATTCTGGTTGACGGCATGACTAAGGTGAATACGAATCTGATTACTTTCTTTGCCTTCATATCTACCGTATTAATAAGTGAAAACATGTTGAAAATAAAGCTTTTCAGCCCTTTTTGCTTAAGTGTCCTGGCTTTCTCGTATGTCATAATCATCTTCTTTACATCTCGCGGGTTAGCCTCAACCATTCTCACCTTGAATTACATTTATTTATTTACTGCCTATCTAATAGGGTTATCGGGCGTCATTGTGCTTACCACGGTTATGTTCATTCATATTGTGATGCTAAAGAGCATAACCGTGCCGTATTTTAGTCCGTTAATTCCGCTGAGACCGAAAGAACTGCGCGATGTGTTTTTCCGGTCTAATTTGAAGAAACTGATCAATAGCAAACACTCCTATACATTAAAAAGAAAGCGATAGAAAAGAGCTGAAAGAAATCGGTGAACAAGGTTCTCCGCGAAACAGAAAAAGCCGAAGACCCTATTTAGGGCTTCGGCTTTTTCTGTCTCATTGCTAAAGCCGGGACTCAATGAGCTGCTTCAGCTGTTCAATATCCTGCTTCGTCGCTGGAGCTTTATGCGGCTTTAGCTTCACGGTCAGCTGACCTCCGGCCTCAATCGTTGCATATTCAACATCCTCGCGATCGTAGACCCCAGAGGAACGCAGCTGCGCATCAAGCCCTTCGTTAGTAAGTCTCAGTGATTCCATTGCACCTTGATTCAACTTCCCGCCTACTATAATTGGTATTGATTTGCCGATCCATATAGTGCGAAAAGGAGCATACCGTGTGATCAAAGCTCTAATCATTCGTACAGTCAAGATGAGAATGACCGCAGTGCCCAAGGTCCTCCATATATTCTCGTTCTCAACTGGTCGAATAAATAACGGACCAAGAATCAGCATTAGCAGCACGTCTACAATCGTTAGTTTCCCTATTGAGGTTCGACCTGTTAATCGAAGAAGAAGCGAGCCCATGACAATAATGAGTATGGCTTTCCAAATCCAATCGTAAGACATGGAATTCCTCCCCTTTTCGTTAATCATATTCCAGGACTTGTTAGGTAAGTCGATTGTTGATTTTCGAAAAGAACAGCTTCAACATTGGCGGCGTTATCAACGTGGTCAAGATGATCACCATAACGATCGAAGTAAAATACTTCTCTAACAATAGCCCTGATTCCAAACCAGCCACCCCTATAATTAAAGCCACCTCACCTCTAGAGACCATACCGGAACCGATGGCTAACGATGACGTTTTATCAAAGCCGGTTAGTCGCGCTCCAATCCCCCCGCCCAGCATTTTCGTCGCAACCGCAATAACCGTCATGAGTAGGATAAACCAAATGTGATTACCCAAGCCTGTAAAGGTAATGTTTAACCCGATGCTGACAAAAAATACGGGGACAAAGAGCGTATAGGCGATCGGCTCGACTTTGGTTTCGACATCGTGCTTGTATGCGGTTTGCGATACGGCGATTCCACCTGCGAATGCACCAATAATCCCCGCAACGCCCATCGTTTCTGCAAAATAAGAAAATGCAAAGCAAATAATGAGAGCCGCGCTCATGACAGCTTCACTAATGTGAAGAGGTGCGATGATTTTCATGACAAAGGGAACGAGAAACCATCCTGCAACGATGATCGCGATTAAAAATATTACCTTCTTAAGGATGAGAACGGTGATGGATACATCCCCGGCCGGGCCAAGAAGACTCATCATGACAGCAAGCAAAACGACTACAATGACATCATCCACAACAGCAGCTCCCAGAATAGTCGTGCCCTCTCTGGAGTCTAATCGATTCATCTCTTTTAACGTTTGGACCGATATGCTAACCGAGGTCGCACATAGCAGTAATCCAATGAATAGCGACTGTGTATTCGAAAGTCCGAGAGCAATAGATAAGGCATATCCACCGATAAAAGGAAGGATGATCCCGCCAACCGCCACGGCGAACGACGCCTTCCAATTTTCCCGCAATTTGTCCAAATCCGTTTCTAATCCCGCGATAAACATGAGTAACAGAACGCCGATTTCCGAAAAATGCGAAATAAATGCATCGGGATGGATCCATCCTAGGATAGCGGGTCCCAAAACAATACCTGCAATCAGCTTTCCAAGCACGGCAGGTTGTCCGATCCGAACCGACAAATCGCCAGCAACCTTCGTTGACAATATAATCAGTACCAGATATAGCAGAACTTCCATGATGAATCACACCTCTCCTTCCGTTCGTTTATACCATCATCTCCTTGGACCCAGGCTAATAAACCTACAGGATAATGTTGAATATCGTAATTTTCACTTAAAAACAAAAAAGAAAAGCCTGTTTTCTCGGCTTTTCATTATGTATTATTGTGCTTGATTGTTACGAGTCCGCTGAAACATCTGCTTTCTAATGGGGAAGATGAACTAAGAAAGAATTACCATGCCGAAGCGTTTTTTCGGGCCAGTTCATCCATGAGACCAATTTGAGTCATTTCCTTAACTATTATCTCCTCAAGATCATTGCTATAAAAGCCTTTCCCATTAAAATCTCTGATTAATGCCAGTTTGCCGGCGTAGGTGGCGCGTTGCAAGTATTCCTGCAGCTCCTCTGCTTCCAGATCGTCGTCTACCATTAGAGATTGATGCTCGCTGCCCTCATCTTGCGGATGGACGTTGGTAACTCCTAATCCATCATGGGTAGAAACAACGATCCGTTTGGCCCTCTCCGCTTTCACCCGATTTAAGTATGTATACGGCTGTTCAATATTCGGAAGGTTCAGCGCTTCAACCATTCTGTTCATGATTTGACGACGGTTCTCTTTCTGTTCTTCGCCTGGCGCCCATTCACTTTTCTCATCTTGCATTTGCTTGGCTAGATAGTCATCCTCATTATCGAACGAATCGTATAAAAGTGTTACATCTTTCGCCATGATGCCTAGGAACTCCTTGAAATTGTTGGCCACTACATTTCCTGCCTCATCCCCGCCCATTGGAGAAACCATAACGATTGGCGCTTCGTTCAGATCAGTCACAGCACCAAACTCGGTAAGAAATCCATAGTGATCGCCGTCAACTCCTGTCCAACCAAATGCAACGACGTCCCAAGGGGTATTTCCATATTCACTATGTTGATATCCGCCGTAAAAACCAAGCTCATCCCACAAGGACAGTCCCTCCTCATGGAGTTGATTGCCCAATCCAAGGAGGTCATCAAAGATCGGAGGTGGAGAATATTTCCCAAAGTTGATCATTCTGCTTTCCTCGGCACTCCAAGAATGAGTGGCCTCAATACCGATTTCTTCTGGTTCTGGCTGTTGTATTTGCTGCAGTCTACGTTCGATCTGCGCAATAATCTCAGGATCAGTGACGACGCCGGGGGGTGAAGAAGTTGCAATTGCCAGTGTATCTGTCTTTGAGTTATATCCTATTTCTGCAAATGTCCTAATCTCCAACAGTTTTGTAGAAATATAAATATTACCGTCAATTTGGCGAAGACCGTCTTCCCATTCGTCACGCAGGTATGTCGTTTTCTTACGTTCTGGCGAACTAAAGGAGAGTGAGATCGCCCCACGATCTTCAATTTTGTATGTCCATCCCATAGCCTTAATTACCGAATCAAGAGGAAGATACTTTTTCCTCCCTTCCTTAAAAGGAGGTATTTCAAGTTGAAGTTGTATTCCGTCAACAATAATATTCAAGGATATTCCTACTTTCTGCTCCCCGATGAGTATCTTGATAACACTAAAGTTTGCAAGTGTTGTTGAGACGCGTATGTGAATTATAATTCAACTTTTAAAATTGATGTATGGGGGGAATTTTGAGCCCCCCCTGCCAGAATAACCTCTGGACTTCCAGAAGCTTCATGGCAGCTTTAGAAGAAACGCCTTGTTCCTTCGGCGTTGATCTAGGCAGGCGGTCGCTTAACATCTCGTCAACTCCTATGGGATGCATAACGCAACCTACATGTATCCACCTACTAATAACTGCGCGTATGTTGGTACTAGCAGAAAGCTTAATTACTACTGTTCTTTCCAAATAAAATACACTTAGCTACATTTTCAGGATTTATTTCTAGTGTTTATTAAATAATGTTTTTCTTCTCCCTAACGTCATCTGATTGACGACCGCATCCGCCAAGCCTGGCAAGCGCGTCAAATCGACTCCCCATATGCTAGAATTGCCTAGTATTTGTTTTATAACGCCATCGATGGAATCTGTTTCTTCTCGCAGCACCGGTTTCCAAGCTTCCCAAATCGATTCTAGCAATTTCGGATCGTCGCGAAGCGTAAACGACGAGCCATCCGGCAACAAAGAGCGGTGCTCTCCGGACAGATCGGCCGGTCGATACAGCCGGAGCAGCGATGCCAGCGATTCCGTTAACACCGATGGAAGCTGACTTGTGCGCGCGTAATGCGCCGTTAAGGAAGGGAGCAGCCGGACTTTCCATTTCGACAAACTGTTCATCGCGATGTCCGACAGCCGGTGCCGAATGTAAGGATTGCGGAACCTTTCCAACGTTTCACTCGCGTAAACCTTCATTGCGTCGTGGTCAAGAGGAACTGCGGGCACAATTTCTTCGAACAATCCTTGCAGAACCGTTCGTTCCCACAAGGGATGCTCTACCATCTCTCGCACTTCCAGAAGACCATTAACGAGTCCGATTGTGGCCAGCATCGTATGAGTGCCGTTCAGAATCCTTACTTTGCGAACCTGATAGGGGTTCAAATCTCGTACCCATTGTACATTCAGCCCCGCCTTCATGAGTGGAAGCCGGTCTTCTAGAGAACACTCTCCCTGGATCGCCCAAAAACAATAAGGTTCGGCAACCGTCAGCATAGGATCGTCGTACCCCCATTGCTGGAACAACCCTTCCGCATCGTCTCCGGGATAACCGGTCACGATGCGGTCGACGAGCGAATTAAGAAACCGATTGGAACCGCGCACCCATGCTTTAAACGACTCAGGCAACTGCCAGTCGTCCGCATGCAGAAGCACGATTTCCAACAGCTTCTCTCCGTTGCGCTCGAGAAGCTCGCAAGGCAGATGAGTTAATCCGCGAGCAGGATCGCCGGCGAACCTGTTGAACCGCCGATATAAGAAAGCCATCAGTTTACCCGGGAAGGTTAAGATAGGCGTATTCGGATTCCAAGCGACATTCTGATAGGATAGTCCCGCTTCCGTCGTGTTGGAGATGACGACCTCTAGCTCCGGCAGGTCGGCCAACGCGAGGAACGACCCCCATTCTTCGTACGGATCGATCATCCGGCTAAACACGGACACCGTCTCCCGTTCCTCGATCATCTTCCCATCCCGTAAGCCCCGGACGAGCAACGTGTACAACCCTTGCTGTGCCTTCAGTTGGTCCATGTGAGCCTTGCCCGAAGGGCGGGGCTGAGTCAAGGCGACGCTGCCGTTCCATAAGCCTTGCCGATTGCATGCCTCCAGCATCCAGTCCGTGAACCCGCGCAGGAAATTGCCTTCGCCGATTTGCAGCACCTTGATCGGTAAACTGCGGTGGCGATAACAACGGGCAGCCTCTTCCGGCCCTAACTCGCCAGGGGATAGCAGCGGCAAATCCAATAGCTTTGAATATTTATCCGTCGACATGATTCTCATTCCTTCCTTATAGAGATCAGTTCTAAATATTGACCATCACAACGAGAAAAGGAACTGTAACATCCATTCAGGACCTTGCAGTTCCTTTATTCACTGTTAGTGGCAGATTCCCGGCGTTCGGGTTACATTGACCGAACGTACAACCATGATATCGGGCGTGTCCGGATGTACCCGCTTCATCTTAAAATCCTTCACTTCAATATCACAGCTGTCTTCTAACCGCAGTGCTGGACCTTGTCTTGTTTCGATCCGCACGCCATTCAGTTCCAGCTCCCTGACATGCTTGCACAGCATCCCTTCGCCTGCAGCGACGAATGAATTGAATACCATATCAGGCTCATCCCCGACTTCACCTTGTTCCGCAGTCATTTCGATATGTACTTGATTGAGCTGCACATCGCAGATCGGCATCTCCGGAAGTCCGTACAGGAAACCGGCCGAAGCACGGCAGCGCTTGGCCGTTACGCCGCTTATCCGGATATGCTCGATGACAGGCGTAGCTTCCGTTACAGGCCTGGCCTCGGCACTGCCGATCAGCAAGTCGGACTTATCGACACCGTGGCGGTAGAAGGCATTGATCGTTAACGGACACAGCACATCCTCCATATAGAGGTTGCTGACCAATATGTTTCGGATATATCCGCCTCTGGCGCGGTTCGTCTTCATTCGGATTCCGCGGTCCGTTCCGATAAATATACAGCCGGTTATGACCACGTTACGAATGCCGCCTGCCATTTCGCTGCCCATCACGATGCCGCCATGACCTCTTTTCATCGTGCAATTGGCCACCGTAATATTTTCCGATGGCCTGGCGACTCTTCTCCCATCTTCATCAATACCTGATTTAATGCAGAGGCAGTCATCCCCCACATCAAAATGACAATCTGAAATTCGTACATAGGAACAGGAATCGATATCCAAGCCGTCGCCGTTCGGAGCGTCATGCGGATTGCGAATCGTAACCCCATGCACCGCTACGTTGCGGCTATAGACCACATGTACGTTCCAAAAAGGAGAGTTCTGCAGCGTCACCCCTTCAATGCGGACATCCTCGCAATCTATGAATTGCAGCAGAGGCGGACGGAGAAACTGGGACTCCCACTCGACGATATTGCTCGTGTACGAACGAATCAGCGACTCATTAAGTACCTTCAGCTTCTGCGTGACGTCGCTCGTAATTTGCCCGCCCTGCCGCAGTACGCGATTTGCTTGCCACCATGAATCCCCCTGACCGTCGATGACTCCCTGTCCCTTGATCGTGATCTGCTTCAAGCCTCTTCCGTATAGCAACGGCGAAAACGCGAAGCACTCATATCCCGACCATCTCGTCGGAACAGGCGGATAGCGGTCGAACTCCGAATGAAATAACAGCAAGGCGCCTGCCTCAAGCTCCAATGTCATCCGGCTCCTCAACACGATTCTTCCAGTCAAATATCGGCCCGCCGGTATATAAACCGTTCCTCCTAGATCCGAGCAAGCCTCAACCGCTGCGGCAATGGCTTCGCTATTGTCAAAGATTCCGTCACCGATCGCGCCAAACCGGGTTATATCGATGATCGACATGATCTACATCCGCTCCTTCATCGGTTGGTGTCCAATATATCGTTCATCGCCGTACATGCCATAACGAAAGCGCCGACTCCGTGCAGGTCATTCCTGCTTGTGGGGCGAGTCACATAGTTCTCGTAATCGCCGGCTGATGTCCCGATGCAGATATCGGGCATGATGAGCCGCCCTTGTTCGTCCTGCTCCATGCGGCTAATTAGCCCATGATACCCGCTCAATGCTGAGTCCAAGTATTCATCACCTATAACGCCTTGCTGAATGGCCTTTGCAATGGCGTACACGAATAAGCTCGTACATGAGGTTTCAAGCCAATTATCGTCGTTATGGCCTTTATCCACCACCTGATGCCACAAGCCGGTCGACTTATCCTGATAACCGATCAGTGAATGTAGGAAATCCCGCTGAACTTCCGCCAGTTGTGTGTATGCTTCCTCATCTTTCCCCAGGTTGGACATAAATTCGGCCAAAGCCAGTCCATACCAGCCGAGCGATCTACCCCAAAACTCAGGCGAACAGCCAGTCTGCTTATCCGCCCACGGCATCTCGCGGCTTTCATCCCAAGCATGGTAGAGAAGCCCGGTGCGTTCGTCTTTCATCGCTCTGCGCATAAGCCGCTCCTGCAGCAGCGCCATCTCTATCAGCCTGTCATCTCGGTACGCGAGAGCGTACTTCAACGCAAAAACGCCGCCCATATACAATCCGTCGAGCCACATCTGATAAGGATATTTATCCTTATGCCAGAAGCCGCCCTCCTTCGTCTTATTGAACGTGTCAAACAGGCCTCTTAATCGGTCAGCCGCCAGCCGATACTTTGGCTTGCCTGTCCTTTCCTGCAGCCGAAACAGCAGCAGACCAGCCTGAATGGCATCCAATTCGTCACGCGCAGCGTACAAATTTCCGTAATCGTCTACCAATCCGTCAACGTAGCCTTGGATATACGCCTCGTATTTCGGCTCGTTCACCCGTTCCGCGAGCATCTCCATCCCGCACAGGAATACCCCTTGATGATAGTGCCATCGGCGTGCAGGCGGTAGCTCCTCTGGCCTATAGATGTCCATAATCGAATCGCAGGCGTAACGCGCCCATTCGATCGGCGTTCTTAAGCTAATCTCTATTTTCATCGAAGCTCCTCCGTTTGCTTGTAAAGTGATCCATCTCTGCAATCAGCCTTTCATCGAACCGAGAAGTGCTCCTTTGGCGAAGTGCTTCTGCAGGAACGGATATACGGCCAGAATCGGCAGCGTAGCCACAACGATAACGGCCATTTTGACAGCCTGGTCCGGTGGAGGAACGGCACCGTCAAGACTTGAGCTGTAATCCAGACCGCTCGCCAACACGACAATCTGGCGAAGCAGAACTTGGATGGGCCACATGCTGCTGTCATTCAAGTACAGAATCGCATTGAGGTAGGTATTCCAGTAGGTCACTGCATAAAAAAGCGAAATGGTCGCGATAGCCGGCATCGACAGCGGAAGCACAATCCTGAACAAAATGCCGAAATCGCTGCAGCCGTCCATTTTGGCCGATTCCTCTAATCCCTCCGGGATGTTCTGGAAGAAATTGCGGAGAATGATCATATTAAACGCGCTGACGGTCAGCGGTAGGACGAGAGCGGCATAAGTATCGATCAAATGCAGCTCCTTTACAACAAGAAATGTCGGAATCAGCCCGCCTTGAAACAGCATGGTAAAGACGACCAGAAACATGATCGCCCTGCGACCGTCCAAATCCTTGCGAGACAAGCCATACGCCATTAAGGAAGTGATTAACATGCTAAAAGCAGTGCCGAACAGCGTGACCAACACGGAAACCGTGATCGATCGGAAAATCGTGCCCGTCGAAAAGACGAAGCGATAGGCTTCGAAGCTAATATCGCTTGGGAAAATGATGAATTTTTTGGCCGCCATCTCCGCACTAGTCGTTAACGAGCCTGCCACGACATGGAGGAACGGAAGAACGGTGGCGAGCGATATAATCATAAGCAGGATGAAATTGACGCTGCCGAACAGCCGGCTGCCGAACGTTCGATCCTGGATCATGCGGATTCCTCCCGGTTGTTCTTAGTAGATGCCATCTTCGCCGAAGCGCTTGGAAAGCTTGTTCGCGCCGATGACCATGATCAGCCCGACGATCGATTTAAACAGTCCGACCGCTGTGCTGTAACTGAATTTCCCTTGCTTTAATCCTGCCGTATACACATAGGTATCAATAATTTCCGCCACTTCGCGATTCATGGAATTGAGCAGCAAATACACATGTTCAAATCCAAGCTCCAGCACATCCCCCACCTTCAGGATGAACAAGACAATAATAACGCTGCGGACAGCCGGAAGCGTAATATGCCAAATTTGGCGAATACGACCGGCACCGTCCATTCTTGCGGCTTCGTACTGCTGCGGATCGATCGCCGCTATGGCAGCCAAATAAATGATCGTTCCCCAGCCCGCTTCGCGCCAGATCACCTGGATGATGTAAGTCGGACGAAACCATTCGGAGCTCAGAAGAAAATTTACCTTCTCTAACCCGAGCGCTCCAAAGACTGAATTCACGATGCCGCCGTCCATTGTCAGCATGACATAGCTGATGGACACAATAATGACCCATGACATAAAGTGAGGCAAATAGATGAGTGATTGAAACAGCCTCTTAAAGCCGCTGTTCCTTACTTCATTGAGCATTAAAGCCAGCAGAATCGGTACAGGAAAGTAGAACAAGAGATTGAGTCCGAACAAAATAAGCGTATTGGTCAAGATGTTCAGAAAATCAGGCTCGGTAAACAAACGGTTGAAATGCTCGAATCCGACCCATTCGCTTCCCGCGATCCCTTTAAACGGTTTAAAGTTCTGAAACGCAATAACAAGACCGAACATTGGCGCATACTTGAAAATCACGAAATAGAGCAGCCCCGGCACTATCATGACATACAGCCATATATTGCGACGAAGCCGCCTTCCGAACTCGCTTCCGGCATTTGGCGTCCGCATAGGCACCGGACGAACGGTCCATTCCCGCATCGTGCTTCTCCCTTCTGCCTGCATGGATCGAAGAGGCTGTCATTAGCGATCCGACAGCCTCTTCAGCTAGTTGACTACCCTTCCGGCTGATCCCTGTTTATTTTTGATAGACTGCGTTATATTCCTCGATAATTTGGCCTCCGCCGCGTTTCTTCCAATCCTCGATCGCTTTGTCGAAGCCGGCCTTATCGATTTTTCCGTATATATACTGGTACGTCGCATCCGTAATCAGGGTCTGGAGCTCCACGCCTTGCTCGGTAAAGGTTTGGGAGTCGAGCGCTGCGGCCGGATCCAAGATGGCGATTTTCTCGTTTTCCTTCGTGAATTGTTCCGCATGGATTCTGCCCGGGAGCGCGTAATAGCCCTCGTACATGCCGTTTGTTTCCCACTCGCCGATGAGACTGTCCTTGTAGCCCTTCACTTCCCGCTCGATCAGATCCGAATCCTCCGTTACCTTCGCTTTGCCGTCTTCGACGGTATAGTGCTTACCTTCGATTCCCCAGAACATCACGTTGGCGACTTCAGGCGTCATCAATTTATCGTAGAAACCCAGCACTTTCTTCAATTCTCCCTCGTCCTTTATACCGGATTTCGGGAACAAGACAACGTTGTTGTAACCCGGAATCGCCCAAGTGGCGAGCTCGCCGTTCGGCCCTTTGATAAGCGCCAGCGTATCGATGACAGCCGACGGAACGTTCTTGATTAAATCTTTGTTCAGACTGTCGATGTCCGACATCGCGCCGATGTACATCCCTGCTTTGCCGCTCGTGAATAGGCTGACCTGGTCCGTCTTGCTGGTTGCCGCGAAATCCTTGTTCATGGCTCCGGCATCGCGGATGGTTTTCATGAAATCCATGGCCGCCGCATACTGCGGGAACATGAAGTCAGGCTGGAGCTTCCCGTCCTGCTCGCCCCAATTATTCGGCGTCGCGTACCAAGAGGCGACCGTCTTGAAAGCGCCATAGATCAGATCGTTCCGATCCGCGAGTCCGATCGTGTTCGGTTTTCCGTCACCGTCCGGGTCTTTCTCGGTGAACGCTTTAGCCATCGCGATGACGTCGTCGACGGTCTCCGGCGTTTTCAATTGAAGCTTATCTGCCCAATCCTTGCGGTAAATAATGCCTTGGCGGGCGAGCGGTCTACCGATATAAAGCGAGAACAGCTTGCCGTCGACTTTCGTATTGTTCAGAATCAAAGGCTTTAGCTTGCTCAAATTTGGAAATTCGCTAAGCAAGGGTCCGATCTCCCAAAACTGACCGTCGCGAATCGCCCCTTTCATCTGCATAAACGTAGCTTGGTTTTTCAAATACGTGACTTGAGGAAGTGCTCCGGTAGCCATGGTCGCGTTCAACTTATCTTCATAGGTGTCCGCCGGAAAAAATTGATACGTCAGTTTCGTGTTCGTTAGCTTCTCGATTTCGTTCTTAATGGTGTCAGGCGGCGTTTGCGCAACGTTTAGCGGAAGCATGATCGTAATCTCCGTCGGCTCCTCGCTCTCAGGCGCCGATGGCTCCGTTGTTTCGCTTGTCGCAGGTTCGTTTGTGACGGCTGCTTCATTTGCTTTCGTATCGGTTCCGCTATTCGCTTCATTCACGGCGTTTCCGCCGTTATTACCACCGCATGCCGACAGCATCGTGCTGAGTACCAAAACCGTGCCAATCTGAACAAAAGTCCTTCTCTTCATCTTGCTTGACCTCCGCATCGATATGTTATTAGGAGCTGCACGTCAAACATACATGCGGTCAGTTCATTACGGATACAATCACGTCGCCACATTTCAATGCTTTGGGCCGTCTTCTGAAGAAATGATTATCGCCTCTTTCCATGACAACAAAAAATCCGCCTCACAATCGCAAGGCGGATTCCTATCGCTTCTATTCAAAATAAGATCTCGTGAACTCCTCGATCATGGCGTTGCCGCCGCTTTGCTTCCATCTGTCGACTTCCTGACCGAATCCCGCTTGATCGATTTGCCCTAAAATATAGCGATACGTCGCATCCGTGATGATTCGGTTCAGCTCCTCGCTCCGCTCATCGAACGTCGCGGATTCCAAATTCACGGTCGGATCCTTGACAATAAACTTCTCGTTATCGCTGCTGAGCTTCTCGGCAAGCGCCAGCAACGGGTCTTCCTGCGCGACTTGCAGCAGGTTCGGATTGCTCAAATCGGCGGTCATGAGCACATACATCGGCCCGACTTCATCGATACGAAGCTGCTCGCTCGCAGAGGGCAGCTGAACCTGCTTGCCCTGCAGCTTGTAATGCCTGCCCTCTACGCCAAATTTCATCAAATTCGCAACGTCGGCTTCCATGGATCGGTCGAAGAATGTGAGCACCTGCTTGAGCTCATCCTCCGATTTGATCGCGCTTTTCGAAAACAGGAACAGCCCGTTGAAATTCGGGATGGACCACACCTTGTACCCTTGCGGGCCTTCGATCCGGTTGACGACCGTAAACCTCGCATCATTGTTGAACTGCTTCGCTTCATTGGACAGCCGCTGTACATCCGTCATGCTCCCGATGTAGACGCCGGCCGTACCTTGTATAAGGAGATTCCGCTGAATGTCTTTGCTCGTAACGGCAAAGTCCTGATTCATGAGCTTCTCGTCGTACAGCTTCTTCATGAAGTTCATCGTGTCCATATAAGGCGCCGTCTCGAATTCGGGCACCATAAGGTGATCGGCTGCAACCCAATTGTTTGGTGTGCCGAAATAAGAACTGAGCGTCTTGAATGCACCGAAAACGAGATCGTTTCGGTCGGTTAATCCGATCGTATCGTTCTTGCCGTTGCGGTCGGGATCCCCATACGTAAACTGCTTCAATACGTCATAGAGCTGATCGAGCGATCGTGGCGGGGCAAGCTTCACATTCTCGAGCCAATCCTCTCGAATAATAACACCTTGCCGCGAGGACGGGCGTTCCGTGTACAAACCGTATATTTTACCGTCAACCGCAGTCTGATCAAGAATATCGCCATTCAGCCGTCTCAAGTTCGGAAACGCATCCAAATAAGGGCCGATTTCCCAAAACATATCGGAACGAATCGCGCTTTTTAACAAGAAATAATCGGTATACTTGACGAACGTCGCTTTCTTCAGGGAATTCATCGTCAAGGCAGCATTCATTTTATCGGAATAAATCTCGTCGCGAACCCAATCGATAACGAGCTTCGTGCCGGTCATGTCTTCTATTTGCTGAACAAGAGAGGCCTCAGGTCCTTGCGGAAAATGTAGTGGCACCATAATGGTAATGACAGGTCTGGAATCGCCCGCTTCAATCGCATTCGAACGAAATGATTTGGAGCATGAAGCAAGCGCAAGCGCTGTAATCAGGAGAATAACCGTTTTGATGGTTCTGCTCATAAGGCCGGATAAACGACAACGCAACAAATCAATTCCCCCCGAATCTGCAATAATGATTACTCTAGGCTTTAATGATTATTGTCCATGTACTTAGGGATAGCCTACAATGGTGGTATAACATTGATAAGGTGATGGCTCTTGATGCGCTCATTCAGTTTTCTGACCAAATTAACCTTTTTCTGTTTTTTGCTAAGCACATTGCCAGTTTTGTTCATCGGTATCTTCTCGTATGTAACTTCGTCAAATGAAATACAAAAAGATGTAAACAAAGGAAAAATCCAGCTTCTCGAGCAAATTAATGCCAATGTAGAGCAAATTCTCACGACTGTCAACCATACGCTTAACCAAGTCATTAACTCCGCCGTGCTCAAAAACGCAATGAACAGCTCCTTAACTGTAAGCGATTTCAATCTTTATGGCAATCTGCGAGACGAGCTACTGCACATGCAGTCGTTTGATACCAAACTGGAAGATGTGGTCTTAATAAACAAGCGCCATAATTGGATGATTAAAAATTCCGGCTTGTATCGATTCGATCGATATGCCTTCCATGATCAGCTCGATGGTCTGATTGAAGCTAAATCCGATACGGCAGTCATGAATCCGTCCCATTTGTTTTACAGCGAGGAAAGTGCCGAAAGCGCGATGTGCACGTACAGCGTTAGCCTGATTAAGAAGCTGCCTGTAACCGAGCCAAATCCTTATGGGATTATCATGGCAAACATTCCAACCTGCAGTTTGCAGTCGCTGCTTGAGCATGCTCCGGATCAGTCGGACATAACGTTGATTATCGACGATCAGCACCGCATCATTGTCCACCCTGACCGCGATTTCATCGGAAAGCCCTTGTCGGCCATCGGATTCGATCAAGAAAGCAAGCTTAACGAGCAAATCGGTCAATTCTTGTCGGATATCGATCATCAATCGTTTTCCGTTACCTATTACAAATCGCCGACTAACGGCTGGATCTATATGTCTATCACTTCCATAGCCAGCCTGACGAAAGAGTCTAAAAAAATCGGCATGTATACCGTTGCGGTTTGCGCGTTTATGCTGCTCATTACGATGCTGCTCGCATGGCTGGGATCACGGCGCATGTACTCGCCTATCGAAAGGCTTCTGAAGCAAATAGACGTGCGCAAACCCGATATCCGTCAGAATCGGACAAACGAATTTCAGGCGATCGGTGAACAAATTCGGCAATTGGCTCAATCCAAAACAAGGCTCGAAAGCGAGCTTCATCAGCATCTCAAGCAGGTACGCACGTTCTTCTTGGCTAAAGCTTTCCAGGGGAATGTGAAGCGAAGCGATCTCGTAGTGCAATTGGAGCGGTTCGGATTCAGTGCTCAGCTTGAAAAATGGAATTCGATGGCAGTCGTGACTCTTCAAATCGATTCGCTGGACGAAACCAGATACGGCAAACAAGACATCGAGCTGCTGCTCTTTGCCGTCCAGAATATGATCGAAGAGCTCATACCGCCCGAGAATCGGCTTGTTTCGTTGACGATCGATCACACGGTCGTCACGCTGTTCGGCAGCGCAGCTGCAGAAATCGAGGACTTTAAAACCTCCCTATTTATGTTGACTGAACAATTGCAGCAGCAGATTCAAAGCTTCCTTCATCTGACGGTCAGCATCGGCATCAGTCTTCCATTCCATGAAATCGGGCTCCTTCCTGCCGCCTATCAAGAAGGCTTGGATGCACTGAAATACCGGCTAAAACTCGGTGAAGGCATCGTTATCCAATATGAGCACGTAAATGCAGGGAAGCATTACTTTATCAGGAGCTATCCGAGCCAATTGGAAAACGACCTCATTGATGCCATCAAATTAGCCGAGAAAGAGAAAGCGAAGGAGATCCTTCAAGCTTTCCTGTCTCCCGTCTTCTCCGAGAAGATGTCACCGCAGGAGTATCATTTCCCCTTGGTGCGCCTCTTGAATAGCTTGCTGGTCGTTAAGCAGGAGTCAGGGATAAGCATGAATCAGATTGGCTCCGGCCGGAGCTCGTTATTTGAGGAGCTATTCGAATTGAATACCGTGCCGGAAATCGAGGATTGGTTCTGGACGCGCATCATCTTCCCCATGGTGCGTATTTTCAGAGACCGGCAGGATGCCCAATACTCCAACATTTCGGAGAAGATCATTGATCTGATACATCGTCATTACGATACCGATCTATCGCTGGAGGAATGCGCCGCGAAGCTTAATTACAATTCCAATTATTTAAGCAGCGTTTTCCGCAAGGAAACGAATAGCTCCTTTAGCGAATATTTGGCGACATACCGGTTCAGCATGGCCAAAAAATGGCTAAGAGAGAGCGATATTCCCGTGAAAGACATTGCTGCCAGGCTGCGCTACAACAATCCGCAGAACTTTATCCGTTCCTTCCGCAAGTTAGAAGGCATTACCCCCGGCCAATACCGGGATCGCCATACCGCTTCATGACAGCTGAATAAAACAATAAGGAGCAGTTGCCGGCAAGCCCGGTCAAACGTTTACTAGAAATAAATAGAGCTCAAATGACAAGAAGGGTGCCAATCCTAGCTGGATTGGCACCCTTTCCGCTGTTTCTACATTATTTAAAAATCAAGACTTTGCCGACTGTGCCATCCGAACTTTCGCCCACCACACGGAACTTTAATCCGTTAGCTGGAATGTTACGTCCGGCATCGATTAGACCAGGGTTCGAGAAGTTCTCATGGTCATCAAACAATGGGTTGCGAGCAGTATAATTATCTTTCATCGTAATACCTAAAAGGTTTTTGTAATCCAAGAACATGGCATTTGTTTTATTCAATCCAAATGCTGCGTCATGAACTTGGTAACGAGAAGAAGCAACCGCTTTATCGCTCCAGTTCATTGCACGCTGATCCGCATCGACAACGCCCAGGAATCCGTCACCGGGGTGAGCGCCTGTCCAGTTATTGTCAAAGGTTTCATCCACATACCAAACCACTAGACCTGGGTCATAACTCATAAGGCTTGCGCCGCGACGGATGTGCCCTAAAGCCGCATCCACCCCGTTATGGGATCTCCATTCTAATAGATAGTAATTTGTAGAGAAGTAGGTTCCTTTGTCTTTGGCGAATCCTTGTAACGTAAACGCTGAATTTCCTTCTGCATTATCCGATAAAATCGGTTGGCCGTCAGATGTGAGTTGAATATCGTCCACATAGAATCCGCGTTGAGCGACATAAGGATCTGTCCAATAGTTAAACTTAATGCTCACTTGTTTTCCTGCATAGGCACTTAAATCAAATGCAGCCGGTACCCACCCGTTTGATACCCCCGTAATCCCGTGACCTGGATTTTGGTTGTTTGGGTTGCTGTCCTTCGTGATGTTTCCCGGAACGGAAGTCCAGACGCTAGTCCCTTCTTCTTTCACTTGAACAGACGCATAATCCCAATCTTCTTCAATGTCGTACCAAGCTTGGAACGTTAAAGCCGGATGCGCAGCATTGGTCAGGTTAACCGTTGCTATCATTGAATGGTCGATGTCATTTCCTGAACCGCTATAATATTCATAGGTTCCGCTCGTTGGAACGTTCACGTGATTTTCTTTATCCTGTAAATCCACGCGTACCGCGTCATGGTTGGTTCCTTTAGTGGAAGCTTCATCCAATAAAACGGTTGTTCCCGCGCTCGTTACATCATTTGCATGGATAGTGGTTCCGCTAAGCCAGTTTCCACCGTGTAAATGCTGCAGCATTTCTTTATCATACGGGCTGAATCCAGATGGCTCTGTACCTGGAACGGCTCCTGCCCAGCTTCCTGCCGACATGATGGACCAATATGCAACCGGTTCACCGGCACCGGTGTATTGCGTGTCATATTCATCCGGAAGGCCCAAATCGTGACCATATTCATGAGCGAAAACGCCAGCAGCCCCGTCTTCCGGTTCAATCGTGTAATCCCAAGCGCCTAACAATCCACCAAAACGATTGCTATTGGATTTTCCGCCCGGAACCGCAACTGGACCCGCAGCAAGTTTCGAGCGGTGTGACCAAATCGCATCCAAGCTTAAACTTCCGCCGCCCGCTTCTTCGCCTACCCCGGAATGAATGACCATTAAGTGGTCAATGATGCCGTCCGGTTCATTGTAAATGCCGTTTCCGTTGTAATCGTCGCGGTCCCATACATCATAGTCGGCTAAGTTAATGGATGGATCTTGAGCTGCTTTTTTAAGCGCTTCTTTTACCAAGCCCCTGGCGTTAATATCGTCGCCATCCGGCGTTGGATAGTTCGCTCCGTAGTACGCGGCTGGATAATCGGCTGTGTACCAGCCCGCTACCGTTCCTTCAACGGTATAGCTTCCGCCCGACTGGGCTTCATAATATTGCTTCATGGAAATCATCTTTTTACCATTTGGCCCTATATAGCCGTTCGGGCCGAAAATCATAGTTTGAAAATGATCATGGGTGTAATCTTCATAAAACATATCCGTTTCTTCTTTGGTAATGGAGCTTTTCGGGTAATTCGGAAAATCGATCGCTAATACGAGCACTTTATCCGTACGGACACCGCCGTTATAGGCTTCTGCTTCAACAGAGTCGATCGTCGATTTTTTGGCTTGCCCTAATTTATTACCCTTGCCATTCACCAATCCATTAGCGTTTGAATGCGATTTGTCTTTCAACACTTCCAGAACATCGGAGTCGAACCCTTTTGGTTTTGCTGCTTGATTTTTCGCTTTCAAAAAAGCCGTCAACGCTTGTTCGGCTTCCGCGGGACTTGCATCCTTTCCGATCTTTCCTTGCTTTTTTAGCATCTCAATCAGTCTTTCGTCATTGGCCACTCCTAAATCAGTCGTTGCCCATTCCCGAATTGCTGCACTTGCTGCCTGTTTATCCGCATGAGTACCAACGTTAAATAAAGTGCTCGCCACAATGGCACTGGCGGAGATACCCGATAGCAATTTCCATCCTGTTTTGGGCAATTCTTTTACCCCCTGGTTATATGAAATAGACTGCAAGGTTAGTATACAGTAGACGTATTGTAGAAAAATGCTGTGTGATGTCGAATAAAATTCCCCCCAATTATGCTTCACCGTAACTGCTCCATTGGTGAAACTCCCTATAAAACGAACAAATTATCTTAGAAAGACAAACGAATTCCCCCAACCTATTCCTTTGAATTTATGTCTCCGGGCGGAAGACGAAGCAATCAAAATGTGGTGGATGCGATTGATGCATGTTTGTTCAAGCCTCAAGAACTATCGTATTGGGACTAGGCCCAATATAAAATGCGTGTTGCAGACAAGTAGGGTAGGTGGTGGTAGGTGGGGTAGCTAGTAGTAGTAACACTACCTAATGTAGCCCCCCTCCCAACTTGTACCAAATTACATATAGACACACGAACAAACGTTCGCTTATAATAGAGAAGCGATGAATGGCTTGCAAGGGCGGTCGGCTAGTCTCCCGGAAGGGAGGTGACGCCATGGAGGTTCAAGACGCGATCACGCTGATGTTTACGTTCGGCATGTTTATTCTCGCGCTGCTCAATTACCTCAAAAAAAAATAGACCGCCCTCTCGCGAAGGAATGCGGTCTACTCTATAATCTCATATCCTGATACAGCCTTCCGCCCTTAAAAGCGGTTAATCGCGCCGGGAGTCGGTTGCCGCCGACTCTCTTTGCCTGTTTATGTTTCTTTGCCAATATAATACCATATTCGCTCGGGGGTTGAACATATGCATTTCGTAAAACAGACTGTCAATTGAACAAGTTGAATCGTTATTGACTTCTCGGCTTCGCCGCTTCTAACAATGCTTGTCCTTCCTTCTGCACAGCAGCGATACAGGAGTCTACACTCTTCTCGCCATTAACGGCAGCTTTCACTTCACGATCTTGAAGCTGCTGAAACAGTTCTAAGAATTTAGGATCATACCCTTCGAGCGAATAACTCTGATCGATGCTGGGAAGCGTCTCGTACAGCTCTGCCAGCACGGGATTATGATCGTAGCTCATGTAGGACCTGCGCGTTGGCATACTGTACGCGTCCTGAATACCGGATTTGGCCTTTGCCACATAATCACTCAGCATGAACTCGATGATTTGCCACGCAGCATCGGCATTTCGCGCACCTGCCGGTATCGCCATATAATCATATACCGCTAAATGAACAGATCTGCTCGTATCAATGGAACTAACCGGCGGCGTAACCATGCCTGTTTCAAACTTCATCCCTTTGATGCCGTTATAACTACCGATGGTCATCGCAGACTTGCCTTGCTTAAACAAATCCGCTTCATTCACGGCTTCCTCATCGAAAGTCAACGTACCGCCAACCATGTCTCCTTTGACATCCTGCATCATGAAAGTGCCATTCTTATAGAGATTTACGACAGTCGCGAATAGATTGCGCCAAGCAGGCGTGTCCACGGTTACTTTACCGGTTCGATAGTTGTAGGCCTGGAGCCCTTCCGAGCTAGACAGACTGAGAAGCAGACTGTTCGGCATACTGCTGAACGGCTGATGATAGCCGACAATCCCATCCTTGCGGCTTCCTGCTTTCGCAAATTGGCTGGCCAGCTGCATCACATCCATGATAGTCATCCCGTTTCGAGGCAAATCAACCATGTATTTATTAAACAAATCCGCGTTGTAATAGAGAACTGAAGCTTGGAAGGAAGCAGCTAAGGCATATAGATTTCCGCCTCCTTCGCGTTTGATTTTATCGATCATCCCGGGATAGAAGTCATCTGGTTTCATCCCACTTGCTTGCAGCCGTACCGACAGATCCTCCAGTAAGCCATGTTCCGCCAATCCGGGATATTTGCCTGAATAGCCGAGCAGAACAAGGTCCGGCTTCTCTTGCTTCAGCTTCTTCTCGTACTGCTCAGCCGATATTGGCTTATAATTCGGCTCCATCTCGATGAGCTCAACCTGGAAATTCGGGAAAGCAGCAGTTACAAAATCCCCAATTGTAAAGTTATAGCCGCTCTTGGTAGACAGCGCAATACGAATGACCTCTTTCTCGTTTCCGGCCGCCCGTTTATCCGACATACAGCCGCTTAGTAGGAAGCTAATCACCAGAACGCTGATGAAACCCACGTATGAAGGGCGACTTACTCGACTACTCATGAGTCTGATCACCCTTTCCGGCTAGCCTCATTTCCAATGTGTTCTGCCATTCGTCAAGCGCTGCATCGACAGACTTCGTTCCTTTCACAACGGCTTCCATCTGTTCGCCGCCAGATGTGTATATGGCAGCATCTAACTCTCCCTTCGCTCGATTGTCGAAAGCAACTCTGTACTCCTCGGCTGCCTTTCCCGCATCAACGTTATTCTCATAGAATGCTTTCCAGTGCTTGCTTTCCTTATCATCCATGCCCGATTGATCAGCCAACAAAGTGCTGAATAGCTGCGCATTCTCAAGCCCACTACGCCATGTTCCGCCTATAATGAACGAAATCAACTCCCAGACCGCATCCTCTTGGGTTGAAGCAGCATTGATCGCATATACGGTATTTGTGCCCAAGAATGACAATTGGTTTGTGGCGGATGCGTCCACGTGCAGCGGAACTGTCGACCAGTTCACTTTCATGACTCCCTCAAACGCATAATTCTCCAAGTTCGAATAGAAATAGCTCGGCGCGATCATCATGGCTATTTTGCCTTGAGCAAACGCGTCATTCTTGCCCATATCCTCCATCGTAATGCCGTTCTTGCCATATTCTATCGGCTTCTGCTGCATGATCCAACCTTCCTGATATCCGGCCGCGACCGATTGCCAAATCTGCTTCCATGCCTCGGAATTGACAGTGGCCTCCGTCTTGCCCTCATTACTCTTACTTAAGGTTTGCAGCCCGGATACTTGTCCGAAGAATTTCGTCAGCGCAAATTTATTGTCACGATCGAATGCCCCGAGACCGCTAATCCCTGTACCTTGGAATCGTTTGGCAAGCTGCAAAATCTCCTCCGGCGAAACCTCGCCCTCAGGCAGCGGAATCCCCTGCTTCGCAAAAGCATCTTCATTAATATACAGCGCCGTAGAATTAAAATCCGACGGTACCCCATATAACTCGCCGCTTCCGCCCAGCTGCCGCAGCAGTTCAACAATTGGCGCATAGAGGGCACCAAGCTCAAATTTCCGTTCTTTCACAATTGTATCCAGAGACTTAAGTTTCCCGTCTGCCGCCAGCTCCCTAAACAACTTCAACGGAAGCTGCAGCATGTCCGGCTGCTCCTTATCCATCCAGGCTTTAAACATTTCAGGATCATTATATAAATCTCTAGGCGCATCGACCGTATTCAGCTTCACGGATGGGTGACGAATAATGAACGGCCGCTTGATCTGATATTCGATGCTGCCATCCTGTGCAAACTGATGGATCTTAAGCGTATATTCCCGGTCTCTAAGCGAATCACCGCGCAGCCCCGCCGGAATACTCTCGTTCGTATCAGGTTTCAGCATCGCCTTCACATCATCGCGGAACCACCAGCCACAGCCCAGCAACAATACGATGCTCATGAATGCTGCAACCGCGCGATATGGCGACCTTCTTTTCTCATTTTGCATATGAATGCGCTCCCTCACTTTATGCTCCAGTTCTGAGGTGAACCCATTCTTCACGGGAGGTTTCCCCGCAAGCTTATGCTCCCAGCTGTTTAACGGTTCTTTCATGTCCATTCTTCCTCCCCAGTCCACTTCGCTTCTTGGGTAAGACTGCGATTAACCGCAGCTCGCGCACGATGAAGTCTCGACTTCACCGTACCGACCGATACGTGGAGCATGTCCGCCATTTCTTGCATCGAAAGTCCATAATGACTGTTCATCAGCAGCACTTCCCTCAGCTTCTGCGGCAGCTTCAAGACAACCGCCCAAATCTCCTCGGTCATCAGTTTATCGAAGCTTTCCCGCTCCGCCGAAGGCGAAGTTTGCTCTTGTGGACGGACGATCCCTCCGAAGAAGGTCACACGTCTGATCCATGCCGACCGCAGCACGTCGCGCGCCGTGTTGCGAGTAATGGCCAGCAGCCAGGTTTTGATCGACGATTGCCCGCGGAACTCGTAGAGCTGTTGAAACACCTTCACGAATACATCTTGGGAAATATCATCGGCCAGCTCTCTGGAACGTGTGTAGAAGAAAGCGAAATTCCAAACGTCTTTACCGTACGCCGCCATAAGCTCATTCAGCACCGCATGCCGGTCTAATCCGCCTGTTACATGCTTCAAGTAATCAAACTGCAAGTCGTTCACCTCATCAAGTAGACGATAGAGTGCCGGAAAGGTTCCCTATCATGGATAATTATTCTATTGCTTCGCGTAAAAAGGAAGAATTTACAAGCCCAGAATCATACTTCATACTATACTTGTAGAATACTACCAAATCCAAATCCAATTGCAAGACATACCATCTCCATGGAGGTTTAATATGGAAGCTCTATTAGTAGACAAGCCCGTCATGAAATTCATTGGATTAGCGAAATCTATGATGAACGCAATCATGGTCCGGAATCCGAGGAATCCATCACAGATATTTGTTTTCCTGTTCGAAAGCTACAATAGCCGAAAACAGAGCCTTACGAATTGAAAAAGAGCCCCGAGCGGCAGAGCTGTTTCCAGCTTCCATTCTCGAGGCTTTTTGCAATTACACATGATTACCCGCTATTAAGCCGTTTCCCCGACTTGACCCGCCGGCCCTACCTTCTTGCGCGTAACACTCTTCCTTCCGTCAATGCTTACCGGTACATCGCCATCGACCGTAACGCGGCGAACAACACGGTGCTGATCGCCATAATCGTTGACTGCATAATGCTGCGTCGCCCGGTTATCCCAGATGACAACATCGCCTTCTGCCCAGCGCCAGCGAACGGTGTTCTCCAGTTTAGTAATATGATTTTGCAGCAGCGAGAACAGTTGAGCCGAGTCTGTGGAAGACAATCCGAGGATCCGCTTCACAAAATGGCCTAAAACCAGCGTCCGCTCCCCTGTCTCCGGATGCACACGTACGAGCGGATGCTCCGTTTCGTATAAAGTAGATACGAATACTTCGCGATATCTCGTCTCCTCCGCTTCATCTGTAGGTCTGCTCCGATACGCAGCATAGTCATATTCATTGGAGTGTACCGCCCACAAGCCTTCGACCAGCTTCTGCAGCTCGGCAGGCAAATTGTCGTAGGCTGCTGCGGTATTCGCCCAGACGGTATCGCCACCAGCCTCCGGCACGACAACTGCCCGCAGAATGGAGGCCTGCGGATAAGCATCCACGAAAGTAACGTCCGTATGCCAGGAATCGGCACGACCGCCGTGATTGGAATTAAGCTCCAATACATAGTCGGTTCCTTGCTTGTTCGGCACCGTCGGATGAGATACCGGATCGCCAAGCAATTGGGCAAAAGCTTCCTGCCCTGCATCATCAAGGTGAGTTTGACCGCGGAAGAAAACAACCTTATGCTTCAGCAGCGCTTCTCTAATGAAGCTAACCGTTTCTTCATTTAAACTGGAAGAGAGTTTAACCCCTCTAATCTCTGCGCCGATTCTACCTGCTACCGGACGAACCTCGAATGCTTGACCAATCGTTTCATTTTGTTCTACTTTGCTCATGGTATTGCCTCCTTGGATTTGTTTTTACCTCAATTGTTCCTTCATTTGTTCTTTCATCTATGTGGTTAGTTCCTTGCTGCCAATGGAGATGGAGCCTGTGTCCCATACCGATTAACCGGTCGCCCGAGGCCAAAATGTTCCCGCAATGTCCGCCCTTGATACGCCGTCCGGAACAGCCCCCTGCGCTGCAGCTCCGGTACGACCTGCGAAGCAAATTCCTCCAGCCCCGCCGGCAAGTACGGCGGCATGACATTGAAGCCGTCGCTCCCGCCCTGCGTGAACCAGGCTTCCAGCTCATCCGCAACCTGCACCGCGGTGCCTGCGAATACGCGGTGTCCGCGTCCTCCGGCCAGCCGGTGAATCAGCTGGCGAATCGTCAGCCGCTCACGCGTCGCAAGATCAGCTACCAGCTGGAATCTGCTTTTGTTCCCGTTAATATCGCCGACGTTCGGCAGTTCAGGCAGCGGCCCGTCTAGCGGGTAGGTGAACAAATCGAGGCCCAGCATGTTCGAGAGCTGATTGAGTCCATACTCGGGAACCGTCAGCTCATTAAGCTGCTGCTCCTTCTCCTTCGCTTCGGACTCCGTTGCGCCAATGACCGCGCAGATGCCGGGTAAGATCTTAAGCTCATCCGGATTTCTTCCATACCTGGCTGCGCGTGCTTTCACATCGCTGTAGAACTGCTGCGCTTCGACCAAAGTCTGCTGCGCCGTGAAGATCGCCTCCGCATATTGCGCCGCAAATTCCTTGCCGTCCTCCGAGGAGCCGGCCTGCACCAGAACCGGATGACCCTGCGGCGATCTCGGAATATTCAGCGGTCCGCGCACCTTGAACGCATCGCCGGCATGGTTGATGCTCCGCACCTTCTCCGGCTGCGCGAATACCCCGGCCTCGCGGTCAATGACGATTGCATCATCCTCCCAGCTGTCCCACAGACTCGTCGTCACCTCAAGGAATTCTTTGGCGCGCTCATACCGCTTGTGATGCTCCAGATGCTTATCGCGACTGAAGTTGCTTGCCTCAAACTCGCTGCCGGAGGTCACAATGTTCCAGCCCGCGCGGCCTTTGCTGATATGATCCAGCGAAGCGAATTTGCGAGCGACATGGAATGGCTCGTTGTAGGTCGTCGATACGGTGCCGATCAAACCGATCTGCTCCGTGACCGCAGCCAGCGCGGACAACAGCGTGAACGGCTCCAGCCCGACAAAAGCACCGTGCTTGATGTTATTGCTCACCGCCAGACCGTCTGCCAGGAACAGCGAATCAAACTTAGCCTGCTCGGCGATTCGCGCTATTCGCTGAAAATACGCAATATCCGTAATGTTCTGCGGCTCCGTCCCGGGATGCCTCCATGCCGCCTCATGATGGCCGGCATTCATAATGAATACATTCAAATTCATCTGTTTCTTCTGTTTGTTGCCCATCGCTTCTCCACGCACCTTTCCTCATTCGAGAACTCATTGGTCGCCGTAGGTCTGTCTCCACGACGTTAGCTTCCGCTCGATGTACAAGATGACATAGTTGAGAATCAAGCCGATGACGGAGATGGACGCAATACCGGCGTACATCTCAGGGATTTGAAAGCTAAACTGCGTATATTGAATGAGATAACCAAGGCCCGACTTCGCCCCCACCATCTCAGCCGCAACAAGCACAAGAATGGAGGCCGCCCCAGACTGACGGATACCGATAAAGATCGTAGGGATAGCAGCGGGAATAATGACTTTGCGAAAGAGTGCAACAGAGGAGAGTCCCATCGATTTGGCGGATTTGATCAAGAGTGGATCGACGTTCTTCACCCCGCTGATCGTATTGAGCAGCAGTGGAAAGAAGCAGGCATAGAAGACAATGGAGATTTTCGACGTTTCTCCGAGTCCAAGCAGCAGGATAAAAACCGGAAGAATCGCAAGCGGCGCCGTATTGCGCATCACCTCAAGCAGGGGATTCAGGTACGCGGCAACCGGCTTCCACCAGCCAATCGCAAGCCCGATCGGCACGCTCACGAGAAGCGCCAGCAGGAATCCGCCTAATGATCGGGTCAAGCTTGCTTCGGTGTGGGCAGCCAAATCGCCGGATAACAGCAGCCCCCACCACGCCTTAAGCACTTCGGACAACGGCGGGAAGAAGGTGCTGTCTACCAATCCGCTGCGGGGGGCGAGCTCCCATAGGACGAGAAAAGCAACGATGACAACAAGGTTGCGAAACCATTTCCGCGCGTGAACACCAGCAGCTTGAAGCGCGGCGCTGCCCGGCTGTTCCGCCGGAGTTTGAGCCGTTTCGGTTTCGTAGCGCGCCAGAGCTTTACCGTTTCCTGTCGTTACGTTAGCCATCGCCAGCCACTCCTTTGTTCATCGATTTCTTGACGCTTCCTGCAACGAGGCTCTTGTTCTTCTCCTGCTCCTGCGCCCTAGACACCTCATCCTTGAGCAAATCCCAGATCTGATGCCGAATGCGCACAAACTCCGGATTAGATCGCAGATCCTCTTCCGTTGTACGAGACTGGAACGGAACGTCGATGATTTGCTTGATTCTGCCCGGCCTTGAAGTCATAACCGCAACACGCTGCCCGAGATAAACGGCCTCTTCAATCCCATGCGTGATGAAAATAATCGTCTTCTTCGTCGCTTCCCAGATGCGGAGCAGCTCGGTTTGGAGGGTTTCACGCGTCTGCGCATCGAGCGCCGCGAAAGGTTCATCCATGAGCAGCACCTCGGGATCGTAAGCGAGGCTGCGAGCAATGGCGATCCGCTGCTTCATGCCGCCGGACAGCTCATGGGGATACCGATTCTCGAAGCCGGCCAAGCCGACGAGATAGATGTACTTGCGGGCGATCTCTCTGCGTTCTTTACGCGGAACGCCTTTGGTCTCCAGTCCGAATTCCACATTGGCGAGTGCTGTTTTCCAAGGGAATAATGCATATTGTTGAAAAACGATTCCGCGCTCCAGATTGGGCCTTTTAATCGGTTTGCCGTCCATTAGAATCTGCCCGCTGTTCGGTGTCGTCAGTCCGGCAAGCAGATCCAGCAGCGTTGATTTCCCGCAGCCGCTCGGGCCGACAATGACCATAAACTCGCCTTGCTTAACTTCCAAATTAATATTCTGCAGCGCCGATACCGGCTGCAGATCTGCCTTCAGATGGGATAGATTACGCTGAATCCGAAACGACTTGTGTACGTTCCGGAGGCTGATTTTGGCATCCATGCTCCTCATGCTCCTTTCCTGATTCGCGATTATTTCGTTTCACCCTGATAGGGATTGAACTGATTCGTATAGAGATCTTTTGCCGTCAGCTCCCCTTCCTTCAGGTTACCTTCGGCTATTAGCCATTTAATCCAAGTGTCAAACTCCTTGTCGGCGATCAGTCCGCCTGTGCCGGCTACCCCCGTGCTCTTCCAGAACTTGATCGCGCCTGTGTCTTCCTTCCGGCCGCGTTTGTTGATAATGTCCTCGAACTTGGCAACGACTTCCTCGCGCGGTGTTGTTCGTGCCCACTCGATGGCTTTGGCAGTAGCTTCCACAAACTTCTTGGCCGCGTTCGGATTATTCTTAATGAACTTATCCGTCATTACATAGCTGCCTGCGCTGAATGTCCCGAACAAATCCTTATCCTTGAACAGCGGATGAATGCCTCCGCGTTCTTCCGCTTTATCCCTCAAAGTGCCGCCCAGAGCAGCAACATCGATTTGATTCGCGCGAAGCGTCTGTTCCGTTGTGACCGGCGGAACGACCACGAGCGTCACTTGCTTGATCTCATCTGCAGTCAGCCCGCCTCTGTGCAAATACTCCTTGATGACAAATTCATGGTGTGCGCCAAGCGTGTTCACCGCGATCTTCTTGCCGATCAGATCCTTTGCCGTCTTAATTGGGCTGCCATCAAGGACGTAGTACCCCGTCCAAGTTGCATCATCCACACCATAGTAGGAGATCACGGACTTAATCGGCGCTTTGGCAGCCAGCAGCTTGACGATGGCGCCGTTGAATGCGCCGCCGTAGTCGGTATCGCCGGTCACGACGGACTGAATATCCTGCGGACCGCTGATCGTATTGCCGATATAGTTCAGCTTCAGCGGGGCGAGATAACCGAGATCCTCCGCTAATTCGGGGAAGGTTACAGCGCCGACCGACCCTTGGTATCGGAGCTCCGAGACCTCTGGTTCTCCGTCACTTTTCTTGCCAGTTGCACTGGCATCCTTCTCGTTACACCCGGTCAATACCAGGGATGTAGCGATGAGCAGCGTGAATGCGGTTAAGGCTGATTTCCTTACAAAATGCGGTTTCATGGGCAACCCTCCATCGGAATTTAATCAGAATCACAGGAAAATGTGATAAAAAAAAGAGACGCACTCATCTCTCGATGATTGGTCCCTCTCCGGCAATCCGGTGGATTAAAATATTCTTTTCCTATCGATTTACTATGATTTATACATGATAATACCTGCTGACCCTTTCGGTGTCAACAGGTATTAGGTAAATTTTTCTTTAAGCCGATATGCTCGTTGCTGCCGACTCAGGAGCCTGCTGCTTGAAAAGCGGCACCAGCGACAGCACTCCGGCAAGCATTAATAAGCCGGACAACGTATAAATCGTGGTAAGCGGAAGGATCGTCTTCAGCGGTCCGGCCAATGCCATCATGAGCACCATTGCTCCCATGTACATCGGACCTAGTGTGCCGCTGACGCGTCCGATAAATTCAGGCTTTGACCATTTAAGCATAATGGTATTGATCGAGATATGGACCATTGGGAAAATCATGCCCATAATCAACTGCATACTCAGCGTAAACGGTACGTTCACGGAATAACCAACACAGACAGTACCGATCGCGCTTACGCCTAAGGCGAGCGCCAGCATCTTAACCGGAGACATTTTCTTCGAAATGACCGTAATAAATGCACCGCCAATTAGCATGCCAATCCCGCTCAGCATGAGCACATATTGCAGAAATTCCTTCGGCTGCCCGAGTCGTTCCGTCACGACAAACAGCCCCAGCGTTTGCGCAATACCGCCCGATAAGCCTGCCAGTGCAAAGGTGATACACATCTTCCGAAGTACGCGGCTGCTCCACACATAGCGAAGTCCTTCCTTCATTTCCGTCATGACGGAGGTTGGCTTCGCTCCGGGATCGCGCTGCGTGCTCGCTTTATCTTGCGGGAGTCGGAACAGGATAAGTGCGGATAACAAACTTGCTACCCCCATAACGCCAATGGAGACATGAATGCCGAAGTTTTGGTAAACGATTGTTCCTACGGATGGCCCGGCGATTAAGAACACCGCCATAAGCGTTTGGAAGATTCCCATCGCGCTTTGCAGTTGCTCCTGTGGTACATACTGCTTGAACAGCTTCATCGATGAAGGTGCCGAGAATTGCGACAACGTCGCGGATAAGAAGGTGGCCAAATAAACGGCGGCCCATGATTCATACACAAGTGCGACCAGCACCAGCACGACGGATGCGGCCGACATGAAATCACACCAAATCATCGTTCGTTTCGGAAGCCAGCGGTCCGCGAAGGTGCCTCCAATAAAGGCGAATAGGAAAATCGGTGAGAACTCCGCAACGGAGATCAGAGATACAGCAATGGGATCGTTGTTCGTTTGATCGGTCACATAGAGTAGGATGGCAAAGTTTCGCACCCATATTCCAATTTGCAGCATAATATTCGACATGAGGATCGTTTGAAAAAAGCGGTTCCGCAGCAGCGGCGTTTGGGCTGTTGTACCTTCGGGTGCCACTTGGTTAGTATTCATTTCGTACCTAACTCCTTATTCGGTTCTATTTGGGCGGACGGTTGTAACCGTTCGGTTCGTATGGCTGTAATTCATCAAGCCACTTCTTCTCCAGCCGCTTGAGGGAATCACGGTAGTTCATTAAGGCATTGCGATCGACGATTTCCGTGCCGGGAATGAGCGTATCTTTGTAGTCATTACGCACCTCTTCGCCAAGACTGAGCTGCTCCAATACCTCATATCTGAAGTCTGCGCCTGCTTGTGCTCTGTACTCCTCTTGTAGAGCAGTATTCATATGACCGTTCATGTCGAGCGAGAACTTCTGGCGCGTCCATGCCGAGTCTAGTGTCGGTGATGAGGCGATATAACGTTTGCCATTCCGATCATTGATGATTTGAAACACGCCCATCGCGCGCTGCTTCATGCCATATTCATTCTGTAATTCCTTACGTCTGTTCATCATTGTAAATTCCTCCTTCAGTCATTCCCATTCATGCTTGGTGCTTCTGTCAGCTTACAGGCTCAGCCAATATACGCTTCCGTCGCTCTCACGATCTAGAAAACCATAGTCGACCAAGTATCTTCGAAGCGTCACATAATCTTCTTCCATGAACCGCTTGAGCAGCTCATTGACCTCAGCTTCCTTGTACTTGCGGCCTTTCTTGAAGCTGGTTGCAATGTGGCGGAGCAGTGCTGCTTTGCGTTTCTCCTTACGCGGCAGACCTGTGAGCGGCCCAGCCAATCCTTGCGGCAAATATTTGTTTAGCAGTGCTTTGTACTCATCGTGTGTGATCGCAAAACGCTCATCAACCAGAGGAGCCGTACGGTGCACCGGCACAAATTTCGCTCCTTGCGCAAGGCCTCCGTCCATCAGCTCCATGATGGCAAGAAACAGCTTTGCCTGCTTCGCTTTCTCTTTCAGCGCGAAACGGTGATTGCGAATGGTTGACGCACTGCCGCTGCCGGTTTGCTTCACGATGTCTGCATCGGAAGAGCCTGAGGCAAATGCACTGATGAGCTGCTTCTGCAAATCAGTTAGACCCGTTGCTTTCTTATCTAGTTCAAGCAGATATTGAAGCATGGATCCATGCACGCTGCCGATATGCTTGGCAACCGCTTTGTGAGCTTCCATGAGGCGAGTATCAATCGAATAGATGATGCCCTCTTCAAATTGTTCCCCGCAAACTAAGCAGTAATAGCTATCGGATTCCCCGTGATATACATAACCTTGCTTCAGCTCTGAGAGCGATGCGGTATAGAAGGATTCTGAAATGTCCATAACAAACAACTCCATCATTCGTTTGATAATTACCTAGATAATATATCACTTTGTTTAGTTTTATTCAATAAACGATTGTATAGTAAGAAGCTGGAAGTAGTATAGATATATAAAAAAGAATGACGATGATCCAATCTTTAAGCTGCTCTGGCACGCTTAAAGCCTCGATCATCGTCATTCTTCGGATACGCATATTTCCGTTTATCCGGCTTCACCCTCGTCACAGGTTTCACACCGTTCCAATTCCCTCGTTGCATAGTTGGATCCATCCCGCCTTGCTGCAGCTTCTTATCGCGCTGCTTACGCGCCGTACTCTTCGCCATGCTTAATGCACGCTCCTTATATTAAGTTGAGACCGCCAATTGCTGTAGCTATCAGTGCCTCACCTCTAGCTTATACGATTGATGTGCTTCGTTTCAAGGGGCTGATGCGGTCTGTCGCTCCCTTCCTATAAGTTACCTCGAGAAGTTGCTGTTTCGGCTATCAACTCTGAAAGCCGTTGTCACTGACGCGTTGCACCTCCACATTAGCAGTGTTACCACCTGCTGCAACTGTCATCCCCACTTCCGCTATTTCTGCTATTACGATGAACTCCTCTTCCTCGCTGTAGCCACTGTCGCAGTCACTCTGACACCTCCAACCTCCGTTACAAAGTAACCTGCTCCTCTCTTACATCTGGCAGCCACCTGGCTGAAATGCTGACATTTGGACGGCTCCCCCGGATTAAATGTTGACAAATAGGCAGCATTTCAGGCGAAAATAAGGGTTTTTGCTGGAAATGTTGCGCCAAAAGCAACATTCTCGCGCCAAACCCCCTTTCATTCGCTCATACGACCGGGAATGTTGCAGTTTGGGCAACATTAGGCTCTTACAGTCCATCAGACCGCTAAAATGTTGCAATTCCAGCAGCATTTCGCGCCTCCATCCAACCGACCGCCGCCCTCCACCTTTCCCTCGAGCAAAAAAAAAAGCTATCCCGAAAGTACACAATGCGTACTTTAGGGACAGCCACAAATTACTATGCTGTCTCTCGCCGATCTGGCGGCAGCAAGATCGCTAATAACCCGATCATCGGGAGGACGCTGGAATAGTTCATCACCTTAGTCAACCCCCAAGCTTCTGCGGCATGTCCCAAGATGATGGCGCCGAGCGCTCCCATGCCGAAGGCGAGTCCCGTAATGAGACCTGACGCCATGCCGACGTTGTTCGGAATGAGCTCCTGTGCGTACACGACGCTGACGGAGAAACCGGACAGCAGGATGAAGCCGAGCACGAAGCTCACCGGATACACCCACTCAATGGATAAATGAGGCAGCAGCAGCGCGAACGGGGAAGCACCGCCGATCGAGAACATGATCATCCGCTTGCGGCCGAACTTGTCAGCGAGCACGCCGCCGAAGAAGGTGCCAAGCACACCGGCAGCCATGAAGATGAAGATCGGCACTTGAGCCGCCTTGGTCGACAACCCATACTTCTCTACGGCGAAGAAGTTATAGAAGTTCGAGATGCCGCTGAAATACCAGGATCTCGAGAAAACGAGCAGAATCAATATCGTCATGGCGAAAATAATCACGCCTCTGCTCTGACCTGCCGCACCGTTCTGAGTCGCCGCTCTCGCTGATTTCTTAGCCGGCTTCCCATGCTGATCCAGCTGCCCTTTGTACCAAGGAACCACCCGCAATAGGATCGCGATAGCCGCAGCTGCCAATAACGTCCCCCAGATCGCGCCGGGCTGTCCCAGCGGCAAGAAGATAAAGATCGTCATCAGCGGAGCCAGCGAGCTCCCCGCATTGCCTCCGACTTGATAGATGGATTGCGCGAGCCCTCGGCGTCCACCAGCCGCAAAATATACGACACGGGAGCCCTCCGGATGAAATACCGCTGAACCCAAGCCGATAAACACAACCGCTCCTATGACGGAATAGAAATTCGGCGCATACGCAAGTCCGGCCATCCCAAGCAAGCTAAGCCCCATTCCGATCGGCAGCATCCAAGGCATCGGCCGTTTGTCGGAGAAATAGCCCACGACAGGCTGCATGACGGAGGAAGTCATATTCAGCGTAAAGGCAATCCAGCCCATTTGCCCATAGCTTAGATGAAGTGATTTTGCAAAGACAGGAAACAGTGCGGATACGACGGCCTGCATCGTATCATTCAATAAATGTACAGCACTGATTGCAAACAAAATCATGTACAGTGTACCGGTTTGCAAAGCAGCTGCACGTGGTGAAGCTGTAGCCAAACTCCCCAACCACCTTTCTCAAATACAACCTATCACAACGTGATAAGGTGAATCTCCGTCTACCTTTAGTCTACCTGCAAACCTTAGCATAATCGCTACGTAGTGACAATTATCCATTCTTAAGCAAAATTCCCAACTAATATTTGGAAATGTAATCGTTGACATCGCTATACAGTGCCGTTATTCTTTACATAGTAGTGACGCTTGTCCTTCCAATAAGTGCCCATTATGAGGGGAGATTATTTCGTGCCGAAGTTCCGTAATCGTACTTCCATTTCATTGCTGCGCATGTCACTCATGGGATCGCTAGCCGCTCTGATACTCAGCAGCTGCTCCTTGCTTCCTGCTGAAGAAGAGTCGCTTCAGCCCCCTGTTCTAAGCAAGAAAGAAGAAATTCACGAAACAGAAGCCGTCAAACGCGGCAATATGGAACTCTATTTATCCTCTACCGCAACCGCTTCTTCCGATACGAATCAATCCGTCTCGTTCCCGGAATCCGGCGAACGCTTGAAGAAGCTGTACGTGCAGCCCGGAGATACCGTGAAAGCCGGCTCACCGATTGCCGAGCTCGACACCGGAGATTTGCCGCTCCGGATCAAGCTACAGGAGCTTACCGTTGAGCAGCGTTCGCTGCGTTACTCCGATGCCGTGAAGAGCGGCGACGAGGAAGATGCACGTCTCGCCCACATCGACCTGGAGAAAGAGCAGCTTCAACTTGATGCCCTGCGCAAGCAGTACCAGAAGTCGCTTCTGATCTCTCCGGCAGACGGAATCATAACGTACTTGAATGAACTCAAGCCCGGTGAAACGGTAGAAGCGCTGCAAACGATGGCAATCATCTCCAACCCGAATAAAGTCAACTTTATCTACGAGGCAACAGACGCTTCCAAGATCGCCTCTGTCAAGAAGGGCATTGAAGTGGACGTCACGGTGGATAAGAAGATCTACAAGGGCACCGTCATCCAAACAC
The DNA here is from genome assembly GCF_056269135.1 of Paenibacillus sp. J22FR21. NCBI lineage: Bacteria > Bacillati > Bacillota > Bacilli > Caryophanales > Paenibacillaceae > Paenibacillus > Paenibacillus sp. J22FR21. The sequence goes on from NZ_JBWDNJ010000004.1 coordinate 637,962, forward strand.
CGGCAACTGCGCCTAAGAGCGATGTCGATGCCATTAAACGACGAAATTCCAGAGCGCTTATTATCGCACTGGATGCGCCGAAACCGCAGATCGAGATCGGTAAGCTGGCTGACATTAAGCTGTTTATCGAGAAACGCAGTAATGTCCTCATTATTCCGCGCGGCAGCCTAAACAGCATGTTTGGCCGCAATTACGTGAAGATTATCGAGAATGATCGCATCAAAGAAGTCGACGTCGAAGTCGGCCTCAAGACTAGTGCCGAGGTCGAAATTAAGAAGGGGATCGATGAAGGCCAGAAGATCATCATCGATAACTAATAACAGAAGCGTCCCATGCGCTTGGTGTATGAACTCCATACACCTTGCAGCACGGGACGCTTTTTTCATTACTTATTTGCCTTGCAATGTGAAGGAGAACGCATACGTCTTGTTCGCTTGCAGCAAATATTGCGGATGCGGCATCGCACCCCAGCTGTCATCTCCGCCTACACCCATTTGCTTGTAGTTGATCCGTACAACCGTCTTATCGCTGGCAGGCAGCTTATAGACATGATCATGCGCTTCCAGCTCAAACGGCGTATACGGCAGCACATTGAGTTCAAAAGATGGTGCACCTGTGATATGCAGTGTCGCTCCCGCGCCATTGCCAATTGCTGCACGGCGTACGCCCATCTTGTTACCGCACTCCTGCGGACGCAGGTAGGGAACGAATTGCTCCGCTGGTGTGCCTTGGTACAAGCCAAGCTTCGCACTGCCTTGGCGATCCCAATACGATTCATGCGGCCCTTTGCCGTACCATTCCAGGTTCTCGAAGGAGCCATCCATGACGAGCATCATGCCGACTTCCGGAATTTCCGGCAAGCCTTCTCCCGGTGCCAGTTGCTGGAGCACTTGGATCGCACCGCTGCCCATAACCGTGTACGTAATGGAGCAAGTGGATTCCACTGTAGTCGGCAGCAGATATTCCGCATGCACGATGACTCGGTCAGCCAGCGCTTCCCATCGAAGCGCACGCAGCACGCGTTCTTCGCCCGCACTGCGCCAAGTTGCACAACGCTCGTGGTGCTTGTTGCCGCGGTCATTGTCGGTGTACGCGCGCCAGAAGTTAGGCGCAAGCGCGCTCTTCAGCAGCTCGTTTCCACCAACCTTGTAGGACACGAGGCTGCCGGTTGTTTGAGCGAACTCGGCTGTGAAGCCTGCCCCTTGCACGGTCAACACATCCGCGAGCTCGGATACGTCCACTGCACCGCTGCTCTCAACGCGCACAGAGCCCACAAGCGCCGACTTCGAAGCGGCAAGGACGAATTGCTCGAACGCGACCTCATGACCGGCAGCAGCCCATTGCGCAGCCTCTGTCGTGACGAAGCTGATGGTCAAGACAGCTTCCCCGTTATGCTCCTCGCGAGCCGGCAGCGGAAGCGTTATCTCCTCAGCTTCACCCGGCGCCACAGCAACAGTCAAGCTGCCTTCAGCAGCAAGCACACCATCAAGCGCAACCGACCACTGCAGCGTATAAGCATCCAAATTCGTGAACAAGTTCTTATTCTGAATGCGGTACAGACCTTGTTTGCCATCCACTTCGGTAATCCCGATATTCTGGTAGCATTTCTTCACTTCCAGCAGTTTAGGCGAGATGGAGCGGTCCGCGAAAATCAACCCGTTGCCGCAGAAATTACCGTCATGCGGCTGCTCTCCAAAGTCTCCGCCATAGGCCATGTAGGAGACGCCGTCTTCGCCGGTTGTCCAAATCGCTTGGTCAACCCAGTCCCAAATAAACCCGCCCTGCAGCACCGGATGCTTGTCGAACAGCTCCGTGTAGATATGCAATCCACCGCAGGAGTTGCCCATCGCATGGCTGTATTCGCATAGAATATAAGGCTTCTTCGGACGATGATCGTGCGCATACTCAGCCAGCTTATGCGGCTTCGCGTACATGAAGCTCTCAATATCTGTCGCGTCAGCCGATTCTCTCCACATTGTTACGCCTTCATAATGAACGAGACGTGAAGGATCTGCTTCGCGAAGGAAATCATGCATTTTGACAAAGTTATCGCCGCCAAAAGATTCGTTCCCAAGCGACCAAATGATGATGGACGGATGGTTCTTATCCCGCTGCATCATGGAGTTCGCCCGATCCAGCACATTCGCTGTCCATGCCGGGTTGCTAGCCGGCACGTTATGCGGCAGCAGCTCCAATTGATCGTACGCCCAGCTGCCATGCGTCTCCAGATTCGTCTCGTCAATGACGTACAGACCATATTGATTGCACAGCTCATACCAGAGCGGATGATTCGGGTAATGCGAAGTCCGAACAGAGTTGATATTGTGCGTTTTCATCAATTTAACGTCTGTAATCATGTCCTCCAGCGCCAGCGCACGGCCGGTATGGCAAGAGAATTCATGACGGTTAGTCCCTTTAAACACGATACGCTGTCCGTTAATGAGCATCAGCCCATCCTTGATTTCAAACTTACGGAAGCCCGTTTGTGTACTGATTGTCTCGAGCTGCTTCTGCTCGGCATCCTTCAGACTAATGACAAGCGTGTATAGGTTCGGCTGCTCTGCGCTCCACTTGAGTGGATTGGCTACTTGCACGGAGGCTTCGATCTCTACTTCCGCTTCGCTGCTTCCAAGCGTAGTGGTTACAACGATGGGCTGTGCCAGAACCGGCTGCCGCTTGCTGTCATACAGCTGCGCTTCCACCGTTACCGTCCCGAGATCCACTTCCCAGTAGTTCATGATTGTCGCTCTCAGTTTAAGCTCGGCATCGCGGTAAGCATCGTCAAGCTCTGTTGTTACGAAGAAGTCATAGATATGCGCTTTCGGAGCCGTATACAAATACACATCACGGAAAATCCCGCTCATCCGCCAGAAATCCTGATCCTCCAGCCAGCTTGCATCGCACCAGCGGTACACTTCGACGGCAAGCTTGTTGTCACCGGCACGCAGATATGGCGTAAGATCAAACTCAGCAGGCGTAAACGTATCTTCGCTGTAACCGACCAGTTCACCGTTTAACCAAACGTAGAAAGCCGACTCTACCCCTTGGAAGCTGATAAATACGGGCTGGCCCTGCCAATTATCAGGAACCGTAAAGCTGCGTACATAGGAGCCAACGGGATTATATTTGGTCGGTGCAAAAGGAGGCTTAAGGTCCGGCTCTGATGCTTCCCACGGATAACGGATATTCGTATATTGCGGGTAATCGTAGCCTTGCAGCTGCCAATGTCCGGGTACCGCGATTTCGTCCCAAGCGCTCGTATCAAAGCCATCCTCGTAGAAGTTCGCAATACGTTTTGACGGCGTTTCGGCAAAAGCAAACTTCCAGTTCCCGTTCAGTGATAAGCTGCTGCGAGATGCATTGCGATCGCCTTTCAGTGCTTCTTCTATAGAATCGAAGGGCATCAGCGTAGCATGTGCCTTCATTCGGTTCAATTCAAAAATCTCAGGGTTATTGTTCCACTCCGGATAACCGTTAGCCGGCGGTGTATAGGTGAATTTCGATTTCAATGCGAGCACCTCTTTCTAGTAGTAGACATCCATAAGGCTACTTTATCGGAGTTGAATCCCTATCGTAAATATAATAAATGGACGGCAAGATATAAAAAAGAGGAGGGCCGGTGAGAAGGCTTCCCCTCTCACCTGCGACTCCTCTTGTGAGCTATTCAAATCGCAGCGCTTCAATTGGCCGCAAATTGGATGCTTTGTTCGCCGGGAACAGGCCGAACACCACACCGATGAAGACCGAGAAGCCGAATGCCAAGCCAATGATTGGCATCGACAAGACGACGGTCATGCTCATCGCCTTGGATAACAGCTGCGAGGCCCCGACGCCAATGCCAACGCCGAGCAGACCTCCAAGCCCGCTTAAGGCGATGGCCTCAATGAGAAACTGGGTTAGAATATCCCGCTTCTTCGCGCCAATAGCTTTGCGAATGCCGATTTCCCGCGTCCGTTCGGTAACGGATACGAGCATAATATTCATGATGCCGATGCCGCCAACAAGCAGGGAAATCGCTGCAACGCCGCCAAGTGCGAGCGACAACGTATCCGAGATGCTGCTGAAGGAATCGAGCAGATCCTGCTGGTTGAATACGCGGAAGCTGTCCGTATCGCCGCGGAACTTCTTCGTCAGCGCTGTTTCAAGCTCGGTTACGACGGCATCCATTTTGTCCGCATCCGCCACCTGCACATTGATTGTTTTGACCCCTTTGGATTTAAACAATCTCTCTGCTGTTGTAATCGGAATCACGACAACTTCGTCGTTGGAGCCGGTCAGCGAGCTGCCCTTGGAAGCCAGCACACCTACCACTTTGTATCTGACTCCGTTAATCAGAAAGGTTTGCCCGACCGCGTTTGTCGTCCCGAACAGATCCGTTGCCGTCGTCGATCCCAGCACCGCAATCTTCTGATAATAATCGAGGTCGATTTGCGCGACGAACCGCCCTGCCGCTACATCATACTCCTTCACGTCCAAGTAGTCTTCTGTCGTACCGACTACGCTGACTGACGTGCTCTCGCTCCCATTCTTGACGGTCGCATTCGACTGATTGATTGGAGCGGCAAAAGCGATATCGTCCTTCGCCGTAATTTCTTCCGCTTCCTTATAATCCACGGTCGTCTTGGAGCCGCGCCCCGTAATATTGACCGTGAGCAGATTGGTGCCTAAGCTCTGCACCTGATCGGTGACCTGCTTCGTTGTCCCTTGGCCGACACCGACCAAAGCAATGACGGCCGCTACCCCGATAATGATGCCCAGCATCGTGAGCAGCGATCTCATTTTGTTGGAAAGGATGCTTTTAGCCGCCATTTTGAAGGCTTGACTGACGTTCACGTCTCTCACCGCCTTCTTCACTGATTTGACCATCTTGAATGCGCACGACTCGCCGCGCTTGCTGCGAAATGGCCGTATCATGCGTAATGAGGACAATGGTATGTCCTTGCTTGTTCAATTCCTTCATCAGCCCCATAACCTCGACCCCGGTACGGGTATCAAGTGCTCCGGTCGGCTCATCGGCCAGCAGAATCGGAGGGTTGCCCGCCAAAGCTCTTGCGATCGCTACGCGCTGTTGTTGTCCACCAGACAGCTCGCTCGGTTTATGCTTGACGCGCTCTTCGAGTCCGACCTTGGTGAGCGCCTCGATGGCCTGTTCCTTGCGCTGCTTCGCAGGGATGCCCCGGTAGATGAGCGGAAGCTCGACATTTTCAAGAGCCGACAGCTTATTGAGCAAATTGAATCCTTGAAAAATAAACCCGATCTTGCTGTTGCGAATTTCAGCGAGCCTATTCTCCCGGAGTCGGCTCACTTCTTCGCCATCGAGCCAATACTTTCCTTCGGTCGGCGCATCCAGACAGCCGATAACATTCATCAGTGTCGACTTGCCGGAACCCGACGGACCGATGATGGCGATAAAATCACCATAATCGATCTTCATTGAAATATCGCTGAGTGCGTGGACGGTTTCTCCGCCCATTTTGTACAATTTGGACAAGTTCTCGATATGAATGAGTGGTTCACGTTTGGCTTCCATTAGCGTGTTCCTCCGCCGCCGGTGCCTCCACCGCCTCCGCCTTGCGTACCTCCGGCACGCGTCTGAGCTCCGCCTCCGCCTGCCGCGCGTTCGACTCGAACACCGCCGCCTCCGCCGAAGCCGCCTCCGCCGCCAAACCCGCCGAAGCCTCCTGCTGCACCTGCGAAGCCTGCTTGCGCCCCGGTTGCACCGGTTGAAGCTACAACGGTTGGTACCACAACTTTGTCGCCTTCTTTAAGTCCGGAGAGGATTTCAATGTAGTCTTCATTATGAATTCCGACCTCGATCATTGTTGGGACGCCATTGCCGAAGCGGCTGCTTGCGCCGTTTCTGCCACCCGTACGACCGGCGAATTGACCGCCTCCGCCGCCTGCGCCCGCTTGACCGCTGAATTGACCTTGTTGGCCTTGGCCTCTGGATTGACCCTGGCCTTGTGTGGACTCATCGCCGGAGCCCGCTTTATCTGTACCTTTATCCGTCGTTGTTTCTGTTCTGCCGCCACCTGTTGTGGATGGTCCGCCTGCAGCGCCGTTACTTGCCGTTTGCGTACCTGCCGGGAGCATAACCATGTAGCGTTTGCCTAATGATTGAACTGCGTCAATTGGAAGCATGAGCGTATTTTCTTTCTTCTCGATCTCGATGCTTGCTTCCGCGGACATCCCGCTCTTGAGATTTTGCGCTTTATCTAGGGCAACGGTAACATCGAATGAAGCTACCCCGTTGCTTGCTGTACCTTCGTCTGCGATTTTCACTACTTTACCTGTGAAAGTCTGGTCAGCCAATGCTTCTACAGAGATCGTAGCGCTCTGGCCCTCTTTGACCTTGGCGATATCGAGCTCATCGATGCCAACGACCATTTCCAAAGAAGCATAGTTTGCGATGGTTAAGATTTCAGTTGAAGGATTCAAGGAGTCCCCTTCGACGATAGATAGCGTTGTAACTGTGCCCTCGATCGGTGCCGTAATCGTGCTTCCTTCTTGGCTCTCTTCCAAGTCGGTAATCGACGTTCTGGACTGCTCGATCGCAAGCTGCTGTTTCTTCAAGCTTAGTTTAATGTTGGAAATATCGCTTTCCTCTGTCGCTGTTTTCAGCTTGGACTGTGTATCCTCCAAGTCTAGCAGCTTGCTTTCCAGGTTGAGCTTTTCGGATTTAATCTTGTCGGAATTGTCCACGCCTTCGATCGTCAGCAATACATCGCCTTTCTTAACGATGTCGCCTTCTTTCACGTTTATTTTCTCGACAGTTCCTTGCTCGGTCGCTTTAACCGTTTGTTTGTCGAGCGGAGCCAAGCTGCCGGTTCCACTCACATGCACCTCAATAGTACCTTTGACCACTTGGGTGGTGGATTGTACCTGTGCTAACGGCTCCTCCTTCGTTCCCATTTTCATATAAACCACAACTGCAGCTGCAACTAGCAGCACGCCGATCCCGAGCAGCCACCATTTTCTCATTGCCCGTTTCCTGCCTTTCCTTGAGTTCCCGGATTGAACCGGAGCGAGATATATTGCGCCGTCGCGTTATCGGAGGACAGCCACACGGTGAGGATGTCGCCTTCCTTCAGATCAGAGGCTTTGAGCGCATTGGTCGTCATGCCATCCTGACCTCGGCTCATCGTTACGATTTCCGTGTCGGCGTCGACCGCTACCGTTGTCTGCGCATCTTCGAATTTCATTTGATCCATGAAGCCTGCGCCGCCTCCGAATCTGCCGCCTTGGCGTTTGCCGCCTTCTCCGTTTGGTGCAGCGTTGCCTTGCGCACCGTCTGCGCCTGCGTTACCTTGCGGGGCATTAGCTGCCGCTCCGTTGCCACCGCCCGTTGGGGGAGCTTCGCTCTCAGGTGCGGTGCCGTTGCCAGCTTCGGGTGCGGCGGCATTGCCGGTACCGTTCCGGCCTTCGCCCGATTTCGCTTGCCCGTCCCGATTCGGACGCCCGCCACCGCCGCCTCCGAACCCGCCACCACCGCGCGGCATATCCGCCGGAGATAACGTTGATTTCTGCACGATAATCGCATCACCGGATACCTTCACCACTTTTGCCAGAAAATCCGCCGTCCGATCCGGCTGATTCACATCGCCGCCATTAAACCCGCCGACAGCCGCTTGTCCGTTATTAGTCGGCTGCTGCTCGTCGTTTTGCGCGCCGCATCCCGTCAGCATCGCCGTCAGCAGCATCGCCGCGGCCATTAATTTCAAACTGGAACGATCCATAAGGTTAGGATTCCACCTCTCTATTTGTTCTCCGTTATTCACAATAGCACGCATAAATGAAGTCCATGTGAAGAGAGGTGAAGTGGTGGCCGGGACGAGTGAGAGACTGGTTTTCCCACTCTCATCCTCCGGCGCGGACAGGATCCGGTTAGTTTGGTCGCTGAGAGTTCGATTTCGGGACTCTCGGCTTGTTTTTCTAGCGCTCTTGCAGCTGAGAGTTCGGTTTTCGAACTCTCAGCATAAGTATTCGCGGATCCTGACTCTTGCACAGAAGTAACCGCGAGGATCGAGCGAATCCAGCGGGATTGAAGGCTTTAAGCGGCATATCCGCTTACGAGCTTGAAAACGGGTAAGCTCGGTTCTAGCGGGTTACAATGCTCGCGCTTCGGGCGAGTAACGCAAACAAAAAAAAGCCGGACAGGATCGCCCCTGTCCGGCCTCTTATTAGATCGAAATAACCGAATATTCCGGTCTTGCTTTGTTGAAGTTTGGATTCTCGCCGCATACCATGAGGCCCATGCCCCAGTTGATATGCTCTTGTTTGGATGGGAAGTCTGTTGCGCTGCGGTATTGGAACAGCACGTTGCGGCGAGTCCGCTCGCTGCGGTTAGCAGGTGAGCCGTGAATGGTCAAGTAGTTGAAGAACAGCACATCGCCCGCTTCTGCTACGCATGGCACACCATCGGATACCGGATATTCCTTCGCATTCAGGTAATGTCTGCCCATGTGCGGCAGTTCGCCCCATTTGTGCGAGCCCGGCATAACGTGCAAGCAGCCATTTTCCAGGTCTGCATCGTCCAGATGGACACTTGCGGCCAACATTGTGTGCTGCTCATGCGGGAAGTAAGGGTGATCCTGGTGCATTGGGAACGCGGCGCCGTTTTCCGGCGGCTTCACCAGCATTTTGGAATGGTGGAGTTGAACGTTTGGTCCGATGATTTGCGACAGCACATCCGTCATGTTCGGGTGCGACAAAGCGCGAAGGAAGGAAGCATCATGGTAATGCACATCATGGAAACCTTTCAGAACGAGCTTCTTCAAATCTTCCGCCGGCAGGAAGTCACCTTGCCACTGTGCATTGTGATCCATATTCGCTCTTGCTGCGCGATCGATAATACCGTCAACCGCTTTGCGCATCGTTTCAATTTCACCTTTGTTGAATACGCCTTTCACTAGCAAATAACCATTTTCTTTGTAAAATTCTACATCCTGAGCTGTAATCATGTTACAATCCCCCTATGAGTGAATTCGCTTTCCTATGACCTTATTGTAGTAGAATCAAGGGGTTTCGGTCTTTAGCCGTTGAAGCCAGCTTTTTGTCTTTTCACGCCAACCACTATAACCTGTCCGGAGGTGCCTGTTAGTCATGTATATGTGGGAGGAAAGCGACACGTGGCTGAATCAATATGCCTTACGGCTTAAAACAGCCGAAGCGGTATTTACCGTTCACTATTGGGGCGTTCACGAGCGCCATACATCCAATTTTCTGCATAAGCATTCCTTCTTTGAAATTTGCTATGTGCTCGGCGGTAAAGGCACCTATCTCGATGACGGCGTCACCTACCCTTTGCAGAAAGGAACAATGTTCTGCTCCCGCCCCGGCATCACCCACTACATTCAAGGCGAGCCGGAGAACAGCCTTCTCTTCGTCGCTTTTGAGATTGATGAGAAAGGAAGCTCAGATGCGGTGCGCTCCGCCTTCCAAGCGATGGCAGAGACGGACACCGTCATCGTCTACGATTGCGACGAACTCCCTGCCTCCCAGCTATGGCGCTCGCTGATCCGGCGTCAATCCGATTCGCCTTCGCTGCCGGAATCCGTACTGCCGCAGCTTGCTGCATCTCTGTTACTCGCCTTACCCGGCCTATTCTGCAAGCCGCTCATGCAGCCTGGCAATATGCCGTCGGCGATGCCTCGCCGAAGTTCAACTGCACTGCTGAAACAGGCGAAGCTCTTCATTACCGATAACTTGAACGATGACGAGCTCTCGCTCGACAAGGTCGCAGCCCAGATCAATCTATCGCCGCGCCACTTATCCCGCCTGTTCTCTTCCGGCGTCAACGAATCCTATACCAATTACGTCCGCCAGCAGCGTGTTCGAAGGGCGGCTGAGCTGCTGCGATATTCCGAGTTAACGATAAAGGAAATCGCCGAGCGGACCGGCTTCGGCTCCGTCCATTACTTCACGCGCACCTTCCACTCGCTCATGCACGTCACGCCGGCCAAGTTCCGCGACGACGCACGATCGCATGACTAAACAGCTGGGAGTTAGGAGCTGGAACAAGGAGCTGCGATCGCATGACGAAAGAAAGCTAGCCGAACCACTCGTCCGGCTAGCCCACTATCCCCCGCCCCCTAAGGCCAGCGATGTTTATCTTTATAATCCTTCGGCGTCACGCCGACCATTTTCTTAAACAGCTTGTTGAAGTAAACCGGGTCGCTGTAGCCGACCAGATGCGAAATCTCATAATTCTTCAAATGCGGATGATCGGCTAGAAATTGCTTCGCCTTCTCAATTCGAAGCTGAATCAAGTAATCCGTAATCGTCATCGACGTCTTGTGCTTGAACAGCCTGCTAATGTAGCTCGCATTCATCCCGACACTGTCCGCCAGCCGCTCCAGCTCAAAGTTCTTATCATATTCCCGATCCAGAATATCCTTCATCTGATCAATAATATAATGATCGCTCTCCAGCTGCGCGCCGTCTTCCACCGCTACCCCGCTGCCGTTGCACTTCTCCGTGCGGATTTTGCCCAGCAAGTCGAACAACGCACTCTTATCCACCGGCTTCAGCAAGTAGTCTCTTACCCCAAACCGCAAGGCAGACCGCGCATATTCAAAATCACTGAAGCCGCTTAAGATGATAATGGTAATGTTCTTATATTTCTCCCGCACAAGCTCGCTCAGCTTCAGCCCGTCCATCATCGGCATCTTAATATCCGTAATGAGTACATCCGGCTCTTGGCTCTCATGCCCAAGCAGGAAATTCCACGCCTCCTGACCGTTGCTGAAGGAGCCGATCACATTATGCGTTTCATCACTCTTCATAATGATTTTCTCGAGGCCAAGACGGATGAACTGCTCGTCGTCCACGATCATGATTTTCATGTCTTTTCCTCACCGCCCAAGCGAAAGTAGCCTTATTTTACCGCACCGCTCGTCACACCGGCAAAAATATATTTCTGCAGGAACAAGTAAAGCAGCGAAGTCGGAATCATGATAATGATGATGGCCGCCGAGATACTCTGCCAATCCCCGCTGTTCACACCGAAGAATCGCATCAATGAGGTCGATACAACCACCAGCTCGGGCGTCGGCATATACAAGAATGGCGTGTAGATATCGTTATAAATGCTGATCGTCTTCAGAATCACGATCGTCGCCGTCGCAGGTGCCAGCAGCGGGAAAATAATCGTCGTATAGATTTTGAACAATGAAGCGCCTTCAATCATCGCACTTTCATCCAGCTCATAGGGCACATTGCGAATGAACTGCAGATAGATGTAGATTTGCAAAATATCAGCGCCAATATAGATCAGCATCGGCCCCATCAGGTTGTTCGTCAGGTGCATCGATTGAATCGTCTTAAAGTTCACGACCTGTGTCGTAATCGAAGGGATGACCGTCGCCATCAGAAACAGCCCGACGAGGAAACCTTTGAACCTAAACGTAAACCGCCCAACCGCATAGCAGAACGCCGAGCCAAGCACGATATTCAGAATCAGCGTAACCGCAACAATAACCAGTGTATTGCCAAAAGCCTTCGTCATATTCGCCTGCTGGAACGCATGCACGAAATTGCCGAAATGGAAGAACGAATCCGGCAAGGACATCGTCGACTTCGTTTGGAACTCTTCTTTGGTCTTGAAAGCATTCACGATAATGACGTAAGGCGGGAATACGATCATGAAAGACGCGAACAGCAAGGTCAAATATTTCACAGTAGATGCAATCGGATTGTGCGCGCGCATGCCTTAGTCCCCTCCTTTGCTGAAGAGCAGACGCTGAATCGATAGCACAAGCACAACTATTAATAGAAGCACGACGCTCATCGCTGATGCCAAGCCATAATTATTGAATTGGAATGCCGTTGCAATGATTTTGAATACATAGGTTTCGCTCGCGCCTGCCGGTCCGCCGTTCGTCAGCACAAACGGAAGGTCGAATACCTCAAGTGCTCCGGTGACGGTCAGGAACAGGTTAAGCTCGATGATTTTATAAATATTAGGCAGTGTAATGAAGAGAAATTGTTTCCACGCGTTAGCTCCGTCGATTTGCGCCGCTTCATAGAGATCTGATGGAATGGACTGCAACGCTGCCAAGTAGATAACCATGTTAAAGCCCATAAACCGCCAGAAGCCGATCGAAGCCAGCGTGTAGTTGACGAAGGATTCACTGCCGAGCCAGCTGATTTCACCATTCAGGCCAATTGCAGCAAGCAGCGTATTAAGCGAGCCTTGCGTCGTGTCAAACACATAACCAAACAGGTATGCCACCGCCACGCCGTTTAGGATATATGGTAAAAAGAGCAGCAGTCTGAAGAAATAACGTCCCTTCAGCTTGCCGTTCAAGACGATTGCAAAGTAAATGGCCGCGATGTTCTGCACGATTCCTACGGCGAAGTAGGCAAAATTGTGCTTAAACACGCCGAAGATATCGGGGTCGGTGAATACTTCCTTGTAATTGTCCCAGCCGATCCATTCTTTATCCGGGCTCAGTCCGTCCCAATTCGTGAAGCTAAGGTGAAACAGCTCTAGCGTCGGATAATAGGAGAAAGTCAGCAGCAGCAGGAGCGGTATGATCGTAAAGGATGCAATGATAATGATGCGCTGTTTCTTAAAGGATAGGTTGCCTAGCATGATGCGATCATTCCTTTCTGCAATTCACCTTGTGGCGGAAGGCCCTCACCTCGAACCTGAAAGAGCCGTTCCACCCTGGCAAAATTGATCTAGCTTTAGCTTACCGACTACTATTTCACGATTTGTTTCTTCGCTTTCGCCCACTCTGCGTTCACTTTATCCAGCACGGCTTGCGGGTTTTTGGAAAGAACGAACTCTTGAAGTACTGCATCTTGATCGATTTGCGCTTTGTTCAAGATCTGTGTGGCAACATCGTCACCGGCTACAGCTTCAAAATAAGTCGGGTTGTACGTATTGAATTCTGCCAGCTGTGCAAGCTTCGGTTGTTTGTCTTTCAATGTTGGAATGAAGCCTGCGAACTCATCGTAGCCGGACTCTTCGATCATCCATTGCACGAACGCTTTGGCTGCTTCCACGTTGCCGTCTTTATTGACGCCATAGAACCAATCCGGGTTAAGCGGTGCTTTGGCTTGACCGGAGTTGTCGGCAGGGAATGGGAAGAAACCTACATCGGATGCTGGCGCGCCGGCATCGATAACTTGGTTAATGACCCAGTTGCCAAGCAAGTACATGGCAAAGTTGCCTTGCGCTACATCCTTCTTGGACTGCTCCCAGTTCGTGGAATTCACGTCCTTCTCGAGGAAGCCTTTCTCCTTCAGCTCGCGGATGATGCTCCACGATTTGCCGTAAACGTTATCCATTGTGAATGGCGTGTCCGTGTCTTTCCGTTTGTTCTGGTGGTCTGCGGCTGCTCCGATAATCGTCGGCACATCGCCGGACCAAGCGCCAAGCGGCCATTTATCCTTGAAGTTCGATGCGAGCGGCACGATGCCGGCATCCTTGAGTTTCTGGCTGGCTACGAGGAACTCATCGTATGTTTTCGGAACCGCGGTAACGCCTGCTTTCTCAAAAGCTTTCTTGTTGTACACAATTCCTACCGTGCTGTTGCCGGAGGAGATACCGTATGATTTGCCTTCGAAGGATTTGAAATCTTTGAAGTAGATGTCGCCTGAGAACTTGATATCATCCAGCGGTGCAAAATATTTCGGGTAATCGGAGTTTGGAATCAATCCGCCGAGCAGAACGACATCCGGATAAGTGCCGGAAGCGATACGAATTTTCTCGTTTTTCTCATAGTCGGTAATCGCTTCGAATTGCAGGTCTACGCCGGGGTACTTCGCTTCGAACCTTTTCTCGTAATCGTTATACTCCTTATCTACCATATCTGTACGGTTCGTTAGGAATACGACCTTGCCGCTCAGCGCCTTCGTGTCTCCGCCATCGTTAGTCGCTGCTGCGTCGTTGGTTGCTGCATCGTTCGTTGCCGCTGCGTTATTCGAAGTGTCTGCGTTTGCTGCAGTGGCGTTGTTGCTCGCATCGGCATTCGCGTTCGTGTTTGCGCTTTCATTATTGCTGCCGCAAGCAGCCAGCGAGGTGACGAGAAGAAGTGAAATCATCGTATACGAGATTGTTTTGTTCATTTGTTGTTCCCCCTGTTTCGATTATGATATCGCTTACATGTGTAACTATAAGCCAATCGCTAAGGGGGTAAAATGGTTTCAATTGTGATTTGTAGTCTTCAATTGACTTTCTGGTCCACGTTGATAAATGTCTATTGACTGCACGCCCTCGCATTTGTTTTACTGGAGCAATGAAACAGGAGTGTAATGAGATGGAGGCTGAGACGACGTGCAGAAGATGGCGAACTACTATGGTGGAATGACCTGGGGCTGGACCGGAATTAGAGGCACTTGGGGGACCGAACAGGCGGAACGCTCTATGGAGCTTATGCAAGAAGGACTGGCTGTCAACTGGACGGCGATCACTTTCGCCGCGCTGCAAGCACATCCGCAAGCTACGGAAATTAAGTACGGGGAAGCGCCTACGGTGACGGATGAGGAAGTACGCTGGGCCATTGAGAAAGCCAAATCGCTTGGCCTACAAGTCTGTCTCAAGCCGGTCGTCAATTGCGCGAACGGCACTTGGCGCGCACACATTAACTTCTTCGATGTAGATGTACCGTGTGAGCCGAAGTGGTCGGAGTGGTTCGCTTCGTATACCCGCTTCATGCTTCATTACGCGCAGATCGCGGAAGAAACCGGCTGCGAGATGCTGTGCGTCGGCTGCGAAATGGTGCAAACCGATCGACGGGCTGCGGAGTGGCGCGCGTTGATTGCGGCGGTTAGACGTGTCTACTCCGGCGTCATTACCTACAACTGCGACAAATACCAAGAGAATCAAGTAAGCTGGTGGGATGCGGTGGATGTAATCTCGTCCAGCGGCTACTATCCGATCGACACATGGGAGGAGCAGCTTGACCGGATCGAAGGTGTCGTGAAGCAGCACGGCAAACCGTTTATGTTCATGGAGGCAGGCTGCCCGAGCCGTGAAGGCTCGCAGCATTTGCCGAATGATTGGGGATTGCCGGGCGAAGCGAGCGAGGATGTGCAAGCGCGCTATTACGAAGCCATGTTCAGCCATTGCGACAAGCGCGACTGGGTAGAGGGCTTTATGCTGTGGGATTGGCCGGCCAAGCTGTACAAGCCGGAGGACGCAGCGGCTAATAAGGACTACTGTATGTACGGCAAGCAGGCCGAAGCAGTCGTTCGAGACTACTATCGCGCGAAGACGGTTATTTAAAGAAGCTGAGAGTCGGAAAACCCGACTCTCAGGTTGTTGCCAGGACCCTTGCTCCGTCAGCGCTCACGCTAACGAACCGTACAGGTCTTATTTGAGTTAAATAACCTGGTTTGGAATTTTAACGAACCCTACGGGTCTTATTTAGTGGCAGGTTCCCCCCAATCACTCCGATTTCCCTCAATAAGACCTCCACGGTTCGTTAGATTTGAAAAGCAACCATTTTCGTCCGAATAAGGCCCCTACGGTTCGTTAGCGTAATGGCGTTTAGGCATTGTCCTTTGCGCCTGGCGTCTATGCAACTTCCCTTGCGCACGGAGTCCAGCAACTCCTGTACACGTTCCCCCGCAAAGCCAGCTAGCACCTACCTTACCGAACAGGCCACCTCACTCACCCTTCTTGCAATACCGAATAATCTCCTCCCAGGTCACGGCCAGCCGCAAGATGTCTGCTTCAACGAGCTCCGTCCCGATTTGGATCTCAATATATTCAAGCTGCGTAATTGCTTTGATGGCATGTCTCGCACCGGCAGCAATTTGAAGAACATCTCCGGTTTGAATACCCGTACTGACGCCCTCCAAGATGAACTCTCCTTGACCACTTATAATTGTCCATATCTCTTGCCGCATCTGGTGGGAATGATAGCTTGTATGTTTCCCGGGCAGCAATTCTACTTTCTTCGTCAACGTTTCCAGCAGGCAGTCGCCTGTCTTCGATTGATCCAATACCCGATAGGTCCCCCATCTTTTCTCTCCGTACATCGGCTGTTGCCGGGTGCTGCGCAGCTTCTTGATTTGGTTGGATTGGTCCTTATTGGCAACGAGAATCCCATCTGCACTGGCGGCTACAATAATATTGGAGACACCCACAACATGGATGGGATAGGCAAGTTCATTGACTAGATGCGTATGCACACAATCGCTGGAGATCTCCCCAAGGCCAACGACACTGCTTCCAAAATAATTCGGCAGCACACTCCAGTCACCAAGATCCTTCCACATATTACTGAAAGGGAGAACGACGACAGGCTGCGTTTTCTCCACGATCTCGACATCGAAACTCGCTTCAGGCAGCTGCTCGTAGCAGTCTAGCAGCTCGTCATAATCTGTCGGCAATCCTCTGCTTTGCAGACTGGAGAGCATGAAGGACAACGGAAAAGCGAACACGCCGCAATTCCACATCGCCTGACTGCCGATGAGGCGCAGCGCGGTCTCCTCATCCGGCTTTTCCACGAAATAGGCGACTTCTAAGTAGTCCTTATCCGCTGAATCTTGCTGCGGCGCAGGTACAATGTAGCCGAACTGGCTGGAGGGATGATTAGGGGTTGTTCCAAGCAACGCCAGCTCCGAGCCCGATTGTTTGAGGATTTCAGGAAACCGGCTCAACAGGCTGAAGAATTCCGACTCCGCAAACAAATCCGCCGGTATCACGCAGATCGTTTCATTCGGCGCTACCCGCAGCTTGGCATGCAAATAACTCACGGCCAAGGCAACCGCCGTGAAGGTGCCTCTTCGATGGGGTTCTGCCAGGAAAGGGACTTCGTCACCGATATGATTTTGCATAATTTCGGCTTGACTCTGATGCGCTACGATCGAGGTATGTGGAAGTAAACCCGCTTCCTCCAATTGTCGGCAGATTCGCTGTATCATCGATTCCATGCCGCCATCCTTCGAGGGCAGAAGCTTTAGAAATATTTTCGAACGAATCTCATTCGATAATGGCCAGAGTCTCTTTCCTGAGCCGCCGCCAAGCAGAACAATCCGCACGTACATGCCTCCCCCTCGAGTTGGATTGAAGCAGCATCATTTCCGCTTCCCGGCCGCTTTCCTCGAATAGCCTTTGCGTTTATGAAAAGAGAGCGAGCGATAGCTCTTAGCCAGCCTCTTCAGTTGTTTAGGTGTCATTCGTGCAATATTCGTTGATAGACTCTTATTCAGCGCCTTCCTGCGAGCAATCCCGCCCGGGTTCTGCGCGTAAAGGAAGTTGCCGTAGGTTTCGAATTCAGAGAAGGCAAACTGCTTGGTTTTGTCCATCTTCCGTAGGATCGCCGAGTACCAGCTCATCCCGTGTTTCGCTGCAATCGTCCGCTTCAATTGCCGCAGCTTTGCCTTCTCAAACAGCATGTAGTGCGCAACGAAGGAGGTAGGGGATGCGGCTCGCTTCCCCATAAGCTTGCGATAGGTTCGGAAATATTCCGGCTGGCTCCAGCTGCGGGTGTAGAACAGCGTCTTCTTGCCGGTTCGGAATACATGGGGCCGGATTAAGATGGTGTCTGCGTCGATGACCAAGAAGTATTTCGAGGTACATAATTTGTCCCCGCCCATTTTTAACAATTGCTGAAACATCCAACCCGACCGTTCCCACTTCTTGGAGCGATAGTTGATGTTTCTCTTCGTAATCGGAAGCACCGTGTTCTCGTTGACGAACGTGCATCTCTTACGCTTACACAGATTCCGCATTCGGACTCGGTTCGGAGCTACGATCATGAAGCGGCCAATGGGATGCTTTACTTGTTTACGCACAGCATCGATCACATAGGGCAGCGTTGATAAATCCTTCTCAATTGCCGGGATCAGGACATCTATTCGGGCGTTGCTAGCTCTGCTCTTGATAGGGGCCGACATCGCTTCATCTCCATTTAGCAAGTAATGAGATCATGATATGCGGATAGAGAATAATTGGACTAGGCATCTCCATAACTGCCATAAAGACAATAAAAAAACTGACCCTGAGAGTTTGCACTCTAGCCTAGGTCAGTTCTTTGTAATTTAAATCGAGAACCCGTTACGATCACCGTCCGGCTGCCGCCTCGCAAGTACGCGATTTAAGATGGTGTTCTCATAATGGGTAAATCCGCTGTCCTTCTCGCGCGGGCGCGCCAAGGCGATGGAGACATCCTGCGCAATGGTGCCGTTCTCCACCAGCACCACGCGATCGGCGAGAGCGACGGCCTCACTGACGTCATGCGTCACGAGGACGGCAGTAAATCGCCTCTCCCTCCACAGCCGCTCAATCAGCTGCTGCATCTCAATTCGAGTAAGCGCATCGAGCGCACCGAGCGGTTCATCAAGCAGCAGCAGACTCGGGTCTCCGACGAGCGCCCTTGCCAGTGAAACACGCTGCTTCTGCCCTCCCGACAGCACAGATGGCCACTCCTTCGCACGATCCGCGAGTCCAACGAGTTCAAGCGCATCCATAGCTTTCGCGCGATCGCCCCCTGGCACGCCGATTCGAACGTTGTCGAGGACCGATTTCCACGGCAGTAATCGAGCGTCTTGAAACATCACCCGCACATCCGAATTTAGTCCGGAAGTGGTTTTACCGCCGAAAGTCACCGAACCTTGCGATGCGGCTTCCAACCCGCCAAGCAGCCGCAGCAGCGTGCTCTTGCCGCAGCCGCTTCTGCCCACAACGGCTAAGAATTGCCCGGATGGAATGGATAATTCCAATTCGCTCAGAACGGCGAGATCGCCGAAGCGAACGCCTGCATTCCGAACGTCTACTTGAAGCCCGCGAGGTGCCTCATGCACGACCAGCGGCGTCTTCTCTTCGGGTTCGATGCTTATTTTCCTGGACGGAAGTGCGAATGCCATTTCAGCCAGCTCCTTTCCATCAGCTTTGCCATCCAATCCGAGAGCTTGCCGAGCAAAGCATAGATGACGATGCTGAGCACGACGACATCCATCTGGAAGAACTCACGGGCATTCATGGCCATATAGCCAATACCGCTGTTCGAGGATATCGTTTCGGATACGATCAGCGTAATCCACATAATGCCGAGCGCGAATCGAAGGCCAACTAGGATGGACGGAAGCGCACCCGGAAAAATAATCGTTCGAAATAGGGAATACCCTCTCAAACCATAAGTCCGACCCATCTCGATTAAGCCGGGATCAATCGACCTTATGCCATGGAGCGTATTCAGATAGATGGGGAAAGCTACTCCCAATGCGACTAGAAAAATTTTACCTTGTTCGCCAATGCCAAACCAAGCGATGATAAGCGGAATAAGAGATAAATGCGGGATTGTACGGATCATTTGGATACTGGAATCCGTCAGCTTCTCCGATAATGGAAGCAAGCCGTTCAGTATGGCCAGGACAAAACCGATGCCGCCGCCAATTGCAAAACCAATCAGTGCACGACGCGTGCTGTCCCCGATATAGATGAACAAATCTCCGCTTCGCACGAGCTTAGCGCCTGCTTCGAGTACGGATACCGGCGTCGGCAAGATGCGGGAGGATATCCATCCCACGCTTCCGAGCCATTGCCACAGCACCACGACCAGGATCGGAATGACCCATTCAAGTCCTACGGATAGCGTTCTGGTTTTCCACTTGTTATCTGCTGGACTCTTCATCTGCTTCCCCTCCTAGCTGACCGGCGCTCGTTCCGACGGCTTGATCGAGTTCGCGATAAGCTCGCCGAACGGACTGGTCGAGGTCGGGCCTTGCACCGTAGCTGATCGATTCAAAGGCAAAAGCGGGAATACGAGATCAGCGAATTGGTAAGCTTCCTCGAGATGCGGATAACCCGATAGTATGAATGTATCGATACCTAGATTGGCATACTCCTGCATCAGTGCAGCCACTTCAGCGGGATTGCCTACTAACGCTGTTCCAGCTCCACCGCGGACTAAGCCCACACCTGCCCACAGGTTCGGATAAATTTCTAGATGGCTTCGATCTCCGCCATGAAGTCGCGTCATCCGCTGCTGCCCTTCCGAATCGTAACGGGCAAACACCTTCTTGGCCGCTGCTATCGCTTCTTCATCGACTTTGCTGATTAGGCGATCGGCTTCCTTCCACGCTTCTTCGGACGTTTCGCGGACGATGACATGCAGACGAATGCCAAAACGAACCTCGCGGCCACGCTCTGCTGCCAACTTACGAACACGATCCAGCTTCTCCGCTACTTCCTGCGGGGGCTCGCCCCAAGTGAGATAGACGTCGATATGGTCAGCTGCGACTTCCTGCGCAGCCGGCGATGATCCGCCGAAATAGAGCGGTGGATAAGGTTTCTGAACCGGTGGATAGAGAACTTTGCCGCCTTCTACCTTCAGGTGAGTGCCTTCGAAATCAACGGTTTCTCCCTCGAGCTCCCTGCGCCATACTTCCAGAAACTCCGACGTCAGATCGTAGCGTTCATCATGCCCGAGGAACAAGCCGTCTGCCGCCAGTTCTACCGGGTCTCCCCCTGTCACGACATTGACGAGCAATCTCCCTCCGGAAAGCCGATCGAACGTGGCAGCCATTCTGGCCGATAAGGTCGGTGACATAAGGCCCGGTCTCAGGGCAACGAGAAACTTAAGCTTCTCCGTAGCCGATATGAGCGAAGAAGCCACTACCCACGCATCCTCGCATGAGCTCCCTGTCGGCAGTAAAACACCGCTGTAACCAAGTCGATCTGCAGCTTGCGCGATTTGCCTCATATACGTTGCATCAACGGCGCGGGCTCCTTCGGCAGAACCCAGATAACGCCCATCTCCATGTGTCGGAATAAACCAGAATACTTCCATTTCAATCACCCTTTCATCTACATTCAAATGTTCGATTATTTCAGTCCATTATTTCAGTGTGGCATCCTTAACCTGAATTTCTTTCGGGATCAGCTGCAGGTTGAAGAACGTATCCGCAATCTTCTGCTGCGCTTCGATAATGGCGTCGTCGATCGGCGATATGCCGTAATCTCTGCGGCCCGATGCGAGCTCAAGCGATGGAATGTCGATGCCGAGCTGCGGTGATAGAAGTGCTGCCACTTCTTTCTGATTGGCTTTGGACCACTCGTCAACCTTGTTCAACTCGTCGATGAAAGAATCGATAGCCGGTTTATTCGCTTCTGCGAATGTACGCGAAGCCAGATAGAATTCGATATTCGATACAAGTCCTTCTCCATCCGTAAGCAGCTTCGCCCCGGTTGCCGTCTGAGCCGCAGCCAGGAACGGATCCCAGATCACCCATGCATCAACGCTTCCGTTCTCGAACGCAACTCTGGCATCACCGGGCTTCAAGAATACAGTCGTGATATCCTTGTAATCCACGCCTGCTTTCTCCAGTGCTTTGACAAGCAGATAGTGAACATTGGAACCTTTGTTCAAGGCGATTTTCTTGCCCTTCAGGTCAGCGAGTGTCGCTATCTTGGAATCCTTCGGAACGATAATCCCTTCACTCTTCGGGCTTTCAGGCTCGTGGGACAGGTAGACAAGAGGCGTGTCGGCAGCTTGCGCGAAGATTGGCGGCGCTTCTCCGGTGTGCCCGATATCAATGCTGCCAACATTAAGTGCTTCAAGCAATTGCGGTCCGCCCGGGAACTCCGTCCACGTCACTTTGTAGCCTTCGGACTCGTAACGTTTCTCCAGCGTCCCTTGCGCTTTGAGAATATTAACCGTGCCGTATTTCTGATAGCCGATACGAATTTCTTTGGTGCTTTTAGGGGCATCTGTTGTTGTCTCCGTCGTTTCTCCTGTAGTCGTCGTGGCGTTGTTTCCCTCTTTACCGCATGCAGATAAGATAAGGACGAAGCTTAGAAGCGAGATCACGAGCAAGCTGATGGCTCGTAGCGATTTAGTGGTAGTTGTCATCTTTCAAAACCCCTTTTTTCTTGGATTGCAAACCAAAAACCGGAGGCTTCCACAGTCCAATCCCCATAAAGGAGTATCGGCTATGGAAACCTCCGGTTGTCCGGTAGGCTTCTTGCTATTTGTTGTTGGTTTTATGATATACACATTAATCCGATAAGTCAACTATGAATTAGTGATGGGCAAGCCTTTTTTTAAAAACAAAGAGATGGAGCAGCTTTCCCCTGCGCCATCTCAAGATGATCCTCTAACCAAATTCCGCGAAAATCTAACGAACCGTAGGGACGTTATTCACCTGGATTCCTCACCTCTGAAAATCTAACGAACCGTACGGGCGCTATTTCGGAAAAGCGGCTCCATTTCCCCCTCAAACCACCAAATAGCGCCTCAACGGTTCGTTAGCATTTTTTGGGGTCTGTTTTCGGGCATATAAGCGCCGTATGGTTCGTTAGAGCATTTCACGACTGGCAATCCGCCTATCGAATCGCACTCGCCTCTCACTCCCCGCCAACCCTCTACTAAACATGCACCAGCCGCAAACTAATCAGCTGGAACGTTTCCGTGCCGCCGTGGTTACTCAGTGCGGTCAGCCTAATATGTGTCGCCCCGCTGACCGGTTTGAAGGCAATCATCTGCATGCCGCGCTGATTATGCAGTTCACCGCATGCAATCGGCTCGCCCCAGTTCACGCCGTCTTGGCTGACATGAAGCTTATATGCTTTGAGCCGCTCGCCAATCGGAGCTGCATAGCCGCCATCAAGAACAGCGCCGGTCTCGGGCTGTGTGACACAAAGCCCCATCCATTCGTATTCCGCCTCACCTGAAGTCATCTGCAAGGTCAACGATTGCGGCCATGCCCGCATCGCCAGTCCTCGGAAGTAAGATTGATAGTTATCGTTCAGCACATTGACAGCCGAGGCATACGGCAGCTCAGAGCTGGCCTTGGCAACAAGCAGCGCTGTTGGGACAAGGCGAGCTTGCGAGGCCACAGTCAACTTAATGACCATATCTCCATCAACTCGAACCGTTTCCCATGATGGAACTTCGATCATCAGATATCCATCCTTCTGCTCGAACGGCAGCGGCTCGCCCGTTCTCAAGTCCGAGGCTGCAAGCACATCATAGCCCGCATCATGCAAGATCAGAACCTGCCCACTAGGCGGGGTAAGGACATGCAGATAATGCGTTTCCCCTCCGGGCACGACCGTCGTTATCCCATATGCCCCCTCATTCCAATATCCCGGCGGGAATCCGCCTTGATCATAGCCGCCTCCAACCGTGCCATAGATGGACTCCTCAGCCCAAGTCATGAAACGGTCAAAATGATCGGTGAAGCTGTCCAGTACCTCCGGAAATTCCCCGCCGATCTTCGGACCGTACCCCAGATGGGCATTCCAAGAAGTCCCTGCGACTGTAACGATCTTCTTCACAAGCGTTGCATTGTCCGGAACGTCCGCATAGTTCTCCTCATAGCCGCCCCATGCAGCGTTTCCTTCCCCCAAATACCACCAGTCCCATTTGGCCTTGAAGGCAAACTCCTTATCCCCTGGTCCAACCCATGTGCCGCTTGCCCAATCATAATCCGGCTGGCATACCTTACCGAAATCCTCCAGCGCCATGGCATCCTCGTCTTCAACAGGCCCTTTGCTGAAATCATTGTTGATGAGAATGATGTCCTCCCGCTTCCGATGAAGCCTGTCAAATACGTGCTGCGCTTCAAGCTTGTCATGGTAGCCATCGAACCAGAAACCGGCCACGCTCGGATAGCGATCCAACAACTCTTCCATCACCTCAATACTATAAGCAAGATAGCCCTCACGCGAAGTAATATCAAGCGTGCCATCCTGCTTATAGGCGCGATAATCCTCCTTATTCAACCATTCGATCCCGCCGTGAATGGCGTTCTTCGAATCCCGGTTTATATACACGATAATCCGGATACCCGCAACTTCAGCTGCATCCAGCATCTCTTGCAAATAGTCCCGCCCCGTGCTATGACTCCCCGCCACGTCCGATTGCCATATTTTCAAATAACCCTGCTGACAGTGAAACGTAGCCAGCGTTATATACTTGGCACGAAGCTTCACAGCCGTACTGACCCACCTTTGCGCATTCCAGCCTGCCTCTTCCACAGCTTGATCGAAAGCCTCAACCGTTTCATAAATATAGCGAAATTCCTGCCCGAACGGATCTGTCTTATGCTCCCCCGTATGCATCCCCCAATGTAGAAACAATCCGATACGCGCATCGCGGTACCACTGCTGCAAACGCTGATCTTTCCTCCATGTATCCACTTCGACTCCCACTCTCCCTTTCATTAAACGAGGCACATCGCCGCGTCCTGCTTAGCGATGTGCCCCACGGCCATTTATTGATTAACTGCAGCTTTCGTGTCATCCCATGCTTTAACCCACCATGTATTGGAGGTTTCGACTCCGTTAGATTTCAGATCATCCAACGTCTTCTGCTTGATCTCATCAAAGTCTGCATCGGAATCCGCCATAATTGCTTTCGCAACGGCTTTGATCATCAATTCTTTAAGCTTGGCGTCAATTCTAGAGATATCGTCCGGCGTGCTGGGAAGCGCAGCAGGAATACGAGTATCCATGTTTTGCTGGTTAATCGACTTGCCTGCTTCTACGTTCTTGAGGAAAATTTCTGCCGGGAAAGATACGCCGTAATGATCGCTGAAATCCTTCGTAAGCGGATCTAGCAGACCGTTGAACGATTTGCCGGAGCTGAACAAGTCTACTTCGGTCTTATCTTCCGGATTGATAACGAAGTTACCCAATCCATTGTAGATACCGGTTTGTGCGGCGCGAACGCCTGTGTTTCTGAACGCATCGCCGTTCTCGATCTTCGCTTTATTCATCGCATCGCTGATTGTCGGTACGCCTGATACCAAATCCCAATCCGTACCTTTGACGCCGCTGTAAGCAAGGCGGGAGCCTTCATACGACCAAAGGTAGTTCAGAAGATCCATAGCGCGGTCCGGATGCTTGGAGTTCTTCGTTATCCCGAGCGACTTGTCGAACCAACCCAATTGGTTGGCGCCATTCCATTGATGTCCCCATTCCAGCGGGATTGTCGCATAGCCGACTGCATTCGCATTGTTCTTGCCGTTAAAGCCGCCGTTAAACCAGCTCGCAGGAGAGTAGAGAATCGAGCCGTTTGCCATTTTGGCGCTGAAGTCACCGGATTGCATCGTTAAGGAGTCCGGATCAAGCAGCCCCATTTTTCTGGCTTTGTAGTAGAAGTTTACCGTTTTCCAAAGTGGCCCTTCAGTATCTGTGAAGTTGTTTACGAGCTCATTCGTATCGGATTTCACAACGTAACCGTTATTGCCCCAATCGGCATAACCGTACAGAATCGCCATCGGCATGTAGTAGCTCCATAATCCCCAGTCATTCCACGCTGCTACACCGTAGGTTTTGTAGCCTTCAGGCGTCTTCGGATGCTTATCCTGCATTTGTTTAAGAATGTTAAGCAGTTCG
Source organism: Paenibacillus sp. J22FR21 (assembly GCF_056269135.1). NCBI lineage: Bacteria > Bacillati > Bacillota > Bacilli > Caryophanales > Paenibacillaceae > Paenibacillus > Paenibacillus sp. J22FR21. The sequence continues at coordinate 663,265 of NZ_JBWDNJ010000004.1, forward strand.
TCTTCACTTGTAATCGCAGGGTAGCCAAGCTCTTTATAATAGTCCCATCTCGTAACCACACCAAGGCTCGCTTCAAAGCCCATCATATCCGGCCCCGAGTTCACCGGCATGAAGTACAGCTTGTTAGAGCCGTTACTGCGGAACTTTCTCATGAAGTCTACGACTTCAGGTACGTTATTCAGGATGTTCTGACCTTTTGTTTCGATCATGTCATCCATGGCAATGACTTGCCCGCCCTCGATAACACGCGCTTGATCCTCAGGCTTGAGCATGATGATGTCCGGGAGATCTCCCGAAGCAAGCAGCACCTTTATTTTCTCGTCTTCGGCGACTACCCACTCCACTGTGATGCCCAGCTTCTTCTGGATCTCTTTGCCGACTTCGGTTTCAGCAAACGGAACCGCAGGCGCTTGGTTGACCAGCATCGTAATCGTCACCGGCTCCGGCGCAGGCGCTTCCTTCGCATCTGAATCAGTTGATCCTGTATTCTCCGAAACTGCTTGGTTCGAGTTTCCATTGTTTGACCCCGAGCATGCAGCCGCTGAGAACAAGAACAACAAAGCGAGCATTGCCATCAAAGTACCCCTGATACCCTTTCTTCTCCTCACTTCGTTTCCTCCTCATTCAATATTGATTATCAGTACGCATCGTACCGGGTAATCCATCCTTAGCCTTTAACCTTTAATAGCGCCCATCATAATGCCCTTCACAAAATACCGCTGCATAAACGGATACACGCAGAGTATCGGCAATGTAACAACCATCGTGATCGTCATGCGTACCGTTTGCGGCGTCATATAGACTGCGTTTGCACCGCCTCTATTAATCTCCATCCCGGATTGCCGCGATAGTGAGGATGCTTGCGTAATGTACTTATAGAGCTCATATTGCAGCGTCTGCAGGTGTTTATCGCTGACGAGAATATAATTATCGAACCAGTTGTTCCACTGATCCACCGCAGTGAATACCGCGATCGTAGCCAGAATCGACGTAGAAATCGGCATAATGATTTTCCAATAAATCGTGAAGTAGCCGGCGCCGTCAATCTTTGCTGATTCCTCCAGCGACTTGGGCAGCTGCTCGATATAGGTTTTGATCAGGATGATATAGAAGACATTGATTGCACCCGGTACGATGTAGAGCAGGAAGTTATCATTGAGGTGCAGGTTCTTCATGAGCAAATACCAAGGAATCAACCCCGCGTTGAAATAGAGCGTGATAACCAGAAACCGGTAGAAGAATTTCCTCATCGGGAACTGCTCAATGGTCATTAAGTAAGCAAACAGCGAGCATAAGAACGTGGTCAGCAGCGTGCCAAGCACAGTCCTTGAAACCGATATGAACGTTGCACTCAAGATCCCGTCAAACTCGAACACCTTGCTATAGGATACGAGCGTGAATCCTTTGGGAAACCATGTGATCCCGGTCATCGCCTCCTGCGAGCCGCTGATAGAGTAGATGAAGATATAGTAGAATGGATAAATGCACAGAAGCATAAACAAAGTGATGATCGTATAATTCACGATTTGGAAGCCTATATTGGACAAGCCGGATGATGATTTAGATGTATTTAACGTTTTCATGCTCTCTCTCCTTGTACCAAACTAAGCTACACAATTCCGTACCCTCTGATCCGTTTGGCCAGGCCGTTGGCTGCGAAGAGCAGGATGATGCTGATGAAGGTTTTCGACATCCCGAGTGCCGTCGAGTAGGAGTAATCGGCGTTCAATATTCCGGTACGGTACAGGTACAGATCGAGCACCGTTATTTTGTCAGCCACCAATCCGTTGTAGAAAACGAGATATTGTTCCATCCCAACCGAGAGTAAATTGGACATGCCCAGAATCATCAATACAATAAATGTCGGTGCTACACCGGGTACCGTGATATGCCAGATTCTGCGGAACCGCCCTGCCCCATCCACATGCGCGGCATCGTACAGCTCTTGATCAATTCCGATAATGGCCGCCAAGTAGATAATCGTTCCCCAGCCAAGCGACTTCCAGATCCCCAGCATCGTTTGAAAGATCCATACGACGTCGCCATTACCGAGCAGATTCGTCGGCTCTTTAATCAGGTGCAGATTCATCAGCAGCTCGTTGAGCAGGCCATCATTGGAGAAGACCGAGAAGGCCAGTGAGAAGACGATAACCCAGCTTACAAAGTGAGGGAGCGTGATGATCGTCTGCACAATTCGCTGAAAGCTGGTATGCTTCACCTCAGATAATAGAATGGCGAAGATGACCGGCAATGGGCTTGTAAGGAGATTTAAGAAGTAGAACGCCAGTGTGTTCTGCAGCGCATTCAGCAGGTCATTACCGCTTGTCGTGATCAGTTCGAAAAACTTCAATCCGACGAACGGCGTCTTGGCTAGCGGTATGCCCGGCTTGTAATCGAAGAACGCCAATACCCAGCCGGCCAGCGGTATATATTGAAAGACGAGAACTAACAAAATAATCGGCAATCCGAGCAAAAACAGCTTCGTTCTGTCAGATAAAAACTTCTTCCTTAAAGAAGCTGTGTACGATACGCTGACCTCTGTTTTCATGTGTTGGTTCTCCTTACTCATTTGATAAGTTAACTATACAAGGGCAGCAATCGAGCTTGAATAGCGGATTTAACGGATTTATGGTAATATTTGATCCGGTTTGCGGGGTAAGCGAGGCGAGTTGAACATTTTTACGATAAAATTGTTCGATTATTAGATAACATAAAAAAACAGCGGCTCGAAATGTTTCCGGGCCGCTGTTTGTATGAATCGATCATTCCATCCACTTTGGAAGTCTGATGATGACCTCTGTTCCTAATCCCTCGCTGCTTTCCAGCGTAATTCCATACTTCTCGCCAAAGTTGAGCATGATCCTTCGGTTTACATTACGCAGCCCGATTCCCGCCACCTTCTCTTGCTCTCGATTGAAGATTGGCTGATGCAAACCGTTCTTGATCCCGGTGAGCTTGTCCGCCGCGATCCCTATCCCATTATCCGAGACATGGACAATTAGCTCGTCTCTGACCTCTTTCATCTGAATGACGATATCAATTCGGTTGACCTGCTTGCTCAATCCGTGTACAACCGAGTTCTCGATGATCGGCTGCAAAATAAACTTGATGATGCGATAGTCCACCAGATGCTCCGGAATATCGAACCGATAGCTGATTTTGTTATTAAACCGCCAGTTCATAATTTTCATGTAGTTCTCAAGGTAGCTCATTTCTTCTCTGACGGTGCACATCGGCTCATTGCTGCTGTAGAGCGGGTGCAGAATGTTCCCTAAGGCGACGACGCTGTCGACGATATTGTCCGCTTTGTTGATCATCGCCATCCACTTGATCATGTTCAGCGTGTTGTACAGAAAATGAGGATTGATTTGATTTTGCAGCGCCTCTATCTCCAGCTCCTTCTTCTCGCGTTCCACCTCGGTATTCTTCGTCACGAGCTCCTGAATGTTAAGCGACATCTCATTGAATCGCATGATAACAAGTCCAAGCTCATTCTTCGGAATATTCGGCAGCGTGATCCCCAAATTTCCTTTCCCCATATCCTTCATCTTCCGTGCCAGACTGCTGAGCGGATTCGTAATTCTTCGCATCGAGAATACAAATACGACGACAATCAGAAGTAAGCTGATCACAAATACGAAGATCACGACTTGCTGCAGTTCAATAACGTCGCTTTGCAGGAGCTCCAGCGGGAATTCCCTGATCACGTACCAGCCAGTTTCTTGAATGCGATAATAGACCACCATCTTCTTGGTGCGCCCTTCCGTAATGTTGATGCTCTTGAAATCGACACCGGGTTCCGGCTTGAATAAGGCTCTCTGGCCTAGATCCTTATTCCGTGTGCTGGAGATGATCATTCCGCTGGCATCCATGATATACATATAATCGTCTGGCGAGCTGATGAACTTGGAATAGGTCGAGCGCAGCTCCCGTTCGTCGATATTGAACACAACCACCGAGGAAAGCTTGGACTCCAGCAGCGCTCGCGCTCCCATTACGAAGCTGACGACATAACCCGGGTCCTTCGTATCTTCGACAATATCGTAGTACCAATTCTCCGTAATCCCGCCGTACCACACCGGATTCGGGTACGTTTGCAGCGCTTGATCGTACAGGCCCGACGTGATGAGCTTGTGCTCGTTGCCATGGCTGTTGACGACACTTCTCGTCTTGCTGCTGCCGATAATGCTGTTTTTCGTGAACACATAGATGGAATTAAGACTGTTATTATAGCTGTTTGTAAAATCACTGATTTTCTTAAACACATTTTGCTGCATTTCGATCGATTCATAGGTGGACTCGATATTGTCCGCTTTCAGAAACTCCTGAACCTCAGAATCGATCAAGAAAATGCGATATATTTTCTCGACCTCATTTTGCAGCGTCTGAATATTGTATTCGGATTGCCTGAACTGCTCGAAGATGTACTTCTCGCTGCGCTTCTGCAGAATATGAATCGAGGAATTATAAACGAGATAAGAACCAAGAAGCATAACAATCATCCAGATCGCAACGAAGTAGACAAGCAGCTCAAACCCGATACTGCGAAAGAAGCCCCTCCTGATCTTACTGATCGATAATTTCACCTTCCGGTTCCTCCGCCTGCTCCACAAGCCATTGTTTTCGATATTCACCTGTCGTCATGCCGGTTACCTTCTTAAAGATTTTGCAGAAATAGGTGTTCTCCTTGAAGCCGACGCTTTCGGCAATTTCGTAGGACTTTAAGTAGGAGTCCAGCAGCAGTTCCTTCGCTTTCTCGATCCTAATCTCATTTAAGTAATCGATGAAATTAATCGTCATTTCCTTCTTAAACAGGCTGCTCAGGTAACTCGGACTTAAATTCACGTAGACAGAAGCTTGCTGAAGGGACAGATCGCTGCTGTAATTCGCCTCCATATAGTCGAGCGCCAGCCTAACTTCCTTGCTGACGACTCTTTTCTTTCTCTTGGACGCTGCAATGCTCGACAGAAAATCATAGAAGCTGCGGTGAATTTCATCCAGTGTCTCACTCTGCCTGATCGATTGAATGACCGCAAGAATGACTTGCTCACTGCCTTCTTCTTGAAACTTCAAGCTATTGACCGTCCACTGGACGAGGTGACAGAACTTCTCCAGAACCTCTGCTCTGGAGTGAGATGGCTCCTTCATTACGGAGCGGAAACGGTCGCCATATTCTTGGAGGAAAGCCGGTGTCATGCCCGCTACTCGCTCGCTCATATTCAATATTTCTTCTGTTTTCTCCTGTGTTACCGCCTGTCTGTCAAAATCGACATAACGACCGTAGATCCCGGTACCGCCGAAGAACTTGTCTTCCAATGCACTCAAGGCTTGATCATACATGCTCCGCAGGGATCCATAACCGGATCGAATTTCGCTTACACCGTAAGATACCGTAGCGTTGAAGTAGGTTTTGAAAGGGGTTTCAATTTCTTTTAGCATGTGCAGGACTTCTTCTCGGATGATGCGCTCCTCCGCCAGCTTGTTGTAGCTGAAGATAAGGATGTACTTAGCTCCGTCATCGCAGAAAGCTTCTCCATTACGAAAATGAAGGAACATCTCGTCCAGTACGTTCAACATCGTATGCTTGACCAATTGGCCGTTTGTATCTTTAAATAGCTTTTTGATTTTGGCAAAATGGTCCATTTCGAGCACGCACATGATCATGCGTTCCGATCGAAGATGGAAGTCATACTGCTCAACCAGCGCTTCGAACTCTCGTTCCGAATAGCCGTTGTACAGTATATAATCCTTCATAATTTTTTCTTTGATTACATGTCGATTCGCATCGCTGATTTTGGGAAGCGATGACGGCTGACGGCTCTCGTCCGCGGACAGTTCTTGCTGCATTTTGCTCAGAATGACATTGATTTGTTCGATCGTCATCGTGAGCTTAAGAATATAATCGGATACCCCCAGCTGGAGCGCTTGCCTGACGAGGTCAAACTCCTCCATGCAGGTTAAGATGACAATTTTGGTGCTTTTGTCCCTCTCTCTGATCCGGGCAATCAGATCCATTCCGCTCATGCCGGGCATTTTCAAGTCCGTAATGATCAAGTCCGGTTTCTCTTTCTCGTAGATGTCGAGTGCTGACTCCCCGTCAGCTACATCTGCAATGACACACATGCCAAAGCTCGACCAGTCGATCGCGTTTTTCAATCCCATTCTGACCAGCATCTCATCCTCGACGATCATGACACCGAACACATTGACCCCTGCCCTCTAGTGTAGAATATGCCCCGGTACAACGTTAAGCTATATTCTATGCTCCCGATGCATTCCTGTAAAGCAATAAAGCATGCCGGTTATGGCATGCTTATCGTTTCGTTCCCGTGCTGCTTAAACGCGTTCATTCAGAAATTGTTCAAACTGACCGAGATTGTTGAAGCGGTTAATCGCTACCCCTTGGGACAGAAGATATTGCTCGAGATGCTGATCCAACCGCACGACGGCGTCATGAAGCGAAACGAGATGATGAGGGTCAAGAAGTGCTAATAAATTAGGAAAGCCTGCTTCGTTATAGTAGGAATGATAGGATAATCCGGCTTCCAAGGAACCGGGCCACATCCCTTTCTCAAAAAAGTAGAGAAAACGAGCGACTTCATCCTGCACGCGTATGGACCAATAAGAGACCGTGGAGTACTCATTCTTCTCGCACGCCGTTCTGATTTTGTCGAAGATGCCTTTGATCTCTTCGTAGAAACCTATCGCACGGTCCGAGTAAGAAGGAGCGCTTGCAAGGGCTGCTCTCTGTTCCGTCAATAAGGCAACTGTATCATCTGTAAGCTGCTCGCAGGTTTCCCGGATTTCGCTGCATGAGCATGCGCGCAAGATCGATTCAATCTGTTCTTCCAATCGAGCCGGACGCAGCGGGAGTTGCAGCAGCTGCTCGCGATTCTTCCCCCACCCCCTTGTCATATATGTTCGATTGAGCAGTGCCAGCGCATACACCAGCTTATTCAATACATCGTGGGCTTCAATCTGGCAGACAGAAATGTCGTCTTCCTGAAGTCGGCTCATTTTGTAGAGATGCACGTAGACTTCGCGCAGCTGAGACTCAGCCTTCTCGATGAATATCTGTGGCTGTTGAGGGAGCTCGGCGATGGTCTCGCGCAGCTTTAGAAACTTCGTTCGATCTTCCTCGGAGCGAACATACAAGATTTCGCAATCGGCGATGATCGTCGTGTTCGGCTCCTCGAATTTCGCCATCCGCTCCGCGCGTTCCCAACTGATCGGCCAGAAATCAAAGCTGATGTCGTTCAGCACAAACTGTACGCTGGCACCATAGCCTCTGCCAGATGCAGGGATGAAGAAGAAATCCAAGTCCGATCGTGCTGTTGCTGTCCCTTGTGCGTATGATCCGTAATAGGCAATAAGAGCAACATCCTCCGAGTAACGCTCGCGTATATGATTCACTAGCGTTTGTGCAACGTCGAATACATTAAGCATGGTATAGCCTCCTTTGTTATGAAATCTAGTTTAAGTAACGTAGAGTGCAGCATAGGAACGACAAAAAGCCGTGAATGAATATTGCTCATTCACGGCTTCTCGAATATAGCCAACCCTAACGGGACGTAAATAACGTCTCACTAGAACAGTCTACACGGAGCAATGATGATCAATAGGTTCGATTCAGACACCCATAAACGTCCGCATAGCTAAGCAAACCTCACTCTACCGGAGGCCGACACCGCTCTCGTTCATGGTTATTCAGTTCGCTATGACGCGATACCTGCTGCCTGGAAACCTATTCGATCAACAATGCCCTAATCCCACCATTCCTTTAAGTTATACCCAGTATAGTTAACGAGGGAAAATATTACAATTTATTTATTAAGCGAAACTGCTGCTACTTCTTCTTATCGGCTTCTTCAACAGCTGCGTTATCCGTCGATTGCTCAGTCGACTGCTTCTTATTCGACACTTCTATCCCCAGTACAAGCTTCCTTGCTTCTGCCCATCTCACATTGTAGCTCTGGAAGGATACCTTCAGGTCCGGCGCCGCGACCCACTCCTGGACGTAATCGCCGGACCAGAATGCCATCTGGGCCTTCGCCGAAATATTCAAGAAATCATCGCTTGGCGGCTGCCGTTCGACGAAGATGGGATCAAAGGTTAGAAACTGCCGGATTTGCGGCAGCTGAGACGTCTTCGTCGTATCGACCGGCAGGAAACCGGAATCGTCCACATAACCGGACTCCTTCACGAAGAAGTTCACCCACGCTTCGGCGAGCTCTTTATTTTCGCTGAATTTGCTTACACCAAGAAACCAATCCGGACTAAGCGGCGCATACCGCTCCGCATTGTTATTATACGGGAATGGGAAGAAACCGAGATCCTCGGAGCTTCCTCCTGCTGCAATCACTTGATTGATTACCCAATTGCCCAGGAAATACATGCCCGCATTTCCTTTAGCCACCTCGCCTTTGGACATCTCCCAGTTGTTCGTGAAGAGGTCCTTCTCGACGTAGCCTTTATTAATCAGGGTTTTGACAATTGTAATTGTCTGACCCCATGGATTTTCGTTGGTGAACGGCTGATCAGATGCTGTCATCTGGTTCAAGTAATTCGCATTCCCGGTCATATAACTGACTAAATTCTCACCCCAAGACGACATCGGCCACTGCGCGCCATAGTTCAGATAGATTGGCACGATGCCTAATCGCTTCAGCTTGGCACAAGCGGCATAGAACTCCTCCAGTGTCGCAGGTACCTTCGTAATGCCGGCTCTCAGAAAAGCCGTTTTATTGTACACAATACCATCCGTAGCGGCACCTGTTGCAATCCCATACCGTTCACCGCGATAGGATTTGAAATCGGCAAACCGTGTATGCTCGAAGAGACTATCATTCAGCGGTTCAAAATAATTGATTAAATCCTCATTAGGCAGGTTGTTCGGCAGCAGCAGCACATCTCCCGTGCTCCGCGTCGACAGCCTGACGAGAATATCGCTGGCATAATTGGTCAGACCTTCAAACTCGACATGTGTACCGGGATGCTTCGCTTCAAACTTATCCGCGTACTTCTGAAAGACGCCGTTCTCCACAAGGTCAACCCGATTCGTCAGCATCGTGATTTGTTTCAAACCATCTGTGTTCTCCTCCTTGATACTAGGAGAAGGCGGCGGAGTCTTGTCAGCAGTTTGATGGGATGCACAGCTTGTCAGCATGGAGCTGCCGAGTACAGCAGCTGCCAAGGTGTATTTGATACGTTTGGATGCTAGAACCGGCATCTTCATTCCACTTCTCCTCCCACGACAGGCAGCCGCAGCATCACTTGTGTCCCCATGCCGGGCCGACTCTTCACTTGAATGCCATAGTTTGTACCATAATGCAGCTTAATGCGTTCATTGACATTCCGCAGCCCGATTCCGGTTCGATGCGAATCCGAATAACCGCCTTCAAGCAAAAGCACACCGTTCAAACTACCGTTCAAACGCTCCAGCGTCTTCTCGTCCATCCCAATTCCATCGTCGGTAAGCTGAACGAATACAGCTTGCTCGGTCTTCCATGCCGACGCCTCAATGACCATCTTCGGCTTGTTATCGTCCATACCGTGGTAAATCGCATTTTCTACAATCGGCTGAAGTACGAGCTTAATCAGCGAGTAGCTCATCAGCTCATCAGGTGCATTTACCTTCAGCTCGAAGCGGCCTGGATAACGGTAATTCAGAATGTCCACGTAGTACCGAATATGATTAATCTCGCTGCCGAGAATGACTTCTTCATTGAGATCGCTGATGCTGTAACGCAGCAGCTTCCCGAGAATCGCCAGCATATCCGCTGCATCCGTATCATCATTGAGCTCCGCGGCCATCCGAATCGACTCCAGCGTATTGTACATGAAATGAGGATTGATCTGGCTTTGCAGCGCATGCAGCTCCGCTTCCTTCTTCTTCGTTTCCATCAGGTAAATGTCTCGAATGAGATCATCGATGCGCAGAATCATCCGGTTGAACTGGTTGCCGAGCTGCCCGATTTCATCACGGTGTTTGACTTGGAATTGAACGCTGAAGTCGCCCTCTTGTACTTTTCTCATCAACTTCATCATCTTCCGCAGCGGCTTCGTCAGTGCAAACGAGAAGAAGATCGAGATGAGCAGCGCGATGCCAATCGTTAAGAACGTGAGAATCCACGTCACATTGCGGATGACAGCCGTATTGCGCGTCAGCTCCTTCACCGGGATGGACGTGATCACCTTCCAATCCGTATGCGGAGAAGTGGTGAAGATATAGAGATGCTTCTCACCGTTTTCCTCCAGGTAGAAACTACCTTTCTCCCCTTGCGCCATCTTCACCATCTTCATGTCGCTAATATTCGTAGCCAACAGCTTCTTATCGCTATCGTAGATCACATTGCCGAGTGCATCGAAGATGAACGATTTGCCGTGCGTAACCCCATCGAATTTGACAATTTGGTCTTCAATTACGTTGATGTTGGCATCGACGGCGATTAGGCCGATATCATGCAGCGATTTGTCGATAATTTTGCGAACCACGGTAAAGGCATAACGGGTGCTCTTCAAATTACTTGTATACTTCTGGGTGCTGATCAGCAGCGCTTCCCCTTTGGAATCGGCCGCACGCTCCATCCAGTACTGGTAGCTTTCCTTAATGTTCATGCGGATGCCGCCGGACTTCGTCGAATAGTAACCGTTTCCATATTGATCGAAAATATAGACCGACGTAGCGCCTCGCTTGATCGTATTGATAAACGAAATATTGCCTTCAATGCCGCGCTGAATCGCCAACAGCAAATCAAAATCCATCGGCGGCGCGCCGCTGTTCTCATCCGAGGAATATTGCGCACGCTGCTCATGGTATTTGCCGGATTTGATCAGGTTTTGCTTTATATCATCCTGATAGGCGGGAATGGAAGAAATCCGGCTCATATCGTCGATATAATCATCCACGCGGTCCATCATGTTGCCCAGCATCGTAGTGGAATACGCGATGGTGTTCTGTTCAATCGAATCGGAATAATTGCGAAAGGAAACCGCCCCAATGAACGTCAGCGGCAATGTAATCAGCACCAGGAAAACAAGCAACAGCTTGCGTTCCATCGGCATATCGCTAAATGAGGAGAATAGTTGTGAGAACCGCCTGATGGGATTCATATATGCGCTGACCGCTCCTTCTACTTCACTGCTTGTTGCACCACCTCACTCAATATACCAGAGAGAAGCGGAAGCGGACAAACAGCTCTTTTTAACCGGTTAGTTGAACTGCCAGTTGGCTTGGATTTGGCGGGGGGGTAGTTGGGTACGTTGTCTCGTTCGCAAAAGTGGAGAATGCTGCATTTTGTGCAACATTTCCGAAGGAATTTCGGTCTGTGCAGAGGATTGTTGCGCATTATGCATCATTTTGCCTCTGAACCCGCCAATCTGCGTCTTAGCAGACTACAATGCTGCTTTTTCTGCATGATTTTGTGGTTCGAGGGCAGCTAAGCGGGAAATTTGTTGCCATTTATGCAACAATTTTAATGATCCGAGAGTTGGGTTTCTTACTCGGGGACCTAGCTGGATGGCTTGCTTTGCCTGATCTAATTGGCGCTGCCACGAGATTGCTCTAACGAACCGTGGGGGTCTTATTCAGGGGAAATGGAGTGGAATTGGGCATTTTGAGACCAGATAAGGCCTGTAGGGTTCGTTAGATTTTCAAAACGAGCAATTGGGCTAATATAAGACCTCTGTGGTTCGTTAGCGCCAACGCTCCCCAATGATCCCCCGCGAAACTTACAGTGGGATCATCCGCGATGCCAGCTGATGCGAGCATCCGCGTAGCCAGCTGGCGCGTGCATCCGCGAGGCCTGCTGGCGCGAGCATCCGTGAAGCCTGCTGCGGCGAGCATCATCAGGTCACCACGCGCGACACGCGCGCAGCAAAAAAGCCGTTTCAAAAGTCGCATAGCACACTTTTGAAACGGCTTTACCTACTACTGAGCTTGTCCCGCCAGCATCACAACAGCGCGCAGTGCTGCAGCGATTTCACGCTCGACGGCGTCCGCTACCACGTTCGTGTGCGGGTCGTACACCTCCGCGAGGTCGCTGTCGGCGTAGCCGTCCAGCGCGACGATTGCGCCGGCACGCGCACCGCGAAGCGTCGCGACGACATACAGCGCCGCGATCTCCATCTCCACGGCGAGTGCGCCCGCTTGCTTATACTTGCGGTGCGGAATCTCTTCCACCCCGGTGAAGAAGGCATCCAGCGAAACGGTGATGCCTTTCTTCACGATGCCTTCGCTCTCCTGAGCAGCGGCGTACAGAGCACTGACGACATCGCTGTCACCGACGGCCGGGAAGCCGTCCGGCACGAGCTGGCGAGTCAGTCCCTCTGCACGTACCGCAGCGGTACTGACGATGAGGCTGCCCGCAGGATGGTCAGCCGAATACGAACCGGCCGTGCCCACGCGGATCAGCGTCTTCACGCCTGCGCGGATCAGCTCCTCGAAGCAGACCGCTGCCCCGGCAGAGCCGACGCCATGGCTTGTAACCAAGATACGCACACCATCGATCTCACCGGTGAACGTCCGATATTCACGGCTGAACGCCAACTCTCGCGCATTGTCCAGCTTCTTCGAAATCAGCTCGGCGCGTTTCGGATCCCCGCATACAATCGCGTAATCCGCCGCATCCTCGCTATGAATTTGTAGTATAGGCATTAGTGTCATTAGTCGAAGTCCACATCTTTCCACAGATCTTCCGGTAGACCAAGATCTTCGCCGGAGAAACGCTCCTCGCGGAACGGGTCGGCTACGTTATGGAAGCCGTTGCGCTCCCAGAAGCCCGGGCGGTCTTCCTTCATAAACTCGATGCCCGTAATCCACTTCGCACTCTTCCAGAAGTACAAATGCGGCACAACAAGACGGAGAGGGAAACCATGCTTAGGCGTCAACGGCTCACCGTCGAACAAGAAAGCAAGCAGGATATCATCGCCCATCAAATCCTCAATCGGCACATTCGTCTCATAATCGTTATCCGCATGGATCATCACATAGCGAGCTTCCGGCTTCACGCCGAGCAAAGGCAGCAAATCTTTGAACTTCACGCCTTCCCACGTCGTATCGAACTTCGACCAGCGCGTAACGCAGTGAATATCGCATAGAACCTCAGATTGCTTCATCGCCTTCAACTGCTCCAGCGAGAATTCCATTTCCTTCTCCACTTCACCGAAGATGCGAAGTCTCCAGTCCGGCAGCGAATAATTCGGCACTTCCCCTTCATGCAGGATCGGGAAGCGCTCTGTTAGAGCTTGGCCCGGCGGCAAGCGATGCGCTAGCGTTGCATCTACTTCTACTTGCGTAATCGGTTTCGCTTTCTTCAAGCGTTCTGCTTTATTATTCACTTTATTTTCCCTCCTTGAGCAATACTAGTATATTTCATTAACGGGAGCTTTCATTCGCTTTGCGCGCTTCCGCAAGATAACTCTTATCCTTGAAGAAGAACATCATCACAAGCGTCACGACATACGGCAGCATATTTGTAAAATTGGTCGGCAGCGCCAAGCCCTGCAGCCGAATACTGATCGCATCCATAAATCCGAACAACAAGCTGGATGCGCCAACGCCAATCGGATTCGATTGACCAAGCATCGTCGCGACAAGGGCGATAAACCCGCGGCCCGCCGTCATATTTTCCGTGAACATCGTCACTTGTCCAAGCGACAGCTGGGCGCCGGCCAAGCCGCATAATACACCGCAAATCAACACAGCGCCGTATTGAATGCGTTTGGACTTAATGCCAATGCTGCGCGCGGCAATCGGATTCTCGCCGACAGCCAGCAGCCGGAAGCCGGATACCGTTCTAAACAAGAAATATTGAAACACGAAGACGAGCAGGAATGCAGCATACACAAGCGGCGAATGCCCGGATAAAACATCGCCAAGCCACGGAATATCTTTGATTAGCGGGATATCCCATGCGGGTAAACCTTGCATGTTCTTATCGTAATAAGCACCTTTAACATTGAAGATGGCTCTCAAACTGAATGAGGTTAAGCCCAGAGCCAAGAAATTAAGCGATATCCCGACTATGATGACATTGGCCCTAAGCTGGATGCTTAGATAAGCAAATATCATCGAGAATAACATGACGCAAACGACCGCAAACGCGACAGCCAGCCACACGTTACCCATCAGGTAATTGCCGACGATCGCGAAGAAAGCGCCGAACAGCACAAGCCCTTCCAAGCCTACATTAAACAGTCCGACGCGCGAGCAAATCGCGCCGCCGAGAGCGGCAAGCAGAATGGGCGTCACCATTCGTAGGGCAGAGTTAAACAGTGAAGCATCAAGTAATTGTTCCACCTTGAGCCCTCGCTTTCCTGCGTTTTAAGAAGCCGTAGCTTAATTTAGCCGAGACGAAGAGAATCAGCGTAGCTTGGATAACACTCGCAATCTCAAGCGGAACCTCGGTATTACGTTCTACGCCCATACCGCCGGTTTGCAAGGCTGCCAGCAATAAAGCTGAGAATGCGGTGCCAAGCGGATGCGAGCCTGCGAGCAGCGTCGCCATAATCCCCGACCAAGCATAGCCCGGCGTGGACAGCGATCCATCCAAATAGCGGTACTGCGTACCAAGCACTTCTACTGCACCGGCCAAGCCTGCGAAGCCGCCGCTGGCAATCATGCTGTAGAGCATCAGCTTGCCGCGCTGCACGCCGCCATAAGCGGCGAACAGCGGGTTATTGCCGAGCATGCGCGTTTCATAGCCGCTCACCGTGTATTTCATATACAGATACAGCAGCACTGCACCTAGAATCGCAATAATAAATCCGGCATGAAGACTCATGCCTTGAAACAATTTAGGAAGCCAGACGCTCTGCTCGATCATCTTCGTTTGCGACATTGCCGCCGAGCCGGATGTATCCTTCAGCGGATAAGCTACCAAATAGCCGGCAAACAAGGAAGCAATATAGTTGAGCAGCAGCGTCGTAATTAGCAAATTCATGCGGAATTTCGCATCCATCCATCCGGCAAAAGCAGACCAAATTCCGCCTGCCAGAATACCGGCAACCAGTGCCATGATGAGCCTGTACCAACCGGGACCCGGAACATATAAGGCGATTAATGCCGCGCTAAGTCCCCCAAGGATCATTTGTCCTTCTGCACCAAGGTTGAAGAACCCCGCTCTGAAGGCAAGCGTCGCGCCAAGTCCGACCAAGATAATCGGCGTTGCGCGGGACAGCGTATTCGTTACAAAGTAGAAGCTGCCGAATGCACCTTTCCACATCTCCGCGTAGGTTTCCATAATGGATCCGCCAACAAGCGAGATGGCAATTGCACCAATCAGCAAGCCAAGGATGACAGCAATAACCGGCTGGAAGAGCGAGCCTGCAAATTGGGTGAGTTTACTTTTCAAGCCTGCTTACCTCCTGCCATCAATAAACTAATCCGTTCTTCGGTCGCTTCCTCTGCACGCAGCTCGCCAACGATCCGGCCTTCATTCATGACCAGAATACGATCAGACAGCTTCAGAATTTCCGTCAGCTCCGACGAAACAAGCAGAATTGCGCCTTTCTCATTCCGTTTCTTGATCAGCTCGCCATGAATAATCTCCATCGCCCCAACATCGACGCCGCGCGTTGGTTCAGCCGCAATAAGAAACGGTGTACCTTGTGCCAGCTCTCTGGCTACGATCAGCTTCTGCAGGTTACCACCGGAGAGAAACTGTGCTTTCGTATCCGGCGAACCGGTCTTGATCTCAAACTGCTTAATCCAGCCTTCCACCATGGAACGAATGCTCCGTCCACGCAGCAAGCCGTAACGCTGCTCTCTGCGGGCATGTCCCATCACGCCGTTCTCAACAACGGTCGCATCCTTCGCCGCTCCCCATTGATAGCGGTCCTCCGGAATATGGGCAAGCCCAAGCTCCCGAATCTTCCGCACCGGAGCTCCCGTAATCTCTTTGCCTGCGAGCATCACTTGGCCGCTCCCGATATCTACGAGACCCGCGATCGCCCCGATCAGTTCGGATTGACCATTGCCGGAAATCCCGGCAATACCGACGATCTCGCCGGCTCTGACCGATAGATTGACATCGTTCACAAGCGGCTTCCCTTTATCGCCATTCACCGTAAGCGACTTTACTTCCAGCACTGCCGTGCCCAGATCAGGCGCTGTACGGGTCATCTCAACCAAATCGCGCCCGACCATCAGCCTTGAGATTTGTTCAACGCTTGTATGCTTGGCATCCACAACGCCGGTCACACGACCATCGCGAAGCACCGTAATCCGGTCCGCAACATCCATGATCTCTTGCAGCTTGTGGCTGATGATAATGAAGCTTTTCCCTTGTGCCGCGAGCCGTTTAATCGAAACAAGCAGCTCCTTCACTTCAAGCGGCGTCAGAACGCCAGTCGGTTCATCCAGAATAATAATGTCCGCACCTTGATGAAGCACCTTCAAGATTTCAACACGCTGCTGGACGCCAAGCGAACAAGCCGACGTTTTCTTGCGCGGGTCAACCGGCATGCCATATTGGCGCGACAGCTCTTCCACCTCTGCAATTGCAGCCTTGCGGTTAAATCCGATACCGGAGCTCGGCTCACGTCCGATGACGATGTTCTCGGCTACCGTGAAAGAGGGAAACAGCATGAAATGCTGATGCACCATGCCAATTCCGCTGCGAATGGCATCAGAAGGCGTTGCGAAATGCCGCTCTTCACCGTTAATCTGAATGGAGCCGCTGGTCGGCTTCTCCATGCCGTACAGAATACGCATGAGCGTTGTTTTGCCAGCGCCATTCTCGCCGACGAGCGCATGAATTTCACCTTTGTTCAGCGTAAAATTGATATCGGTATTGGCTTTCACAGGACCGTAAGCCTTCGTAATATTCTCCATGCTAAGCAACATTCGGCCGTTCTTCTCCTCTCATACCGTGTAAATAGGAAGAAACCGGCTGTATGTTCATACAGCCGGCAGGTAACATTATGGGTTCAGCGGGTTCTTAACAACCAGTTTACCGGATACGATATCATCTTTGATTGCTTTTACTTTATCGACGGTTGCTTGTCCGATAAACGGATTCAGAGGAGATTGGCTGTCTCTTGTTACATAAGTAAGACCAACGCCGTCTTCCTTCAAACCGTAATCAACTGCTCCGTAAGCAAAGTTGCCTTCTGCAAAAGATTTAACCGTTTCATATGCAACTGTGTCAGTACCTTTCAGCTGTGCAAGGACAACATGCTCGGGGTCAACGCCGGTGTTGTCGATGTCTTGACCGGAAGTGAAGAAGCCTTTCTCTTTCGCAGCCTCGAACACGCCAAGGTCGCCTACTGCCGATGCGCCTGCGATGAAGTCAGCGCCTTTAGAGAATTGAAGCAATGCAAGCTCTTTCGCTTTCGCCGGATCCGTAAATCCGCCTACATAGTTGATGAGCATTTCAGCATTAGGGTTCGTGTATTTCAAGCCTTGAGCAAAACCTTCTGTATATTTCTTCAGAAGCGGCGCGTCAATTGCAACAACCATGCCGACTTTATTCGTTTTGGTGGAAAGACCTGCAGCTGCGCCCAAGAGGTACGATGCTTCGTACTCACGGAATACAACACTGCGTACATTCGGCAGATCTACTACGGTGTCGATAATCGCGAATGGTTTGTCCGGATTCTCGGCAGCCACTTTCTTCAGTGCATCTTCCGCTTGGAATGTAGCGGTAATGATCATATCGTAGTTCTCTGCAACCGTCGAACGAAGGTTCTGCTCGAATGCGGCAGGGTCAGTCGATTCGATTGTTTTTACTTCTACGTTAAACTCTTTGCCTGCTTTCTTGAAGCCCTCGTCCATTTGTACGAAGAAGGCGTTAACGCCGATTTTCTCTGGAAGAACAAGTGCGACTTTCTTCGTAGGAGCTTGTTCACTTGCATTGCCCGAATTACTCGTGTTCGTTGAGTTATCGGCCGTGTTGTTGTCTTTCTTACCACATGCGACGAACAATGAAGACATTAAAATAAGTACTACAGCAAGCAGAATCCCTTTTTTCATCTGTTTCTCTCCTAGTCTTATGTGTAATCTCTCTCTCAATTGCTCAAATATATCAAAAATCGACAATTTTCGCGCAATCCGTATGGATATTATACCGCTATGTACCAGAATTGGCTATCCATAAATACGACAATCCATTATGTAAATATTGCGTAATCCCGGCTAAAACCAACCATAGTATCCCAGAACTGGAACCCAACTATTCACACTGTCCTTCATCAGACCCGCAACCGGCCGCAATCCGCAAAAAAAGCGTGCGAATGAGCCGTTCCATTCAAACACGCTTTATCGTTTAGAAGAAGCTAAACAACAGCAGAGAATAGATGAGGAGCGTCTTGCCCCAACGTTTCTTCATGAAATCTTTCCCGCGATGAATACGCGACTTCACTGTGTTCACAGGGATATTGTTCGCAATGCTGATATCCTCCATCGACATCTCCAGTACGTAACGCTGATAGACAACGCTTCTATATTTATCCGGCAGCTTATCGATGAGCTCCGCCATCTTCGACGAAAGCTCGCGTTCGATCACTTCTCCTTCCGGAGAGAGCGATGCATGCGCAATGACATCATGGAGAGAGAGCGCTTGATCGGACTGGGCTAAGACAGGCTGGTCCAGCGGCAGCGGCGGGGTTTTGCGGCGACGAAGAAGATCCAGGCAAATGTTCTTCCCGATATGGAAAATCCATGTCGAGAATCGTTTATTCTCATCAAAGCGGTTCAGGTTCAAATACACCTTGAGAAACGTTTCCTGAACGACATCCTCGGTATCACTCTTACTGCGAAGTATTCGATGCGCCATACGGGATAATTTATCCTTGTAGAGCTCGACCAATTTGTTAAAGGCCGTTTCATCGCCTTGCCTCGATAACATCACTAATTGCGCTTCATTCACGGCAATTCTCCTTTGCCACCCGTCATCCGTCTTATCTCTTATTATAACAGGAAAAAGAAGAAACGCATCTGTAAAAGCATGCGTTTTTGTGACGATATCTGACGTTTTCACGGTCCATACACTTCAAATTCAGAAATTTGAGCCGCCGGCCAGCCTGTGTTGCCCTCCACGGTGAGCAACACATAACGAGAGCTCGCTCCATCCAGCACAATTTCAACCGTATTCTCCTTCGCAGGATCAAAGGTGTAGGTGTCTAGCGCTTTGATGACGGTATAGTGCTCACCGTCATCACTGCCTTGCACCGCAATGGACTGATCCCGTGCTGCCCACGCATCAAGCGGCGGCAGCTTCAATACGACTCGCCCAAGCTGCTTCTTGTCGCCGAGATCAACGATTAACGATTGCGGGAATTTGTTCGAGACACTTTCCCAATAGGTGAAAGGGTCGCCGTCTCCTGCCAGCTTTGCAATCAGCTCCGTATTCGTGTTCGTACTCGATTGAAGCTCATGCCCCTGAGCAAGGTTCTCCAGTACCCTCACCTTCTTGAACGGCGAATCCTTTACAGGACTCCCATCATCTGAAGGCGTAATCGCGACATAGGCCGCCATCTTACCGCCCATGTTGGCAATAAAATCTACCATCAGCCACTCCCCTGATTCTGCAACAGGCAATTCGGCGATTTCCGTGCCATCTGCCTCGTAAGCTGCAGCATGGGCATGCTTCCAGCCTTTCATCGGCTTAATCCGCAGCGTTGTATCGGAACCGATCGGCTGATAGACGCGAATTTCCTTGTCCGCACGAATCTCGGCCAAATAATGCTCACCGGGATCAAGCTCGTAACCATTGTATCTCGCATAGCTGCCTGCCCGTACTTTTCCGGACACCGAAGCAATATCGAAACCGCCCGCTGTGAGTGTCGTCTGCTCATCCATCGTATAAGGCTTCTGAGTATCCCAGTTCGCCGTGACGATATGCGTCCCGAAATCCGTCCTCGTCGTGGTGGCATCGACCGCATCATAACGCTGAACGAGTGCATCGGCATAATCTGCAAGCACGTACTTCTGGAATACTCCGATCAGAGTGATCCATGGATTCGTGGTACCGGTATACAAATCGCCGCTTAAGTTGTACCCCATCGCCGCATTCCAGCGGAGCATATCCTTATTATCCGTCATCGTCTCCGCAGCAAGGTCATGCTGATAGAGCAGCACCTTATCGCGCAGCAGCATACTGGCAAGCGGGTAATAATCGGTATAAGAAGCGGTATTCTTCCTATAACCGAGCAAATCCCACAGGTAGTTCGTTCCCATGAATCCAATGCTGTTATCGGATAGCACATCAATGCCGTCTTCGGTATACATGCGATGTTTAGAGGAAGCAAAATACTGCTGAACCCCTTCGAAATAAGCGGACCAAGCATCCGTATCCGCAGGGTGCAACTCACCTGCCGTGAACGGTGCGTTGCGTATTCCCCATTGATCTTCGAAAATGCCATCCACGCCAGCGTCCAGCAGCTTCTGATGTTCCTCTGCAATCCGCTTCGTCACGAACGGGTGGTTCAGATTCATCACATAGCCGCTGTGTTCGCCGTAATCTTCCTTAAGCAGCGTATCATTCGCCTGCTCCACAACGATATCCTCCAGCTTCACGCCATCCGGCAATGCCGCTAATGTCGGAGAATGCACGCCCCACCAGGAGAAGTTCGTATACGGCACAACCTGATTGCCTTTTGCCTGCGCATCTGTAATGAAAGCTTCCAGAGCATCCTCGCCGCCCCACTTCGGATCAGCAGGCAAGAAATCCGGATAATTCTCATCATGACCGCCGGTCTGGAAACCTACGAGATGAAGCATCCCGTTGTATGGCAAAGCATCCACATAGCTGCTCGTCAGCGTGCCCCATTTTTCTTTGCCCAAGGCCGAAATATCCAGCTTCATTAACGGAAGCTCCGCCGTGTGCGCCTTCGCGTTGCCGAGTTTATGATCCAGCGAAGGATAACGGTCAATCCCGCCCAGCGTTCGATAGCTGGCAATCGAGTCGGTATAATCTCCGCCGATTTCAAGCACTACAGTTGGACTTCGCCAGCTCGCTCCTGCTTCCGTCCACACGTTATATTGATGCACGAATGCGCTCTTGCCGGCATCATCCGTTTGGTTCTTGAAGCCAAGCTCTGTCGTCACGACAGGCTTATCACCTCCGACCAAATCATAAAGTGCGACATTGCCGCCTGCCGTGCGCAGCGCCGTATAGGAAGCAAACATAACACCGGGATACTGCCCTTCATAAGCATTGTTATCGGTAAAGAAAGTAGGCTTCAGCTTCACACCAGGCAGCATCGGAAGCAGGCCGTCAACCACCGAATCCGCTGCGAATTTCAACTCATAGGGAAAGCGAAACGATTGCAGGATGTCATTCGTACCGTTCTGCACCTCAGCACGAAGCTGAATGCGGTTGGTCTTATCGAAGGTTGCGGTCACATCCACTGCAAGCTTGCCGCCATAATGCAGCAGCAGCTCTGAACGCCCGCTCCTCCACTCATAGTCAAACTTCGCTGCACCTAAGCTGTTTATCGATGAGTTGTCTTTCAGAAAAGCCCACCACAGCGCTCCTTTGCGGTTGCCTTGCATCACCTTGCTGCCTGTGCTTCGGTCCTTGATATAGGCGATTCCGCCGGCATCCCGCTGAAAACCGATTTCGTAACTGTCATTGGCAAGCACGAGCAAGTTGTCGGTTTCATTAAAGGTTACTGCTTGTGAGGTAAATAGATCTTTTCGGAGGGAGATAAGGGACAGCAGCGCTACCAGAAGTAGCGCTGCTGCGAGGAAGAGTCTTGTTCGGGATTCCGGCTTCAAGACCTGCATCGAACGGACCTATTCAACCTTGATTGTGTTGTAGAACTTTTCTTGCATGTTTTTGGCTGCTGCATCCAGCTCTGCTTTCATGTCTACGTCTTTCTTCGAGAACACTTCTTGCACGACATTCGTCATGGCGGCGTAGTAATCTTGCGTGTTGAACTGTGCTTCCGGTTTACCGTCAAGCAAGCTCATGATTTCCGGGCTGTATTGGTACACGTTATCGTATTTGTCGTAAACTGCTTTTACCTTCTGACCATATTCCGAGTTATCGTTGTAGTACTGGATAACCGGCGGGATGAAGAATTTGTTGTCCGTTTTACGTTGTTTGATGCTTTCTTCAACGGACTCCAAGCCTTTGTCGGAGAAGTAATCGAACGTTGCGTAGTTGAACGCCATTTCTTGCTCTTCTTTGGAAGCATTCGGATTGATAACAAGGAAGTCGCCTCCGAGTACGCCCGTATGCTTGCCGCCTTTCTCTGCTGCAGGCATCGGGTACACGAGAATGTCTTCCGGCTTCATGCCGCCTTGGTTCAGACCTTGGTCAACCGGTCCATCCGGACCTGCGATAACCATAGCCGTTCTGCCCTGTGCGAATGCGCCTACTGCATCGCCCCAGCCAAGTGCGAAGTCCTTCGGAATCGCGCTGGCTTCCCATGCCAGCTTGTGGTAGAACTCAAGCGCTTTAAGACCTGCTTCGGAATTGAAGGCCGCCGTTACTTTGCCGCCGTCAACCGTTTGAATTTCGCCGCCTGCTTCGAACAGGAAGTTAGTCCAGTTCCAGCCTGCTTCATTGCCTTTACCCATTGGCGCGATACCGGAAATCCCTTTCTTCGGTTCCGCAACCGCTTTCGCCGTATTCAGCATATCGTCCCAAGTCCAGTCGAAGGATGGAACCGCAACGCCTTTATCGGTCAGCATTTTCTTATTCACTACTGTGCCCGTTACATAACCTTGCTGCGCAATGCCGTACACTTTGTCGCCGATGATGAATTGATTTTGCAGAATCGGATTCATTTGATCCTTGAACTCATAGTTGTTGAACAGCTCTGTAATGTCCGCTGCCCAGCCGCGCTCTGCAAGGAATTTACCTTCTGTAGCGTAAGTATTGAACAATGTAGGTGCTTCGTTCGCACCCATCTTGATTCCGATCTCGTTCGGGTTGTACTGCCATTCGCTCTTCACGATCTCAACGTTCGGATATTTCTCTGTGAATCGTTTGATTTTGTCGTCCTCAAGCGCTCTCTTCTCCACCAAATCCGGTGTTGGGTAGTAGATGCTGATCGTTACTTTAGCGGCAGGTGTTTCTTCCGCAGCCGTGTTATCGCCTGTGTTAGCCGCTGTATTCGTGTTCGTGCTGGTATTCGATGAGGCCGCGTTGTTCGTCTTGCCGCTGTTCTCGCCGGTGTTGTTGTCGTTCGAGCTTCCGCATGCCGACAGGACGCCTGTCATTAGAAACATGCTTGCCAGAATGAATGAAACCTTACGCATCTTACGCATGTTTTATCCCCTTCTCACGTTTATTTACCTTACACGCTCATCATAATAGAGGCGCAGAGAAAGCAGAATGTGTATTCCTATGTCGATCATGTGCAGGTCTACGATTACGATGTGATCCTTTCTATCCTTTGACGCCGCCCATATGCAGCCCTCGAATAATAAACCGTTGGAAAATGAGGAACACGGCAATCGGCGGCAGCATGACCATGGTCAGCATCGCGAATTTCACGTTCGTATCCAGCCTGCGCACGTTAATGACGTAATTATAGATCGCCGTAGCAAGCGGTCGTTTCTGGTCTGTATGCATCACCAGCGATGGCCAGAACCAGTCGTTCCATGCCGTGGAGAAGACGAAGATGGCAAGTGTCGAGAAGATCGGCACCGACAGCGGAATCGCAATCGATACAAACAATCTGAAGTCCGACGCCCCATCGATGCGACCCGCTTCGAACAGCTCATGGCTGATGCCGTCGAAGAAGTTCTTGAGCAGCAGCAGGAAGAAGGCATTCGCCCCGGCCGGCAGCCAGAACGCTTGGAACGTATTGAGCAAGCCCAAATCCTTCAGGTTGACGAAGTTCGGGATGATGTACGTCGTTGGCGGGATGAACAAGGCCGCAAGGAAGAAGAAGTTAATCGCCCGATTGTACGGGATATTGAGCCTCGACAAGCTAAAGGAAGCCAAGCCGAGCACAAGAATCGTAACGAACATATTACCGCCGAAAATAATCATCGTATTGCGGAAGAAGAGCGGCAGCTGAATATAGTTCCACCCTTTGGAGTACGTATCCGCTTGCCAGGTCTGAGGAATAAAATGCGGCGGGAACGAGTTGACCTCCACATTGGATTTGAAGCTGTTCAGCAGCGTCACTAATATCGGATAAAGCATAGAGCAGACCATCGCTGCAATGACGAGCAGCATGAGGCCATAGACCAGCTTATTGGAAGTCTTCTGCAAATCGTAACGGGATAGTATACCGCGGTCAAAGCTCTTCATCTTAGTTCACCTCTCTGCTGGAAAGTCGGTGCTGAAGGACGGCAAGTCCGCCGAGCACGAGGAACATGAGCACGCCAAGCGCGGATGCCGCACCGTAATCGAGCCTTGTGAAGGCGTATTTGACGATGAGCAGCGCATAGGTCAGCGTTGCGTTGTTCGGTCCGCCGTCCAGCATAGCGAACTGCGACTGGAAGCCTTGAGAGGTAGCGATAAGCTGCAAAATAAGCAGGAGTACGACCAGGTTGCGAATGAAAGGCAGCGTGATATGCCGAATTCGGTTCCATACGCCGGCGCCGTCTATCTCCGCTGCTTCATACAGATCACGCGGAATACTCAGCACCGCTGCGAGATAAATCAGCATCGCAGCACCGAATTGCTGCCAGGTTTCCATGAAGACGAGTGAAATCATCGACCATTTCGTATCGGTCATGAAGGAGACCGGCTCGAAGCCGGCTTGCGTAATGGTTGCGTTGATCGGACCGACCGGATCGTACATCCAGCGCCATAACCCGTACA
The DNA here is from genome assembly GCF_056269135.1 of Paenibacillus sp. J22FR21. Lineage (NCBI taxonomy): Bacteria > Bacillati > Bacillota > Bacilli > Caryophanales > Paenibacillaceae > Paenibacillus > Paenibacillus sp. J22FR21. Next base: position 687,996 of record NZ_JBWDNJ010000004.1, read on the forward strand.
GAACCACTACCGGAATGACGTTCGGCAGATACGCCGCAACGCGAACGAAGCCTTGAAACCGTTTCAGCTCCGAGATCGCGATCGAGAATACAATCGGGACCCAGAAGCCGATCAATAGGCAGAGCAGCATATAATACAGCGTGTTCTTCACCGCTGTCAATACATCTTGATCATGCAGCACGGTCCGGAAATTATCGAAGCCGACAAACGTATTGCCTTTGACGAAATCGACCTGATAGAAGCTGTAAATAAATCCTTTCACGATCGGCATCCATAAGAACAGAATGAAGATGACGGCTGCCGGTACGACGAACAAATAACCCCAAATATGTTTTTTAAACCGCGCGGACGTTCCCATATGGTCCCCTCTTTCATGTTGTAGCCTTGGAGAAACGGCGACTTCGCTTGGAGGCTCGTCGTTTCTGCTTGCCTACTTTCATTCTAGAGAAGCGGGTCATGGCTGAACATGTGTAGTTCTATGAGGATCATAGGCGATATTACTTCTTCAGCTCCGTTGGGCTGACACCGAAATATTTTTTGAAAATTTTACTGAAATGCTCCGGCGACTCATAGCCTACCCGCTCCGCGATCTCATACCTGCGAAGATCCGTGGTGAGGATCAGCTTCCGGCTCTCTTCCATGCGCAGCTTGATGACGTATTCCCATAAATTATGGCCGATGTTCTTCTTGAACAGATAGCTGAGGTAATTCGGGCTGACATGGTTCTTCTGCGCCACCTCATGAAGCGTAAGCCCCTTCTGAGCATAGTGCTCATCGATATAGCTCTTCGCTTTCTGGGCGATAATGTTGTTCTGCGCATCCAGCTCCTCCACCGTCGGGTCCTGCTTCGGGTCATAACGGCTCCAATTGAAGTCGCCATAATAGAAGACGCTCAGCTCCTTATGGTCGTAGTTCCAGCTGATCGCCTTCTGCGCTTGTTCACCGAGCTCGCTTAAGAATGGAACCCCTCGTAATACTTGGCTGATGCCGATGACACAGCTCATGCCGAGGTATTTCGTAATGTTGAATTGCAAACTGCGACCCAGCATGTCGAGCTGGTTGATCCGCGATGTGCCGCTATCCTCGAAGCGTTTGTCGTCCCACTGAATAATGATGCTGACCTCATCCTCCGGCGAATAGAAGGCGACCGGAAGCCATGCTTGGTCGAGCAGCTCCATCGCAATGTTGAGCGCAGCATATTGCAGAAGCTCCGAGGAACGGCTTAGCTTCACGCGCAGCACGGAGAAATACGGCCCCGTGAGCACGGTGGCATGTTCGCGCTTCAAGAGTTCTGCTGTTGCGAGCGCTTCTGCCTCCTTTGTATCTGTCAGCAGCTTGTTAAGCAGTGCTGTTCGCTTCGGCGAAGGCTGCTCCATGTGGAATTGCTCACGGAAGCCTGCCAGCAGCTCATCCTGTGAAGGGCTTGTTTTGTTCGTGTTCAGCAGTACGTTACGCACCGAGTCGAGGAACTGGTCGCTGTTCAGCGGTTTAATGAGGTAATCCTTTGCACCGAGCCGAATAGCCAGCTGGGCATATTGAAACGTCTCATGGGCGGAGATGATGATCGTCTGCACCCAAGGCTTGATCATTTTGGCTTGATGCATCAGCTCGATTCCGTTCATTTCACCCATCTGAATATCCGTCACGAGCAAATCTATATCTTCCAGCCTCAAATAATCCATCGCCTCGTAGCCGTTATGTGCGACATACAGCTGGGATATGGCCAGACCTGATGACATGAGCAAGCTGCTCAGCCCTTTGCAAATTAACGGTTCGTCGTCTACAACCAATATGGAATACATGTCGTTTCGTTCCCTCCTTGCTCTTGCTTATATAGTAGGACCCGCAGCTGCATCGCCGCTTTCGTCGTGGCTGCGCGGTAGAATAATGACAACGCGCGTTCCCCGTTCTTCCCGCTCTTCATAGCTAATTCCGAAGCTCCGGCCAAAATGAAGCCGAATGCGCTGATCCAAATTCCGAATGCCGTAACCGATGGCCGGATCGCCCTTCTCTTCGTTCAGCAGCCTATGGATCGCTTCGAAGTCTACTTTCTTGTAGCCGTTATCCTCGACGCGGATGATGATTTTGTCATGGTCCAGAAGTGCGCCCGTTATAATAATTTCGCCGTCCTCACCCATGTTGCGAACGCCGTGAATGATGGAATTCTCGATTAGCGGCTGCAAGGTGATTTTCGGAATCAGGTTGTGCAGCAGCTCCTCCGGAATGTTCCAGATGACGTTGAATGTGTATTCATACCTCTTCTGCTGCAGACTGATGTACGCCTTCGCATGCTCCATCTCGTCTTCGAGAGAGATGAGCTCCCGCCCGCGGCTTAAGCTGATCTTCATCAGCTTGGACAGCTCCTTGATCATTTCCGCGGATTCGGAGTTGCCTTCCAGCGTGCTTTTCCAATAAATACTCTCGAGCGTGTTGTACAGGAGATGCGGATTGATCTGTTGATATAACAGTTGGAGTTGGGACTCCTTCTCCTTGATCTCCATCTGGTACTTGTAATGAATCAGCACATTGAGCCGCCGCGCCATGTCATATAAGGAAGAGATGAGTACGCCGACTTCGTCTTTACGCCCTTTTCCCGGTGTCTCAGGTACCCGTTTGCCCGGTTCGTAGGAGCGGACAAAATAGGCCAAACGCTGAAGCGGAGTCATGAGTGAGCGCCAGAAATACATGATGACGATGATACCAAAGATGGTATAGACGATGGAAATAAGCTGGATCACGCGTTTCAGTTCATTTTGCTGCTGGAGCAGGGAATTGACCGGGATCTTATAAATCAGCTTCTGCTGCTGCAGATGATTGTCGTTAATAACGTAGATAAATTCCGGCGTAATGATGTTGCTGATGTTGCCCATGCCGTCCGCCGCACCCAGTTTGATTCCTTCCGCTTCAGTCGGAAGCTGCAGGGTTGTGCCGATTATGCCCGGCGCGGTCGCCGTCAGCACCCGATTCGTGGAATCGGTAAAATAAATCTCGCCGTCGGGCAGCGTCACACTCTGAAACGACTCTCCAATCTTCTTATCCATCTTCGTCGCCACCAATACGCCGATGACGCCATGACCGTTCGAGATGTTGTTGACCGAACGCACGTAGGCCAGCGTTGTCTGCGTCGAGAAGCCGATGTTGTTGCGGATCAGCTTCATATAGCCTTCGCCTTTCTTCTTCACGGCTTCGTCGAACCATTCCGGCTTGTCGCGGTCGGAGAAGAAGTAGACCCCTGTCTGCGTCATGGGGATTTTCGGTGCAAAATAGTAAAAGTCCTCAGGGTCATAAACGTAGAGGCTGTAGTAGACCGCTTCGCCGCCATTCACGCTGATCGAGTAGCCTGCGATGAGCTTATCGAGCTTCGAATACTCCTGCACCCGTTCGAAGACGGACTCCCCCGGTGCCGGAACGAGCTGCTGGGTGAGCGGATTTTGGATGATCGTCGTGGTAATCTTGTTGACGGTGTCGATATCGCGGCTCAAGAGGGCCATATTCTGCTTGTTGAGCTCCACGTAGGCATTGGTCACATGGCGCTTCAGAATGAGCTCCGCCCTCGTGTTTCCATACCATTGCAGCAGTAGAATCGGACTGACCATGATGATAAAAAGTAAAATAATTTGCTGTCTCACGTTCATCCGTGTGAGCGGGTTCGTCATATGGGCCATCGGAACAGTCTCTCCTTCTCGCGTTACTGGTACTATAACAAGTTGCGCTTGGCGCGCGTATGGCTATTTTTATGGATGTTAGGTGCAGATCTATCGGGATTGGCGGGGGCACTCTAGTCGCGCGAGTGGAGTTTAAACATCACCGTACCCCGCTATACTTTTGATTACTATATATACCTTGTATCATTACGTATCAATATTTTCACTACTTTTATTTTGCAAGTAGCTGCATCATAATGAAACAGGAGCTTGACCATTCCATATGAAACTTTGGAGGATGTTATGACACAGAAACTTATTCCGCTACAACGCCGTAATATAAACGCTAGCCAGCTTGTTCTCGGATGCATGAGACTTGGAGGCGACTGGAACGCGAGCAGCCCGATTACAGCTGAGCATTACCGTGAAGGCAACGAAGCGCTCGATGCCGCGCTTGAGATTGGTATCAACATGTTCGACCATGCCGACATTTATACGTCCGGCAAAGCGGAGCGCGTTTTCTCGCAGCTGCTGAAGGAACGTCCTTCGCTTCGCGAAGAGATTATTATTCAGTCCAAATGCGGCATTCGCTTCGGGGATGAGAGTAATCCGCATCGTTTTGATTTCTCGGCCGATTATATTTTGGATAGCGTTGATGGGATATTGGAGCGTTTAGGCACGGAGTATCTCGATATTCTGCTGCTGCACCGTCCTGACCCACTTGTCGAGCCGGAAGATGTCGCCAGTGCGATCCATGCCCTGAAAGCATCCGGCAAAGTCCGCCACTTCGGCGTGTCCAACATGAGTCACGGCCAAATCCGTCTGCTGCAAGCTTACAGCGACGAGCCGTTCATCGTAAACCAGCTCGAAATGAGCCTGCACAAAATCGGCTTCTGCGACACCGCCGTCAGCGTGAACCAAGAAGCATGGCGCAACAACGTGTTCCCGGAAGGTACGATAGAACATAGCCGCCTGGAGAACATTCAATTGCAATCGTGGGGACCGCTCGCGCAAGGCCGCTACTCCGGCGGCTCCTTGGAAGGCCAGAGCGAAAGCGTCGTGCAAACCGCTGCACTGGTAGCCCAGCTTGCCGAGAAGCATAACACGACTAGAGAATCCATCGTGCTCGCATGGCTGATGACGCACCCGGCCGGCATTCAGCCGGTGATCGGCACGATCAACCCGGAGCGCATCCGCGCCTGCCGGGATGCGGCGACCCTTCGCCTCTCGCGCGAAGACTGGTACCGCCTGTACGTCGCTTCGCGCGGCGTGAATTTGCCTTAAGGAGTTAATTAGCCCGAGAGGAACTGCGCCGCATGATCGTGTGCGGCCCGGTTGCTCTCGGGCTTTTTTGTGTCGGTGGTGGAGATTGCGGGAGATGGGGCTGGGGGCGGAATAGCCGCTTACAGCGAGGATAATTGGCGACTTTGTGCCACGTTTGGTGGGTTTGCGGAACTTTAAGCGGAATAGCCGCTTACGATGATAGGGATGGGTTAGAATGAGTCAGGCTGGTAAAAGTCAAACCTGTGAGTCGGATTTTGCGACTCTCAGCTCTCTATTAAGCGATTTTCAATACTGAGAGACGTATATCGCGACTCTCTGTATATTTTCTCACGCCTACCGGAGCTGAGAATTCGATTTCCCTACTCTCAGCGTCCCGCGAGCCGAGTTCGGCCAATCACCTATCACGCGGCTCGAAAATGACGTGTATGGAGTACAACACATTCGCTGTTTGCTAGTCTCAAATGAAGTATGACGTGTACTGCCTACAACTCATCCGTTTCTTTCTAGCAAATATAGCTAGTTAACCTTATTTCAAATGTATTTTTTTCATGTAAAGTACCTATTTTCTCGGAAGGCTCCGGTTTATCGTGTAGTTTGTACAACTCAAAGAGTACGCCCATTAACACTTATATATACCTCCAGCTCTGGCGGGTAAAATAAACGTCTGTGCCATTCATCAGTTGGACTTTTTCAGTGGCAGGCATTCACAGTGGCAGGGCTATTTATAACCTTTTAGTCCAGCTGCAGCCAATCCCGGAAAAACGAATCATCTCTCATTGCAAGATAAGCCGCAGCGAATCTCACGAACTCTTTCGTATCCACTTGCTGATTCTGATACTTCTCATAATAAGCGTGCAAGAAAGCCATACCTGCATCCTTGCCACCATATCGATCAAACAACTCTCGCATTTCTATGGCCGGCTGTGCATACATCGACTGGATGACATCATTTGACTCGTACGCGGAAAGCGGTAAGTTCGAGAATACCCCACCTGATTTATAGAACTGCTCATCAAACGAGAAATCATCCAAATAGTAGGCTGTGCTAAGCTCCGCCATACCCTCATCCAACCATCCGTCGACATAAGGATCGTTGCTTACCACATTGTAGAACCATTGATGGGCTAACTCATGCACCAACGTATGTTTTTCCTTTGCCGAATCGCCATCCACCGTCACAATCCCCGGGTACTCCATTGAAGATACATTATCTATCGCAACGTCAAGCTGTTTGTACGGATAATGGCCGATATGCTGCTCGAAGTATTGGAATGCTTTTGCGATAGTGGGAAGTGCCTCTTCCGCTTGCTCCTTCCATTTACCCCATACGCGAATGTCGACACCATCCACCTTCGTCTCCACGAACGTCAGCTCTTTCGATACCGTTACCATCAGTTCTTTCGCATGGGAGAGATGAACGTCGCCCGAATTTGAAGGTATCGTCGCATCTTCATCCGATGAGCTAATTACCTGGTAACCGCTTGGAAGCTCATAGTGAAGCGTGAAGTCACTAAACCCGGTAAGGTAAGATTCGCTTTTTGGCGTATAAGGTTGCTTATTCCAACCACCCTCATACGTCGCCAGCATGGGATACCACTGTGCTAAATAGTAGCTCGCACCAGACTTCGTGTAACGAATTCCATGCTCCGGTACTTGAAATGAATAGGTCACTTCGACCTTTGCATGATCTGAAGGCAATAACGACTTCATTAACGGAACACTCAGCTTGTCCCCTTCAAGAGTAAAGGAAGTACTCTCTCCTTCGACAGCAACACTGCTGATTTCAAATCGCGCAGATGCCTGGTACAATCGTGGGTCATCCTTGTTGGTAAACACATTGGGAATCATATAGAACACAAGCTTGTCCCAATCTTCAAGCGATTGGTTGTTTACCTCAATAGCCGCCTCAACACTGAATTCCGCTTGATCATTCATCCGCAGTTGCAGATCATAAGAAGCCCTGCTCCCGTTCTTCACGAACTTAGGCGTATAACCAGCTAGCTTGCCGACTTCTACATCAGCATGAGGAGCTGCGAATGCAACTACGTTTGCATCTACTGATTGTGCCTCTCTGCCCAGATCTAGCATGACTAAACGTCCGATAGCTGATGCAGCAACGAGCAGTGTAACCATTGCCGCCACTATAATAATCTTCTTCATGCGCTCTTCTGACTGCTTAGCTGTCGTATAACTACCATTCATTCCTACTATCGGGGAAAGGGCTACCGCCATCTCCGCAGGAAGGATAGAGCCTAATATACCAGTGAGTACAGGAACCACGCCAACCACAAGCAGATACCACAGCTCATCAACCGGCACCTTGTGATACAACAACGCGATGAAAAGAACACCTAATACATAAGCCAATAAACCAGCCAAAATTCCGGCTATCATCCCCTCGTACCAGACAAGCTGACGAATAGAACGATTTCGCCAACCCAACGCTTTTAGCAGCGCAATTTCCGGCTTTCGTTCGGACACATTTTGCCAGACGATTTCCGCCGTGGTGAGCACAGCGATTAATAAGCAAATGCCAATCGCAATGTAGTGCATGCTCCCAATCTCTGCAGCGGCATATTGGCCAAGCCATGAAGTATAGAACACACCTTTCAGCCGTATCGTCACAAACACGAAAAACATCAATAACATCGTCGGAACCGCCATCGAAATCACCGATAACCAATTCCGCTTCAATTTACCGTGAAAATGAGCCGCAGCCAACTGAAACAGATGGCGAACCGGCGTAATTCTTCGAGTAGAAGCGATGTACTCACCTGAGCGCAAAGCTTCCATAGGCTTGATACGACCCACTTGTAGGAGTGGTGCAATGACGCCAAGCAAATAGATAACGAACCCGCAGCCCCCAATTAACAGAAATCGAGACAAGGAGAGTTCCGATCCTCTGGCAAAAATGAAATACGCTTCAATTGTCCACGTCACCAGCGCAACAAAAACTCCGATCAACAAAGATTCTACAAGGAGTAAGCGTCGCAGGTTCGATTTTCTCCACCCGATTGACAGCATAATAGCAAATTGTTTCTTCCTAACGAGAAAGGAAACCATATTCGTAGCTGCAACATAAATCATCGCTACTCCGATTACCAGCAGTAGCATGCCTGAGAAACCCAATTTAACCTCACTTACTATCGTGAGCGCGGCGCCGAGTTTAATCCACATCTGCTCCATCCAACCGATTGCGCTCTGTGTTCCGCTTGCTGGAACTTGAATCAAAACCGGCTGCGGCGAAGACCCCATCATAATATCGGTTTGTAACCCGGTTTGATCTTCGATGGCTGCGGCAATCTGCGCCAGCTTGGCTTGATTGGCATCTGAAACCTCATTGACTCCCGCTGCCTTGATTCGAATGACAGAGATCGGCTTGTCACCTGTTATCAACGAAGCAGCATCGAGCGTTGTCAGCATTGTAGGTGGACTCGTCAAGAAGCCGAGCGGATTGTTGACCGGTTTAATGGTCGATTGCGGATTTGCTGGGCGACCTTCAGAATCGAAAACAAACTTTGCTGACGGTGCTCTGTATGTATCCATTGGAAACAGTTGCTCCAGATCTTTAGATACCTGGAGTTTGGTAGGATCATAGAGCCCAATATATGTCGCTCGCAATATTTGTCCATATATAGCATCCGGATGCTGCGCATCGGTAATTTGCTCATACGGGCGATAGTAGTCCGGAAATCGCTCGGCAGACGACAGTGTCGCATCAGGGAATGTTTGTATCTGATACGTGTAAGGCCATCGATTCGAGAACGGACTCTTCATTATTTTATAAACAAGGGAAGTCGCTTTCTGCGCGAGGGGGAGAATATCCGGGTCTGACTGCGACATCATAAACTTCTCTGCCTGTCTCGCATTAGCATCCTCCAGCGTGTCCTGATAGATATAGCTTTGAGATGAAACCGACTTTAATTGCTCCAGGAATTTTAACCCGCCATTTGCTTTAACTTTCTCTGATACTTGCGCCACCTGGGCTTCCGTTTCATAAGGGACGTCCAGTTTCTCAAAAACAAACTTATATTTCTTATCTGTAAATGGCCGATTACTCATCAGGATTGGAACATCGACGGCTCTATAACTCCCACCATACATCTGATCAAAATCATAAATCTTGCTGCTATCCGTAGCATCAAAATATCTGGAAGTATAGGACGCCAGAACAGCCTTGTTCAATCCTACTAATTTGGCTTCTTCAACGGGGTCAATGCCTACCAGCAAGGTCGTATCATAGGTAAACAGCTTGACTTCCGGATCATCTAGGGGGCCGTAGTAAGCATAGGAGGACAACGGGACTGACGTCTGAAGTTGCACACCATTATCGGTTGTCGTTTGAACCTTCATGCGATACATGCCGTATTCCTTTAATTTATACCATTGATTAAGCGGCAGCATATATTCCGTATACCCAATTACAGCCAGCGGCGCTGCAATGCTAACCCCCGGAATCGCTCTGATTTGCTGCAACTGTTTGCGACTGATCCCACCGTTAATGCCATCTTGAAAATTAGGCTCAAACATGTGGTTTACTTCATCGGTTGCCCGAGTCCCCTGAGGACGAACAAGGATATCATAAGAAACCTTCCATTTGTTCTCCAGCGTTTCCATGACGGTCCCTTTGTTGGATTCATTCAGACCAAACAGAAAGCTAAGCCCTGCACTAACAATGAACACACCAACAAGCATGATGAGAAATCGTTCCTTATGGCGCCACCAATTGGACCAAATGAACCTTAGCATGTGCTGCCGCCATTTACGCTGAGATTCCGATCTTCCACGACACGTCCATCTCTTATCTCAATCAACCGATCCGCCTTCTGTGCGAGCTGCATATCATGTGTAACCGCCACGATGCCGCAACCAAATTCACGTTTCAGCTGATGCAGCAAATCATAGAATAGCTGCGCATTACGAGAATCCAAGTTTCCGGTTGGCTCGTCAGCAAGCAGCCAATCCGGCTCATTGACCAGCGCTCGTGCTATTGCAACGCGCTGCTGTTCTCCACCGGAGAGCTGTGACGGAAGCGAATCTTGTTTGCCTGCAAGACCCAACTGTTCAAGAAGCTGTGCAGACTTCTTCGTATAATCAATCTTCGTTCTCCGGCCAAAAAAAGGCGACATGACGTTCTCTAACGCAGTTAATGTAGGCAGAAGATGAAAATGCTGAAATACCATTCCGATTCGCTCGAATCGAAAGTCGGCCAATCGGTTTCCCTTTAATGCGGCAACATTGACGTCGCCAAATATAACTTGTCCCGAGGTCGGTTGATCGAGCGTACTGATCAGGCTGAGCAGCGTGGATTTTCCGGATCCGGACGCGCCGACGATAGCCGCGAATTCATTACGCTTCAAAGAAAGCTGCACTTGATTCAGTACCGGTGTCTCAATACGGTCGCCGGAATAAACCTTCTCGATATCTAATAGCTGAATGACTTCCATCACCAGACACCACCTAATATAGGAATATATTGTTTTCTGATCGTATCATAAATGAAATCAATAGAAAAATAGACTGAAAAAAAGAGCTGCACGCCATCCGCAGCTCCTTCCCCTTACTTCACAAATATCCGCACCTGATTCGGCCCGGTCCGCTTCATGACGCGATAACCCGCTGCGGCTGCCGTTGCTTCTCCCTCGTCGTTCGACATGCAGTAGCCCCCGGGCACGCATGTGCCGTCATCCCGAACGAGCAGTTTGCCGACCACGCCGACAGCCACCCACTCCGGACGCTGCGAGCGCGGCACATAGTCAAACGCCTCGTTCCAATCCGGGTTCAGCATGGGCTCTGTCTTGATACCGGCAGGTCTCAATACATTGCCCGCACCATCGAGCATTTCTGGCACATCCACCTCATGGTACTGAATGCGATCCCATTCATCCGTGACAAACAGCTTATGCCAGCGCAAATCGCTGGAGTCGGCGAGAACTGCCGGTCGTCCGCTGACTACACCTAGGATGTAACTGTCCGAGGCCGTTGCTCGGCGGATTTTATCACAAGCCTGATCGTCAAACGTAACCAAATAACCAACATCAATTCCAAGCCCATCTGCCGTTTCGAACATCTCGGCATAATCGGCAGCGTTCGGCGAGCTAACTGTACCATCCAGATACAAATTACCGGTCAGCCCTTCAATCACGGCAGAGTTCAAAGTTGGCCCTACCATTAGCCCGTTGGCCAAGTGCCATGAAAACGGAAATCTGGTTGTCCCATTCTGGCCCATAATGTGTGCCCCGGTATGAGACATATCGACAATCGTATTTTCACCTTCCGCATGAGAGGACGCCGCAAACGCTTTCGTAGCGGAGCCTTCCGCATGCGATGCTTGACCGCCTGCCAGCGTATCGGCTCCTTCTGCATGCGAATAAGGTCCATTCGCGCTTGTGCCGATTCCCTCAGCATGGGAAAACGGCCCGCTCGCACTCGTGTTTGCGCCTTCCGCATGTGTCCCTGGGCCACTCGCAGTAGTCTGAAAGCCCTCCGCATGAGCCGCCGTTCCGCTGGCCACGGTTGTTTGGCCTTCGGCGTGCGAAAATGCTGCCAGAGCCCTAGGTCCAAAAGCAACAGTCACATCATTCGTGCCGCCTTCCGCATGGGAAGCAAATCCGATCGCTATCGTGCCTACCCCTTCGGTATGGGAGCTGTCACCCGATGCAACGGTTGGCGCAAAATTACCAAGTGAATCCACCGCGCCACCTTCCGCATGAGAAGCTCGGCCGCTTGCCGTGTTGCTCTCTCCTTCGGCATGGGAGGCCTGGCCGCTCGCAATCGAATCCGCGCCTTCCGCATGCGAATAAACGCCGCTTGCACTTGTTCCTATCCCTTCGGCATGGGAGAAACTCCCTCCGGCAGTCGAGTTGGCTCCTTCCGCATGCGCACTGGGTCCACTGGCGAGCGTTTGGAACCCTTCCGCATGAGCGGCCGTTCCGCTCGCGACAGTGGTTTGACCCTCAGCATGGGCAAAGGATGCCGTCGCACGAGGGCCGGGAGCAATCGTAACATCTACGGTCCCGCCTTCCGCATGGGAGCCGTCTCCGCTTGCTTCAGTACCTATCCCTTCGGCATGCGAAGAAGATCCGATGGCTTGGTTTGGTGCGGGATTGCCTAACAGATCCAAGCCTCCACCTTCCACGTGGGAAGCCCGGCCGCTTGCCGTATTTCCTTCCCCTTCCGCGTGCGAATTCAAAGCAAGCGCTTGCGTATTGCTGCCCTCCGCGTGAGATGAACCGCCGCCGGCTACAGTCTGAGACCCTTCCGCATGAGCCGCAGCCGCAGACGTTAAGGTCTGATAGCCTTCGGCGTGCGAAGCATCGCCGGCCGTTGTAGATTGGTACCCCTCCGCGTGGGAGGTATCCGCATTAGCCGTCGTTTGATAACCTTCTGTATGGGAAGCTGCACCATTCGAAGTGGTTTCCCTGCCTCCGGCATAAGATGCAGAACCATTCGATACCGATGATATTCCCTCCGCATGCGAAGCAAGACCATTGGCTACACTCAGATACCCCTCTGCATGGGCAGCATCTCCATTGGCTGCGGTTGAACTTCCTTCCGCATGGGAGGCAACTCCGCTCGCGAAAGTCGCCGTTCCTTCCGCATGGGCGGTATCCGCCAACGTTTGCGTCTGATAGCCTTCCGCATGGGCTGCTCCTCCCCCTGCCGTCGTCCCGCTTCCTTCGGAATGCGAAGCATCCCCGTTCGCGGTTGTTTGCAGCCCCTCAGCATGGGAAGCTATACCGTTCGCGGTTGTATCACGACCTTCCGCCTCTGAGCATTCACCGACTGGATTTTGATTACAATCCGCCACTGCATTCACTCCTTTTCCATAGAAAAACTAGCTAAACATCGAGATGGATAAAATCCTCTCATCTATTAATCTATGTGGAATGCGCCAACTAGCTTGGACACTTCGCTTCCATTCCAGGAGGAATGTCTTTCTCAGAGGGCGAATATTGTAAGCGATATCCAAATCAATCAGGAGGCGAGCTGACAATGCCTAAACTGAAAATTCCCCGGTAAACCCGAGGTCCACCTCTCCTTTCGGAAGTATGACAAGTTAGACTCATCATACAAACGAGAGGAAGATTGCAATGTGGCCCCAAACAGTAGATTGGAAGCAACTGAAGTTCGGCGTTGAAATAGAGTTTATAGGCGGTAAACCAGCGGAGCTGGAGCTGCTGCCCGGCTGGGAAATGTCTTTGAATGAGCATCAAATAGATGAAACCGGAATCGAGTCCGGAAGTGAGCTGAAGCCCCCTCCGATTCTATGGGAGGAGCGGGATCAGATTCGCATCATGCTGAGCCGGCTTCAAGCGCAGGGCGCCACTGCCAATTGGAGTTGCGGACTTCATGTACATGTCGGTATCGAAGCATGGGGAGAACAAATGGTGCTCCCACTCCTAGATGCGGCACTGGTTTATCAGGATACGCTGAAGGCTTTGCTGCAAACGAGCGAGCATCGCCTGCTCTTCTGCCCGCCGGTAACGACAGCGATGCGTGAGCGATTCGCGTTAGATCCTTCCGCCCTAGCCGTACACAACGCCGGCCGACCGCAATCTCACCGGTGCGGGATCAACGTAGCCTCTTGGTTCGATATCGGTACGGTTGAAATCCGCTACGCCAATGGCAGCGTGCATGTGGATGAAGTGCTGCATACGATTGAGCTATGCCTTCGATTCGTAGCCGCAATCGGAGCCGGAACGAAGCTGCCGCTTGAACGGGGGCAATTCGCGGCTGCTCTCCATGCGCCGGCAGATGGCTATCCCCCTTCGATTCCTGTACCACGCTGGTATGAGGAACGAATCTGGCTTGAAAATATGCTTATCCCTCTCCTAGAGCCGATTGCCCAGCAGCTTGTGCCTGGCGGTGAGATTCATAACCTGCAGCCGGTATCGGATGGGCTGTTAGTTGTCATTGAGAACCCCGATGGAAAGCTGCAGCAGTACGTCTTGGATGCCCCAGCTGACGGCTGGCGACTAAAATGCAAGCTGACAGAATGAGCCTGCGTAACGAATTGGTGACAATTCCTTAGTTGTGATTGCCTACTGATTCTCTAACGGTTGTCAGCGTGGCTATTTCATGAAATAAACACCTTATAAAATTCTAACGGTTGTGAGCATCGTTATTCGATGCCAAGTGGGTGATTTCTATCGAAAAATGCCCAAATAAGCCCGCCTACAACCGTTAGAAAATAAAAACGGGCTTTTAGGGCCAAATAGCCACTGTCACAACCGTTACAGGTTGGAAGAGCTCCTATGCAGTTCGGAAATAAAAACATGGGTTTCTCGACACTCTGAAGCCAGCCGCGATCACAGCGGCTGGCTTTTTGGCATGGGTATCATACCGATGCAACTTCTCACTCAGCCACAGCTCGTTCGCATGCTTTTCCGAATGATGAATACATTTAAGTATTCGAGGATCAGGAGGAACGAAACATGGCACAAAAGAAGGAATCGTTCATGAGGGGGACGATGGCCTTATCTGTCGCTGCTTTCATCAACCGCATTCTTGGCTTTATCAGCGGCATGTTTGTCGCTCGCGCACTGGGAGCCGAAGGTATCGGCTTGTTAATGATGGCACACCCTCTCGTGCCTCTTGTGATTACGATTACGGAACTTGGCCTGCCTGTTGCGATATCGAAGCTGGTCGCGGAAGCTTATGCTCGCGATGAGAAGGTGAAGGTCAGGCGTATCCTGCATGTTTCACTTGCCGTGACCGGCTTCTTAAGTGTAACGCTAACGACCTTCTCCCTGCTTGGCTCGCACTGGATCGCATCCATCCTGCTGAGTGACCAGCGCGCCTACTATGCGATGCTGGCGATTACGCCGATCGCGCCGATTGTCGCAGTATCTGCGGTACTGAAGGGATACTTCCGAGGCGTTCAAAGAATGAAGGTTATCGCCGCTTCCGACGTGCTCGAGTATTCGGTGCAGATTGCTTGCGTGCTCGCGATGGTACATTTGCTGCTGCCCTACGGAGTCGCCTATGCAGCGGCAGGTGCGATGGCCGCCTCTGTCATCAGCGAAGCCATCAGCCTCACTTTCCTCGTGGTCAGCTATAAGATGCGCGGTGAAGCGAAGCTGCCGGGCGAGACTTGGGCCGGTCATCTAAAACAGGGCAGAAAAACACTCACCGAGCTGCTTCAAATTGGCCTGCCGACAACCGGTCAAGGCGTCGTGCATTCGGTATATAGTGCATTCCAGCCCCTGCTTATTGCCACAAGTCTCGCGCTGGCCGGAATAAGCACGGCGCTAGCCACGAAGCAATTCGGGATGCTGGCCGGTTACGCCTTTCCGCTGCTCTATATGCCTAGCTTTATTACGCAATCCCTATCTACCGCGCTCATACCGGCAATCGGCGAAGCGGCCGCGAATAAGAATGATCGGCTTATGCATGAACGGATGAATCAAGCGCTGAACTTAGGACTGCTTATCGGTGCACCGGCTACCGTAATCCTGTTCGTATGGGCAACTCCGCTCACGACGCTTGTCTATGGCGCGCCTGAAGCGGGATTACTGCTCCAAATATTAGCGCCGATCTTCTTCCTTCACTACTTCGACGCTCCCCTGCATGCGATTCTACTCGGACTAGGCCGCGCCAGTGCTACGCTCTGGAACTACGTCGTGTCCACATCGTTCAAGGCCATTGCCATCTTCGTGTTCGGCAGCCAATTCGGCATTGTCGGCGTCACCTTCGGCATCGGTATCGGGATTATCATGCAATTCCTGCTGAACTTCTTCTCGATATCCGGCTCAATCGGGATCTATATGAGCATTGGGCCTTATCTAAAGGTCGGCATTTGCATGCTGCTGATGGCGATTTGCGGCCGTTGGGCCTTCGACTATTTAACTGTAGTCCAAGGCTTTCCGCAACTCTGGAGCTCCGTTGGTTCCATCCTCTGCGCGCTGCTGATCTACTTCGCCGCACTCCTATCCATGGATGCTTTGCTCAAGGCAAGCCGCTCCATCGTGATACCGAGATAATCAGCTCGCTTGGCCCCTTCTAATACGCCGGACACCAAAAAAACCGTCTCAACCGTTGCTCCCGGCAACCGGTTGAGACGGCTTCTATATTTTCACCGCTATGATCGGCGGTGGCGATAGCCGGACAATACAGTGCGATCCTCAAGCAGCTTGCCGGTTTCCGCATATCGGCAATTAGCCGCCGCCACTTGGAAAGCGTAGGCACGACGCGGAATATCCGTATGATTGCGCTTGCTGTGATGCAGCGTTTCGCGATGAAAGAATACCGCATCCCCCGGCGCCATCGGCTTACACGGGATGCCATTCTCCGGGTCAGCGGCCCGCTTATGACCGCCTTCCGCATTCAAGTTCGGCTGTCGTCCCAGCCGATGCGACCCGGGAGCAAGCCACAAGCCTGCATTATCCTGCGTGATCGGATCAAGCGCAATAAACCCATTCAGCATATGCCCTAAGATGTGCGTGTATTGATTATCTTGATGCCATTCAAGCCCACTGCCATGCGGTGCTACAACAGCGTACATGCCCATCCAAATTCGCACTCTGTCGCCAAGTATCGTTTCGAGGACACTCACGATATCCGGGTCCGTCAGAAAATCAGTCGTCGCCGGAAACCTGTCCCTCTCTTGCTCCACATTAATAATGGCTTGGCTCCTCCATTTGCCGTCTCCCTGTTGATTGGCGAATTCAACATGCTCGGCATTGATGGCATCCACCGCATGAGCTGACAGCAAACCCGGCGCATAGAAGTAACCTTCCCGATAAAATTGTTCAATCATGTCTGGGGTCAAAACAAAGTCCGTTATCTCTGGCACTAGCTTCCCACCTCCCAGGATTGTTCATTTATAGGATACACTCCCATTCTGAATCCCCGCAAACCTGCCTGTCAATACAAACAAAGAAGCTAGCCGCGATTTCCGCAGCTAGCTTCTTCATCCATCACCATACGCTTATTTATGTGCTTTATATCCCATCGCCTGCATCAGCTTAGTGAAAATTTCCGTGTTCTCGTAGCTGCCTGCGAACAATTGCGCATTCTTGCCCATTACAGTTACCGGAACATCCACTGCCGTATGACCGGAAGTTGTCCAGTCTACAACAAAGTTTTGCTTGGAGTTAGCGATTGCGAACGGACCGTCTTCCTTGGAGATGTCATCGCCAGACTCGTCTTTTTCATCGACTGCTTCTATGGAGAAGCCGCCAGTTTCATGGTCAGCAAGCACGAGTACAAGCGTATCCGGGTTTTTCTTAGCAAAATCCTTCGCGATTTGCACGGAGCGATCCAGCTGTTGACCTGCTTTAATCGTCATTTTGGCATTGTTTTGGTGAGCGAACTCATCCGTGCCTTCTTCTTCTACCATCAGGAAGAAACCTTTTTTGTTGGCGGACAATGTTTCAATCGCCTTCTTCGTCATATCCGGAAGCGAAACGACCGGGTTGTAGATATCCCCTTCGCCCTCAGCACGCTGTTGGAACATTTCTTCGTTGGCGAACAGTCCAAGAAGCTTGCCGCCTTTCGCTTTTTGCATATCCGTTTTGTTCGTCACATAGCTGTAGCCCAATTGTTTTGCTTTATTAATCAGGTTGCCTTGTGTGCCTTTGCTTTTCTCCGATGGATCTTCAGCAGGCTCGTCCTTGAATTTACCCGCCTCACCGGCTGGGTACCAGAAATCTTCGCCGCCGCCGAGAAGCACGTCAACCTTGCTCTTCGTCAAATATTGCAGCGCGATATCGCTTTGCTTGGCGCGGTCTTCAACATGGGCGCCGAATGCTGCACCGGTAGCATCCGTTACTTGGCTCGTTGTAACAACACCTGTCGATTTACCTGCATCCTTCGCATATTCCATGATCGTTTTGACCGACTTCTTATCGGCATCCATTCCGATAGCGCCGTTATACGTTTTTACGCCACTGGCATAGGCCGTAGCAGATGCCGCTGAATCCGTTACCGGATCAGTCGAGCTTGTATGAATTAGTCCTACGAATGGCATAGCATCCATTGCCAAACTGCCTTTTTCACCGACAGTAGCCAAACGGATCGCGTTACGCTGTGCTGTACCCATGCCGTCTCCGACGAACAGAATAACATTCTTTGTTTGCGAAGAAGCAGCCTCTGCCTTGTCAGTCGACGGTGTAGCCAGGATGCTTGTCACAACAAGCGCTGCTGCCGCTGTTGCAGCAAGTGTGCTTTTCAATCCAACTCTTTTGTGCGAAACCATTTTCCTACCTCCTAATGATCTTTTCTACTTGAGTTTACAAATAGTAGATTAAGAGGATGTTTTCTAGATGTGTACTTCTTGTTAAGCTGTTCAAGCAATTCTTTGAAATTCACCCATCATTTTCATATTCATTTCATATTACTATGTTACGATGGGTAATGATTCCATATTGGTAGAGGAGTGATAGAAACATGAAAGCCAAATTCGCAATACTTGCAGCAGCATTACTACTCATTGCAGCATTAGTCAGCGCCTGCGGGAATAACAACGGCAACAACGGCAATGGCAACAGCAACAATGGCGAGAATGAAGGCAAGGCTACGAATGAACCTTCTATGAACGCGGCTGCAGATCCGGCAAGCGGACCAACAGTAGAGATCAAGCTCGAGGCCAAGGATTTCGAATATGATCAGCAGGAAATTCACGTGAAGAAAGGCGATCATGTCAAAATCACGCTTCACAGCGACGACGCCGGTCATGGTTTCTCGATCGCGGATTACAATGTAGACATCAAAGGTGATGGCGAAGGCGAATTTGATGCCGCGAATGCGGGTACCTTCGAATTCCACTGCTCCGTCATGTGCGGTTCAGGTCATCGCGATATGGTCGGCAAGCTGATTGTTGACGAAGCTTAACGATTCGATGGTTTACCAAATAACAATGGCTGCGCATCACTGCGCAGCCATTGAACAATAATGTTTCAAGCCTTTAATCTGCCCGAGCAGTCTCGGTTTCGGTGGGAATAAAGTTTAACGGTTGTCAGCGTGGCTATTTCATAAAAATAAGGCTTTTTAAAAGGCTAACGGTTGTGACAGACGTTATTTACAGCATATGGGGCTATTCCTAGTGGAAAACGTTCAAATAAGCTCGCTGGCAACCGTTAGAAAATAAAATAGGCGAATTTATGCCCAATAACCACTGTGACAACCGTTAGAGCTGGAAGCGACAAAGCATGCGCTCATCGCAGAGAGTTTCTCGACAACCTTAATGGCTGCGCATCACTGCGCAGCCATTGTTATTGTAGAGCAAGTAGAATGCGATCGACCATTTCTGCGGTACTCTGCGTACCGTCGATGACGATGTCCGAGTTTGGTTTGACACTTCTTAGCATCTCCAGGTAAGCATCCCTGCCGCGGGATAGATAGTTCGATAACTCATGTCGCAGATCATCCATCGACCGATACGCATAATCGCGCAATATCCTTCTGGCTGCCGCAACATCAAGTGGCGTATCTATAAATATCGTCAGATCAATGAATTCATGAATGTCGTTGTTCAAATAGGCAAACGGATAATCGAGCAATAGATACTCAAGCTCAACATCCTGCAGATAAAGCTCAATATCTTTCCGTAGTGAGGTAAGATTCCATTCGTTATAATCGGCTCCTCGTTCCACCCAATCACAGATATCCTCCGGACTGTCCTCAAAGTCATAGTCGTCAAAATATAAAGCCTGCGCATGCGCTAATCGTTCAAGCAGCTGCTCGGTCAACGTCGTCTTCCCGCCCCCGGAAACAGCAGCAATTGCTATTACATAAGGTTTTCCGTCCATTATTGCCCTCCAGAATTGTGTTCATGCTCCTATATGGAACATTTTTCCCCATACCTTGCAAGCATAACACATCCGCCCCGAATTGGAATTGGCTTCCAATCCCTTCTCGCTTGCCATGCCAGATGCATGCCCTCTATTGTACTGGCCCTCCAACTTGCATTATACTAATAAAATATATATTAATGAGACGGATCGGTTTGGAGGATCAGCGTGAAAGAGCATAGACCCCGCTATCAAATCTTAATCGACTACTATACGGACCGCATTGCTTCGGAGGAATTGCGCGCAGGCGATAAACTGCCGACAGGGCCGGAAATCGCCGAACAGTTCGGCGTGAGTGCCATTACCGTCACTCATGCCATGAGGCAACTGGAAACGGATGGACTGATTAAGCGGATTAAGAAAAAAGGGACCTTCGTAACGGATCAAACGCCGCAACCGCTGGCTGGCTCTCTTACCGAATCAGGAGGAGCGGCAGGTTCGGTATCCATAGCCTCGATACTGCCCATTCCCGTCATCTCGCTCGTAATGCCGTTCAGCGAAACGATCGGCTATGAAATCTTCCGCGGTGTTGAGGAAGAGTGCGCTGCACAAGGGCTGTATGTGACGTTCCACAATTCCAAATACGACGATGCGGTCGAGCGGAGCATTATTCAGAAGCTGGCCAAGGATCGCGTCAGCGGCATCATCGTTTATCCGGTGTCCAGCTATAAGAACATCGATGTCTTCAGCCATCTTGCTATCGAGGGTATTCCGTTTACGCTCATTGATCGGAACATTGAAGGCTTGGAAGCACCGCTTGTCGTTTCCAACAATATTGAAGCAGGCTACAGCCTTGCTTCGCATCTCCTCCGTCTTGGTCATACACGGCTCGCCTTCGTATGCCAATCGTGGAAAGAAGCGGTATCCGTCAGCGACCGCTACAAAGGATACTGCAATGCTCTCATTGAAGCAGGCATTCCGCCTCAGCCCGAATGGCTGATTAACCTGGAGACGCTGAAGGTGAACAAGACTGCCGGCAATCCGTATGATGTGCTGCTTGACCATCTGCTTGCCATTGCACCTACGCCTACGGCTGCTGTAGCCGTGAATGACTATACCGCCACAGGCCTGCTCAAGGCTGCGCTCCAACGAGGAATCGCAGTACCGGAGCAGCTGTCAGTTACCGGCTTCGATAACCACTCCTTCACCGCACATCTCGAAGTGCCGCTCACAACTGTCGAGCAGGACTTCTACAGTATCGGCCGCGATGCGGCGAAGCTCGTCTTAGCTCCGGCACAGGAACGCAGCCGCTCCAAGCTTGTGCTCGGAACGAAGCTTATTGTGCGGCAATCGACCGGTAAACCTACCTTCCCATGACGCTTGAGCGGTCATGGGATTTTTTATATATATTTTAATAAATACGGATTTACAATAATCGGTGTTCGATTTATGATTAAAATATATTTTAATAATTCAAATGAAATGAGGTCTGCCCTTCTATGCCGACGCCAAAAGCAATTATACATGTTATTTCGCACACCCACTGGGATCGTGAATGGTATATGCCTTACGAGGCGCATCATGCCAAACTCATTCAAACCATGGATGGCTTGCTCGAAATTATGGATCAGGATCCCGAGTTTCGCAGTTTCTATCTCGACGGTCAGACGATCGTGCTCGAGGATTATCTGCAAGTGTATCCCGAGAAACGCGAGAAGCTTATAGAGCTGGTCCAAGAAGGTAAGCTCTCTGCCGGCCCTTGGTATATTCTGCAGGATGAGTTTCTGACCAGCAGCGAAGCCAATATTCGCAACATGCAGATCGGACATCGTGATGCGAAAGCGTATGGCCCTGTTTCCAAGCTTGGCTACTTCCCCGACTCCTTCGGCAACATGGGGCAGGCCGCTCAGATTCTGCAGCAAGCAGGCATCACAACAGCCGTGTTCGGCCGCGGCGTGAAAGCCACGGGCTTTAATAATAGCGTGTCGGAAGCATTGGACCTCGAATCGCCATTCTCGGAGCTGCACTGGGAATCACCGGATGGCTCACGGGTGCTCGGCATCTTGTTCGCCAACTGGTACAACAACGGCATGGAAATCCCAGAGGAACCGGCAGCGGCGCGTAAGTTCTGGGACAATGCCATCGCAAATGCATCTAAGTATGCTTCAACGCCGCATCTGCTTCTCATGAACGGCTGCGATCACCAGCCTGCTCAAGCGAATTTATCTGCTGCACTTCGGACGGCTCGCGAGCTGTATCCGGACTATGACTTCATTCATTCCAATTACGATGATTACGTCGCCGCCGTGCAGTCTACTCTGCCTGAGACGTTAAGCACAATCAGAGGCGAGCTTCGCGGTCAGCGTACTGACGGCTGGTACTCTCTCGTCAATACGGCTTCATCACGTATTTATATTAAGCAGCTCAACCAAGAGAATCAGACGATGCTGGAGAAGATCGCTGAGCCCTTGGCTGCTATGGCCCATGTGAATGGCCGCCCTTATCCGCACGGTCTGCTCAATTATGCATGGAAAACGTTGATGCAAAATCACCCTCATGACAGTATCTGCGGCTGCAGCGTGGATGAAGTCTACCATGAAATGAAAACTCGCTTCGAGAAGAGCAAAGGAGTCGCTGCTGCTGTAATCGCTGACAGCTTGGCTCACTTGAGCGCACAGATCGATACGGCGAGCTTCTCTTCCATTAGCTCGGACAGTGCGCCATTCGTTGTATACAGTACGAGCGGATACGCGCAGAGCGGCGTTGTAACGGTGGAGCTGGAGCTTAGCCGCCGCTATTTTCAGCCGAACGAGAGCCCATCGGACAATTCCAAATTTGTCCTAGAGCACACAACGGCCGATGGCTATCTCGTGAACCATCTGGGCGAGAAGCTGGATTTCACAAGCGTGGACCTTGGCGTTCGATTCGGCTATGATCTGCCGGATGATAAGTTTAGGCAGCCGTATTTTGCCCGCGTCATTGCTGTAACGTTCGAGACCGGAGCGCTTCCTGCGATGGGGTATTCCAGCTTTGCGTGGATCCCGGCGGCACAATCGGCATCAACATCGGCTCAGTCATCATCGCTAGTCGTTGCGGAGAACACGATAGAGAATGCTTACCTCCACGTTACGATTGTCGGTGATGGCAGCCTGACGATTACGGACAAACGATCCGGTGAGACATTTGCAGGGCTTGGTGTTTACGAGAATGTCGGCGACATCGGCAACGAATATATATTCAAGCAGCCGGAAGGCGACACCGCCATAACTACCAAAGGGCTGGAGGCGCAAGTTGTGCTTGTTGAAGACACAGCATACCGGGCGACGTATGAAATTACGCATACGTTCGATATTCCGGAGCAGGCCGATGAGCGGCTGCAGCAGGAAATCGCCACGATGGTGAACTTCCTGGACCGGAAAGCTCAGCGTTCTGCAAAGCGAGTACCAATCACGATTGTAACACGCGTTAGCCTCAGCCGTTCCGAGGAAGGTGTCCGTGTTCAAGCCGCTTTCAATAATCCTGCGAAGGATCAGCGTCTGCGCGTACTGTTCCCATCTGGCGTTACGGCAGCGAAACACTACGCCGACTCCATCTTCGAGGTCGCTGAGCGGGATACAATCCCGACTGAGGAGTGGGTGAACCCGAGCAATTGCCAGCATCAGAGCGCTTTTATCGATGTGCATGAGAACGGACGCGGTTTGACCATCGCCAATAAAGGCCTCAATGAATACGAAGTGATGCGTGACGGAGACGGAACGCTTGCGGTGACGATTCTTCGATCAACCGGCGAGCTTGGCGATTGGGGCGTATTCCTAACGCCGGATGCACAGTGCCTAGGTCCGAATGTCGCCGAGTGGATGATCCTCCCTCATAGTGGCGGGGATTCGCGATTCACCGCTTATCAGCAAGCATACGGTTTCCAAGTGCCGATGCAGGTCAACCAAACGGATGTGCATGTAGGTCCGCTGCCCGCACAGGGGAGTCTGCTGCAATGGAACGCTTCCGGATCGGGCCTCGCCCTCTCCAACGTGAAGATTAACGAAGATCGCGGCGATCTAATCGCCCGCTGGTATAACCTCTCCGGCGAATCGGCTGAGCTGACGGTCAGCTCGCAATCGCATGGCCGTCTGTACGAAAGTACTGTTCTCGAAGACGCGAATGCCGCGGGCGACTTAGGGACTGACGGCTTCGCTTCCGTGCCGGTTCCAGGGTACAAGATCATTAGCATCGGGATGAGTGCCGAGTAATAGACAGGCAGTCGATGCAGCAACCACGCTGCTAGAACAAAAGAAGTGATTATGCAGTCTGTCACCGGCGAATCCTATGGTGCATTCGAAGAAAATGTTACCCGAAAGGCAGCATTTTCTTCGTTTTCATGCCAGTAACTAAAAAATGTTGCCTAGAAGGCAACATTCCGCCATGGAGAGGTGGTTTGAGGCATCCATCAGACGAAAATGTTGCAGAATTCGCAGCATTTCATCATGACGCGGCTGTTTGCCTCTTAAATGTTGCCTATTAGGCAACATTTCGCCCCTCAATGTTCGGTCAACACATAAGAAAGAGGCCGATGATTGCTCATCGGCCTCTTCCCTATGTCCTAGTTCATTTATATCCTACAGGTTGCTAAGTGTTTCAGTCAGAACAGGTACGATTTGCGATTTGCGGGAAACTACGCCCTTCAGAACCGCTTTGTTGTCGTCAAGCTTCACGCTGTACGCTTGCTCAACGGCTGCCGCTTGTTTACCAAGAGCCAGCGCAACGGAATCGTTGTTCAAGATGTCGGTTACGACGAATACGAACAGGTCAAGGCCTTTGTCAGCGATGATTGTGTTCAGCGCCGCTTCGACTTCTGCTTGGCGGGACAATACGTCGTTTACGTCAACCGCGTTAACTTGTGCGATTTCCACTTTGTAGCTGCCCATCGAGAATTCTTTCGCATCAAGCGAAATCAATTGTGCGATTGTTTTGTCGCTGAGATCAGCGCCGGCTTTGAGCATTTCAAGGCCGTACGTTTCAGGAGTTACGCCTGCGATAGCTGCAAGCTCGCGTGCTGCTGCAACGTCTTCCGGCGTGCAAGTCGGCGACTTGAACAGCAAGGAATCGGAGATGATGGCCGAAAGCATCAAACCTGCAATGTTGCTGTCGATCGCAATGCCGTTTTCTTTGTACATTTTGTTAAGGATGGTCGCCGTGCAGCCTACAGGCTCGCAGCGGTAGTAGAGCGGGTGTGCAGTCTCGAAATTAGCGATACGGTGGTGGTCGATAACTTCAAGGACGCGCACTTTATCGATGTCGCTAGCGCTTTGCTGACGCTCATTGTGGTCAACAAGAATAACGTTGCTTGTTTCGTTCGAAACGGTCTCAACCAAACGAGGCGCAGCCGTTTTAAATTGATTCAGCGCGTATTGCGTTTCGCCGTTCACTTCGCCAAGACGAACCGCTTCAACCTCTTGGCCAAGCTTTGTTTTCAAGTCTGCATAAGCAATTGCCGAACAGATTGTGTCCGTGTCCGGGTTTTTGTGTCCGAAAATCAATGTTTTTGACATCTTCATACTCCTTATTCGCTGTTTATTGGGTGCTGGCGACCATAAGAACGCCGGTAAGAATAAATCCCTAATCGGTATTATACCGTTTATTGCCGTGAATTCCTATTCCATTACAGGCAAATTCATAACAGTTCTATATTTCGTCAAAAAGTTCAGGTGCCTTGTCCGCCCGAAGACGCATGTTCACCAATTGGAAGAGAGCATCGTAGAACAGCATGCAGCATTCTATACTATCGCGATATAATGAAGATAACCTATTATTGGCTTGTCCGAAAGCCGAAAGGAATGTGGCATTATGAATTCGTTCGAAATTGTCGGCACGCCAAGCGAGTTTGCGCGGAGTCATCTGTTCTTTGGATTAATCGGCGGTTATGATGCACCTCGATCGGATTTTCTCTATACACGCGACTATTATCCGGCTTATGAAATTCTGTTCATTACCAAAGGCAAAGGCGCCTTTAAGCATGCGAACCAGTGGATTGAGATTGTTGAAGGCGACTGCGTTGTGCATGACATGCGGCTGCCTCATGCTTATAAGACGGAAGCGAAGAACGCTTTCGAAATGTATTATCTGGTGTTCGACGGCATCGACATGGAGCATTTCTGGCCGAAGCTGTTCGGAGAACCGTCCTATTCCATCGTGCAAAATCTTCCTTCAGTCAATGAAATCCACAGTTTGCTCGAACAGATCGCAGCTCTTATGAGAGAGCAGCATCCGGCCTATGAGATGCCTCTGTCTGCGCATATCTATCAGCTGCTTATGGAGATTTTCCGGAAGCAGCGCGACTTAGGAGGTTCTTGGCTGACAAACCACGGCACCGAACCGGAGCCGCTGCAGCGGGCACGGGCATTCATGGATGCGAACTACCTGGAGGTCGAAGACGTATCGCAGCTGGCACAAATCGCCAATCTCAGCCTGTATCATTTTATCCGTCAATATAAGAAGCAATACGGCGTCACGCCGAAGGAATACGTCCTGCTCAAGAAGGTTCATCATGCCAAGCGTTTGCTCATCAGCACGTCTCTCTCGATCGGGGAGATCAGCGAGCAAAGCGGATTTGCCAGCTATAATGCCTTCCTGCATGCTTTTCTGAAAGTGCAGCATGATTCGCCGCGTGATTTCCGCCGGAGCTTGCGTCGCCTCTAATAGTGGCTGGGCCAATCTTGAAAACAGCAATTTATTGAGTTTAATCGGCAATTCGCCAGCTTCAATCATTTCTCTCTATATCGTAAACTAAAGTTAATTAAAGCGTTTACTGACTAGGAGGGTCTATGAATGAGCCTATACGGATTAACGAGTGAACAGCAATTGATGTGGGAACGTGACGGTTTTCTGGTGATTGAGGATTTTCTGAGCAGCCAAGAGGTCGATTCCATTAACGAAGACATGGATCAAGCCTTCCATGAATTCGAAGTCAATGGTCGCGTCAACCCAGCTACGGGCCAGTTGAACCATGTGAAGCAGATTTGCGGCATCATTGAGTATGGTGAAACCTTCGCCGGGCTTTTGGAACATAAACGGATGATGAACATTTTGCGGGATATGATCGGCAATCAATTCGTGATGATCGATAACGATGCCCTTCTCAAACCACCCGGCAAGATTTCGCATACCAACTGGCACCGTGACACGACTACGAAGATTTTCTTTGGCGATAAGCAAGCACCTTTCATGGTCAAAGTGTTCTACTTCCTCTCCGATGTGCCGTATGACGGCGGTTGCCTCGCTTTCTTGCCAGGCAGCATCCACATGAAGGATGAAGATTTGCCTAAAGTGGAGAAACAAGAGGATCTCCCGGGCCATGTCAGAATGAACGTCAAAGCCGGCACAGCCGTTATCTTCAACGGCTATACGTACCACTCGGCGCTGAACAATCTGTCTGATGTCACTCGCCGCTCACTCATTTACAACTACGCCCAATCCTGCCTGCGCACATGGCCTGGCTACGAACCTTCCGAAGAGCTCAAAGCCGGTGCAGTCTCGAATATGCGCAAAATGCTGCTAGGAGTAACGTCGTGGATGACCGATGCGAAAGCCTTCGAGGAAGAAGATGCCGCCGCTGCTTCCGGCAGCAAAATGATGATGGGTTAATAAACAAGGGTACCGGATTGCCGGTACTCTTTTGTTTTGGTTCATACATCCGCCTGCCACTATCATCCCCCGCTCTCCATTATCGCGAACGATTCTGCTATAATTCTGTTTGGACAGTCACCAATGAAACACCTGCTGTACAATCAACTATTAAAGGAGCGAATCCCATGTTTGAGCATATCGTTATTTTCAAAATGAACGCCACCGTCACACCCGAGAAGGAACAAGAGCTGGTAAACAGCCTGCTTACATTCAAAGGCGCTATTCCGGGCATCGTCGATCTCACTGCCGGACAAAACATCACAGAAGAAACCGGCAATATCCACGGTTACTCCCTAGGGCTTCGCGTAACGTTCGAGAACCAAGATGCACTGCGCGCTTACGGCCCGCATCCTGTTCATCAAGCGTTCGTGAAATCGCTGGACGGTCTGCTTGAGAGTGTAGTCGTCGTCGACTACCACATCTAATATCAATTTCAGATATATATCTGATAATACCAGCCATTGTCGCCGCCTCTCCTTCGCAGTAAGCTTGAGCTAATCAATGCGAGAGGATGAGAGCGATGAACAAAGTAGTCCCACGCTTAACAACGCCGATTACACAAGCCCAAATAGATCAATTTAACGAAGAGGGCTTCTTGCTGATTAAGAGCGGCTGCTCAGCTGACCTAATCGACGCCTTTAACGGACATATTTATGATTTGCGCGACGAGAAGCCGATGCCGGAGTGGGCTGCTTGCGAAGAGAGCAAGAAATATTCGATTCGTTTGTTCAACCCC
Source organism: Paenibacillus sp. J22FR21 (assembly GCF_056269135.1). NCBI lineage: Bacteria > Bacillati > Bacillota > Bacilli > Caryophanales > Paenibacillaceae > Paenibacillus > Paenibacillus sp. J22FR21. Next base: position 716,075 of record NZ_JBWDNJ010000004.1, read on the forward strand.
CATCTGCATGACGGATTCGCGCGCCAAATGATGAAGCTGCCGATCGTGCGTGGAACGCTTGCTCAGCTCATGGGCCGTGAAGCCGTGTGCGTGCAAAGCATGTTTTTCTACAAGGAGCCGGGTTCCCCAGGGCAAGCGGCACATCAGGATTTCTATTATATCAAGAACGATCCGATGACGATGATTGCCGCTTGGATCGCGATGGAAGAGAGCGTCGATGAGGAGAACGGCTGTCTATGGGTCATTCCGAAGTCGCATAAGCTCGGTTTGCTTCCCCACGGTGCCGTTAAGAACATCGATGAGCATGAGCCTTGGACCGACGAGACGGAAGGAATCGATCTCAAGCAGGAAGTTCCGGTCATTATGGAGAAAGGCGATATCCTATTCTTCCATGAACTGCTCATCCATTCCTCTACTCGCAATCGGAGCACCGACCGCTGGCGCCGTTCTTATGTATGCCACTATATCCGCGAGGATGCGACGACTTCACGCAGCGATTTGCAGAAGAAGTTTCCGCTCTATTAATGCGAGTAAAGCCCGGCTTTGGATGCCGGGCTTTTTCTTTTTTCCAGCAAAACACAGGTTATCTCTCATATTAGATGCTGTTATGCTGAAGTGGTGGTCTATACATAAACAGAGTTGGAGGACAATCATGAGAAAGAAAACCATACTGGCGGCCATAAGCTTGATGCTTCTGTCAGGAGCCGCGCAAGCGACGACCTTCACTGGACAAACTCATGCAAGCGCTGTCACTTACTCGATCGGCGCATCTAGCGGAGTGGTTACGAATTTGCAGACTGATCTGAAGAAGCTTGGGTTTTTCAATTATCCTACTGCAACCGGTTATTATGGCACGGTTACTCGCGATGCTGTCATTGCATTTCAAAGTAAATATGGTCTCATCGCTGACGGCATTACCGGTCCGTTGACGCTAGACGCCGTTAGTCATGCGATCTTGAAGCAAAAGCTCACAGCAGATACATCCTCTTACCTCGGCATTCCTTATGTATGGGGTGGAACGAGTCCGGCAAGCGGCTTTGACTGCTCCGGTTTTATCTATTATATGTTTACGAAATTCGGCGTTTCGCAAACGCGGAAAACCTCTATGAACCTGTTCAGCCAAGGCTTCTCGGTTAATAAGTCGATGCTGCAGCCGGGGGATCTTGTTTTCTTCCATAATCCGTCAACAGGAGTGGTGGATCATGTCGGTTTCTACATGGGCGGCGGTTCGTTCATTTCTGCATTGTCCTCGAAGGGAATCTATGTGCAGCAGATGGACAACTCCTACTGGGGTCCGCGCTACGCAGGCGCAAGAAGAATTTATTAGCATGTTGAAGACAGCCTGGCGGCCATGCCGGGCTGTTCTTTTTTTGAGCTGCGCCATGTTCCTGTTTTGCAATTCGGGCGCTATAATGAAAGGAAGGAGGAACGATTCGCATGAGCTCAGGACTCCCTTACGACAAAATCACATCCGCCTACGCCGGCACCATCGTCTATCCGCCCAAAGGCACTTATGGACCTCGCCTTCAGCAGGATGTTCAGCTGGTGCTGCTTCATACCGGTGAGCTCGATCTGACGATCGATGACAATCGCTATTCTGTCAAAGCCGGACAAGTCGTGCTGCTGAAACCGCAGCATCACGAATATTTTGCTTTTGCCGAGTCGCAAGAGTCTTGGCATCGCTGGGTTACCTTATCGGTTTCTGCACTTACGGATGCTGAGCTCCATTATTTGGACAGCCTGCCCTTTAGCATGCCAATTCCGGAGGCACTCAATTCGGTGACCGATATGCTGCTTTCGTTGCAAAATGATTATTTAAAGCAGGACGAGCTCATGATAAGTCTGGGATATTCCGCCTTTCAATTGTTTGCCGCGAGAATCGCTCAAACCAAGCAGCAGCAAGAGCTGCATCCCAGCATCATTGCAGCATTAATCTATATTCAGCAGCACTACACAGAGGAAATCGCTCTTCCTGATCTCGCCGGAGCTGCCGGTGTATCTCCGGAGCACTTGGTCCGACTGTTTCACGTTCATCAACACCTGACACCGATCCGCTATCTCTGGCAATACCGTGTGCTCAAGGCAACCGAATTGCTCTCTCAATCCGGCCTTTCTATCGGAGAAATTGCATCAAGATGCGGGTTCAAGACTGCGTTTCATCTCTCGCGGCTCGTAAAGGAACAGACAGGCAGCACGCCTTCGGAAATCCGTAAAGCCGCGTGGGGAACGACGAATTAACATGGAGGACATGCGATGCGATTTATCGATAACGGCAACAACAACGATCCCTCGTGGAATCTCGCACTTGAAGAGTACGCACTGCGTAATCTAGGCAGCAACGGAGAAGATTATCTTCTCTTTTACATTAATGAACCTTCCATCATCATCGGCAAAAATCAAAATACCGCCGAAGAGGTAAACGGCGCTTACGTGGAGGAGAACGGCATTCATGTCGTGCGTCGCTTATCCGGCGGCGGAGCGGTCTATCATGATCTCGGCAATCTCAATTTCAGCTTTATCACTTCGGATGACGGGCGTTCCTTTCATAACTTCCGCAAGTTTACCGAGCCTGTCGTTGAAGCTCTGCGCAAGCTTGGCGTAGAAGCGGAGCTGAGCGGGCGTAATGATTTACAGGTCGGTGAGCGCAAAATCTCCGGAAATGCACAGTTTGCCTCCAAAGGGCGAATGTTCAGCCACGGCACGCTGCTGTTCAACTCCGAAGTCGATTCCATCGTTTCGGCGCTGAACGTCAACCCCGCCAAGTTCGAGTCCAAAGCGACCAAGTCCGTCCGGAGCCGTGTCGCGAACATAACGGAATTTCTGCTGGAGCCGCTCACGATGGCACAATTTCGGCAGTTTCTGCTGGAGTCGATCTTCGGCAGCAGCACCGAAATTCCGGCGTACAAGCTGACTGACTCGGATCTCGCCGCTGTGCAGCAGCTTGCGGAAGAACGCTACCGCAGCTGGGATTGGAACTATGGCCGGTCGCCGGCTTTCAATGTGCGGCAGGTCAAACGCCTAACCGCCGGCACCTTCGATGTTCGGCTCAATGTGCAGGATGGCGTCATTACCGAAGCATCTGTCTTCGGCGATTTCTTCGGGACTGCTGAAGTATCCCTCGTTACCGATCGGCTCGCAGGTGTAAGGTATACGGCTCAAGATGTTGCAGATGCGCTCGTGGATGTTGATCTAACTTTATGCTTCGGTCCGGTTGACCGAGAGGAATGGCTTGCATTGTTGTTCTGATTAAGCTGATTGGATGGCTTATTGGCTAACTGGATGAGTGAGTGGATGACTTACTGGCTAACTGGATGACTGGCTTACAGGAAGACTGACTGGCTCAAGTAATTCGAATGGAATGGGAGTGGGGAATCGCATGAACAAGGCCGATAATGTCACTTCTCTTAAAGCATTGCAAGCATGGAAATCCATCCCGCAGCAGCTTCGGGACAAGCTCGTCCGCAACGTATTCTGCGGGAATTGCAGCGGCGCCGTCGAAATCGTCGACTACAGCATCCGCGAGGAGAAACGTGCGCTGCTGCTAACCGGCAAATGCCGCACTTGCTCCGGCCCCGTCGCCCGCGTCGTCGAGAACGACTGACGCGGCAGCCATCGCGCGGCGCGCGGTGGCGCGTTCGAGTCGGCCGGGCTTTTTTGCCTCTGAGAGTCGCCTTTTGCAACTCTTAGCTCTCGCCAATGGCGAGTTAGGTCCCGCGATGGTGCTGAGAGACGGTTTTTCCGACTCTCAGCACTTTTTATTAGCGCTTTTGCCTCTGAGAGTCGCCTTTTGCGACTCTCAGATTTTTTTTGTTGGTCTTGCTCGGGCTGTAAGCGGTTATGCCTCTTATGACCGCAATTCGGAGTGGATCAACCACCGAATAGACAGTAATCTCGCTCTTGCTTGGAGCTGAGAGTTCCACTTTGGAACGCTCAGCATCGTCTTCCCCTTCGATTCACCTCCGAGAGTCGCGTTCCCGAACTCTCAGCCCGTGCCAAGGGCGCGGCCCACAGCATGCGACTCTCAGCCCTTATCGCCTTCACAAAATAAATACAACCCCCACATCCAATTATTGCTTGTTGTAAACTCAAATTTGAGTATAATAAAATGAGTAGTATTCAAATTTGAGTACATACTACTCAACAAGGAAGGGAATGAACGCAGTGGACGCCAAAAGAAGTAATGTTAAACTCGTAATTGCCGGCCTGCTACTCGGTCTGTTTATGGCTGCACTCGATCAAACGATCGTATCGACGGCAATGACTACGATTATCGAGAAGATCGGAGGCTTCGATAAATTCATCTGGGTATACTCTGCCTATATGATCGCGATGGTCGTATCGACCCCGATCTTTGGTAAGCTATCCGATATGTACGGACGCAAACGGTTCTTCCTCGCCGGATTGATTCTGTTCATGGTCGGCTCCATCCTTTGCGGAACCGCAACGAACATGGAGCAGCTCATCATCTACCGCGCCATTCAAGGGATCGGCGGCGGCGCGCTGATGCCAATCGTCTTCACGATCATCTTCGATCTATTCCCAGCCGAGAAACGCGGCAAAATGATGGGTCTATTCGGCGCGGTATTCGGCGTATCCAGCGTCTTCGGTCCGGTAATGGGCGGTCTGATCACCGACAATCTTAGCTGGCGCTGGATTTTCTACATCAACGTGCCTATCGGCATTCTAGCGGTGATCTTCATCGCGCAGGCTTATCACGAACAATCCAATCCGCGTAAACAAATCATCGACTGGTTAGGCGCAATCTCGCTGACAGGTTTTGTACTTACGCTGATGTTCGGCCTCGAACTTGGCGGGTCGGACGGCTGGGCATGGGATTCGGCGAAAACCATTTCGCTCTTCGTGGCTGCCGGCGTATTGCTGATCGCCTTCTTGTTTATCGAACGTTCTGCGAAGGATCCGATCATCAAACTATCCCTATTCAAGAACAAAGTCGTCACCAGCAGCATGGCCATCAGCGTGCTCTACGGCGGCATTATGATCGCTGCTGCAACGTATATCCCACTCTTCATTCAAGGTGTATTCCACAAAACAGCAACAGAAACGAGCAGCGTACTAACGCCGATGATGCTTGGCGTAGTGCTCAGCAGCCAAGTTGGCGGCCGTGTGGTCAGCAAGCTCAGATACCGTGACGTCATGGTCGTATCTGCGCTAACGCTGTTAGTAGGCACGCTGCTACTAGGTTATGTCATGGATCAAGAAACATCCAGGCTCGTCATTACTTTGTTTATGATTATCGTCGGTCTTGGCATCGGGGTTTCCTTCTCCTTGCTCAACATCTCGACACTGAATGCAGTTCCACCGCAATATAAAGGCTCAGCTTCGTCCCTGATTACGTTCTTCCGGACAATCGGCTCTGCGCTCGGCATTACCGTATTCGGCGCGATGCAGAAGTCAGCCTTCCAATCCGGCGTGAAAGAAATCCCGAATATTAACCCGGAAGTAGCTGCTCAAATCAAAGGCGGTCAAGCGCTGCTTAATCCCGATATTCAAGCCCAATTGGGATTACCTGCCGATCTCATATCACAGCTGATCAGCAAGCTTGGCGACTCCATCATCTTTATTTTCCAATGGACGATTATCCTTCCGGTACTGGCACTCATCTTCGCGATCTTGATGGGACGCGCCAAGCTGGAAGTATCCAAATCCGGACCGCAAGGTAAACCAGGAGCACCCGGTAAACCCGGCACTGAAGGACAACACGGTCCCCAAGGCGACGGCAAACCAGCGCCTTCGTTCCACGGAGGATAACCCATGTCAATGAGGCTCTTAATCTTAGGGCTGCTCATGGAATATGAACGCCACCCCTACGAAATTCGCCAGACGATTAAAGACCGCAACTGGAACGAATGCTTCAAACTTCGCGACGGATCGCTTTATTACGCGGTAGATCAGCTTCGCGAGGATGGACTGATCGAGGCGGCTGAGGTCGTCTCGATACCTGGGGAGAATCGACCGGATAAGACGATTTATCGCATTACGGATTCCGGACGAAAGGCATTCCAAGAGCTGCTCGACAAACAATTCCAACAAATATCCTACCCCCAGCATTCGCTGTTTCTGTCGATGGCGTTCGTTCGCCACGGCGAACCTAAGAAGGTAGAGGAGAATATCGTCAAACAGCTGGAAGCCTGCCAATCGCGAATTGAGCGCATGCATGCGGTACTTCAGCTCAAAGGAAACTTCCTGCCTCGCGGCTCCGCGCTGATGATTCAAGGCTTCATCGATTTCAGCGAGACCGAGAAGAAGTGGCTGACAACGCTGCTGGAGGAAGCACGCTCGGGCAGTCTCTTCGAAGGCCATAAGCTGACACCTGCTCAGTGGGAAGCTTTCATCAAGTATAAGCAGCTACCTACGACAGAATAACAATCAATAAGCCGCTAGACAGTGCGGGACAGGAACTTCAATCCGTTCCCTCCCATTGTCTAGCGGCTTTTTCTTGAAATAGATACGCACTGCCTCGCCAAGAGGACGGCGACAGCCGTTTCACCTTGCTTAGCCGAGTCGCAGCAAACTGCCCTTCTGCGTGCAAATATACAGCTCCCCGTCTGCGTCAACGCCAAACGAAGTAATCAGCTGATCGGTCTCGATCAACACTTTATTGTCGACACTGCCATCTTCATTCTGCCTTAACGCCCAGATCGTGCCCATTGCATAATCCGCGTAGACATACCAACCGACAAGCGCCGGCAGCGCCTTGCCACGATACACGAAGCCACCCGTAATGGATACTCCTTGGTCGCGACCATAGGTGAAGATGGGCTCGATCAGCCCTTCCTTCTTACAGCCTTCTTTAGGCTTGAAACAGAGATCCCCCTCCATGACGTTCCACCCATAGTTGCCGCCTTTCTCGATGAGGTTGATTTCCTCAAGTTGATCCTGCCCGACATCCGCCGCCCATAGTTTACCAGTAGCGGTATCGAAGCTGAAACGCCATGGATTACGCAGCCCAAGCGCGTAGATTTCCGGTGCTCCACCACCGCCTGCAAAAGGATTATCCAACGGAATACTGTAATGCTTGCCGTTAACACCGGTATTCACGTCAATGCGCAGCACCTTGCCGAGCAAGCTTTGCTTATTCTGTCCGTTGCCATGCGGATCGCCGCCGCTGCCCCCGTCTCCTGCCGCAATATATAAGTACCCGTCGTCCGGTCCAAAAGCAAGCTGCCCGCCTTTATGATTCGAGAAAGGCTGCTCATACGTCAACATGATCACTTCGCTCGCCGGATCCAGCATCTCCGGATGCTCCGGATCACTCATCACGAAACGCGCGATAACCGTATGCGTCTTCGTCGTGTAATTCACGAACGCAATCCCAGGCTTCTTCGGGTGAAAAGCTAACCCCAGCAGTCCCTGCTCATTGCCGTCACTGTACACGCGATCCCGAATATCGAGCACAACTTGCGGTTTGCTTGAGGGGTTCGCAAGATCCAGCATCACCACTTGGCCCGGCTGTTCAATGACGAATACTTGATTGCGCAGCGCGGTCGTTACACCGAGCTCACTCACCATCCCAACCGGATTATCCAGCGTCCCTTCCGGAACAACAGCCTTTAATGCAACGGACATCTCTTCATTAGAAGAAGAAGCATGTCCACTTTCATTAGAAGGCATCACAACCGACTCTTCATTCCCTTTACAAGCAGTGAGCAGCAAACAAAGTCCGAGCAGCCACACAACTGCAGAAAGTCCTCTCGGCCATGTCCTCATCATCATCCTCTTGATCAACCTCCTCTGCTTTCTTCTAGTCCGATCATCTCATAGCCGCAAACACCAATTCAAGTTGAACGGTCCCCTCGTCACAAACAAAAAAATGGCCAAGCAAGGTCACCCCTGCTCAGCCATTCTCCTTATTTCTTCACGATATCCGCTACAGCTTTATCAAACTTACCAAGCAACTCGTCAGCTTTGATACGTTTGCCCATGTATTCCTGCATTGCAGCACCGAATTGTTGTGTGATGCCGTCTGGGAAACGATCCCACTGCCAGCCCTTCACTTGCTCCGGATGTTCTTGGGAGAACGTTGCGAAGTCTGCCGCGATTTTGCCGATTGCAGCTGGATCAGCCGGAATCGAAGTGATCGACGGAATGAATTTGAAATCAGTGGCTACGAACTTCTTGCCTGTTTCCGAAGTGGCCATCCAGTTGAGGAATGCTTTGGCCTCGTCCGGATGAGCGGATTTGTTGTTCACAACCCAGTTGCTTGGTACGCCTGTGAATACGTTCGGAGCGCCTTCCAGCGGTACCGGCATCATGCCAAGGTTAAGATCCGGATTCACTTCATCCGCCATACCTTGGATCCAGTTACCATGCTGAATCATGGCGTATTTACCAGCAGCAAACTCTGCCACTTGCGTGTTGTAATCCGTTGTCAGCGCAGCCTTCTGGCCGTTTGCGAACATGATGTCTACAAGGCGAACCCATTGTTTGGTAAGCGGATCGTCTTTGAATGTTTTCGTGCCTGCTTTGATTTCATCAATGAATGCGGCAGGATCAGCCTGCGTTGCGTTCGCGATATTAAACGTATGGATACCGAGCGACCACCACTCGTTGGTTAATGCGAAAGGAATAATGCCTGCCTCTTGAAGCTTCTTGCAAGCAGCTTCCAGTTCATCAAGCGTTTGCGGAAGCGTTGTGATTCCTGCTTTTGCAAACAGGTCTTTATTGTACGTCAAGCCGTACGCTTCAAGCGTCATTGGCATGCCGAGCAATTTGCCATCGCGCGAAATCTGTGCACGAGATGCTTCTACAAGATCCTTCGCCCATGGCTCGCCCGAGAGATCAACCGCACGGTCTACATAAGGATCGAAACCTGCCCAGCCGCTGGATGTAATGATTTCCGGCTCTTCGCCTGCTGCGAGCTCAGCTTTCAGCAATGCGCTGTAGTCCTCGCCGCCGCCATGCGTTTCGATTTCAACCTTCACGCCTGTTTCTTTCTCATAGGCTTCTGCCATCTTCGCAAGCGCCGCTGCGATCTCAACCTTGAATTGGAATACTTTAATCGTTACCGGTTCTTTCGGCGTGTTTGTTGTCTCTGTAGTCGCCGAATTGTTTGCAGCAGCGGTGTTGTTAGTCGCTTTCGCGTTCTCCCCGTCTGTGCTGTTGCCCCCGTTATTATTGTTGCTGGAACATCCACTCGCGATAAGTGCAGTGGCAAGCGTAAGTGCGAATATCGATCTTTTCTTCATGATTGGCCTCCCAAATGGTATTGGTTACATTTCCAATTATAGAGTGCATATTTCTGCGAATACACCGAATAAATTGAACTAGATAGTGTAATATTTTGATTAATTTAGTGGAATATCAATATATTACCCCTTAACAGATCCTGCCGTAATGCCTTGAATAATATGTTTTTGTAGAAAAAGGAAAAATGCAATGATCGGCAATGTACTAAGTGTCAGCGACGCCATCGCCAGATCCCATTTGCGCAAATACTGTCCGAAGAATTTCTGCACCGCCAGCGGGATCGTGGTGAAGTTGTCATTAATGACGAGCACCGGCAGCAAATAGTCGTTCCAAATCCACAGTACGTTCAGAATGATGACCGTAACGGCAATTGGCTTCAGCAGCGGGAATACGATGCGCCAGAACACGCCATAAGGCGAACAACCATCCACGACAGCAGCCTCTTCAATTTCAAGCGGCACGGATTTGATAAAACCATGGAACAGAAACATCGAGAGCGAAATCCCAAAACCGATGTAGCAAATGACGATTCCGTATACATGCCCCCGCAGTTCAAACATCGACGTGATACGCATCAGCGGCAGCATAACCGATTGGAACGGAATAATCATCGCCGCCACATAGACGGTGAACAGAAACTTATTGAACGTTGTCGGCTTTCGCACCAAGCGGTAAGCGCTCATACTGGCTACAATCACCAGACAGCCTACACTTAGAACGGTGATCACAACGGAGTGCATGAACACGACCGGAAAATCAATCGCGATCCATGCTCGCTTGAAATTACCAAAACCCCAGCTTGTCGGCAGCTCTGCCGCATTCAAGAGTATAGCGCCAAGCTTTTTGAACGAGTTTATGATTAGAAAATAGAACGGCGTCAGGAAAAGCAGCGCCAATAGTACGCATAAGAGCTCGAATGCGAACAGAAGTGGCGTATATCGTTGTTTGTCTTCCATCGTTACGCTTCCACCTCTTTCTTCTTGGTGAACCAAACCTGTGTGACGGTGATTAGCGCGACTCCGAAGAAGAAGATCATCGCTTTGGCCGTGCCCAGTCCATACCGATTATTCGTCAGCGCCTCACGGTAAATGTTGAGTGCGATTGACTCTGAGGCATATCCCGGTCCGCCGGCAGTCAAGGACAAATTCAGATCGAACATCCGGAATGCATTCGATGTCGTCAAGAACAGACAAATCGTAATGGCCGGCATAATGAGCGGAATGGTGATCGAGCGAAAAATCTGCCACGGACTGGCACCATCAATACGAGCTGCTTCCGTCAAATCTCTCGGGATCCCAATAATCGCTGCTATGTAGATAATCATCATGTAGCCTGCTGTCTGCCACACGAACACATTAACAATGCCCCAGAATGCTGTTGTCGGCGTACCGAGCCAAGGAAGATTGAAGAACTCCAGCCCCGTCGCTTCCCCGACAGCCGCGAATCCGCGAACATAGATAAAGTACCAAATGTAGCCAAGCAGCAAGCCGCCGATGACATTCGGCAGGAAGAAGATCGTGCGAAGCACATTTCGGCTCTTCAGATTGCGCGTAAGCAGCATGGCCAATAATAGCGCCATCACATTGGTCAGCGCCACTGCTGCAATTGTAAATCTCGCAGTAAACCAGAAAGCGGTCCAGAACCGATCATCATCCGTGAAGATGCGATGAATATTCTCAAAGCCGACCCATTTCGCATGGTTCAGATCCAGCCCGTCCCACTCCGTAAACGTATAATAGAAACCCATAAAGAACGGCACCGCGACGATAAGCAGAAAAATCAGAAGTCCCGGTCCGACAAATACGGTTTGCTGCAGCCATTCATGCCATTTGATTTTGCGATTCAAGCTCTGCACCCAGATGTCCCCTTTCTTAACCCTCGTACCTCAGTATAGCGGCTTGCGATAACCGCAATCGACAGACGATCGTGAACTTCATGGTGGAATATATTGACCAACTCACATTTCATAGCGTATGTTTATACCAAAATCCACGCCATCGATTCGGGAGGCGCATCCTTGACCACAACCTTATTCAAAAACACGACAATCCGCAAAAAGATGATGATGCTCTTCTTAATCGCGACTATACTGCCGATAGCAGCCTCCATCGCAATCTCGTATCACCAGACGAAGTCCTCGTTAACCAAAGAGGCCATTTCGAAGAACAACCGGCTGCTCGCGCTCGGCGGCACGAATATCATCAACTATATGAACAATATCAACCAGAAGTCGCTTGCTGTCTACAATTCGATGAATGTCCCCCGCTCGCTCTACTATATTTTGGAGCACAATATGGAGAACGAAGTGTTCCCGAATCAAATTAGCGATGTTATCCAGAACCGTAATTTGCTTAAGGATCATCTCTATAATATCTATCAAAGCGTGCAGGAATTTTACAAAATCAGACTCTATGTAGCAGGTCAGAATACGAGCTATCTACTATGGAATGACGACATCAAAGTCGGCAAGCATCAGAACGGTTCTATTGCGATGGCATCCAAAACCTACATCGAACCGACGCATTTAAGCCACAATTATGGACTGTCTATCAAGTCTCCTGTGAAGGAAGAACAAGTCTTCACCCTTCATCGTCCGATCTTCTTGGCACCTAGCGATGTGCAGTTGGCGGAACTTACGATTGATGTGAAGACGAGCGTGCTGAGTGATTTGAATCGTCAGCTGTACGATGCCGGACATGAGAATTACTATCTGGTTGACGCCGATGGCGGCGTCCTCATCTCCTCCGATGAAGCCCAAGTCGGCAAGCGGCTGGATACGGAATGGTTTAAGTCTGTTCGGAGTGCCTCTACGAAGACGGGGCATTTTGACTGGGATGGGCATGCGTTCTCCGGGATGATTTTCTACCAGCAGGTGAAGACCAACTACATGAATTGGTACCTGATCAAGCAAACGCCTAACAGCCATCTGTACGCGACTGCTAATGAAACCGCTTTAATTAATACCTGGGTCGGCGCGGCTTTTCTGGCCATTGCGGTCATTGCCCTGCTGCTTATCTCTTATCGTTTCACGAAGCCTCTGCTGGCGCTGATCGGTTATGTCAACAAGATTGATTCCGGTAATTTGAACGTCCAGATCGATATCCAGAGCAATGATGAAATCGGGCTGCTGGCCAAGCGATTCCGGTCGATGATGCAGACGATTAACAATTTGATCTTGAAGGAATATCGGCTTGAGCTTGCCAACAAAACCATTCAGCTCAAAGCGCTGCAAGCCCAGGTAAACCCGCACTTCCTCTATAATGCGCTGCAATCCGTCGGGACCGTTGCGTTGCAGCATGGCAACATGAAAGTATATCAGCTTGTGACCTCACTTGGGAAGATGATGCGCTATCAAATGGACATGGCAGATGTTGGGGTCGAGCTGAGCCGGGAGCTGGATTACGTGCAGGCTTACCTAGATTTGCAAAAAGAGCGCTTCGACTCCTCGCTCGATATCATTCTGATGATCGACGAGCGAACTCGCAGCATAAGACTGCCTAAGATGATTTTGCAGCCGCTGGTGGAGAACTTCTTCAAGCACGGTTTCTTGCCGTCGGAGCAGCCGGCGAAGCTCGTTATTGCCAGTTCACTTGGCGATGACGGGGCACTCACGATCGTGGTATCGGACAATGGGAAAGGGATATCGGCTGGACGTATGGCGGAGCTTAATCGGCTTCTCATGCGGGATCATGAGACGGAAAATGAGGAGGAAGAAGGGCTGGCGATCGGGCTGAGGAACGTACTGTTCCGTCTGCGGCTCTACTTTAAGCAGGATGCGGCGCTCAGTATTCAGCATTTGCACCCGCACGGGTTATCGGTGACGCTTCACATTCCACATGCATCGGAGGATCACACAGGATGAAAGCACTCATTGTAGATGACGAACGGCATGTTCGCGAGGCGATCCGGCTGCTTGTGCCATGGCAGCAATTTGGCATTGAAACGGTGCTGGAGGCCGATGATGGCACGACCGGAATGGCAATGATTCAAGCGGAGCGGCCAGCGCTTGTATTTACGGATATGATGATGCCGGTGATGGGCGGCGACAAGCTGATGGAGTGGATGGCGGATCATGCGCCCGAGAGCAAAATCATCGTCATCAGCGGGCATGATACGTTTGATTTTGTCCGTACAGCCGTGAAATTCGGGGGCATGGACTATATATTGAAGCCTATCGATGCGGAACAGTTAACAAGTGCTGTCGAGAGGGCGGTAAGCAGCTGGCGCAGTGAGGATGCGAGCCGCTCTCGTGCGCGCGGGCAAGATATTGAGCTGAATCAGCTGAAGCCGCTCTATACGGAGCAGCTGTTGGCTGCGCTGATGAAAGGGACCGGCTCCGCGCAGGAGTTTGCGCTGGCGATGAAGCCGTTTGGGATGGCAGCTTCCGAGACGATGATTCGGACTGCTGTTGTGGAGCTAAGCTCCACTCCTCCGGCCGTAGCGGATAAATTCGGCTCCTCCGGCCGGGATCTCTTCGCCTATGCAGTCGCTAATATCGTGAACGAGATGCTGCGTGAGCGTGGCGCGGGTCATGCTTTCCGCCACCATGCCGGATCTGAGCAGGAAATCGTTCTGCTCTTCTGGGACGGCTCGGTTGATGTGCCCGGACTGCTCGTGGAGTGCAACGATGCCTTGTTCGTTGCATTGAAGGCGCGACTTGCCATCGGCGTTGGCCTGCAGGTTGCCTTCCCGTCCGGACTTACCGCTTCCTACCGGCAAGCGCGGACTGCACTGATGCAGCGTAACCTGCTGCAGATGGGGAAATGCATTCACTGCTTTGAAGGTGGCGCAGCTTCTGTTGCGGAGCCTGCGTTGTTCTTCAGCTCCTATGAGGAGCGTGTGCGTTACGCCGTGCAAAGCGGCAGTCCGGATAACATCCGCCGCGCGCTGCAGCTGTGGTTCGATGCTCTCGATCAGAGAAGTCGGCTTACTCCGGAGAATCTGCTGCTCTGGCAGCGGGAATTCCAGCTCGCCGCTGCGATTTGGGAGGGCGGCCGTAATGTAGAAGGCGTGGGTAACACGTATGCCGGGGATAGCAGCTCCGTGCCTGTCGATGCCGGCGGCGCTTTTCAATACGCGGCATGGAAGGAAGCCTTTGTGCGCGAAGCATGCGAGATCGGAACCCGGCTGAACGCGGTCAGCGAGCGCGGCAGCACGATTCGCGACATCGCCGCCCATATCGAGAAGTTCGCTCACGAGGATTTGACGCTGCAGAGCATCTCGGACAAATTCCACCTCAGCCGCGAATACATATCTCGCAAATTCAAGCAGGAGCTGCACCAGAACGTCTCGGACTTCATCACCGCATGCCGGATTAATCGAGCGAAGATCCTCCTGGCCAGCGCCCATCTGAAAATCACCCAAGTCGCCGAAATGTCCGGCTTCCAGGACGAGAAGTACTTCAGCAAAGTGTTCAAGAAGCTGATGGACTGCACGCCAAGCGAGTTCCGCAAGCGGCAGTATGGGATGGAATAGAGGGTTGGCGGCGAGGCGGCGGAACCCCAGGTATCTCGGCGCATGTAGATCTCTCTACATGCGCTTCTTTCACCTTAAACCCGGTTTTCTCTCTCATGTAGACCTCCTCGTGCGCTTCTTTCACCGGAAACCCGGCTTTCCTCGCTCATGTAGACCTCCTAGTACGCTTCTTTCACCGGAAACCCGGATTTCCTCGCTCATGTAGACCTCCTCGTGCGCTTCTTTCGCCGAAAACCCGGCACTCTCGCTCATGTAGACCTCCTAGTACGCTTCTTTCGCCGGAAACCCGGCTTTCCTCGCTCATGTAGACCTCCTCGTGCGCTTCTTTCGCCGAAAACCCGGCACTCTCGCTCATGTAGACCTCCTCGTACGCTTCTTTCACCGAAAACCCGGCATTCTTCGCTCATGTAGACCTCCTAGTACGCTTCTTTCGCCGGAAACCCAGCTTTCCTCGCTCATGTAGACCTCCTCGTGCGCTTCTTTCGCCGAAAACCCGACTTTCCTCGATCATGTAGACCTCCTCGTGCGCTTCTTTCGCCGAATACCCGGCACTCTCGCTCA
>NZ_JBWDNJ010000014.1:0-74811 GCF_056269135.1 Paenibacillus sp. J22FR21
CCCGTCCGCCGCTAAGCTATCCCCGAAGGAATAACTCCGCTCGACTTGCATGTATTAGGCACGCCGCCAGCGTTCGTCCTGAGCCAGGATCAAACTCTCCATAAAAGTGGTCCGAAGACCGTTTATGAATTTGCTTGTTAGCTCATTCAAAAAAACTAGCTTGCGAAACGTTAGTTTCGCGATTTATGACCATTTGACTGGTCGCTCATTGTTCAGTTTTCAAAGAACAAATACTTCGTGTTTTTCTTGCTCATTCGCCCGTGTCTCAGCGGCGACTTGATTAATATATCATAGCCCACAACATGATTGCAACCCTTTTTTTAAACTTTTTTCAATTTCTTCTTGGAGCACTGTTTTTCGCTGTACGCTTCCATAAAGAAAACCGCCAGGGCTACTCGCTACTCACCCCGGCGGTTCTGTTTAATTTGATTATTCGCCTGCACGCTCACGCATAAGCGGGAACAACAGTACGTCTCTAATAGAAGGTGCATCTGTAAGCAGCATAACTAGACGGTCAATTCCGATGCCAAGTCCGCCTGTTGGCGGCATACCGTACTCCAGCGCACGGATGAAATCCTCATCCATTTCATGCGCTTCGTCATTGCCTTGTTCTTTCTCAAGCAGCTGCGACTCAAAACGTTGACGCTGATCGATTGGATCGTTCAGCTCCGTAAAGGCATTCGCGTGCTCACGCGCCACGATGAACAACTCGAACCGATCCGTAAAGCGCGGATCGAGATCGTTCTTCTTAGCAAGCGGCGAGATCGCAACCGGATGACCGGTCACAAACGTCGGTTGAATCAACGTATGCTCACAGAACTCCTCGAAGAATGCGTTAAGGATATGACCGAAAGTCATATGCGGCTCAACTTTCACATTATGCGCTTTAGCATGTGCATGCGCTTCTTCGTCTGTCATTTGCTGGCTGAAGTCGACGCCTTTCGCTTCTTTGACCAATTCAACCATCGACACACGGCGCCATGCCGGCGTTAGGTCAACTTCCGTACCTTGGTACATAATTTTCGTAGTTCCCAGCACTTCTTGCGCAATATGTGCAATAAGCGACTCAGTTAGAGCCATAATATCTTTATAATCCGCATAAGCCTCGTAGAGCTCAATCATCGTAAATTCAGGGTTATGACGTGTCGAAATGCCTTCGTTCCGATAAACGCGGCCGATTTCGTATACTTTCTCCATGCCGCCGACAATAAGGCGCTTCAAGTGAAGCTCAATTGCGATACGCATGTACAGCTGCATGTCGAGTGCATTGTGGTGGGTAATAAACGGACGAGCCGCAGCACCGCCAGCAATGGAATGCAGTGTTGGTGTTTCGACTTCCAGGTAACCCTGCGCATCCAGGTAACGACGCATCGTTTGGATAATACGGGAGCGCAAGATAAACGTTTGCTGTACTTCCGGGCTCACGATCAAATCTACATAACGCTGACGGTAACGCAGCTCTACGTCTTTGAGGCCGTGATATTTCTCGGGAAGCGGCAGAAGCGATTTGGACAACACTGTGATTTCTTTCGCCTTAATAGAGGTTTCGCCTGTGTTTGTTTTGAAGACAACGCCGCGCACGCCAATAATATCGCCAAGATCCAGAAGATCGAACGCTTGATACTGAGCTTCCTCGACGGTGTCCTTGCGCGCGTAGATCTGAATCTTGCCGCTCAAATCTTGAATATGAGCAAAGCTTGCTTTACCCATTCCGCGTTTCTGCATGATTCGGCCTGCAACGGTAACCTCAACAGCCTGAGCTTCGAGATCTTCCTTGCTTACCTCTTCATACGTATCTACGATGTTCTTAGCATGATGAGTCCGTTCAAATTTGCCGCCGAATGGGTCAATGCCCAGTCCGCGGAGCTCGTCCAGCTTGTCTCTGCGAATTTGCAGAAGCTCGCTTAATTCTTGTTCTTGCGTTCCTTGCTCCACCACGATTCATCTCCTTGTTGGTCCAGAAAGGCAGGGCGGTACAGCCGCTGCCCTATTACCCTTGCCAGAGCAGAACACATTCCTGCTCCACAATGTTGAAAAAAGCTTCCTCAAGGAAGCTTTCTCAAAAGGCATGCCTGGTTTATTTTTTGATATCAACGATTTTATATTGAATGATGCCGGCTGGTACGCTTACTTCTACGATCGTGCCTTTGTTCTTGCCAAGAATAGCTTTGCCAACCGGGCTTTCATTAGAGATTTTATTCTTAAGCGGATCCGACTCAGCCGAACCGACGATCGCATACTCCATCGTATCACCGAACTCCAAATCTTCAACCGTAACGATAGAACCGATGCTCACCGTTTCAATATTGATTTCATCGTTATTGATAATACGGGCGTTACGGAGCATTTTCTCAAGTGTAATAACCCGACCTTCGATAAACGCCTGTTCATTCTTAGCGTCTTCATACTCCGAGTTTTCACTGATATCGCCATAGCCGATAGCCACTTTGATCCGCTCAGCAACTTCACGACGTTTGACGGACTTCAAGTTTTCAAGCTCATCTTCCAACTTCTTCAGGCCGTCTTGTGTAAGGATAATCTCTTTATCACTCATGTTACAATTCTCCTGTCGTGTGGCATTTTTTCATACCGTGTATGAATCACTGTTACTTAATATATTACGCATCATGCCCTTGATGACACCGCGCAGGAATGAGAATTGCCAGTCATAAACCAGGCGGACGGTTTGTTATTGGAAGATTATATTTCAACTTCCCCTATATGTCAACGAAAGCCAACCAGCAAATGTAATCGCTTAACTCCACGAAACGCAAAGGCACTCGCTTATGAGCTCCTTTGCGCTTGGATTAGTGATATACGGCTTCTTCCGATGAAGTGGAAGGTGTGATCGAGGCTGTAGGCTCTTCGCTCAGCTCACCCAGTGACTCGACATACTGGCCTAGAATCTGCACTACGTTGTCGCGTGTCGTTTCTTCCATGATGACGTCTTTGACTCTTGCCGCACCTGGAATCCCTTTGAGATACCATGCCAAATGCTTGCGCATCTCGCGAACGGCCGTCGATTCGCCTTTCAAGTTAACAAGACGATCCATATGCAAAATAGCGACGTCCAGCTTCTCGCGAGGCGTTGGGTCCGGAAGCAGCTCTCCCGTCTGCAAATATTGGATTGTCCGATACAGCATCCACGGATTACCGAGTGCTCCACGGCCAATCATGACACCATCGCAGCCGGTATGGTCAAGCAGCCTGCGTGCGTCCTCTGGAGAGAACACATCACCATTACCAATAACGGGAATGGATACGGATTGCTTAACATCCTTTATAATATCCCAATTGGCAGTACCGGTATACAATTGCTCCCGCGTACGGCCATGAACACTGACAGCTTTGCCGCCCGCACGCTCAACGGCTTGCGCATTCTCAACGGCAAATACATGCTCGCTGTCCCATCCGATCCGCATCTTCACCGTGACCGGTTTATCGACAGCGTCGACAACAGCCGACACCATTTCGTAGATTTTGTTCGGATCGAGCAGCCATCTCGCACCTGCGTCGCATTTTGTGACTTTAGGCACAGGACAGCCCATATTGATGTCGATAATATCTGCGTTTGTTTGCTTATCGACGACTTTAGCAGCCTCCACCAACGATTCGCGGTCACCGCCAAAAATTTGCAAGCTAAGCGGCTTCTCGCGCTCATCTACAAACAGCATTTCCAGCGTGCGCTTGTTGCCGTGCAGGATAGCCTTATCGCTAACCATCTCGGCGCAAACCAGACCGGTGCCGAATTCTTTGGCTATCAGTCGAAAAGCCGGGTTGCACACACCTGCCATCGGCGCCAGCACGACTTGATTCTTCATCTTGATGTTTCCGATTTTGAGCATGAACGTCCAGACTCCCTTCTGAGTTAAAAACAATTTATAAACCATGATTAAACCAGCGTAATACTCATTTAAAGTCGGCGGTCAGTTCGCTGTAGCTGATACCGAGTGTGTCCGAAATGCGCTCCAACAGCTTAGGATCCGGCTTGCGCGTTCCCCGCTCTAGCGATCCGAGCACAGCAACAGAAACGCTTAGCTTGGCAGCGAGCTCTTGCTGCGTATAGCCCTTTAGCTTTCGGAATGCGCGGACGCGCCCGGCCAATTGATCGTATTCCATAGCGCGATTCCTTCCCCTCTGTCTTGTAGCGCTTGCTTTGCGATTTCTTTCACTTGCTTCTGCAGTGAATGCTCCTCCGCCAGTACATCGCTAAGAGGCACCAACACAAACGAACGCTCCATCATACGTGGATGCGGCAGTATAAGCTCCTCTTCCGCAAGCGTAACTCCTTCATATAAAAGCAAATCCAAATCAATGGTTCGCGGCCCCCAGCGGATATCTCGCTTTCTTCCAAGCTGCTGCTCCATCGCAAGCATCGCATGCAAGAGTTCATGTGGTTCAAGCGAGGTTCGCAGTGCAGCAGCCATATTAAGAAACGCCGGTTGATCGGTATAGCCCACAGGGTCGGTTTCGTAAATTGCCGATGCCCGTACAACCGTTATCGCTGGGTGGCTGTCCAGCAAATGAAGTGCGTTCCGAAGCTGCTGCTGTCGATCGCCCACATTAGCGCCGAGTGCTATATATGCGTTTGCCTCATCCGTGCGAAGGATGAGTTTCAGATCATTAATGCCTTGCGGGCCGCTCGGTTCCATAGTCATCCCGCTTTCTGCAGAGTTCCACCGTCACGCCGTCGAAAAAGATTTCAAATGGCGGATTCGGCTTCGTTACGGACACCGTCACTTCATTTACACTAGTATAAGCGTCGAGGACGGCCGATGCAACGTGACCTGCCAGCGCCTCAATCAGTTTAAATGGCGGTCCTTCAACAATTGACTTCACCCGGGCATGAATTTCGGCATAGTTGATCGTATGTTCAAGATCGTCGGTTCTGGCTGCCTGCGATAAGTCCATCTGAAGCGACAGATCGACATAGAATTGCTGGCCGAGTCTGTTTTCCTCCGGAAAAACGCCGTGATATCCGAAGAACCGCATCCCTTTTAGAGTCATTTTGTCCATGTTTTATTCCCCATTCTTCGACAAATTTCTTCCTATATCGACTTCACGCGCGGATATACAATGGCATCGCTCATTAATGCGGTCTGCTTGTTCTCGCGAATATCGTGTACGCGGATGATCTGACAGCCCTGCATGATGCCAAGCGCGGTCGTCGCCGCTGTGCCAAACGTGATTTCATTCGAATTTAATTGCAGCGCTTCGCGGATAAACTTCTTGCGAGAGGTGCCTAGCAGCACGGGAAACCCTTCTGCCACCAATTGATCAAGCTTGCCCATTAGCGCGAGATTATCCTCGTAGGTCTTAGCAAACCCAATCCCCGGGTCGAGCCAGATTAATTCGTCCGATACACCGGCGTTTCGCGCTATTGTGATACTTTCGCGCAAATCAACCAGGACGTCTTTGACCAAATCGGAATAGTCTCTAGCCTGCCTATTATGACTAATAATGACGGGACAGCGGTGTGCTGCAGCAACCTCGGCCATTCGCGGGTCACCTTTAAGTCCCCATATGTCATTGATAATGTGTGCTCCCGCATGCAAAGCCTGGTCGGCAGTTTCAGCTTTATAGGTATCAATAGAAATCGAAATGTTCGGCACTGCCTCGCGAATTGCGCGAATGACGGGGATGACCCGCTTCAGCTCTTCCTCAAGCGGAACAGGCTCGAATCCCGGACGTGTCGACTCCCCGCCGATATCGATGATGTCTGCGCCGTCTGCAACCATTTGCTTGGCATGACGAACGGCCGCTTCCACTTCGTTATACCGTCCTCCGTCAGAGAAGGAGTCCGGTGTCATATTCAAAATGCCCATGATCAGCGTCCGTGTTCCAAGCGCAAGCTGCACACCGTTCGGAAATACGTAGCCCCGCTCAAAGGGCCACTGTTTTACTTTATCTTCTGATATACATGCTTTCATGAATGGGTATCCTCCCGATATGCTGCCAGCAGCTTCCGTGTGATCGAGCCGGCTTGTCCACTCCCAATCACTGTTCGGCAGCCGTCATCATCCCTTAACACAGTAACAGGTACAAGCTCTTGAATCGAGTTCGTTACCCAAACTTCTTCAGCCTCCGACAGCTCTGCCCACGTATAGAATCCTTCTTCGACGGTTATTCCCGCTTCCCGAGCCAGCTCCATTACGCGCTGGCGTGTAATTCCCGGAAGAATACCTGTTTCAATGTCCGGCGTGAATACCTTACCTGCGTGAGCGAAGAAAAGATTGCTGACGATTCCTTCGGACAGCCACCCTTCCCGGGTCAGCATGAGCCCTTCTGCTCCCGAGGCAGCCCAGGCGGTCGCCGCCAATTCCCGCTTTGCTATAATATTATTCATATAGTGGAGCGATTTCAAACGCACCTCGCCCTCCGGCGTATTCCGCAAGGTCCGCAGCAACGCTAACTCACGGCCGTTAAGATAGAGGTCATCATTAGGTCCAGGCAGTGCTTTTACAAGCAGCAGCACATTCGGCTCTTCATAATCCCCGGTCGGAAGACCAAGTACACCTTCGCCTGCGGTAACCGTCAGTCGAACATACGCTTCTTCCAGCTCATTAGCAGCCATTAGCTCGCGAAGCCAGCTTCGCAGCTCAGCTGTATCAAGCTTGCACTTGATGCCAAGCGACTCACATCCGGCCGACAAACGCTCCAAGTGCCGCTCCAGTAAATACGGCTCACCGCCATAGGTGCGAAACGTCTCGAAGAGGCCCATTCCATACAAAAAACCGTGATCGTAAACCGAGATCACGGCCTCTTCCTGTAACTTGATGCTGCCATTCCATCCGATCTTCATCGTACCGCGCCTGCCCGCATGTTCAGGAAATTACGAAGCAGCTTCAGTCCGTTCTCGGTGATGATCGACTCCGGATGGAATTGAACGCCCTCAATGAGATACTCTTTGTGGCGCAGTCCCATAATTTCGCCTTCTTCCGTCTCTGCACTGATTTCCAGGCAATCCGGAAGTGTTTCTTTCTTCACAATTAGGGAATGGTAACGCGTCGCCGTATAAGGAGAAGGAATTCCTTCGAAAATCGTGCGGCCGTCATGATGAATCTGCGAGGTCTTGCCGTGCATCAGCTTCTCAGCGCGAACAACGTCGCCTCCGAAAGCTTGTCCGATCGCTTGATGGCCAAGACATACGCCGAATATCGGAATAATGCCTTTGAAACGTTCAATGAGGGCAAGGCTGATACCCGCTTCATTCGGGCTGCATGGTCCCGGCGAAATCAGAATATGATCCGGTGCAAGGGCCGCAATATCCTCAAGCCCAATCTCATCATTGCGTTTCACGACAATCTCCTCGCCCAGCTCTCCCAAGTACTGAACCAAATTGTACGTAAATGAGTCGTAGTTATCGATGACCAATATCATTTGCGTTTCCCCCTTTGGATTACAGCCGAGCGCGGCTTGCTTCTGCCCATTGCTCGCTGTACTCGATCGCCTTCCACAGTGCCTTGGCTTTGCTTAGTGATTCGCGGTATTCACGCTCCGGATCAGAATCAATGACGATTCCCGCTCCTGCCTGAATGTGGACGACTTCATCCTTCACCGACATCGTTCTTATAATAATATTAAATTCCATATCTCCGTTGTAGTCAATCCATCCGAGCGATCCGGTATAAGGCCCGCGCCGCGTCGGCTCCAACTCTTCGATGATTTCCATCGTACGGATCTTAGGCGCACCTGTAATTGTACCGCCCGGGAAGGTCGCTCCAATGACATCATAAGCGTCCTTGCCTGAGGCAATTCGGCCTTCAACTTGCGATACCAAATGCATCACATGGCTGTAATATTCGATAACCATGAGCTCCGATACGTGAACCGAGCCATATGCCGATATACGGCCAAGATCATTGCGCTCCAGATCGACAAGCATGATATGCTCTGCCCGTTCTTTCTCGTTGCTCCGAAGCTCCTCGGCCATCCGAAGGTCCTCTTCTTCGGTCAGTCCGCGACGACGCGTACCCGCAATGGGGCGCGTAGCCAGCTTGCCATCCGAGAGCTCCACCAGCAGCTCCGGCGAAGCCGATACGAGCTGGAAGTCCGGACAATTCAAGAATCCCATATAGGGCGAGGGGTTGAACAATCTAAGCCATTCATAGAGCTCTTCCGGACTCGACTGAATGTTACGGCTTTGACGCTGGGAGAGATTAACCTGAAACACGTCGCCTGCCGCGATATAGTCCCGAATTCGCTCCACCGCCGCTTTGAAGGCTTCCTTGGCAAAAGGGGACGTAATCCCGTTTACCGACTCCAAGTCGATTTGAAGGGAACCGTCTTCCATAAAGCGAGTCCGAGCACTCCGCAAAGCTTCTGCTGCTGCCGCTGCTTCTCCTCTGGCAAAAGCAGTCCACTGCTCAGCCATGCGCTGCACACGAATACAAGCTGCTTCGAACAAAACTTCGAGCTGTTCCTTCGTTTCTTGTCCCGTTAGTGCAGTATGTGCAGCGCAGTAAAGCTGCTCCTCTTGATGATCCACGATCCACAGCTCGTCCATCCGCATAAACAAATAATCAGGCAGGTCCAGGTCGTCTGCCGCCTGCACCGGAAGCCGCTCGATTGAGCGAATAACATCGTAGCTCCAGAAGCCTGCACAGCCGCCTGTCCATTTCGGTGCACCCGGCACTCGCGGCGCTCTAAGGCCGCCCATCCAGCTGCGCACCGCTTCGAGCGGTTTCTCCTTATATGTGGTTACACGACCATCAACAAGATCGACCGCCTCTGCTTCCATTCCTTTACCACGGATAACAGACGCAGGATTAAGCCCTAAATACGTATAGCGGCCATCCTTGCCACTCTCCAGCACGAACGCGTGCGGCGATGCCGTCTTCCACGCCGCTTCCCATGAGGCCGGACGCCCTTCACCACTGCCGAGCTCGCGCTTCATAAGCACTGGCAGCGAAGTGTAACCCTCTTCCCGCCAGTTCAACCAATCCTTAAAGGCTGTACGTTCCATTCTCAGCCCCTCACTTCCTATCCGTTCGAGAGAGCCGCGGCCGTCATGGCCTGCTCTCTTTGTTTGCAAGCTAGTATACCGAAATTGTGGGAAAAAGAAAAGAAGGTTATCTGCGTTCTGAATCAAAATCCACCTTTACCGCGATTTGAACCTTCAGCAGCGGATACATCGCATACCATGCTTCGGCCTTCCAATGCCGATCCTGAGATCTCGCGATTGCCCCTAAGCCGATTGGATCGATATTACTGCGCTGCAATCGCCCAATCAGCTTACTGATTTGTTGCTCCATATCCTGCTCAGCCTTCTTTTTCAATTGCTCAAACTCACTCCTTGAATACTTTTCCATCGGGGTTGCGAAGTTAGGAATAAGATAAGAATGAATCTTGATGCGAATCGTCATTACCTTACTGGATGCCTCCCAAACATACTTAGTACTTGAATGCTCGATTAACATGCGCAGCGGCTTCTCTTGCTCATCGGTATCATAATAGCCATTGGCCACTGGCTGCTGAAGCAAGGAGAACAGCAGCATGCTCCGATATCCTTTCAAAGGAAAGACGTAACGATCATCTTTGAACAATGCCAGCCCCACCAACTGAGCACGGGGACCTTCACCATCCTTACGTATAAGCGGCAGATAAGGATCTTGTCCTTTGTTTGCATGTTGACGAACAAAAGTTAATAAATTGGTTAGCGGTATGACGCCTTGCTTCTCGTTCTTAGCCAGGAGATTGTTTATGCTGGTGCCTGGGTCAATATCCTTCATAGGCATTTCAAGAAGACTTGAAGGCGAAGTCTCTGTCACAGTCAGTGACATATTACCGGGCAGATTTAGCCTGCTTGCATAATAAATTAATAAACGGTTGTAAACCCCCTGGCGTGCCAGCCCTTGATCAATCAGCACTACCTGCGTCTTCTCATCAACAAACTTGCCTCCGGTCTTGAGGGCAGCCAAATTCCGTGTCTCAATCGTAGATTGGGCTTGTGTCCGAACGATCTGACTTTCCACGCCGTCTTTCTTATACAGCGGGATCAAATACGAGGCCGCGACTAAATCCTTGGCATCCTTACTTGGCTCATAAGCAATACCATAAACAATACTTAATTTCTCAAGTAAGTCTCCTTGACACCCCGGAAGCAGCAGCAGAATCATCAACAGCGTTATACAGAACAATCCTTTACGCGGCATTACCTCTAGCTCCCCTCTTGAACTGCCGATGCTTTTCCGGACCCTTTGGCTTTACGGCTAAGCAGCCCGTAAAGAGGGATATAAGCTCCCACCATAAACACCGTTATGAGAGGCTGCCAATTTTGAATGAGAAGGGTATACCGTGAATACCAGAGGGTAACCGCCGTTGCAAGAAGCAGCAGAGCAGACAAACACAGATGAGCTGTTTCCGGCCATTTGCATAAAATTGTTTTCCTCAGCAAAGAAGAAATCACCCACAGCAGCAGAGATAGAATGGGCAGCAGACGAAACAGCTGAAAGCTTACCCCCGCTTGATCGATGCTCTCGAAGAAGGGAAAGGACATGATTTTATATAAATCGACGGTCGTTACCGTGCCCGTAGAAACAATCTCAATGCCAAACACGCCAAGCATCAGCCACAAGGATAGGATCGTAAACGCACTATTCACGCCAATCGCCGCCCATAACGCGTAACGTATTCGGGATGCCTTGAGGCCGCTTGTATTGAGCTTGAGAAATAGCAGCAGCTCAATTCCACTAAACAAAGCTGTCCCGCTAGAGACTCCCCCTCCCAGCTGCTGCAGTTGACCGCTCCAAAGCGGCAAGACGGATCTTATTTCAAAATAAGGCAGCGACCCCAGTATAATCAGCACATACTCCAGAACTCGCATACAAAGTGCAACGAAGAAGAGCCCCGCAAAGACGCGGACACCGCCTTTAGCCGCTACAACCGCACAGACCAAGAAGAGCGCGATCACCCAATAGGACTGGAAGTTAGGCGTCTGATAACGGTCTAGAAGCAGAACCATTTGATTCGTTGTTATCCCTCCAACCAGAAGCAAAGCTGCAAAAAAAAGCATCAGCAGCATAACGCCAATCGGTTTTCCAAATGCAGCGAGATGGCTGGCAACGAAATCTTGGTTTACGCTCCCCGTCATTGTTTTGCCTAAAGGCATACATAAAATGCCGATGGCGATGGCAATTGCAAGCACATACATAAAGCTCGAAGTACCCACATACCCGGTAAGTTTACTGGTAACGATATAATAATTTGCAGCTCCCTGAAGTCCACAAGCCATATAGAAGAATTGCCATGCCGTAATGCGATCTTGTCGCATCATTGCTCACCCCTTCCCCTTTATATAGCGGGATAGCGGATGAACGCCGAATAGCGCAAACGGCTTGTTCAAGGATCGAGCGGCAAACAGTCGTGACAGCAATAAAAACCAAAACATACAAATGCCCGGGAGCCCCAGGATAACCGCCAACAATAAGGCCGGCACTTTGAGGAAAAATAACATGCCTCGCAGTTGAACCGTTGCGGAGGCAAGCGTCAGCAAAGACGATATGGATACCAGGACCAGCATGACATTGCTCACGATTCCCGCTTCCACAGCTGCTGTCCCCAGAACAATGCCCGCTACAATGCCTGCGCTTTGCGAAAGCTTGGTTGGAAGACGAGTAACGGCTTCAAGCTGTATGAGAACCAGAATCTCCATAAACAGAGATTCTACGAATGGAGAGAAGGGAACGCGGTAACGTGAAACTAAGAGCGTTTCAATGATTTTACTCGGAAACATTTGAAAATTATAAGTGGCTACAGCTACATAAAGCGGCGTCAGCAATAGAGCCAGAATAAAGCAGATTACCCGAATGACTCGAATAAGAACGACGTAATAGCGAGGTGAGAACAGGTCAGAAGCGGTCATAAACGAATCCTCGATGGAAGTTGGGGCAATTAAGGCTTTGCGTGAGCCTTCCATGAGCATGACAACCTTCCCAGACTCCAGCGAATGCACCGTCTGCAGCGGCAATTCGGCAAAATCATACGGAGGGAAAAAGGGGCTTTTACCGTTCGGCAGCAGCATGGCAAAGCTGGAGATATCCATCAGCGCCTTCGGATGATCGATTGACGCTTGTTCGACTTGATAATTTAAACGGTCCGCCTCCATAACATGGTCGGCCAAATAGACAATGGAGACAGGCAGCTTGGCCGATCCGAGTACGAGATTCCGTACATGCAGCTCTTCGGACACTAGACGTCTGCGAATGAGATTCAAATTCATTTCCAGCGATTCCGAGAAGGCTTCCATGGGCCCAGATTCCGCAAACTCCTCTAGCGGTGTCTCAACACCCCGATAATTGCTTTTCTTACAAGGAAAGAAGAGGACGTCGGGATGAGCGACACCGGCTGTTTCAATCGTTACACTGATATACCCCTTCAGTAAATATTGATGCATATCGGCACGTGATTTAATTTCGATATTTTCAATCGGCAGGATCAGCTTCATCTCTTCGCTGGAATGGGGCTTATGCATCTGGAGCATCGGTAAGAAGCGTTCCCGCATAATTTGCTGGTCCGCCATGGAGGACAGCCATTCGATTCGGTAGGTACGCTCTTGAAGTGCAAGATGATAGATATTCCAATCGTCAGTCTTCGGGGTGGTCACTGTCACCGCTGCAACACCTCATTTTCTGCCAAGGATTTGTTTATCTTTTCCTTGGATGGGGTGTTTTATCAATATAAAAAAGGATCCCCTTGGAAAGGGGACCCTCTGTGAGTAAGCAAAACGCTTACGATTAGTTCTCGAAGTTGAACAGCGGTGTGGACAGGTAACGTTCGCCGTTGGATGGAACAATAGCAACGACACGTTTGCCTTTACCGAGTTCTTTGGCAACCTTCAATGCTGCGAAGATCGCTGCACCGGAGGAAATACCGCAGAGAATGCCTTCTTCTTTCGCTGCACGGCGAGCCGTTTCGAAAGCTTCTTCATTCTCAATTGTGATGACTTGGTCGTAAATCTCGCGGTTTAGGATCTCAGGGATAAAGTTAGCGCCAATCCCTTGGATTTTGTGACCGCCAGGGCCGCCACCGGAGAGCAGCGGAGAAGCAGCAGGCTCAACAGCTACTACTTTGATGCCCGGGAAGTTTTGTTTCAGTACTTCACCGGCACCGGAAATCGTACCGCCTGTACCGATACCCGCAACGAATGCATCCAGCTTGCCGTCAAGCGAGTTAATCGCTTCAACGATCTCAGGGCCGGTTGTTTCGCGGTGTACCTTCACGTTTGCTTGGTTCTTAAATTGTTGCGGAATGAAGTAAGAAGGATTCTCGGCTTGCAGCTCTTCCGCACGGCGAACTGCTCCGTTCATACCTTCAGATCCCGGTGTAAGCACAAGCTCAGCACCGTAAGCGCGAAGCAGGTTGCGACGCTCAACGCTCATTGTTTCAGGCATAACGAGAATCGCTTTATAACCTTTAGCGGCAGCTACCATTGCCAGACCGATCCCTGTGTTACCGCTAGTTGGTTCTACGATAGTATCACCCGGTTTAAGGATACCTTGCTGTTCAGCTACTTCGATCATGCTGATTGCAATACGGTCCTTAACGCTTGCGCCGGGATTCTGGTACTCAAGCTTCACGTAAATTTCTGCGCTGTCCTCCGGTACCAAACGGTTCAAGCGAACAAGCGGTGTATCCCCAATAAGATCGATCACGCTTTGTACAATTCTAGCCATGAATAGTGCTCCTCCTTATTCCGACTAAATCAGTTGGTTTTACTTACATATTATCAATGAAACCCAGTAGTTGTCAATAGTCAGTTTTCGAACAAAAGGCCTACAGCTCTACCCATTGGAAGACTTAGGAAGCACTTCCGCGTTATATTTCTGCAGCAGTGAATTCTCTACTTCACGCAGCCCGTTCAGCTTGGATAAAGCCAGCTCTCGCTTCACTTGATCACGTATACGGCTCTCGCTCAGCACTTCTTCCGTATGCGTTTCGAGCAGCTGAATAACGGCTTGACCTTGCTCCACTTCGATTGGCCCGGTAACCTCGCCAACTGACAGCCGATTGGCCGCTTCCAGAATGGCATCATCCGTAAACGGATCATCGGCTTCAATAAACCCCAGATCCCCGCCGCCATCTGCCGTATTGGTATCAATCGAGTAGGTCTTTGCCATTAGGGCAAAATCTTCTCCTGAATCGAGCTGCTGCAGCAGGTCGTCGGCTTCGTCCTCCGTTGCAAGCACAATCCATGCCAGATGCAGCTGCTTCCGGGGGGCGAACTGCTCCTTGTTGTCTGCTATGTAGGCATCAATCTCCGACTCGGTCACCTCAACAGATCGAACTGCGATTTTCTCAAGAAGCAGCCGGTACTCGGTGTCTTCCCGAATCCCCTCAGGCGTTAAGCCGAGCTGCTCTTTCATCGTGGCATAATATTGTTCCTTATTCTCATAGCCTGTCATCATGGCTTCAAGCTCATCGTTCATTTCCGTGTCCGAGATGCTCAGGCCGTAAGCCTCCGCCTCCTGCCGGGTAGCGGCTCGCACCATCAATGTACGAAGCAGCTGATCGCCGTACTGCAGCTGCAGCTCGTCGCTGAGCTGCTTGGCCGTAATCTGCTCATCGCCAACCTTGGCGGCAAGCGGCTCCTCCGTAGACGCAGGGCCTTCTTGGTCTTGTGAATTATCGACCGTCGCTTGCGGATCTGCCTTAGGCGGGAGCAGTACCCGGAACACCACCACGAGAGCTAAAATAATCATACAGATCGCCTGAATGAGCACAATGCTCTTCAGCACCCGGTCGTTCTTCATTATCGCTTGGCCTCCGATTATTGAATCGGCTTCGGCTTAGCCTGATCGAGCAGCATCTCAAGCTGCTGGCGGTCAAATGCATAGATCTCGTTGCAGAAATGGCACACGACTTCAGCTTGTCCGTCTTCATCAATTAACTGTTTCAACTCATGCTCACCCATACTGATGAGCGTACGCTCTACACGTTCCATGGAGCATTGGCATTTAAAGACGACGTCCACATGGTCCATCAGCTGAATTTCGTCACCAACGACAAAACGCAGCAGGCTTTCCGGTGTTTCTCCTTGTTCAAACAGAGAAGAGATCGGCGGCAGTACCGCAATCGCCTGCTCCAGCTTCGTAAGGTTCTCTTCGGTGATACCCGGTAACACTTGTACGATGAAACCTCCGGCGTTCATGACGGTGCCATATTCATCGACAAGCACGCTAAGCCCGACAACAGACGGCGTTTGCTCGGATGTAGCGAAATAGTAAGTGAAATCTTCCGCGAGCTCGCCTGATACGATCGGAACGCTGCCGCGATACGGCTCCTTCAGCCCCAGGTCCTTAATAATATGGATGTAGCCTGTACGGCCGACAGCGCCTGCTACATCCAGCTTCCCAAGCGCATTGCTGGGCAGCTGTACATCCGGGTTATCTACATAACCGCGAACTTCGCCATTGGCATTGGCGTCGACGACGATTTGGCCGACAGGGCCATCGCCTTTGACTTGAATCGTCAGTTTCTCGTTGCCCTTCAACATGGCGCCCATCATCGCACCTGCCGTAGCCGTGCGTCCAAGTGCTGCGGTTGTGGTCGGCATTGTGTTATGCCGCTTACGCAGCTCTTCTACCAGCCCGGTTGTCTTGACGGCAAATACGCGAAGCTGTCCGTTCCATGCTGTACCGCGTACTAAATAATCTTTATGCTCTTCAGTCATCTCTATGATACCTCTTTTATTCTTGGTTTCGTTCGTAAATAATGCGTAAACCTTCAAGGGTCAGCAGCGGGTCCACTTCTTCAATGGTTTCCGATTCGGCGGCAATTAAGTCTGCCAGGCCTCCTGTCGCAATAACACGCGGGGTTACACTGAATTCTTTGCGAATCCGATTCACGATACCGTCCACTTGACCGGCATAGCCGAAAATAATACCTGCTTGCATCGACATGACCGGGTTGCGACCAATCACACTTTTCGGTTTCACCAGTTCAATACGGGGCAGCTTAGCGGCACGCTGATATAGCGCTTCGGTTGAAATACCGATACCCGGTACGATCGCTCCGCCCAAGTAGTTATTGCCTGCGTCAATGTAATCAAATGTCGTTGCGGTGCCGAAATCGACAACGATCAGCGGCGCGCCATATTTCTCAATGCCTGCAATGGAGTTTACGATGCGATCTGCGCCGACCTCACGCGGATTCTCATAACGGATATTTAGTCCGGTCTTGATGCCGGGTCCAACAATGAGCGGAGATTGACGCATGTATTTCTGACAAAGCTGTTCCAACGTACGCATAAGCGGCGGCACAACGGAGGAGATGATTACCCCTTCGATCTGATCCAGCTTAACCCCTGCAATTTGAAACAAATTGTGAATCATAATGCCGTATTCATCCACGGTTGCCGAACGATTCGTGCTCAGGCGCCAGTGGTAAAGCAGCTTGCGAGCTTGGTAGATACCCAGCACAATGTTCGTATTGCCTACGTCCACAACGACGATCATGCTGCTGGGCCTCCTTTCTTCCCATTCAAATCCAGACTAATGTCGAGGGATTGGAACGAATACGTCAGCCCGCCAACGGAAATGACATCAACGCCTGTTTCCGCTATGCTGCGAATGGTCGACAAATTCACACCACCCGATGCTTCAACGATCACATGAGGTGAGCCAGCCTTGATGCGCCCCACCGCTTCACGCATAAGATCATTGGACATGTTATCGAGCATGATAATATCGCTGCCACACGCGAGAGCTTCATCCACTTGAGCAAGTGATTCCGTCTCCACTTCGATTTTCATTGTATGGGGAATAACATGACGAGCAGCCTTCACAGCGCCGGTAATCCCGCCTGAGCCTTTGATGTGATTATCTTTGATCATAACGGCGTCGTATAACCCGAAACGATGGTTGAATCCGCCGCCCACCCGCACGGCATACTTCTCGAGCAGACGATGACCCGGCGTTGTTTTGCGCGTATCGACCAGTCGTGTAGGAAGCCCTTCAATAGCCTGGACAAAAGCGCGGGTCTTGGTCGCGATGCCGGACAAACGCTGCATTAGATTCAGCGCCAGACGCTCGCCTGTCAGGATACTATGCGTGCTGCCTTCGACTTCAGCCAGTATCGTACCTTTCGTCACAGAATCACCGTCGGCTGCCAATGGACGGAATTCCAACGTGGAGTCAACCACCTCGAAAACAAGCCGAGCAACCGGCACACCTGCCAGTATGCCATCCTCCTTCACATGAATGACAGCCATCGAACGCGTTCCTGCCGGAATCGTCGCCCAGCTTGAAATATCCCCTGTCCCGATATCTTCAGCAAGCCACGCCTTTATTTGAGCCCGCAGCATATCAGTCGCACTGTTCCCGAATGCCGCCGCAAATTGTGCTTCATACATCTTCAATTCGCTCCTCTGTTATCCCGTTCTCCCGGTGGAGAACGGTATGCTTGCGCCAGAGCACATCATTACGCTCCGGAAAATCTTCCCGACTATGCGCGCCTCGGCTTTCTTCCCGTGTCAGGGCAGACTCTGCCGTGAGCATCGCGCAGGTCAGCAGATTCGCAAACTCATATTCTTCTCGTTTCGTAATAACGGAATGAAAAATCGAACGCAGCTTCTTCAACTCTTCAAGCCCTTTGTTCAGCCCGTTAGCATCACGATTCAACCCGACATACCGCACCATCGTCTTCTGCAGCTTCAATCGCTTCTCAACCACCGCCTGGATCGGCGCTTCGCTCCGTTTCAGTGAATCCATGTGAACATCCGTATGGCCTTCAAGCGGAGGCAGCGTGTTAATACGCTCTACAATTCGCCGTCCGAACACAATCGCTTCGGATAACGAATTGCTCGCCAATCGATTCGCACCATGAACGCCGGTCGACGAACATTCGCCGCAGGCGAACAACCGACGCAAATTAGTTTCGCCGTTCAAGTCGGTTTTTACGCCGCCCATCATATAATGCGCCGCAGGGGCAACGGGAATCCAATCCGATGTCAAATCAAGTCCGAAATTCAAACAGAACTCATAAATGTTCGGAAACCGGTGTCTCACCATATCCGCGGATTCATGTGTCACGTCAATATAAACGAAGGTGGATTTGGTCGCTTCCATCTCGCTGACGATCGCCCGCGCCACGACATCCCGGGGAGCCAGCTCAAGCTGCTCGTGGTATTTCTCCATAAACCGTTCGCCCCGGATGTTACGAAGCACCGCACCTTCACCACGCACCGCTTCCGAAATCAGAAAACGAGGCGCACCCGGGTAACAAAGCGATGTTGGATGAAATTGAATAAACTCTACATCTTTTATGTAAGCACCTGCACGATAAGCCATAGCAATGCCGTCTCCGGTAGCTACTTCGGGATTCGTCGTATAACGGTACAGCTGCCCTGCTCCGCCGGAGCAAAGAATCGTTGCTTTGCCACGTACGAACAATCGCTGTCCATCCGGTTTCTGTACCAAAGCACCGACGCAAACACCGTCATCGGTAATCAGATCGATCACGAAATGATCATCCCAAACCTCAATCCGCGGGTTCGCAATCGCTTTCTCCGACAACGCACGAACGATTTCGAAACCGGTCGCATCTCCATTGGCATGCAAAATACGACGCTGACTGTGCGCACCTTCCTTGGTGAGCGCAAACTCGCCGTTCTCTTGGTCAAACTGCGTACCCATGCGGACTAAGTCCTCTACGCCTTTCGTTCCCTCATGCACGAGCACATCGACAGCTTTATGCGAGCAAAGTCCGGCTCCGGCAATAAGCGTATCCTGACGATGATAAGCCGGGGAGTCGTCCTCGGAGATAACAGCTGCAATGCCGCCTTGGGCATAACGCGTATTGCTGTCCATCAGCGACTTCTTCGTAATCATGAGCACATCATTCGTTTCACTGGCTTTAATTGCGGTAAAAAGACCGGCAATGCCGGCCCCGATTACAATGACATCTTTATATATGACTGGAAGCCCTTCGAGTTCAACATCTACGAGATAACGTGGAATCATAAGTGCAACTTTCCTTTCTCATGGAAAGAGAGTAGCGCATGCTACTTCACTTGTAACATGCGCTCCAGGGATAGACGGGCTTGATTGGCAACCTGCTCCGGTACGTAAATTTGCGGCTGCATCGTTTCCAGACATTTCACAAGCTTCTTCAGGTTGTTTACTTTCATGTTCGGGCAAACCAAGTATTTCGTAGCAAAATGGAAGGTCTTATTCGGGCTGTCCAGACGAAGCTGATACCCTGTGCCATCTTCCGTTCCGACGATAAACTCCTGGCAATCCGATTCTTTACAATATTTTATAATAGCGGTTGTACTGCCGACGAAATCGCCAAGCGCTACTACTTCAGGACGGCATTCAGGGTGAACGACGAACTGCGCATTTGGATATTTGGCTTTCATTTCTTCTACATCTTTGACGGTCAGCATGTCATGCGTGTTGCAATAGCCTTCCCAGATAATCATCTTCTTGTCTGTTTTCTGCTGCACGTAATGGCCAAGGTTCTTATCCGGCACCCAAATAATTTCGTCTGAATCGACCGAATTCACGACACGCACGGCATTAGCAGAGGTACAGCAAATATCCGTTTCCGCTTTGATTTCGGCGGAGGAGTTGATATAGGTGACTACTTTCGCATTCGGATGCTGTGCTTTCAGCTTCCGCAAGCCATCGACGTTGACCATGTCAGCCATCGGACAGCCGGCGCGCTCATCGGGAATGATAACAGTCTTGTTCGGAGCCAGGATCTTCGCACTTTCGCCCATAAAATGAACGCCGCAGAACACGATTACATCTGCATCCGTTTCCGCTGCCTTCTGCGCAAGCAGGAAGGAGTCGCCACGGAAATCGGCCACTTCTTGAATTTCATCACGCTGATAATAATGCGCAAGTATAATGGCGTTACGCTCTTTCTTCAATTGCAACAATCGTTCCCGTAGTTCGCGGTTTTGTTCCGCTTTCCTTTCGAGAGCTAATGCTTCCATAGCTAAATTCCCCTCTTTTCACTAACTTTGTGAACTGATGCACAAACTTGGCTGTTCGTTCACCATGATTTATCGAAAATGCTGTTATTCCGCTGTGTATTCATCATCTATCATGCCCACGTCATAAGCCGCTTGATTCGCAAGAGCCTTTACAAGGGATTAACCTTAAATTTACACAAGGTAGTGTGCGCTGTCAACAGACAAAAGAGGCCGTTTTAACCGATCTACGGAAGGTTTACGCAAGTAAAGAAGTTACCAAGCCTCTATGCTTACTCGTCCTTCCACTATAGCGCTAAAGCGCCTTCCTGCACAAAAGGCTGCCCGTGCAGTTGCCTGCAATCGGACAGCCTTTGAGGACTATCAACTTCTATTTCATTAGGACTTCGGCGTACCGTCGTCGTCTTCGTTACCGCTGTCTGGATCAACCGGAGGTGTTAATTCGCCTGGCTCCTTCGAACCAATACGAACCTTCACGCCGCCAATCGTATCGATAATCGGCTCTGCTTTCGGCTCTGCGGAAACGATGTTCGAACTGCCTTCGCCGCCTTCTGCCGATCCGCCTTCGATCAAACGTTTGATTTGTTCAATCTCCAACGTTTCTTCGGTAAGGAGCGTTTGAGCAATAAGATGCATCTCTTTGCTCTTCTCCGTAAG
This sequence comes from Paenibacillus sp. J22FR21, assembly GCF_056269135.1. Taxonomy (NCBI): domain Bacteria; kingdom Bacillati; phylum Bacillota; class Bacilli; order Caryophanales; family Paenibacillaceae; genus Paenibacillus; species Paenibacillus sp. J22FR21. Next base: position 20,594 of record NZ_JBWDNJ010000014.1, read on the forward strand.
AAGCTGTTTCGCACGGGCATAGCAGTCTTGAATGAAGCTCTGCATCTCTTGGTCAATTTCATAAGCGATGGCATCGGAGTAGTTCTGCTCATGTCCAATGTCACGGCCTAAGAATACTTGGCCTTGCGAGCTGCTGCCGAATTGCATCGGTCCAAGCTTGTCGCTCATTCCGTATTCCATAATCATCGCACGAACAATGCTCGTCGCCGATTTGAAGTCACTGTATGCGCCAGTGCCGATTTCGCCGATGTAGATCTCTTCGGCTACCCGGCCGGCAAGCAAACCCGTCACTTTATCAAGCAATTCCTGCTTGGTCGTCAGCATGCGATCGCCATCTTTAGGAAGCATGATGACATAGCCGCCTGCGCGTCCGCGCGGGATAATCGTTACTTTATGAACCTGATCCGCATGCTCCAGGAAGTAGCCTGCAATTGTATGGCCCGCTTCATGGTAAGCAACAATGCGTTTCTCACGGTCACTGATAACGCGGCTGCGTTTCTCCGTACCGACGATAACACGGTCAATCGCTTCGTCCACTTCTGTCATCGCGATGTCTTTCTTGTTGCGGCGAGCGGCTAGAAGGGCTGCTTCGTTAAGCAGGTTCTCCAGATCCGCACCGGTAAAGCCCGTTGTCCGCTTCGCGATTACATCAAGTTTCACGTCTTTGGCAAGCGGCTTATTGCGAGCATGTACTTTCAGTACAGCTTCGCGGCCTTTCACATCCGGACGGTCAACCGTAATTTGACGGTCGAAACGACCCGGACGAAGAAGTGCAGGATCGAGAATATCCGGACGGTTGGTAGCCGCCACGATAATGATACCTTCGTTCGCACCGAAGCCGTCCATTTCAACGAGGAGCTGATTGAGCGTTTGTTCGCGCTCATCATGTCCGCCGCCGAGACCGGCGCCGCGCTGACGTCCAACGGCATCGATTTCATCGATAAAGATGATACATGGTGCGTTCTTCTTCGCATTCTCGAACAAGTCACGAACACGGGAAGCACCGACACCGACGAACATTTCAACAAAGTCCGAACCGGAAATGCTGAAGAACGGCGTGCCCGCTTCGCCTGCAACAGCACGAGCAAGCAACGTTTTACCAGTACCCGGAGGGCCTACAAGCAGTACCCCTTTCGGAATACGAGCGCCTACGGCTGCGAATTTACGCGGATCCTTCAAGAACTCGACAACCTCGACAAGCTCTTGCTTCTCCTCGTCTGCGCCTGCCACATCCTCGAATGTGACACGTTTCTTCTCTTCGTTGTACAATCTGGCACGGCTCTTGCCAAAGTTCATCACTTTGCCGCCGCCGCCTTGCGCCTGATTGATTAGGAAGAAGAACAAAATAAAGATGATCACGAATGGAATGATTGAGGTCAAGAAGGTGAGCCAGATGCTCTGTCCTTCCATCGGCTTAACTTCCATTGCGAATTTGTTTTTTAGCTGCGCATCGGTCACTTCTTTAACGACGTATTCCTCAACGCTGGTATGGGTGTAGAATTGGGCTGAATCCGAACTTTCCGGTTTGTTCTTGTACTCACCGGTGATCAAGTAAGAGTAGCCGTCGAACTGAAGCTCAACTTGCTTCACATTGTCATTAGCTAGTTCCTGCCTAAATTGATCGTAACGGATTTCAGTGGTGGAGTCATTTTGGCTGCTGATAAATTGGAAGATCCCGACGGTCACCAAAAAAATAATCAAATAAAAGCCAGTGTTACGGATGATCCGGTTCATCCCCTACCTCCTCTCAAGACGCAAAAAATAAGATGACCTTGCTCGGTAAGCTCCCGTGTGCGGGAGCCCTCGATACATGGCTGATTGCATGGACTGTCTTACAACCTTACTTCTCGTAAACCTCGGGCTTCAGAATGCCGATAAACGGCAGGTTGCGGTATTGCTCCGCATAATCAAGCCCGTACCCGACGACAAATGCGTCCGGCAATACAAATCCTTTATAGTCCGCTTCCAATTCCACCTTGCGGCCTGTCGGCTTATCAAACAGCGTAACAAGCGTGATGGACTTGGCGTTGCGGCGCTCCAGCACATCGATGAGGTAGCTGAGCGTAAGACCACTGTCGATAATATCTTCAACAATGAGTACGTCTCGGCCTTGCACCGATGTGTCAAGGTCCTTGATAATTTTCACAACACCGCTTGTTTTGGTCGATTGTCCGTAGCTGGACACCGCCATAAAGTCGAGTTCGACCGGAATTGTGATGGTCTTAACCAAGTCAGCCATAAAAATAAAAGCGCCTTTAAGAACGCAGATAACGAGTGGATTACGCCCCTCGAATTCGCGGCTAATGGTATCGCCCAGCTCTTTCACTTTCTGCTGAATTTGGTCTGCGTCGTAAAGTACTTCTTGAATGTCGTTCAGCAACACGGGCCCTCCTAAATGGTTCTTGCCTATACTATGAATGGATCAGTGCATCTTATTCAAGTTGGTTCAGTGCGGAAGCATCAAGGTTTACCCGCATCATCATTCTGATAACACGGCTCGTCGTTTCCATCACCTGAGCATGTCTTGATCTTCGAATGCCCGGGATCCAAAGCACGGTTCCGTTAGCGTCGACAACGATCGGCAGCATCTCACGACGTGAGGGTGCGACACGTTCATCAACGAACATATCTTGTACCTTTTTGGTGCCATTTAAACCAAGCACTTGCATTCGGTCACCTGGACGGCGATTTCGGACCGTGAGCGGGAATTCGAGCGAGTCGGCATCAAACAGTGCTTCATGTCGATTATTCGGTCTGAGCGCATGATCTGCAGCCCGTTCCTCAAGCGACAATTCCGCTTCCGCCTCCGGCAAAGCCAGGCGTACCGCACCTCGGTTCACTATATAAGCATATCCGCTGTGCTCGGGGGTCATTCTCCCCTTATTCGCACGGGTGAACACTAAATTGTCGTACTCACGCAGAAATCGAACTCCGCTGCCAACATCGAAGCTCCACGTTGCAGCTGCGCCATCAGAGGCCGCAATCCTTATCGTTTCTATGCTTTCGAATGAAGTGGTTTCCGTTTCCAAGCCAATATAACTCAATATTAGTTTAATCAATCTCCTTTGTAAAGCGACATGCAGGCCAAGCAGCGCTTTGCGGGTCAATTGGCATCCTTCGCTGTGAGGCGCGATATGGCGCTCAAAAATTGCCTTAGTTTCTTGCTCCAGCCAATCGTCTTCAGCCGATGCAAGCTCCGCCAATCGGACTAGCGACTGGGAAAACTGCGGGTTAAACGAAGCCAAGTAAGGCAGAACGTCCAAACGGACCACATTGCGAAAATAATACTTCTGCCCATTGCTGCTATCTTGACTGAACGGGATCGCCCACTGTTCACAGTAACGCAGGATGTCTGCCTTGTATGTACGCAGAAGCGGCCGAATAAGTTCCACGTTTTTTTCTTTTCGCCGAATTGCTATTCCTGCAAGCCCTCCGGGTCCTGTTCCGCGAACCACTCGCATCAATACCGTTTCGGCTTGATCATCGGCATGGTGGGCGAGCGCAATGCGCGCAGCGCCGTATGTATGAGCGACCTGATGCAAGAATGCATACCGCTTCTGGCGGGCCGCCGCCTGCGCGTTCATTCTTGTTTCTTCTATATAAGCAGGCAAATTAAAAAGCGCCGTTTCGCAAGGGATGCCGAGCAGCGCCGCGTATTGTCTCACAGATTCAGCTTCACGCGCCGATTCCTCGCCGCGAAAGCCATGGTCCACGTGAGCGGCAACCAAAGTAAGCCGCTCTTGCCCGGACAGCCGGTGAAGCAGATGGAGTAAAGCCATGGAATCCGGTCCGCCGGATACTGCAACGACGATCGTCTCTCCCGGCAGCCACAGCTGCTCATCCCGGGCTAGTGCGGACAGCTCGCTTAGCCAATCATCCACTTCCCTCATCCTTCCCAAGTTGCGTATTCTTATGATGCGCCGCGCAGCAGCCAATAGATTGTGGTGGCCAGCACGGCCGCCGAAGCGGCGAACAATCCCTTCATCCAGCGAGGTGCCGGCGCGGAAACGGACTTACCCGCTCCTGAGCGGTGCATCCACTGCTGCCAAGCAGCAGCCGCTTCGCGGGCGCTTGCAAACTCGCCGTAGAGCGCCTTGCGCAGCCAACCGCTGAGCGGCTTGAGCACGGCACTGGTCGCGGCGAGCTTCGCCAGCTCGTCCGGCGTTCGCGTTTGCGGCAGCAGTCCGGCACAAAGCTGCGCAAGTCTGCGGCTTTCGTGCAGTTGGATGCAAAGGACCGCAAACGAGAACAAGTCATATCGTGCATCCGCCGTTCGCGTGCCCGCATTCCAGTAGCCGCGGTCGTAGACTTCCGTAAACTGCCGTACGCCTTTGCCGAAAGCAGTAGCGCCGCCGTAGTCTACGAGCTCCGGTCGACCGTAATCGCCGACAAGGACGTTCTCTACCTTCAAGTCGCCAAACGTCCACCCGGCTTCATTGAGCTCTGCTAGTTTGCCTAATAGATTAAAAGCAACAACAGGAAACCATTCCTTCCCTTGTTTACCCAAATAATCGGCAAGCGTCATCCCTTTAATATATCGCATGACATAGAACGGATGCTCTTTGCCATCTACTCCGCGGAAATCATCCACATCGACAAGGAATAGTCCTCCCTTAGCGCCTCGCTTCTGTTTCTGCTTCGAAATCGTTTGCAATACATTCACTTCCGACTGCAAATCTACGGTATCCGAACCGATCTTAAGCGCGTACAGCTCACGCTGCCGCTCGACCAGAAATACTTTGCCATTGGCGCCTTCACCAAGCATTCGTTCCACACGATAACTGCCCTGCTTCCACTTGCCGCGAATGATCGTACCACGCGGAAGCGTCCATTCAAACGACGTAGTCACTCATCATCCCGTCCGTTTCATCATTCTTCCTACTACCATAATCGGCTTTCTGATAAAAATCAATGACATGCACGATCGCAGGACCTGTCGGCGTCGTCCCTCGCATCTGCAGCCGCGGGAATAAGGAATGAACGCCGCTTATATTGCTCGTCCAATCAAGGTCAAGCTTGCAGTCCTCTCCGTAGGCGGAGCCGGGAAAATGAAACACCGCAAGCTCGCTGCCTCCCTGCCTCGATTGCAAGCTGATCGCCAGATCGCGAATGGCCTCTTCTACCGCTTGCAGCTTCGGTTTCATACTGGCACTGGCATCAATTAACAGAGCAACGCGCAGCTTACTCGTCTCGCTTAACTCATCAATGACGCGTACGACTTCACCCCGCTTCTCCGGCGGAAGCTCTTCGATGGACGACGTGCCAAGCACCTGCTTCAGCTCCCGTTGAACGGCTTGCTGTATCGTCTGCACGACGGTCTTGCGCGTCAGCATTTGAACCGTTTGCGAGAGCTGCCGTGTATGCGATAACCGGCTCAGACCGCCGCCCGCCCGTGCAATCTCTTCAATTTCGGTTGTTCCAAATTCGGCGAGATCGCCTTGATCCACCACACCGACAACATTCACTGTGATCCCAACTGCGTGCGCCTGAGCAGCCGCAATAACCGGGCTCACTCCAACATTGGAGCAGCCGTCCGTTACTAATAGAATCTGCCTCATCGTTCATTCCCCCAAAACCTTGGAATCTGAATCTACTGCTCGAGGAAACTAGCCTGCAACTATCGTCCAAGCAGGTTTCCTCCCTAGTACTAGCTCTATCAGCATTGCCAATTATGAGAGGGGATAACCCTGTTTGGCTCAGGCGCGGGGTTGGGCAGGCGGCGTGGAGCGTGCGAATACAGAGAGAACGGGCGGAGGAGATCGGATGGGAGTTTGCAAGATACGAGTAAATTGCAGGGGAATGGGTACACACGAAAAAGAAGCCTGCCGGCCGGACAGGCTTCCATTCCTCTTCTTCTATATAAAGCTATGGATCTTTAATAATCGCCGTCCCACGTTTATGCTGCCTCAATGCCAGTACGCGTTTCTGCCGTTGCCGCCCTCGGGTAAACTGTCCGTTTCGTATGCTGATGTTCATCAAATCGGCTCACCGTCCCTATTGTGCTCAACCCGGCTATACCGGATTGGCGGAGTGCAGCCCGCCTAGGCTGATGTCTGCTCATTCTAGTGATGACAATCCATCTAAGGCTATCGACCCTCTTATTGATCATTAATAAATGCCGGTGCACGCTTCATTAAAGAAGGGTGCCGAATGCGTTTCCGCTGCTTGCGCCTTTGGAGTAGTTGCTGGATCCATTTCATGTTCATGGTTAGCTCACCGTCCTTGGTCGCTCGACCTTGGTCACGCCAGGCCAGCGGAATGTAGCCCACTCGGGCTGATGTTTGTCTACTCTCGCAACGACAACCGTCATATCATCCACAATGTCGCCTTTGTGGTACCTCACGACTGTGTCCAGCAGTCCATCGGCAATTTCCTGTGGATCATCGGATCGAATTTCTTGGATGACCCGTTTCATCCACATTTCCTTATTCACGGCATGCCCCGGCGCGTCATAGATGCCGTCGGTCATCATAATGAGCGTATCTCCGGGCTGCAGCTGCACGCGAATAAGATCTATGTCAATGTCCTGCAAAATCCCTACCGGCAAATTGTTGGCCGAGATCGGAATCACTTCGTTCCCGCGCTTAATGAAGCTGGGCGTTGATCCGATTTTCATAAAAGTCGTCTTCGCGGAGTACATGTCGATGAGTGCGACATCGACGGTTGCAAATATCTCATCCGAAGAACGCAGCAGCAGAATGGAGTTAACCGACTTGATCGCAAGCTTCTCATCCATGCCGGATTGCAGAAGCTGCTGTAAAATCGTCAAAGCAGTGCTGCTCTCCTGCTTTGCACGCTCCCCATTCCCCATACCATCGCTGATGGCGACAGCAAATTTGCCATTGCCGAGCTCCACCGTACTAAAGCTGTCTCCCGACAGCAGATCGCCTCCCTTGGCGAGTCCGGCGACACCCGTTTCAATCTCATACGCTTTGGCCGTCCCGAAAACAACCTGCGCAGCACTTCCCTTCTTCTCCGGATAAGTCTCCGACATAACGGCAATTGGCTCGCCTAGGATATCGGATAACAGCGGCGCGATGATTTTGCGGCATTCATCATAACCGCGGCCAAACGTATGATACACCTCAATCTCTACGTTTCCCTCCTCCAAGTTAATAATTTCAATGCCTTGTATCGATAAACCGAGCCCTTCCAGCGCCTCCCGGATTTGTTCTTCCTGCAAATGCAGCTGCTGCCCTTCTCGCTGAATTTCGCGAGCCAAGTCTTCCATGACCTGGGAAACGCCGGACAACTGTTCTGCGACAAGCTGCCGAGAATCGTTCAGCTGCTTCCGCCAATGCCGATCATGCTGATATAACTCATGCTGCTGCTGCATGACGTTAAGCACTTGATGCGGCTTCACGCAATGCACGCTCCACTCCCTCGGCACCTCCTTCGGCCCCAAACGGCGCCCTTCCTCTACGGTTATCATCATGCTCGTCATCATCTTGTACGTATCATAGAATCGCCCCTCCCAGCAAAGTTCCCGCTTGTGGCAGGCATTGCATGTTCGCTCTGCGGCCGCATTCATGAAGTGGCCGGCAGCTTCTTCTCGCCTTTCTTTCTCCGTGGCCTCATGGCCAAGCTGACCAAAACTCCGGGAAAGCTGGCGAAACACTTCGGAGAACTGGGTTACGCGCTGTGCCGTGACGTCTCGGACGCGCCTTGCGTATTCATGCTGCGATTTCACATGCTCCTGCGTGCCGGGCACATATTTCGAAATGATACGAATTATCGATTTTGGGGTAAGCATAAGCATAGAGGCAGCGATCACCGACTCCCACGTCGACGCCATCACATCGGCTTGATTACCGACATAGATGGAAAGTATGGACGAACCGAGCAGCATCCCGAAGGCTACGGCCATTTTGCCGCCTTCACGAAGCAGTCCGGCAAGCAAGCCGGCGAAAGCTAACAAGCTCATCTGCACAATCGCATTGGTATCTGCCAAACTAAGTATGAGACCGGCGACAACACCCACAGAAGCGCCAAGGGGTGCGCCGCCTACAAGCGCAAAGAGCAGAAGCATAAACCTCGACATGATATGCTCAACGGACAAGCCATATATCGTCCAGCCCACAGCCCCCGTCATAATGGAGGCAAGCATGATCATTAAACAGATAATCTCTTCGTTCTTAAGTGCCGAAGATTTCTTCGTCAACGTCAGCACCGGTATCGCTTGGACGAATACCAAGGTCAGGACAAAGGCAAGTGATGCCTCCACGCCAACCATCATCAGCTGATACCAGTTCAACGTGTCTGTCGTCACTACGCCGAACAGTCGGACCAGCATGGTAGCCAGGAATACAAGCAGCGGCGCGTAGGACAGTTCCGCTCGTTCATATGCTTCAAGGCCCCTCAGCAATAAGTAAACGACGGCCAGCTCCATCGCGATCCACATCGGTTCCGGCGCTATAGCAAGCCAACTCCCAGCTACAATGGCAGCCGCAACCGGAAGCAGCAGGTCTCGGCGCAGAAAGAAGATTACTGTAAAGTAAGCAACTGCAAACGGAGTCAATGACTCCAAGATGACAGCTCGTCCGAGCAGAAACCCGACGGCCATCAGCGCAAACGTCCATTTTCGCGAGGTCAGCATCCCTGCTATGCGAAGCAACCCGGTTCGTTCCATTCCTTTCCTAAAGGTTGATTGGACGAAGCTAGTTTTCTGTACACCTGGGAACATGACAACTTTAGGTTTGTCCACCATGCCTGATGACACCGCCTTATTCCAAATTTGTATCCCCATTATAGGATTACGAATATAGAAATGTTTGTCAGAAAGCGTTGTCATGCAAAAGTTTTTTCCGACATTTTCACGCGCCGTGGGCGACCCCCTGTCGGGATTGCGGCATCCTAGCGCTATCAAGGGGTCGACATCCTTATGCGCCTTCCCGTCACCCATCGTTTCAACAAAAAATGTTCCTTCCGCCAAGCCGGCGCGTGGCGAACCGCCGTCCGAACCTGTCGGGATAACGTGAGAACAAGAGAAAAGTTTTTGAGGTGGGCGGGTATATTTGTTAAATATGCTGCATATCAAGCCGTTGACAGCCCCTTCACGCCTTAAAAAAGCATCAAAAAAAGGCAGCGCCTCAAGGGGCACTGCCTTCTTCTCCTACTACTATGCTATTAATCGCGCTTAGCACCACGGCCACCGCGTTTGGATTCCGTGTTCTTCTTGAGCGAAGACATACGCTCTTCGCTATCTTTCAGGAAACGTGACATTTTGTCCTCGAAGGACGGTTTGCCGTAAGCAGGTTTGCCGCCGCCAGCTTTGTTGAATGGACGTCCGCCACCACCGCCGCCGCCTTGACGATTAAAACCGCCTCCGCCACCGCTTGGTCCGCGATCTCCACCGCCGCTCGGTCCGCCTGTACGATTGAAGCCTCCACCGCCACCACCGGCACCTGCCCGGTTGAAGCTGCCGCCTGGTCCGCGATCTCCACTGCGTTCACGCTGAGGAGGTGCAGAGCCTTCTGGCCGGTCGATTGCTTGCTTAATGGAAAGCCCGATTTTCCCGTCTTTATCTACATTAATGACCTTGACTGTAACGACATCTTCCAGTTTCAAATGGTCTTTAACATCTTTGACGTAGTTATCGGCAATCTCTGAGATGTGAACTAGCCCTGTGACACCTCCCGACAAATCGACGAATGCTCCGAAATGCGTAATGCCTGTCACCTTGCCCTCTAACTTGGCGCCCACTTCAATTGCCATAGGTAAAAATGTTCCTCCCTAACCGTTATGCGAAGCCATTAGCTTCGAGTTCTCTCAGCCTGAGGCTGCGAGCATAAAAATAAAATATGACTACGGTAAGCCGTTTTAAAAATATGGTTACTAAGCTGATTATACTCCAATGGGAGAAGCAAGGCAACAGGACGGACACCCGTTGTTACGCCCATCCTTGATGGATGCTAGAGGAATGCCGAACAGACCGGAGGTCCGTTCAAACCAATCATCTACGGCTGAGTAACGACCTCAATCCGCTTCTCACCTTTGCGAACCATACCTTGTTCCTTCGTTGCCAGCTGTCCAATGTACTCCTTATCGCTCAATCGCGCGACTGCAAGCTTCAGCTCTTCGACTTGCTTAGCTGCCGCGTCGATTTTCTGGGAGGCATTCGCCAGCTTGATCTCCGCTTGTCCTTGTCGATCAAGCTGAGAGATCAGCGTATATAGCGCCCAGCCCATGAAAAGAACGATAAAAACAACCCAGATCTTCAACCGACGTTTCGTTCCTGCATATTGCGCCGCAGCGGATGAATGAGAGCTTGTTGTAGATGTCGCCATATCACGGACCTCCTGACGTTAGATTAATCGTCTTTCTTCTCTTGCTTCCGATTCTTCCAGCGCTGCCATAGCTTATTCAATCCGGTACGAAGTGCAGTGACTCGTTCCGGTATTCGCCACTTGGTTATAATGGGATTTACCCACCGTTTCCAAGAACGAAGCAGCGGCTTCCAAATCGGCTTGGTCATCCATCTAGACAATAACCAAAATGGACGTACCAATTGTACCACAATTTTGAAAAGGAACATAGCAAATGCTCTCAAAAACGCAAAGAGCAGTTTCCCAATTCGATAGAGCAGCAGCAGAGGACGAATAATCAACAGATAAAAAGCACGGATGATGAATCTCGTAACCGCGCGGACGGTGCGTATCAGAATATGCACGAGCTGCATCGTGATTTTGCTAAACAGCCAGTAGTAACAGCCGATGCCAAGCAGCAGCCCGATGAACACATATGCCCGCACTTCCCCTTCATTGCTCGCAGAGAGCACCTGAAAGACAACCAATGTAGCCGCAATCCAGTAGAGCAAGTCGAAGATCGGAATCCATAACCGGCTGATCCGCAGTTCGTCCGATACGACACGATACCCATCGAAAACGACACCCATCCCGATCCCAGAGAGCAGCATCGTTATCATGGTCCACCACTGAACGGTCAGACTCACTTGAATATCTTCCCGAACAAGCCCTTCGACTTGCTGCCCGTATTGCCATCCAGGTAAGTGAGCGAATGAACCAGCCCTTCAATGGCGACCAGTCCCTGCTCCAGACTGAGATGCTTCATATGCAGGTTCTGCCCGCGGATCGCCAGAAAGCCCAGCTCCGTCTCCAACAGAAACTCTTCATTGTCGAAGCTCTCTACATTCATCACGCCGGTAATCTCAAGGATCTTACGGTTAAGCATTTTGATTTCCTGGCGCTTCTGTCCCTTAGCTTGCTCGATCATTGCTCGTCCCCCTCCTTCAGCACATCTTTCACTGAGACTAGCCTATGGGGCAGGGACAGGTTTTAGAACTGCAAACTGCGAGATTAGAGGGTTAGGGTTTTGGCAGGATCATAGATTTGATGACTTGGACGAGTAAGGCGAAGGCAAAGAACAAGACACAAATCCCGCCGATGGCACTGATGATTCGCATAGCCGTTCGGATGAATAGGTAGCAGCCCGAAGACTCTGCCAGTGTCAACAAGACGGAACCAAACATCGAATCATTCATGCAAAGCAGAGCCAGCCCGGCCAGAATACCAAATACATAGTTTTGATGTACCCTCATCGTTCTGTTCACCTCGCTACTGCAACAGAAATCGCCGCTTGTGAGATTATAGCACTTTTATGAAAAATATGGATACGGGGTGTTTTTATTTTATAGGGGCGGGATTGCTAGACCGGGCGAGCCTACACTTCCTCTCACTGATTATAATGCTGACATTTGTGCAACACTTTCGGAGTTTTGGAGTCTCGTAGGCGTTAATGTTGCTTTTTATGCAGCATTCCTGCGCCAACAGACTGGTTTTGGGCCAATTCGTTTAGCAATGTTGCATATTATGCATCATTTCGCTTTATTTGATCATTGGGAGGTTGAAATGTTGCTTATTCGGCATCATTAACTACTTGGCCAAAAAAACTGCCCCATAAGTCGCTCCCCTCACTTGAGGGACAGCGTCGTTCATGCCAAACGGGGACTCATGTGAGAATGGAGCGGAATGAGCGCATAAGAAAAACAGCCTCCCCCAGGTATGACCCCGGTTGAGGCTGTCGCTTCAAACTGCTTATGCTTGCCAGTCGAGTTTGTTCTCTTGCTGGCGCGCTTCTTCTTTCAACAAAGTATACATCCCGCTAGCCTCGTCCTTCTTGGTCGTCTCCAAGATCCGCTCGACGCGGACGGTGACGATCTTCTGGCCGTATTGAATCTTGAGCTCGTCGCCGGCTTTGACGGTGCTGCTCGCTTTGGCTTCACGATCGTTAATCCAGACGCGGCCTTGTTCGGACACGTCCTTTGCGACAGTACGCCGCTTGATTAAACGCGATACTTTGAGGAACTTATCCAGACGCATGATTACTTGATCGCGTCTTTCAATTTATTGCCGGCTTTAAACGCTGGAACTTTGGATTCTGCAATTGTGATCGGGTTGCCCGTTTGCGGGTTGCGACCTGTACGGCCGGAACGCTTACGCGTTTCGAATGTACCGAAGCCGATCAATTGTACTTTGTCTCCGCCTGCCAGGGCATCTGTTACTTCGCCCAGAAAGCCGTTCAATACGGATTCTACATCACGCTTGGTCAAACCGCTTTTTGCCGAGATGTTGTTGATCAAGTCTGTTTTGTTCATGGTAAATGGCCTCCTAAAAGTTCAATTATACTTGTAGGCAGTGTTTAGACTGCCGCATAGCTTAGGTTCCTCAGCTACTACTTCTGCCTATTAGCAAATAAATCCTGCTGATTGGAAAATTATTTTCACGTTTTGTGAGGAAACAAGCCGAATTTTGACGAATCTACAATCCTTTTTACTAGGGAAGCTTCTTCGCATCCTCCCAGTAACGATCCATCTCTGTTAAATCAGTTTGGTCAAAGGTTCGGCCGCTTATACGAAGCTGCTCCTCAATATATGAAAATCGTTTCTTAAATTTCGAATTGGTGCGAGAAAGCGACTCTTCCGGATCGGCATGGATGAAACGCGATACGTTGACCGCCGCGAACAACAAATCTCCCAGCTCGTCCGCTTGCTGCTCCGCATCCTTCGATTGGATCGCTTCGCGAAGCTCACCAAGCTCCTCGCCTACCTTGTCGAGCGCCGGGCCGATATGATCCCAGTCGAAGCCGACTTTGGCCGCTTTCTTCTGAATCTTGTAAGCTTTCATCAGAGCGGGCAGATCCGGCGGAATGCCATCGAGCTGCGAGGCTGCGGCAGGATCGATGCCTTTGCGGCGTTTCTCCTCGGCTTTCATCTGCTCCCAATTGCGCAGCGCCTCTTCGGAATTGCCGGCACTCGTATCGCCAAATACATGCGGATGACGGAACAGCAGCTTCTCGTTAAGAGATTGAATGACATCATAGACGGAGAACGTGCCAACCTCTTCTTCCATCTGGCTATGCAGCATCACTTGCAAAATGACATCCCCGAACTCTTCGCGCATGCCGTCCGGATCATCGTTATCCAGTGCTTCAATCGCTTCATAAGTTTCCTCGATGAAATTATTACGAATCGATTGATGCGTTTGTTCCCGATCCCACGGGCAGCCTTCAGGGCTTCGTAATATAGCAACGATTTCATGCAGACGCTCGAAGGAGCGGTTGCGCAGCATATCGTCCGTGGAACGCGGCAGCCAAATCAGCGAGAGGTTGCCGTAGCCAGGCGTCCGGTCCAACTCATAGAGCGGAACGGTAATGATCTGCTCCTCGCCGGGTACACCGAGTGCATGACCGATCGTGATCGGGTAGTCATCAGGCAGCAGCTCCATAAGCGTCAGCTTCACATCCGAAGCCGTAAACTCGTCATAGACTTGGCCGATAACGGTATGCAGCTCCGTGCGGATCAAGGACGGCTTCAATTCCGCTGCATCCAGCAGCTGGAAGCCTTCAATAGGATCGAAGCCGAGCCGCGTAAAAGCTTGATCCAGGAAGCTCTCGCCGCCAAGGATGCTCAGCTCAATGCCCCGCTCCGGGCAGCGCTCGCGCAGCAGCTGTACGGTCCGCTCCGCCACCATGGGATGGCCGGGAACGGCGAAAATTAAGCTGCCTTTGGTGCCGGCGTTCGCAATGAGCTGTTCTGCAATTGCTTCATATACATCCGGGAACGATTCCATCTCCTCGTATAGAAAATCGAAGGACTCGTATGCTAACTGATGATCGCTGAATACCTTCATCATGGGGTGCTTGTCCGTCCGGACATAGCGATTGGACGCTTCTTGCAGTCTGCGCCAAACGCCAAGCGTAAGCTGGTCTTCGTCGCCGGAGCCTAGTCCGACCACGGTTATTGTTGGTTGTGACATGTATGTATGTTCCTCCTTTGGGAATGCAATTGTCGGCGAAGTGTTCCGCCGAGGCGAGTTAGTTGGCGGCGGGTAGCAGCCGCCAACGCTGTAATCGGGCGGCAAGCGCATCGCCGCCCGGAAGCGCGCGCAGCTCGCGCGCGGTCACGCCGCCGAAGCGCAGCACGGCGGCGGCGAAGAGCGCTCCGCCGAGGGCGGTTCCCCCGAGCGCGAGCGCGCAAGCTGCCGCCCTCGGCGGCAGCGCAAGGTCGAGCAGCGGGGCACCGCCGCGCTCGACCAGGACGAGCACCGCGGCCATGACCGCGAGTGCGAGTCCGATGCCCGCGGCGCGCCGCGCGGGCATAGCCGCGCCGGAGGCGCGGCGGACGGCGCCCGTGCCGAGCAGGGCGGCCGCCGTGAGCGCAGCGATGCCGGCGCAGGCTGCGCCGGCCGTGCCGAACGCCGGCACGAGGGCGGCGTTGAACGCCGCCTTCAGCGCGGCCGCGGCCAGCATGAACAGCGCAGGAGCACGGACGGCCCCCAGCCCCTGCAGCGTCGCAGCCGCGATGGCGCTAACGGTGCCCGCGAGCGCCGTGCACCCGACAAGGGCAAACGTACGCGATCCGGCATCGTCCGCGTACAACATCACATTAACAGGCTCGGCCAGCAGCGCGAGCCCTAAAGCCGCGGCTGCGCCGATGCCCCACGCAGCCCGCAACACGAGAGCCGCCTGCTGACGCACGGCGGCTTCGTCTCCGCGCACGCGCGCGGCCGCAAGCGCGGGAACCAGCGCGGCTCCCATCGCGCCCGCAACCATGACGACCAGCTGCACAAGCGGCTGGCCCCGGCTGTACAGGCCGAAGAGCGACATCGCTTCGGCCTGCGACACACCGGTTCCGCGAAGCAAGCGCGGAACCGTGAATGCATCCACAACGCCAAGCGCCGGTACGGCAAGCGCCCCTAGCGTAACCGGAATCGCAAGCAGAGCCAGTTTGCGCATCAACGTCACTATTCTTTCTTTACCCGCTTCCTGCGAAAAGTTACGTTCAACCGTAACGCCCAGCTTCCACTTCACTTTCCGGTCTTGCTCCCGCTCTTGCTCTTGCTCCTGCTCCTGCTCTTGCTCCCGCCATCCCCGCTCCCGCAGCCAGAACGCCGCAATTACCGCAAGACCCGCCGCGCCGCCGATGGCTGAACCGGCAGTTGCGCCGGCAGCAAGCTTAGCATCAGACCAATTGTAATGCCAGCCGACCGCGAGCAGAATCAACATACCCGCCACGCGGACCGTCTGTTCCGATAGCTGGGACACGGCCGAAGGCAGCATCTGTCCCCGCCCTTGATAGTAACCGCGAAGCGCCGCCATGACAGGCGCGAACCAAAGCGCGAGCGAGACGGTTCGCACCGCAGATGCAGTGGCCGCGTCGCCTATCCAGACGGCGATTCTATCGGCCCCGAGCCATAGCAGTACAAATCCCACAGCGCCGCTCATAAACAATAACCAAGCGCTGGCGCCAAGCACACGCCTTGCACCGCCTGAATCCCCGCGTGCCTCGCGCTCGGCTACGAGCAGCGAAACCGCAACAGGGAATCCTGCCGTTACCATCACCAGCAGCAGTTGATACAGGGGATATACCGCGTTATAGATCCCGAATACGCGATCACCGGCTATATTTTGCAGCGGAATTTTCTGCATCGTGCCAAGCGTCTTACTGATAAGCATGGCAACGCCCATTAGAGCCGCACCGCGCAGCAGTAGAGGCTTATACCCCGTGCCTGTACTCTTCACCGTTCCGCCTGTGCGCGTATTTTTTTCCGTTTCCCCCATGCTCGTACTCTTCTCCGTTATCTCTGTGCCTGCACGCTCCATCTTCCCCGTGCCCGCGCGTTTCTCCGTTGTCCCCACGCCCTGCTCCACACGCTGCCCATCCACATCCGCAGTCACAGCATGCTCCTCTTGCCCTATTTTCAAAACCTGTGCACCTGCCCTACTCTCTTCTCCTGCTCCCATTATACCCCAAACGGCCGCGCAGAATGGACCTCTACAGAAAAAAGCTCCCATGAAGACATGCTCTTCAAGGAAGCTTCTACGCTGCTATTGCTCCATTTGCTTGGCGAGGAACCCCGCTGCGGTTTCTGCCATTTTGGTCTCCATTTGCGCCATCTTGACGCTTTCGTCCTTACTTAGCAGCACAACGGTGCCGATAGGATCGCCGCCGGCTACAATCGGAGCCGCCACGAAAGAACTGAATGCCTCTCCAATATCTTTGACGACCTCGTAAGAGCCGCCGCCGGCTTCCACAACGGTTTTGCGGTTCTCCATACAGCTCTCCAGCATGGAGCCGATCTGCTTCTCCAAATAATCTTTCTTGGATGCTCCCGCGACCGCAATAATATTGTCCCTATCCGTGATCAACGTAATATGGCCTGTGCTTTCAGCTAAAGATTCCGCATACTCTTTGGCGAAATCGCCAAGCTCACCAATCGGGGAATACTTCTTCAAAATAACTTCGCCATCGCGATCAACGAATATTTCCAGCGGGTCGCCCTCGCGTATGCGCAGTGTTCGGCGGATTTCCTTAGGGATGACGACCCGGCCGAGATCATCGATACGACGGACAATTCCAGTTGCTTTCATGTTCTAGTTGCCCCACTTTCCTTGAAGGTTTTGAATTGGACTGGACGCAAGCTGCAAATTGCAATTTTTCTATCGTTCAAGAGGAGAGGATCCTTGAAAAAGGTGATTATCGATCTGACCATAGTATTCATCCCCTCCCATTTTCTTATGCACGTGGAAAAGGGACAAAAGCCTTGAATCACCGCTGTTGGAGGTATCTTCCACAAAGATCCCCAGAACATAGAAAAAAAGCACCCCGCAGCTCTAACGAAGAGCTTCGGGATGCCGAAAGAACATCATTCTAACGATAAAACCAAGTGCCGCCAGCAGCTTTCTATTGAAGCGCTTCGCATCAGCACCGCCTGCACTGCCCGCCTTGCCGCTTCCCGCGGAAGGGTCATTCGAATCACGCCTCACCATGCCGGATCACTCCTCGTCCAAGATTGCCTTGCTTAATGCTTCAGCAGCTGTCCAAGCTCTCGCTTGAGCGCCAGAAATTCCGGCAGCTCGCGTACTTCAGGAGTCCGTTTATCCGGCAGTCCCACATCGAAGGTTTTCAGAATGCGGCCCGGGCCTGCACCCATCACTACGATGCGCTGCGACAGGAAAATCGCTTCGTCGATATCATGCGTGATGAAGAGAACAGTCGTCTTCTCCTTCTCCCACACCTCAAGCAGCATCTCTTGCATCTCCAGCTTCGTCTGCGCATCAAGTGCTCCGAACGGTTCATCCATGAGCAGTACCTTCGGACGGTTCGCAAGCGCCCTCGCAATCGCCACCCGCTGCTTCATCCCGCCCGAGAGCTGCTTTGGATAGGCGCTAGCAAACGCTTCGAGCTTAATCACTTTCAGAAAATGATTGCTGATCGCACGGCGCTCCAGCGTCGAAATCCCTTTCAGCTTCGGGCCGTACTCAATATTCTCACGCACCGTGAGCCACGGAAACAGCGTATATCCTTGGAAGACCATGCCTCGCTCAGCACCCGGCCCGATCACTTCTTCGCCATCCAACGTAACCGATCCGTCCGTCAGCTCATCAAGTCCCGCAACGATACGAAGCAGCGTCGATTTCCCGCAGCCGGAAGGGCCTACGATGGTGACAAACTCATTGGTGCCAATGCTCATATCGATATTTTTGAGGGCTTCGAATTGGCTTTTCTTCGTCTCGTACACCTTCTGCAGGCCTCGAATTACGATCTCACCGCGCTGCACCACCGCTAAATCCTTCGCACTGGCTCGAGTATTTCCTTTCGCGTTTGCCGATTGCTCTTCATAGTTAGCTTCACGTTTAACGGCTTCCATCGCGATCAACTCCCTGTACTGATTTCATTGCAATGTCTACTGCCTGCGAACCATCCAATCATCACGCCCAAGGGAACAACCTGCGGTTTAAGAAAGCGAAGATCCGATCGCTAATGAGTCCAAGAAGACCGATGACGATAATGCCGACAAAAATTTGATCCGTATTCAGGAACCGCTGTGCCTTCATAATGGCGTAACCGAGTCCGCTGTTGACCGCTACGAGCTCGGCAACGACGAGGTACGTCCATGCCCAGCCTAGAATGAGGCGAAGTGTGTTCATCAATTGCGGCTGAATGGCTGGAATAAGCACCGTCTCGATCGCCTTCCAGCGGCCTGCCCCAAGCGTGAAGGACGCTTGAAGCAGATCATGAGAGACGCGGCGCGTATTGTCCGCCACCATTAAGACGAGCTGGAAGAAGCAGCCGAGGAAGATAAGCAGGATTTTCGCCCATTCCCCAATGCCGGCCCACACCATAATGAGTGGAATAAAGGCAACTGCCGGCATGTAGCGGATGAATTCCATCGGCGGTTCTACGAAGGCTTCACCGTACTTGAATGTACCTGCGAAGATGCCGAGCGGAATGCCAACGATACAGGCGAGCAAGAACCCTGCCGATACACGGAACACGCTAATCCCGATATGATGCCAGTACTCACCGGTGCCCAGCATCTTGAACATCTCGACAAATACTTTATCCGGCGTTGGCAGGAAGACCGGATTTACCGATTCCGTGTAACTAAGCGCCGACCAGACGATGAACAAGAGTGCAAAAGAGAATCCTGCGGTGAAGGCAAACGGCCTCCCGCCGATATCCTTAAAGATTTGAAACCGATTCGGCCGCTTCTTATGCCCGGGTTTAAGCTCGTTTGCCTTCATCGTGATCACTCCTTAGCTGCTTTTTCTACAAACGATGAGTCGAAGAGGACGTCGAAGTCTTTGATTTCATCCACCATATCGAGCTTTTTCAAGAAGTCGGCCGTTTTCTGAGCGGTATAAGGCAACGACGTGTAATCATCGCGTTTACCGAATGCGTTCACGTTATCCGACGGTGTGAACAGCTTAATGCTGTCAAGACCAAGCTTGAAATCCTCCGGCGTCGTTTCTGCTTTCTCCGCCATAAGCTTAATGGCTTCATCCTGATGGGATTTAAAATAATTCAGCGCATCGAACCATGCATCTACGATCTTCTGAATATCATCCGGACGGTTCTTCACGACATCATCGCGGAAGACGAGCAGATCGGGAATGAGGCCCGGTGTATCTTTGGAAGAGAAGAGCACCTTGCCCTTGCCTTCTTTAACTGCTTTCGTTTGGAACGGCTCCCATAGCACGGATGCATCTGTTTTGCCGGATATAAATGCAGGTCCTGCATCGTTGACCGTCATATTGACGTAATTGACATCCTTCTCTGTCAGTCCGTTCTGATCCAGCGCGGTCAGCAGCAGCAGATGATCGACGGTTCCGAGCTCCGTTGCAACGGTTTTGCCTTTCAACTCGGCAATGGAGCCGATGTTCGACTTGCTGACAATCGCGTCACCGCCATAGGAGTTGTCATTGACAAGAACGGCTTTCAAGCCGATTCCTTTGGATGCGGGAGCAAGTGTATCGCTGAGCGTTTGGCTATTGGCATCCACTTTGCCCGTAGCGAGTGCTTGAAGAGAATCACTGTAAACCGGGAACCATTTCAGATCGACTTTGACGTCATGTTTCTCGAAGAAGCCCTTCTCGTCGACGAGGTACCAGAAGAACCAGCCCGGCCAAGGACTAAGCGCAATTGTAATCGGCGAATCGTCCGAACTGGATGAAGCTTCCTTGGAACCTCCGCAGCCGGTGAGCGCCGTCAGCATTGCAGCTAGCAGTAACAGTGTAACCGTCGTCCGTTTCGTTCTCTTCATTTCTCCCCACTCCTATCGATTCTCTATAAGAATAGAAAAAGCCTCAGGAGAGATCTCCCAGGCTTTTGTCCTTCCGTGTTATACGGAGATCGCGGCCCAAGTTCATGTGAGCCATTCTCCATACGCCGCCTCTCGGACCAGCTGGTTGTGACACCACGGAACCCTAGACAGCTTTTTCGTTCCCGTAAATTGCCGAGAACCGATATTCTATTGTTAACCAACCTTACATTTATCTGTATTGTAAGAGTGAAATAGCTAATGTGTCAATGTCTATGTTAGGTTTTATTACATGAATGCTAGACGGTCAAATAATGACGGATGACTTCATCGTTCAAATCGGACAAGCCGCCTTCCCATGCGATCGAGCCTTTCTCGAGGATGTAGAAGTAGTCTCCGACACTCTTCACAAACTCCAAACTTTGCTCCGCCAGCAGAATAGCGGTCTCGCCTCCTGCCTTAATCGATCGAATCACATCGCGGATATCATCGACAATCGATGGCTGAATGCCTTCACACGGTTCATCGAGCAGCAGCAATTCCGGCTCGGAGGCAAGCGCTCTGGCAAAAGCCAGTTGCTGCTGCTGTCCGCCGCTCAAATCACCGCCTCTGCGACCATACATCGAAGGCAATACGGGAAATTTGGCAACGGCCGACTCCGGAATGGCGCGTTTTTTCTCTTTGCACGCTTCCAATCCGAGCAGCACATTCTCAAATACGGTCAGCTGCGGGAAGATTTCGCGCCCTTGCGGCACGTATCCGATCCCCTTCTTCGCACGCTCGCCGGGCGCCCGCTTCGTCAGATCGGTTCCTTTGTAGGTCACCGTACCTTTTCGCGCCTTCAGCACCCCCATAATGCTCTTCATCAGCGTCGTCTTGCCGACCCCGTTACGCCCTAGCAAACAGACGACCTGCCCCGGCCGCACCTGAAGCGTAACCTGCCGCAAAATAACGCTCTCCCCATAACCCGCTTCAAGCTGTTGAACGGCTAGCATCGACATCCCGCCTTTTCCCCAGATACACTTCCGCTACGCGGTCATCGCGCTGCACTTCTTCCATGGATCCTTCCTTCAGCAGCTTCCCCTCATGCATCACCGTCACCTTGCTCGCGAAGCTGCGCACAAATTCCATGTCATGCTCCACGACGACAATCGACTGCGTCTTGCGAATATGCTGCAGCAGCTCGCCGGTTTTCTCGGTCTCCCCATCGGTCATCCCGGCAACAGGCTCATCCAGCAGCAGAATCTCCGGCTCCTGCAGCAGCATCATCCCGATTTCGAGCCACTGCTTCTCCCCGTGCGAGAGTCCGCCAGCTCGCCAGTCCGCTTTTCCCGACAGTCCAACCAGCTCAAGCTGAGCATGAATTCGCTCTCGATCCTCAGCTCGCATCTTCGCTCGCATCGCGGCAAATACGCCCCGTTTCTGCTTCATCGCAATTTCAAAGTTCTCCATCACGGTAAGGGACGCGAATATGGACGGCGTTTGAAATTTGCGACCGATGCCAAGCTCCGCGATCTGATGCTCCTTCTTCCGCGTAATATCAACGCTTCCGCTGAACAGCACCTTTCCGTCAGCCGGCTTCACCTTGCCGCATATGACATCAAGCATCGTCGTCTTCCCCGCTCCGTTGGGGCCGATCAGAAATCGCAGCTCCCCCCGGGCAAGGGAGAAATTCATCCCCTGTACCGCTTTAAACCCATCAAAGTCGACCGTTACCTCGTCACACTGCAGGACTACTAGGGACTCCTTTTGCTCCTTCATCAGCTGCCTTCCTCCTTCTAAACCACTTGAATTGCCCAAACAGGCCCGCCGCTCCTTTCGGTAAGAAGACCACGACAACGACGAACAATGCGCCCATGAACAGAATCCATATATCCGGGTAAGATTCGCTGAAAGCACTCTTAGCAGAATTCAGCAGCACTGCGCCAAGCACCGCGCCGACCAATGTTCCACGGCCTCCGATTGCTACCCAGAGCACCATCTCGATGGAAGGTACAATGCCCATCATAGAGGGAGAAATAATGCCGACATGCAGTACGAACAGCATGCCTGCGAGTCCGGCAAGCCCTGCCGAGATGCTGAAGGCGACCATCTGATAGACAGCAGGGTTATACCCGATGAACCGTACCCGATTCTCGCCATCCCTTATTGCTCGCAGCACCTTACCGAAGCGGCTTTTCACTATAAATCGGCAGAGTATAAAGGCCCCGATTAGCAGCACGACTGTCAACCAGTATAGGTAGCGTTTCGTGTCCGGCGACGCCAGCGAGAAGCCGAGCAGCTTACTGTAGCCGGTCACTCCGTTCGTGCCGCCGGTATACGCCTGCTGCCCAATGAACAGCGTGACGGTAATGATGACGAGCGCCTGCGTTAGAATCGTGAAGTACACGCCGCGAATTCGATTGCGGAACGTGAAGTACCCTAGTATCAGAGCCAGTAGTGCCGGTATTAATATACCCGCCAGCAAGGCAAAGGGCAGCGATCCGAACGGCTTCCAGAACCAAGGAAGCGCCGTTAGGCCGCTCCAATCCATAAAGTCGGGAAGTTTACCTCCATTCGCATCAAGCTTCAGATACATTGCCATCGCATAGCCGCCTAAGCCGAAGAACACACCGTGTCCCAGGCTGAGAATGCCGGTATACCCCCATATCAAATCAAGCCCCAGCGCTACAATGGCATAGGCTAGAAACTTCGCCAGCAAATTTAAACGAAAATCACTCAACACAAGCGGTGCACAGAATAACACAGCAGCGGCAACCGCATAACCCGCCAAAAGCCATATCCGCTCAGGCGTCATCGTTCGAAGCTGCATCATGACTCCACCTTTCAAGGGCAACTCTATCCCGTCTAGTTATCAAGCGAACGTGAGCGCATCGCCACAAGCCCCATCGGCTTCCACTGCAGGAAAGCAACGATACACAGGAACACAAGCACTTTGCCAAGCGAAGCCGTCGTCCAATATTCAAAGATCGTATTCGACATCCCGATGCCAAGCGCACCGAACACCGTGCCTACCAGCTTCCCTACACCACCGAGTACAACGACCATAAACGCATCCACGATGTAGTACGTCCCAATCGAAGGACCAATCGGACCAATGAGCGTAAGCGCACACCCCGCGATACCCGCAATGCCAGAGCCAATCGCGAAAGTCATCGCATCTACTCTGCGCGTTGAAATGCCGAGGCAGGCAGCCATTTCACGATTTTGCATAACGGCTCTCATTCTGCGTCCGGAGTGACTCCGATAGATGTACAGATACATGACGAACAAACAGACCAACACCAGACCGATGATGAATAGTCGCTTGTACGGGAATACAACGCCGCCCAGTGCAGTTACACCGCCATTGAGCCATTCGGGACTTGTTACGCCGACATTTGGTGCACCGAAGATGCTCCGGGCGATCTGCTGCAGCATGAGTCCGACACCCCAGGTGGCAAGCAGACTATCGAGCGGCCGCCCATAGAGAAATCGGATAAGCGTCATCTCCAGCACCATGCCAAACGCGAAAGCAACGCAGAAGCTTACCGGTATGGCAAGCACGAAATACCAGCCGAATGCCGATTCAGGCATATAAGTAGTAAAGAGATTTTGCACGACGTATGCGGTGTAGGCACCGATCATAATAAGCTCGCCATGCGCCATATTAATGACTTTCATTAGGCCGAAGGTAATCGCCAGACCAAGCGCGATAAGCAGCAGAATCGAGCTTACGCTGATCCCGTTAAACAACTGCACTATGATAACATCCATCGATCGCATTCACCCCTTATGCAAACTGCGCCGTCCTAAACACATCAAGCGCTGCCCAATTGCTGGGCCTTGCTGTGTCTGGCGGCGGCGCAGTTCACGTTAGTACCGGACTATTGATTTATTATTTGCTTTCGCTCAAGCTGGCAGCCCATGAGTAGCCTTTGAGGTAAGGATCTGGCTTAACGGGCTCTCCGGAGTTCCATACTTCCTTGAACTGGCCATCCGTTTGAACCTCTCCGATTCGAACCGTTTTGTACAGATGCTGTGTTTCGCCGTCGATTTTCACTTTGCCTTCCGGCGCATCCCACTCCAGCTCTTTGGCCGCTTCTTTCACTTTCTCTACGTCCGCGGAGCCTGCTTTCTCAACTGCTGCCGCCCAGAGGTAAACAGCGTCATAGCCCGCTTCAATCGGGTCGGCCGTAACACGGTCTTCGCCGTATTTTTTCTTATAGTTTTCAACGAAGGTTTTGT
The DNA here is from genome assembly GCF_056269135.1 of Paenibacillus sp. J22FR21. Taxonomy (NCBI): domain Bacteria; kingdom Bacillati; phylum Bacillota; class Bacilli; order Caryophanales; family Paenibacillaceae; genus Paenibacillus; species Paenibacillus sp. J22FR21. The sequence goes on from NZ_JBWDNJ010000014.1 coordinate 44,881, forward strand.
TCGCCGGGGTATCTGTTGTTTGGTAGTAATTCCAAGCGGCATATGTACCAGCCAGTACATCGACGCCAATACCGCGAATTTCTTCTTCTGCTACGGATACGGATAAGGTCGTCAGGTCTTTTGAGGAGATGCCTGCATCCTTCAATTGTTTGAAGAACGCCACGTTGCTGTCGCCATTAAGCGTATTGAACACCACATCCGGCTTCGCTTCTTTGATTTTGGCAATGACTGTTGCATAGTCGGTATGTCCAAGAGGGGTGTATTCTTCACCGGCGAGCTCGCCGCCTTCAACTTTCAGCTGTTCTTTGATGATTTTGTTAGCGGTGCGCGGGAATACGTAGTCAGAGCCTAGGAGGAAGAATTTCTTGCCGTGGTTTTCAAGCAGCCAAGTGACGGCCGGAACGATTTGTTGGTTGGTCGTAGCGCCGGTGTACATGATGTTCGGGGATTGCTCTAAGCCTTCATACTGAACCGGATACCAGAGTAAGCCTTTCAGCTCCTCGAACACCGGAAGCATCGCTTTACGGCTGGAAGATGTCCATCCGCCAAAAACAGTCGCTACCTCATCCTCCGAAATCAGCTTCCGCGCTTTCTCCGCGAATGTCGGCCAGTCGGACGCGCCATCCTCGACGACAGGAACGATCTTCTTCCCTAATACACCGCCTTTAGCGTTTATTTCGTCAATCGCCATCATTTCCGAATCTTTAACCGATACTTCGCTGATTGCCATCGTGCCGCTAAGAGAATGAAGAATGCCGACTTTAATTTCGCTTGCACTGTCGCCGGAACCGGCTGCATTCGTCGATGCGGCCTTATTGTCGTTCTTGCTGCAGCCTGCCAGCACCAAACAACAGGCAAACAGGATGAAAACCCCACTTTTCCAAACGTTCTTCCTCATTCTCCCACTCCCTATCCACTTTTTATCTCTAATCCGAACGTTTTACTGGATTGAACTTCCATCGTTCGTGGTTTCATTATAAGATCAGCCCAAGTTTGATGTCAACAAAGATTACATAAATGATGGAAATATTTATATGGTAGCGCATACACTCCGAAATTGATCGAATTTATGTTATATTTACTCACTCTTGTGATTGAATTATTCAAAAACTACGTTTGTATGTGCCATATATATTACATTTACTTAACACGTAAACTTCACCCCAGTCCCTTTCACTAATCCCACGAGCCATCCCTGAATACAACAAAAAAAGCCGGACAGGCACCAAGTGCCCATCCGACTTTCTACCTCGCCTACTTATGCAAAAGAAATACAAACCGGCTTGCTCGTCTCGATGACGTTGCCCGTAGGCGTCAGTCCGCCTGTCGCTTCATCGATTCGGAAAGTTACGATGTTATCCGAATCTTGGTTAGCTGCCAGCAGGTACTGTCCATCCGGCGAGATCGCAAAATTTCGCGGTGTTCTGCCGCCGCTCGGCGTAATCTCGACAAGCTCCAGCTTCCCTTCCGCAACTACGCGATAAACCGCAATACTATCATGCCCTCTGTTGGAGGCATACAAGAAGCGGCCATCCGCCGTCACATGAATGTCGGCACATGTCGTCGCTCCGTCGTATCCTTCCGGCAGTGTGGAGATAATTTGCTTCAACGAGAGCTGAGACTGTTCGGCCTCATAATCGTAAACGCCTACTGTGCTGTCCAGCTCATTAATCACATACAATACAGGCGACTGCGGGTGGAATGCCATGTGACGCGGACCCGCGCCGGCCGGCATCTCCGTCTCCTTTAGTCTAACCAGCTTCTGCGCGGCATGATCGATTTCATAATGAACGAGTTGATCAATACCGAGGTCTGCAATCAGCACGTAACGGTTGGCCGGATCAATAATGGCGGAATGCGGATGCGGCGCTTCCTGGCGATCCTTTCGCGGCCCGCTTCCCTCGTGAACAGCGGAATCCGCCGGCACGAGCGCACCATCCTCACTCTCGATTCCGTATACAGCCAAATTGCCTCCTGTATAGTTCGTCACCACAAGCAGCTTCCCAGTAGCATCGAATTCAATATGGCAAGGTGAACCGCCCTGAGTGGTTACTTCATTGATCGCCTTCAGTTCCCCGTTATCGGCATGGATGGCAAAGCTGTGCACACTACCCGGCTCTGCCCCTGTCTCACTGACCACATAGAGTCTTGTGCCTGCTTCATTGCTTCTTAGAAAGGATGGATTAAGAATGCCTGCTTGACCTGAAAGTCGCGTAATTGCGCCGTCCTCCGTATGTAAGACCATGCCAGAGATGCCTTCTTGCTCTTTCGCTGAATAAGATCCCACAAAAAATAGCTGCTGTCCCATTGAAACGCCTCCCATTTTTCGCTGATATGTTCAAAACAAGCCCAGCCATGAGGCTGAGCTTGTTGTGTTGCTTCTTACTTCTTGTCGTTTGTTGCTTTATCGTCTGTTGCTTTGTCCGTGTTGTCTGTTTTCGAATCATTCGTCTTCGAATCATCCGTCTTGGAATCATCTGCAGCAGGCGTTTCCGCTTTAGGCAGATCAATCTTCGTAATCAGCTTCGGAAGCTCGTCCGTCATAAATTTATTCAGGTTTGCCGAGGCAACAGCTTGCTTCAGCAGCGTCTTGTCTTCTGCGGTTAATTTATCGAATGCTGTAGCTTCGCGTTTCTCAACCTTCATGACATGGTAACCGAATTGGGATTTAACCGGTTCGCCGACTTTGCCGATTTCTTGCTTGTTGGCTGCGTCTTTAAATTCCGCAACCCAGCCTTTCGCTTGCTGCGCTTCGTACAGACCGCCGTTTTCTTTGGAGCCTGTATCGTCGGAGTACTTCTTCGCAAGCTCTTTCCAGTCGCCGCCTGCATCCAGCTTCGCTTTTACTTCTTTCGCGATTTTTAGCGCTTCTTCGTCTTTACGCTTCTCTTCGCCTGTCGCAGGATCTACAGTGCCAATGAGAATGTGACGAACGCTAATCACGTTATAATCGGCTTTTGTCGTTTCGAATTCTTTCTTTACTTGATCGTCGGTTACTTTCTTCTCTTGCTCCTTCATAATCGTAGAGATCATGGAGTAGAAGTATTTAATATCGTCTTCAGTCAAACCAGCGTCATCGGCTTTCTTCTTGATTTCCGGTGTACCGTCGATTTGCTGCTTCATTTGCGTGTAGAAATTGTCGACTTCTTTCTTCGTGGCATCATCTTGCTTAACGTCGCCTAGACGCTTGTACAACACTTTGTAGCCGATATATTCACGCAGAAATTGTTCCTGCAGCTGTGGAATGCTGAGGTACATCTCTGTTTGAGGCTGTACGATGCCAAAGAATGTCGAGTACTTCTTAAATTCCTTATCCGTTACCGTGCCGTCTGTATACGTAGCGATCGTCTTGCCTTCGCCCGTACCCGGAGCCGCGCCCTCCTCTTTCTTCTTGCCGCAGCCTGCTGCCAATACAACAACCAGCACAGCAGCCAGTGCGAGCAGAGTCGCTTTTCTCCAATAGTTAGTGCGTAACATTCTGTAGTTCCCCTTTCGATTGAATGGTGTCTTTATAGTGCATCAAAAAACGTTCCAGCAGCTCAAGCTTCTGCTCCACCGACAATCCTTTGCCCCTTAATTGCATAAGCGGATAAGGCTCTTGTCCGGCCGAACGCTTGAATCGGTTTTCCAGCTGCAGGCATAACATGTCAACCTTCTTCGTGTCGAACCGCTGCTTCTCACGTTCCGCGAAACGCAAGGCGATATCCTCGCCTTTTCCGCCGATTTGCTCAATGCCGCAGATCGCGCCGTACACCTTCAAACGAGCTACAGAAAGCAGGTTGTCGACCGCTTGCGGCAGATCGCCAAACCGGTCAATCAACTCCTCACGCAAATCTTCCACTTCCTCGAAGGTGCGAACCGAGGCCACTTTCTTATAAATCTCTATCTTCTGTATGCTATCGTAAATATAGGAAGACGGCAAGTAGGCATCGATGCTCATATCTATGATCGTGCTGACTTCTTTCACAGGCTCCTCGACTTCGCCGCCGCCCATGTCTGCTTTACGCTTCTTAATCTCATCAGCCAGCATTTGCGAATACAGATCAAAGCCAACAGAGGCAATGAACCCGTGCTGCTCCGCACCAAGCAGGTTCCCCGCTCCGCGGATCGACAAGTCGCGCATCGCAATCTTGAATCCGGAGCCGAGCTCCGTAAATTCTTTGATCGACTGCAGCCGTTTCTCGGCCACTTCTGTCAGTACTTTATCACGTTGGTAGGTGAAGTATGCATAAGCGATCCGGTTGGAACGTCCTACCCTGCCGCGCAGCTGATACAGCTGAGAAAGCCCCATCTTGTCCGCGTCGTGGACGATAAGTGTATTGACGTTCGGAATATCAACGCCTGTCTCAATGATGCTGGTGCTGACAAGCACGTCGGATTCCCCGTCAAGGAAGTCCAGAATCGTCTTCTCCAGCTCCTGCTCCGACATTTGGCCATGACCGACCGCCACCCGTGCATCCGGCACAAGCGCATGGATTTGCTCTGCCATCTGGTGGATTCCCTGTACGCGATTATATAGATAGTACACTTGGCCGCCGCGCGCAAGCTCCCGCTCGATGGACTCCCGCACAAGCGATGGACTGTATTCCACCACATAGGTTTGAACCGGGAAACGATTCTCCGGCGGCGTCTCAATGACGGACAAGTCCCGCACACCGAGCATCGACATATGAAGCGTGCGCGGAATCGGCGTTGCCGTCAGCGTCAGCACGTCGACGTTTGTTTTGAGCCGCTTCAGCTTCTCTTTATGCGACACGCCGAAACGCTGCTCCTCATCCACGATAAGCAGTCCCAGGTCTTTGAAAATAATATCCTGCGAAAGCAGACGATGTGTGCCGATGACGACATCGACCGTGCCCGCCTTCAGCCCTTTCATTGTGGCTGTTTGATCCTTCTTCGAACGGAAACGGCTGAGCACCTGCACATTGAATGGGAATCCCGAGAAACGCTCCCGGAAGGTTTCATAGTGCTGCTGCGCCAGAATCGTTGTTGGTACCAGAATAGCGACCTGCTTACCCTCAATAGCGGACTTGAATGCTGCCCTTACTGCTACCTCGGTTTTACCGTAGCCGACATCTCCGCAGAGCAGGCGATCCATCGGACGCGCGATTTGCATATCCTTCTTGATTTCGGCTATGGCCCGCAGCTGATCGACTGTTTCGTCATAAGGGAACATCGCCTCGAAATCCTGCTGATACGAAGTATCTGCGCCGAATGCGAAGCCGGTCGTGGACTGCCGCTCGGCATACAGCTTAATGAGCTCATCGGCAATGTCTTTGACCGACGATTGCGCTTTGCTCTTCACCCGCGTCCATTCGCTGCCGCCAAGTTTATACACCTTCGGCTCTTTCTCTTCGGAGCCGACATATTTCTGAATCAGGTCAATCTGCTCGATCGGTACAGACAGCTTGTCGCCGCCCGCGTACAAAATATGCATATAGTCCTTATGGATACCGGCAATTTCAAGCGTACCGATCCCCATGTACTTGCCGATACCATGATTCTGATGGACGACGTAATCGCCTACCTTCAGCTCCGTATAGCTCTTAATCCGCTCCGCATTGTCCATCTTCTTATCGAGGCGGCGCGCCTTGCGCTGCTTCTGCGAGAACATCTCGCCTTCGGTAATTACGATGAGATGAATCGAAGGCAGCTCGAAGCCCGTTTGCAGATTGCCTTCCATGATAACAGGCGGTTCAATGCCATAGTCATGCAGCACCCGGCGCATGCGGTCCATCCGCTCCGCGTTTCCGGCCAGCATCATAACCGTGGCGCCTGTCTTGCGCCAACGTTCCATCTCCGCTTTCAGCACGTTCATTTGACCGTGGAAGTTCTGCATGGAGCGGCACACTACGTTCAAAATATTTTGCGGCTGCGTATGCGGAATTTGCCTTAAGAAAAGGGAAAGAAACAGCGTCGGGAACGGACGATGGAAGAGCACGTCGTCAGAAGGACGCGCAAGGGCCAGCGAAGGCAGCGCTTTGCCGTTCGTTAAGAGATGCAGCGCCCACTCCGATTCATCCCGCTCCAGCTGGCGACCGGTTTCAATCAGCCTTGTCGGCTCGTCATAAATAAGCAGCGTATCCTTAGGTACATAGTCAAATAACGTATGCCGCTCCGGATAGAGCAGCGAAATATATTTATAGATTTCCGGAAAATACACATGCTCCCGCAGCTTCTCAAGCTCCGAACCGATCTCCGAACGCAGACGATCCTTCGCTGTGCGGTCTGTCATCTTCAGCAGCTGCTGCTCCAGCAGCTCTGCGGCATGCTGAGCCGCATTCTCAAACCTTCTCGCATCAGCCAGAATTTCCTGACAAGGCGGTACGGTATACGTCTCCATCTTCTCAATGGAGCGTTGATCGGACTGATCAAAGGAACGAATCGAATCGATCTCGTCGTCGAACCATTCCACCCGATATGGATGCGCTGAAGTAAGCGGGAAGAAGTCGACGATTCCGCCCCTCACACTCATTTCACCTTTGCCCTCTACCTTATCGACGCGCACAAAGCCAAGCTCTACCATTTGGCGTAAGAACGCTTCCAACGATAGCGTCTCGCCTACACGCAGCTCGATGCGAGCACCGGCCATCACGCTGCTTATCGGCAGGAAACGCCGTACGCCGGAGAACGGCACGACAACAATCCCGCGAAACCCTTGCGACAGTCGGATAAGCACATCCATCCGTTGCGCCAGCGTTTCCGGGCTCGATATTGCTGCTTCTGCAGCGACTAATTCATTGGCGGGATACAGCAGGACCTCGTTCTCGGACAAGCACTCCACCAGATCCTCCGCAATCTTCTGCGCGGCGAACATATTGTGAGTGACCACCAGCATCGGTCTGTCAAACTCCTGTTTCAGAGCAGCGATCATGACCTGCCTCGAAGAACCGGCGAGCCCCGATATCAGCTGCTCCTGCATCCCTTTCTTGATTCCGGATACGATAGATTGAAAATCCGTATCCGCAGCGTAAGCTTCCAGTAATGCTTTCAACGTTAGCGGCACCTCGTTTCTTTCCACACCAGACAATCTATAAGAACCGGCACCTGCCGTCCTCTAGCAAAGGTACAATTCACATTTTCCATTCGAGATCACTACAAAAAGAAGCCTCAGCCGTACGCCAAGGCTCTTCATTCATTTCCTGCAGCCCGCTTATTGCAGCGGGTTCGAAACAAGCAGCAGCTCAGGGTTGCTGTCGATTGCCTCGCGGCAATAGTCGCAAACCACGTTAACCGTAACGTCGCCGTTCGGATTATACGCTATTATATCGCTGCGCTCTTCGGGGGTCAAGAAATGGAAACCGAGCTGTGTTTCTGAAATTTGGGCGTTGTCGATCGACCCAATCTGCGATTTGCAATGCCGGCAAATATAATTTACAGCCATATGTATGCCTCCTGAGTATTCGTTATACCCTCAGTATGCCCGCATCGGCTGAAATTTAACGGTTATATTTGGCCATCGTGCGTTCAAATGGATTCGTTAGGGCGAACTCGGCCGCATCGCAGCTATCTTCCACCATCACCTTCAGCAGATCCTGCTCGCTCTTCGGGAAATTCGAGAGCACATAGTCCGAAATGCTCATGCCCGGCTGCGGACGAGAGATACCAATTCGAATCCGGTCGAACGTCTGGGTCCCTGTATGCTGAATAATGGACTTAATCCCATTATGACCGCCGGCGCTGCCTTGATAACGCAGACGGATTTTGCCCGTTTCCGTATCCATATCATCGTAAACGATAATGGCATCTTCCAAATTCGCTTTAAAATAATCCATGAAGCCTCTTACCGTTTCACCGGATAAATTCATAAAGGTCATCGGTTTAATGAGTGCAACTTTCGTTCCCGCCACATTGCCTTCGCCAATAAGTCCCTTGCATTTGCTCTGCGTAACGCTAATCCCCCAACGCTTAGCCAGCGCATCGACGACCATAAAGCCCACATTATGCCGCGTCCCTTGATACGCGGTGCCGGGGTTGCCTAATCCGACTATCCATTTCATGCTGAATCCTCAACTCCTGCTACAACCAAATTTCTTTTTTCTTTATGCAACGAATCTTCGCCTTCAATTGTCATACATATAGATTCGGCAGAAAAGCCGAACTTCGTTCATAAAGGAGCGTATCTTTCGATGTATGTAAACGGCCAGCCTATCTTCGACGATTATCATTTCCAGGATCACCATGAGCATCAAGTTCCTGTCCAAGTCTATTGGGGCCAAGAACATCATGATATTGGCTACGTCGAATATTTCAGCCCATCGTACATCAAGATGAATAATATTTTCTACAGCCGCAAGCAGTTTACCTTTGTTTCCAGACCCGGCTATTGAAAAAAAGTAAAGGGCTGCCTCTTACCCGCAGCCCTGATCGTTCTTTTATTCGAACTTAACCGCATGCATCTCCGCTTCATGTGCACGCTGCTCCGCTTCCTTCGTTTCTACCGCCGCATCCTCTGCTTCTTCCGCCGTCAGATCTTTCTGAGGAGTCAGAATCGTTACAATGACTTGGTCTGCGTCCAGCTTGGTCGTTACACCGGATGGAAGCTTCAAATCACTGACTAACAGGTTCTCCCCGATGCCGAGTGAGGACACATCCACCTCAATGACCTCCGGTATACGATCCGGCAAACAATGCACCTCAAGCTCATGCAGCATCGCCTGCAGAATTCCGCCTTCGCGCACCCCGGTAGAGTCACCGACCATCTCCAGCCGAACCGGCGTTTTGATGGTTTCATTCATGTTCACCTGATGGAAATCAATATGGAGCAGCTCGCGTGTCAGCGGCTCGCGCTGCACTTGCGTCAGCATGACGGGCTGCTTGCCTTCTCCCGGAATATCAAGTTCAAGCAAGGCATGGGGATGGGAGCGCAGCAAATGCGTCAGCTCCTTCTCATTGACCGAGATCGAAATCGATTTGCTTAGCTTCGTGCCGTATACGACGCCGGGTATGTTGCCCTGCTGTCTCATTTGTCTCAATTGGCCTTGCGTGGCTGTCGTCCGTGCTTCTGCTCGAAATGGTATCGCCATAGTCGGAAACCTCCTGAGAGTGTAGTGATTTCCATATATTCATACCCATTCCGCCCCGGAAATAAACGAACAACTTCTCACAATCAGCCTTTCGCCTTGCTATCCTTCTTCGCTTTGGCGCGTCCGCGCAGCTTCTCCGCATAACCCGGTTTGTTGACCTGGCGTTCGCGAGCGATCGCTACATCATTGTCCGGCACGTCCTGCGTAATGGTAGATCCTGCAACGACATAAGCACCGTCACCGATCTTAACAGGCGCAATCAAATTCACGTTGCTGCCTACGAAAGCACGGTCGCCGATTTCGGTCAGTGACTTGTTATAGCCGTCATAATTAACGGTAATCGCGCCGCAGCCGATATTCACGTCTTTACCTACTTTCGCGTCCCCAACATAGCTCAGGTGGGAAACCTTCGTGCCTTCGCCTAGCTCAGCGTTCTTGATCTCGACGAAATCGCCGATTTTGCAGCCTGCACCAAGCTTCGCACCCGGACGCAAGTAGGCATATGGTCCTACTGCACATTCGTCGCCAATAACCGACTCCACAGCGTTGGAATGCTTCACTGTTACACCGTTTCCGATCTCCGTATCCGTAATATCCGCATGAGGACCAATCACGCAGTCTTCTCCGATCACAGTACGACCGCGCAATACGGTGCCTGGGTAAACAATCGTATCCGAGCCGATAACCACATCTGCTTCAATGTAAGTCGCAGCAGGATCGATAATCGTCACGCCGTTAATTTGATGCTTCCGGTTAATTCGGGCACGCATGAGCGCTTCCGCTTCTCCAAGGCCGACACGGTCGTTAACGCCAATGCCTTCGGCATAATCCGGCGTGCAATACGCGCCGACGGTCTCGCCTGCGTTCTTCAATATTTCCATCACGTCAGTGAGGTAGAACTCACCTTGTGCATTGTTATTCGTTACCTTCTTCAGCGCCTGGAACAGCTTCTTATTGTCGAAACAATACATGCCTGTATTGATCTCCGTAATCGTCGCTTGCTCAGGCGCACAGTCCTTCTGCTCCACGATCCGCAGTACATTGCCGGCTTCATCGCGGATGATACGACCAAGTCCTTGTGGATTAGGCACAATGGCCGTCAGCACGGTAGCCGCTGATTCTGTCTTCGTGTGAAGCGCAAGCAGCGCTGCAATCGTTTCTGAAGTCACCAGAGGCGTATCTCCGTACAGAATGACCGTCGTTCCCGCTTCCTCGCCAAGCAGCGGCTCTGCTTGCTGTACGGCATGGCCCGTACCAAGCTGCTGCTCCTGCAGAACAAACTCCACGCCATCTCCGAGATACGTGCGGACCGTTTCCGCGCCATGACCAAGAACGACGACTGTGCGCTCACAAGCCGCATCTTGTACCGTCTGCAGCACATGCGCCACCATTGGCTTCCCACAAACCGGATGCAACACTTTATATAGTTTGGACTTCATTCGTTTTCCTTGTCCAGCTGCCAATACGATCGCCATTACTTTCTTCAAAGGATGTCCCTCCCAGCTTCTATATCCCTATGTTATTCAAAATATAAACCATAGACACAGCTTATATTTCTCCGAAATGAACCTCGCCGGCGCCACCATATCGGATAGCTGCAGCCGATTCACCTTGCTTAAATGCTCTACTGAATATAGCGTATCTGTGGGCAAAAGAAAAGAGAGCCCGGTTGGGCTCTCTTTGCTAGACGTCTTAACACCTTGATTTAGGCGCCTTCTTCGATTGCTACATCTTCTTCCGTCGCTGCACGTTCGTATTCTGCTAGGACGGCAGCTTGGATTTTCTCCCGTGTCGTCGAAGAAATAGGGTGTGCGATATCGCGGAATTCTCCATCAGGAGTACGCTTGCTTGGCATTGCCACAAACATTCCATTGTTACCGTCAATCACGCGAATATCGTGAACGACAAACTCATTGTCAATGGTAATTGAGGCGATTGCCTTCATCCGGCCTTCGGAATTTACTCGGCGGAGTCTAACATCGGTAATTTGCATCTGTGTTCACCACCTTTGCCTATCAAGGACTTGGTGTATACTTCCACGTTTCAATGCGAATTCCTTCATGATTCTGGAAAATATCTGTATAGTTTGAAAATATTTTTTAAATCGGAATATTATCCGTTTCTATTCGACTTCAATCGCCACGATCAGCTCAATTTCGACAAGAACGTCTTTGGGCAGGCGCGCAACCTCAACGGTAGAGCGAGCCGGCTTATGGTCGCCGAAGTAGGATGCATAAATGGCATTGAGCGCTGCGAACTGATTCATATCTTTAATGAACACCGTCGCCTTCGCCACGTCAGCGAACGTTGCTCCCGCTTCAGCCAGGACAGCTTGTAGATTACGGAATACTTGATGCGTCTGCTCTTCAATTCCACCTTCAATAAGAACGCCTTCCGCTGTCAGCGGAATTTGACCGGAGGTAAACAGCAGGTTGCCAATCTTTATAGCTTGGGAGTAAGGTCCGATTGCAGCTGGCGCTTGTGTTGTCGCCACGATTTGAGGTTGTGCTTTCATGAACAAGTAATCCTCCTCGATTAGATGCTAAACAGATGTCCGGGACGTGAAATAGTTGCCCGGTACAACGGTTGTGTGTTTGGTCTTCATATCTACAGCCGTCAGCTTCGCCAACGACACATAATCCTCTAGCAATCGATCCTCGGTTTCCAATTCCCCGGATTCCACGAATACGCCGACACCGGCTACCTTTGCGTTGAACTCGAACAGCAAATCCATCATGCCTTGAATCGTTCCGCCGGCCTTCATAAAATCATCAATGATTAATACGCGTGCATGTTCCTTCAATGCACGACGTGCAAGCGACATCGTCTGAATACGCTTATTGGAGCCCGATACGTAATTGATGCTCACAGCAGAGCCTTCCGTCACTTTATTGTCGCGACGCACAATGACAACAGGCAAATTCATGCAAGCTGCCGTTGCATAAGCAAGAGGGATCCCTTTCGTCTCGACCGTCATGATGACATCGATATCCGAAGCTGCGAATGCGGTTGCAAACATTCGTCCAACATCTGCGAGCAGCCCTGGCTGTCCCAGCATATCCGTCATGTACAAGTAGCCCCCGGCAAGTACCCGCTCCGATTGCTCCAATTGACGGCAAATGCCGTTCATGATGCCAAGTGCCTCGGCCTGACCCATCTTCGGCGTATATTTCACGCCTCCGGCGGCTCCTGCCAACGTATGCAGCTCACCGAGTCCTTCTTCTTCGAAGACCTCTTTAATAATCGCCAGATCCTCACTAATAGATGACTTGGCAGATTGGTAGCGATCAGCGAATGCTGTCAGAGAAATTAACGTATGGGGGCGTGTAAGTAAGTACTGCGTCATTTCTACTAACCTTGCACTCCGTTTTAACTTCTTCAACGTGTACTCCCCCCAGCCAAATCCGAATATTATAATGACATAATACCATTTTCATACGGATTTAATCAAGACGCACGTAGGGTTCATGTCAGCATTCTTACCACATAGACTTCTTTGCAAAATCCGCGGAGTCCATTGTAGATGCGCGAGACCTTCGCTTCCTTGCTTACAAGGCCAAAAACCGTCGGTCCGCTGCCTGACATTAACACGCCATCTGCGCCCAGTCGCTGCATAATTTCCTTAAGCTGCAGCACCTCGGGATGAAGCTGAAGCGTTACCGATTCCAGCACGTTGCCCAGATACGTGCAGACGCCGCCGAATGAACCGCTTGAGATCGCGGACAGCATGTCCGCTGTTGATGGATGCTGCTTCAGCTCGGAAGCGCGCAGCTTCCCGTACACGTCTGCCGTGGAAACGTTGATTGGCGGCTTCGCCAGAATGACCCAGCATTGCGGCGGGTTACTGATTCGCTCCAGCTTCTCTCCGCGGCCGCGTGCGATTGCAGTACCGCCGGTTACACAGAACGGTACATCGGAGCCAAGCTCCGCACCGAGCGTACACAGCTCTTCTTCGGAGATGCCCAGCCCCCACAGCCGATTGAGCCCCCGCAGCGTAGCGGCTGCATCACTGCTTCCGCCGGCAAGCCCTGCGGCAACAGGTATCTTCTTATCCAGATGAATATAGACGCCTTTACGGACATTGTAGCGATCCTTAATCAGTCTTGCTGCCTGAAAGGCTAAATTCTTCTCGTCAAGCGGAATATATCCCGCCTGACTCGAGATAATGATGGTGTCCCGCGGAAGCTCTTCCATCTCAAGCCGATCTGCTAAATCCACCATTGTCATAATCATTTCAACCTCGTGGAATCCATCCTCACGCTTACGCATGACGTCCAGCAGCAGGTTGATTTTTGCCGGCGCTTTCTCATAAATCTTCATATGTAGGCTCACCCGTCCGTTATCGTTAAACTTCACATATTATAACAAAAGGTCATAAGAAAAGCTAAGATGCTTTGAGCAGTCTACGGGCCTGCTCAACACCTTAGCTTGAAATAACCCCTTAGTGTGGTTGATATTGGGACGCTTGCTGCTGCGCGGCTTGCATGGCTTGATGCATATAAGCCGGAACCGTACCGGATGCCTGCTGGCGCTGTGGCGCATAATTAGGCTGCGTTTGCGGCTGCACGAATGGACTGCGGGCAGGCTGAGGGCTGTAGGTAGTTTGTGCCGACTGATACGTTTGCGGCTGATAGGGCTGGGATTGCGCCTGCTGCGCGGCATATTGCTTAGCAGCGGCCTGCTCAGCGATTTGAATCGCACGTTTTACCATATTGCCGGCATCCTTTGCTTTAATGCCTCCCCAGCCTTCCTTCTGCACGGTATCATAGAAGCCCAGATCCTTCGCCAGCTCTTTCTTCAGCTCTTCACTCATCGTACCGCGGCGTCTGCGTGACATATACACTCTCCTCCTTTGAAACGGGTAGTACCGTTAGTATGGTTGTTTTTGTCGTTCTCATACGGAGTAAAAGGTACGGCCATATCGGCACAAAAAAAGTGCAGATTCTGCCTACGCTGCTCTCGCCGCGTCCGCAAATCTGCACATGTTCGATTCCTATTTATCTCATTGTATATACGTAATGCGTACTTGACCATCGTCACTGTCCACCGTAACTTCAACGGACTCCGTTAATATATCGGCGTAGCTGTAAGAGACGCGCTTAAACGCATGCTGCTCCTGGTCGAGCCTGACAATAAATACAGAAGGGTAGATTTCTTCTAACACACCGGTCCGTTCAATCGTCTTTCGACGACCACCGTTAGCACGAAGACGGATTTTGGAGCCGACATGGGTTTCCAAACTGCGTTTGATTTCCAATAGCGCATTTTTTGCCATTGTGCACTACCACCTCTTTCCTTGTCCATTATAACCAAAAGGAGGTGGTTTGTCAAAAAATTATAATTATAACAGTGGAGTCACTTTGGTGTCAATATAAAAAAGGGTACTTTTTTCTCCGGTACGTATATTTTAGCCCGAAGCAGCCATATTATACAGTTGGCTTTACACCGGTCAGCGTTTTAGGCTTAGGCAAACCAACCCGGAACTTCCCTAATGTTTCAATGCCCCCGACTCCATCGATTCCGCTGATTGTGCCGTGAATGACATCCGATAAATTGATCGTCTCTCGTATCGAGGTATAGCTGGCTTTAATGGCGACATACACCGGATCCAGCGCATGGATGAGCACCCGGCCCGGAGAACTGGCGAAGTTCGATCCATTCTGCAGCAGCGCTTCATAATGCGATTGGCATGCGCCGGCTACGACAATTAAGCTGTCTTTGCTTTTCTCATACTGACGCGCTATCCGTACTGCATTAACGAAATTTTGCGAGTTTTTGTAGCTGGCCAGGTTATGCAGATCATCCTGGTTCCGAGTCTTCAGCACGCCGTCATGGCCGGTTATCACGACAATATCCGGTTTAATCTGTGGAAGCAGTCGGTAAACCACGTCGGCCATTTGGGATTCATGTACGTATACCCCGTGGGCAGGGACGCGCATTTGCGTATACAGCTGCATGCTTTTTCTCATATAGTTGCTGTCCCCGTCCAAATGAAGTACTTTTCCGGGCACCTCAAAGTACGGCTGGGATTGGCTTTGCGCGCGCTGCAGTTCACGTTCAATTATCTGCTGCTCGCGTTGTTCCTGCATCCTTAGCGTGGACTCACTGGCCTTAATGCGTGCCTGCCTCGCTGCGCCGGAAGATTCCGGATCGCTCATAACGGACAAATCGACAATTGGCGCGTCTGCAAGCAGACGATAGTCGGTGCCCTTTAGGATGGCTGTCTGTTCTTCTAGAATTGTCGCAACACGAAAAAGGACGTCCCCGCCATAGGATTTGCGGACGACCAGGTCCCCTTGCTTCATGGGCAAATCACCTCTTCGTCTATCCTATGGGGAGACGCCCCTGATGGTGCGCTCACTTTTATTTTTTCGTCTAGCTGCTGTGTAAGTCCGCAGCCAGGAGTGCACGGCTCAATGCCGCAAACTCCTCAAGAGACAGCGTCTCCCCACGCCGGGACGGATCTATGCCGATGCCTTCAAGCAGCGGTCCGAGCTTCTCGCGATTCACTTTGCCTACATAAGCGGTCAAATTGTTCGCAATGGTCTTGCGGCGCTGCGCGAAACAAGCCTGTACCGTTTGGAAGAAATGCGCTTCGTTCTCGACTTCAACAGCCGGCTTGTCCCGCAGCGAAAGCTTAATAACCGCGGAATCAACATTCGGCTGCGGAATGAAGACGGTATGCGGGACAATGCAAACCAGCTCAGGCACACAATAGTACTGCACAGCAACGCTAAGGCTGCCGTACTCCTTGCCACCGGGCTTGGCCGCCATCCGCTGCGCGACTTCCTTCTGGATCATGACGACGATATTCTCAAGCGGCAGTTTCTCTTCCAGAAGCTTCATCAGAATCGGAGTCGTCACGTAATAAGGCAGGTTCGCAACAACACTCACGCCGGAGAGCCCGGCAAACTGCTCCTTCAGCAGCTGGGCAAGGTCGAGCTTCAGCACGTCGCCATGTACGACGTGCACATTCGGCGTATCCGCCAATACATCCTTAAGAATCGGAATAAGCCGATTGTCGATCTCCACTGCGGCTACGCGTCCTGCAGCGTCTGCCAGCTTCTGCGTCAATGCGCCGATACCCGGCCCGATCTCAAGCGCGCCTTTCGTCTCATCCAGCTCAGCGGCGCTGACAATGTTGCGCAAAATATTTTGATCGATCAGAAAGTTCTGACCGAGGCTCTTCTTAAATGTGAAACCGTATCTGGCGATAATGTCTTTCGTGCGCTTCGGTGAAGCAACATCGACACCTGCCTTCATTCCCTCTGTCATCATTAATCTCCTTCGCTCGCCTGCTCCATCGTGGTTAGAGCCCGCATAAATTCCTCACGCGTAATTCGAAACATCGAACAGCGCTTATAGAACTGCTTGCCATTCGCATAGCCGATTCCGAGCAGATTGCCCATCTTCAGCCGTCTATCCGAAGCTTGCGGATGTACGAGCAGACCTGCTTGCATTAAATCTTCCATCGTGACCTCAGCAAGGCCGGCAGTGTCAGACGTCGCTTCCGTCCGCAAATTAGCGAGTGCTCGCTTAATTGCTTCCGGTGATGCGTTCTCGACGCCTATGTCTCCTTTGTAAAGCGCCTCCTCCTGAGGGAGAAAAGCATGCTTGCAGCCTGGTACACGCTGCGCCACGATCTTGCGGATTCGCTCGCCTGCATGATCAGGGTCGGTGAAAATAATAACGCCTCTGCGCTCCTGCGCCAGCATGACTCGGCGGATTACCGCTTCGCCAATCGCCGACCCACCGGTCTCAATGGTTTCTGCTTCAACGGCGCGTTTGATGGCGACAGTATCGTCTTTACCTTCTACTACAATGATTTCTTTAATCATGGGACTCCATTCCTTCCCTTCCGTACAACATGCAAAAAGAAGAGGCATCGCCTCTTCTTATGATGGCATATTTACGCGCGAAATACGATACGCATGTTCATACCGAGGAATACTGCCTACACTGCTGATGGTTTCTTCGGACCCAGCACATAAACCGTATAGCCCCGCTTCCGCCCAAATTTATCGGCATACGACTCGCTGTCAAAGTAAACATCAATCTTGTTGCCTTTGACTGCACTGCCCGTATCCTCAGCTCGGCGGAAACCGATTCCTTCGATATACACCCACCAGCCAATCGGAATGACTTTCGGGTCGACCGCAATGGTACGGCCTTCTTGAACGCGTGCTCCCGATGCGGTAATACCGTACTGTGGATGGTTCTTGCCTTTACCCGTCGAAGCCAAGCCGGCAGAATAAGCCGTAAGGGTTACATTCTTTATTACTTTCTTTGCACTGAACGTAACGCCTCGCTTCGTCATGGTAGATATGCTCGGCGAATTCGCCCGCAGCATCGTTACCTTCGGTTCAGGTTTCTTCGTCCCGACCGACACGATTTGATCGACAGAAGGTGACTTGGTCAACTTCTCGACTAATGTCTGCGAGACTAGAACTCCGTCTTCGAAAGTCTTTTCATAACGTTTAACGACCGTGCCTTGTTTACCCGTTTGGACAAGCTGTTCTTTCCCTTGCGCTAGCTTGGGATCATCCTTCTTCACAGTGGAGAAGGGAACGGGGTGGGTACTCTCCGAGATCTTCGTATCAATCCGAGTGATTGAAATAATCATATTCGGTTTAAGTCCCGAGGATAACGAAGGTACTACCTTATCTTGACTGCGTATCGATATATGAGCCTGATCGATCGCCGCCTGTACGGTTCTTTCTGTCGTGTACAACGTTCTTGCTTTGCCGTCAGCTTTTACAATAAGAGGCACCGCTTGATTAATAACAATTCGGTCACCGTCTTTAATACCGCCATCCAGCGGCATCGACACTTTATCATAAGTGCCAACTGCAATAGCTTGTTCATCCAGTAGGCGTTGAAGGACCCATTGCTTCGTAGAGACAATGGTTTCTCGTCCATTCACTACTACGGACACGCGCTTGTCAGCCGTTCCGTACAACAACACCAGAAACATGAAAGTCATAGCGATTGAGATCATAGCGCTTAGTACAATTAAACGCATGTTCTCATGCTTCCATCGCAATGCGAAAGACATGCTGGATGATCGTTTCCCATGGGTGTCCTTAAGCTGGAGTGCTCCCATTTCATCGGTCCTCCTTACATAGCCCCGCCGCCTTTGTTACGCATGATTACATAGACGCGACTATAGAGATTTTCTTTCCAAATTCAGCCCCGGACCACTTCCATAATACAGCTTTTGTCGTCAGTTTATGCTTCTTTCAAACAAAAAGAAGCCCGACGACAGAGGATCTGTTTCGTGGCTTCCCATTAGACAATGGTAGCATGGAATTGCATGCACGAGGGTGATCTCTCTTATTGACGCTTACGAGGTTAGCTGTCGGATTCGGACGTGAGAGTCGCCCTATTCGCTAATGGCACGTTCGAACAATTGCTGCTGTGCCGGTCGCAAAATTCACCCCAAGAAGAATTTCATGTCTATCGCTGTCTGCCTTGTACAAAACAGTGTCGCCCTTTAGTCGACGAACACGTTTTAAGGAGAAGAAACGAACAAGCTGTTTCTCCGTGATACAAACAGTTTCAACAATTGGTTCCCCCGCTCTCCGAATTCCGGAGATTAAGCGTTTTATTGGAAAAGGAATACAAGTTTTGTTGCTCTGAAATGAATCATACCGTCTACCGCGCCACATTGTAAAGAACTGATTAATGACGATTTTAACGAATTTCAAGGAAAAATAGACGAAAAGCAAGCAATTTCTTCAATCAAAATCAGTTTTATCACGAGAATAGTCCCAAATCCTTGCTTTCAAAGCCGTTTTCATCAGATTCCAAAACATTTCCTTGCGTTTTCCGTGGTTATTTCGCCGACTTCCTCCACACTTTTACCCGTTATCTCCGAGATCGTGTTTGCTACAAGACGGACGAATGCAGACTCATTTCGTTTTCCGCGATGGGGGTGAGGAGCCAAATAAGGAGCATCCGTTTCGATCAAAATTCGGTCCAGAGGCACTTGTGAAAGCACTTCCTTTGGCACCCTTGCATTGGTGAATGTAAGCGGTCCACCGAACGAAATATAGAAGTTCATATCGAGACATTGTTTCGCCGTTTCCCAACTACCGGAGAAGCAGTGCATGACCCCGCCAACGTCCTTGGCATCCTCTTCTCGAAGCAAACGGACGACATCCTCGTGGGCATCCCGATTATGAATAACGATTGGCATCCGTTTCTGCTTGGCTAATTGGATTTGTTCGCGGAATACTCGCTGCTGAACATCTTTAGGCGAGGTGTCCCAGTGGTAATCCAGACCAATTTCGCCGATCGCCACAACCTTCGGATGGTCACAAAGCGATGCAATCCAATCCAGATCCTCGGGACGCATATCAATACTGTCAACCGGATGCCAGCCCACAGCCGCATATATAAAGGAATACTGCTCGGCAAGCGCCATCGTAGTTGGGATGGTCTCACGGTTAAAGCCGATATTGATGAGCTTATGTACGCCGGCAGCCTGCGCTCTTTCGATAACTTCTGCTCGGTCTTCGTCGAATTTAGGCGAGTCTAAATGCGTATGCGTGTCGATTAACATGATGGATATGGAAACCCCTTTCTACATTAAAGCAAATAATTCGCGGAGTTTCGCAGGCAGCCTGTGAGCTGATTCGCGAAGCGGTTCCTCCGGGTAATAAAGATGGTACTTACCTTGATGGATACCGGTAATGGAACGAATGATATCCGAGCGGCTTGAGATTTCCGACAATCGTTCATCACTGCTCAGCAGCAGAATCGGAGGTTTTTCTTCCTTGCCCGCAGCAGTTGTTGAGCCGGGACGATAAACATCGTAGGGCATGTCGTAAGGAAAGTCAATTTCTAGGTGATAGTCCGGATGAAGGCCGATTTCTTGCAGCTGCTCACGGATTTCTTGCCACAGCTTCTCATCAGGGTGATCCATCGTAACATATTTGTACAGCTTGCGATTGAGAAACCTACGGCATAGGTCCGACAACACGGGATCAGGCTCATGGACCCATTGTGCAAAAGCCGTTTGAACAAGGGCTTCATCCAGATCCAAATACCCTTCAATGTCCATTGTGCCCGCAAGCAGCATCTTTATAGGCTTCATTAATGTATGAAATTTGTAATCATTCGCGAAGAGCTCCTTCGCCCTTCGGAAGATTTGCCTTAATATAATTTCAGAGCTTCTCGTGACCGGGTGAAAATACACCTGCCAGTACATTTGATAACGAGACATGAGATAGTCTTCGACGGCATGCATGCCGCTTTCCTTCACCACAATCCTGCCCTGATGAGGCCGCAGCACTCGCAATATACGCTCCAGATCAAAGGTGCCGTAATTCACTCCCGTAAAATAAGCGTCTCTAAGCAAGTAATCCATGCGATCGGCATCCATCTGACTGGAGACCAGACTGACCACTATAGGCTGATGATAGGTTTTGCAAATAACGGCGGCAATGCGCTCCGGATAGCTCGAATCAAATTCGCGTAAGACTGCATTAATTTCCGTATTTCCAAGCAAAATGCGGCATGTCCACTCCTCATGGTGGCTGTCGAACACATCCTCTATGGAATGAGAGAATGGGCCATGTCCGATGTCATGAAGCAAAGCAGCACATAGGGCAACGAGCTTCTCTTCCTTTGGCCAATCGGTATAACCGCTGCGCTCAAACTGAGATATGATTTTGCGAGTAATTTCGTAGACGCCCAGGGAATGTGAGAACCGACTGTGCTCTGCTCCATGAAAGGTCAAATACGAAGTGCCAAGCTGGCGAATGCGACGCAGCCGTTGAAATTCCCGCGTATTTATGAGCTGCCAAATCAGCTGATCCTGAACGTAAATATATTTATGTACAGGGTCCTTAAATACTTTCTCTTCCGCGAGTTTATCCTCTCGATGAGCAGCACTCATGTCGAATCACGCTCCTTAAAGTTCAATCATTCGACACAAATGTCGAACTAATGTCGAATAATGTCGCAATATCATTTCCAACCGGACTTCGTTTGCAGTACTATATATATATTGAACAAATGCCTATTTACAACGGTAATCGGTTATTACTGGTCACAATTACCGTTAAAACCAGGTTGACTATTATGGGAAACGTTGGTATTATTAAGGCATTATATGATAGAATTTTGTCGAATGATGACGAGTTAATCCATTGCGAAGGGGAATAATAGATATGATGAAATCTACAGGAATTGTGCGTAAAGTAGATGAGCTGGGACGTGTAGTAATTCCGATTGAATTGCGCCGTACGCTTGGAATCGGTGAGAAGGATGCTCTTGAGATCTACGTAGATGGCGAGCGCATCATGCTGAAGAAATATGAGCCGGCTTGTATCTTCTGTGGCAACGCAGAGAATGTCGCTTATTTCAAAGGCAAAATCGTTTGTAACGTTTGTTTAACGGAAATGCCGACTCCTGTTACAAAATAAGAGACAAATTCAGTTTTATAGGTTATAATACATTTATCAAACCTGTTAATTCTAACCTTTTTATACTCCTTGATGCCTTCCTGAGCCATAACGGTCAGGAAGGTCTTTTTTTTGTCTACCGGCATGCTTCTATTTCTTCATTACTTCATTATATACATCTCGTTTTTGCAGGCCTCGATCAAGTGCTGTTCGTTTGATGGCTTCCTTCCGATCCTCACCTTGCTCCTCGTATCGGCTCACATGCTCCTCTAGCTCTAGCCCGCTCCACCATACCGGATCATCCTGCTGCAATTGCGCTGCTTCTTCTTTGCTCATACCTGCAATAACCAAACAATACTCGCCAAGCGGCGGATTCTCTTCCAGCCACGCGATGCACTCGGTAATTGTTCCTCGGGCGGCTTCTTCATGACGTTTTGTTAATTCACGAACCATCGCCATCTTCCGGTCACCTAGCTGCTCTAGCATCACTGCAAGGGTTTTTACGATTCGATGCGGCGATTCGTAACAAATTAATGTCGCCTCTTGCCTCTGTAATTGCTGCAGCCATGCGGTAAGTGACTTGCGCTCCCGCGGAGGGAATCCCGTAAACAGAAACTTCTCTGTCGACAAACCGGAGATGATTAATGCAGACAACGCTGCATTCGCCCCCGGGATCGGTACAATGGCTATTCCACTTTCAGCGGCGGCTGCAACAAGATCGGCTCCGGGATCGGATATAGCCGGAAGCCCTGCATCACTGACCAGTGCAATGGACTGTCCGCTCGCCAGCAATCGGATAAGCTCTGGCCCGCTCGCCTCCTTATTATGCTCATGGTAACTGACAAGCCTAGTCGAAATTTCAAAATGTGCCAGCAGTTTGCGTGTTTGGCGTGTATCCTCTGCTGCGATCATATCGACTTCTTTGAGAATCCGAATCGCCCGAAAAGTCATGTCCTCTAAGTTACCAATCGGCGTTCCAACTAGATACAATGTTCCTGCTGCAATACCATTACTACTGACTTCTGTTGTGCTGAAACTGCGCTGTACAATCATTTGGCCTAATCCCTCGTTCCCTCTTCCGGCGCTTGATCGCCGTAATAGATCCGCATTAACTCTTCATTATATTGTCGCTGTTCATTATATACGATCATCGGCGGCAGCAGCTTCACATCCGGTTTGCCATCTCTGGCCGCTTCAATCAGTACCATATTCGCTTCGGCGCCGGCATGCGGATGTACGAAGCGAATCCGTTTCGGTTCAAGCTTCCATTTACGGAACGTTTCCAGTATTTCAACCAACCGATTAGGACGATGCACCATGGCGACCCTCCCGCCTGGTCGTACGAGTCGCGCACATGCCGCTACAATATCATCCAGCGTCCCATTACGCTCATGCCTAGCCGCAGCAAAATGCTCATTCTCATTCTGATCCCCTGTTCCAGCAGGCATATAAGGTGGATTAACCGTAATGACATCATAATTTCCATGTCCGCTTTGTTTATAGAAATCACGCAGGTCGCCTTCATAAATATGAATGCGATCCTCGAGCCCATTCGCCTTCACACTTCGCCTTGCCATATCCGCAAGCCGAGGCTGAATTTCAACAGCGTCAATCTGGGCTTTCGTCCTTGTCGTTAAGAGCAGTGGTATAACGCCATTCCCCGCGCACAGATCCAGGATTTTACCGCGCGGCGGCACAGCCGCGAAACGAGCCAGCAATACGGCATCCATGGAGAAGCTGAATACTTCCCGACTCTGGATAATATGCAGCTGATGCGTTAGTAAATCATCCAGCCTTTCATTCGGCTCCAGTGTTACTTCATTAGTCATCATTAATTGCTCCTTACGTTTGCCAAATTCGAACCGCTTGAATATGCAAACAAGACCCTATGGAAGGGTCTTGTCTCTTATTCCTTATTGAGAAACGAAAGGCAGAACAAACAGTCGCCTTCCGTTCGCAAATGTCCATAATACAAATTACAAATATGAAAACCTTCATGATACAATCTCGCCAAATTATCATACCCTTGCCCAACGCCTATCGCGTCACTTGCCAGCACGGGTTCATCGTTTGGCATGGCATGAGAATCATCTTCCACGGCAGCGGCCGGTACCGGCTTCGGTATTTGACTGGCCGTTTCCCGCTTTAATACTTTGCGCAACTGCTGATTTTCTATGCTAAGCCGGTTGTTTTCTTCCAAGAGCGACTTGATTTTCTGCTTCATCGCTCCCAGCTCCTGATGCAGGCTTCCCATATGGGATTCCAATTCGCTGATTTGACTAAATATGTCTTTTTTCAAGTCTCCACCCCAAGGCTATACAGCTTCGGATTCGCTTACTTATTTCACTACAACATCATCAAGCGGTAATTCCTTCGGTTTGCCGCCATCAAACAGCTGTACATAAACCGATTTGGAGCCCGCATTAATTCCGGTTACTTTACCTTCACCATAAGAAGTGACAACAACCTTACCTACTGCCGGCAATTCTTCGCGAACGCTCTCATAATTGTCATGCTCATATTTCAAGCAGCACATGAGACGTCCGCACAAGCCGGAAATTTTGGTTGGATTAAGCGATAAGTTCTGATCCTTCGCCATCTTAATGGACACCGGTTCAAAATCGCCGAGCCAAGTCGAGCAGCATAGTACGCGTCCGCAAGGTCCAATGCCGCCAAGCATCTTCGCTTCATCCCGCACACCGATTTGTCTAAGTTCAATTCGTGTACGGAATACGCTGGCCAGATCCTTAACGAGCTCACGGAAATCGACGCGGCCTTCAGCTGTGAAGTAAAAAATAATTTTGTTGCGATCGAACGTAAATTCGACATCAACGAGTTTCATCTTAAGCTGATGATCTCTTATTTTTTCAAGACAGGTCGCAAATGCATTGCGTGCGGCCGCCTTGTTCTCATCGACAATTTTGGCGTCGTTGTCACCGGCGATCCGAATGACTTTCTTAAGAGGCAGGACAACATCTGATTCTCCGACTTGCTTCTGTCCAACCACTACTTTACCGTATTCAATCCCTCTTGCCGTCTCAACAATGACATGCTGATCCTTATCAATTGGGAAATCAACCGGGTCAAAATAATAGATTTTGCCCGCCTTCTTAAAGCGGACACCAACGACGTTATACAACGTTTCACCCCTCCTGTACACGGATTAGCAGCTGCTCAAGCGCTAATTGCGGCGATACATGCGCGCGCATGCGTTTGCCTGCCTCAAGCGTATACTCCATACATGTCACCCAGCCCTCAGCCGAACGTGAGAATGCATGTTTACCAATCCAATCAAGCTGATCTATAAAAACAAGAGCCTCGTGTCTTCCTGCTTGAAAATGAATCATATCTTTATACCATAAAACGAGTAATGACAACAGAAGCTGAGGCTGCTCACCAAGCTCTGTCTTAAAAATATGCTGTTGCGCAGACATCATCGCCGCAGTAAACCGCGTGAGACTGTCCTTTCCTAATTGTATCACTACGTTTCTCATTTCTGCAAACCCATTCTGCTGGATAAGCGCCCTGCACGCATCTAATCCCGATGCGAGATGAACGGCAGCACGGGCAGGCAGCTGAGGAACACCTTCATTCGCCAATGTTTGCAGCATGTCATCGGGTGCAAGCGGCATAAACGGAACCCACTGCGTTCGGGAACGGATGGTTGGCAGTACGGCTTGTCCATTCTCCGTCAGAAGAATCGCGACAACCGGCGACTGCGGCTCCTCCAGAAACTTCAGCAAGCTGTTCGCGGCTTGCAGCGTCATGGTTTCAACGCGCTGCACGATATAGATTTTGCGTGACGTGCTTATATTTCGATAGGCAAGCTCTCTTTGAAGCTCGCGAATTTGGTCGATTTTAATGGAATTGCCATCTGGTTCTACCAGATGCAAATCCGGCTGGTTGCCATGCTCGAACTTCCGGCACTCCAAGCATTCGCCGCAAGCGTCATCGCCTTCGCCTGTACAGAACAATGCTTTGGCAAACGCCATCGCCATGTTCATCCGCCCGCTTCCGGGCGGCCCACTGAATAAATAGGCATGCGAAACTTTGCCGCTTGTCAGCGCATAAAACAAAATGCGTTTCGCCTTCGGTTGCCCGGCAAGCTGTGCAATGCTCATGGTAAAGATCCCCTCTATGCTAGAAAAACAAATTAATGAGAATGCCGCGAATATCCCCGACTTTTTGCAGCAGATCAAGTCGTCCTTCTTCACTTTCAAGCAGTTCTTCACCCATCGATACGAGGGAAGAATCTATTTCTTCTAATAACTTATATCGTTTCGTACGGCCGCGACGGTCAAATCCGCGCGTTTCCTTCATTCCGATACCCCGTCTGACGGTATCCTCGAGGAATTGCTTTACCATCTGGCGATAAAGTCGCAGCTCTCTGACGGTCATCGATCTTGCGAGCCGTTCGCCTTGATTATGAATATTCTGCAGTTTCTCCTGCAGCTGTTCAATCGTACGTTGTTCGTCCTGAAAGTTCATCACATCTGCAAAGTTCTTAGGCGCAATCGGTTTGGAGCCGAGATCCGGCCGCGCTCGGTCTTGCCCTAAAGGACGCCAGCCCGGATTAATCTTCATTGAAGTTCACGTCCAATCAGAAATGTTCGAACCGCTCTACTGGTACGACAAATACGGCAGCGCCGCCAACTTGCACTTCAACAGGGAACGGAATGTAGGCATCCGTAGTACTTCCCATCGGAGATACAGGTGAAACAAGCTGATCGCGGACTTTACAGTTTGAACGAATCACCGTCATAACCTCATGAACCCGTTCATCCTCAATACCGATCATGAAGGTTGTGTTGCCTGCACGCAGAAACCCGCCGGTACTAGCCAGCTTCGTTGCCCGGAATCCCTCTCTTACAAGTGCATTCGACAACCGGTTGCTATCTTTATCCTGTACAATCGCAATAACTAATTTCATCAATATCCCTCCTAAAATTTTCGAAAGACATCGTTACCTTATTATTAATTTGACATCCCTTGTAAATAATCCTTTAAAATCGTCTATTTATTATAGCAATGACATCATTCAACACGTTCTCTTGCGTTTGTTCGGCATTAACACGCACAATTCGATCCGGATCGGCTGCCATCAACCTGCGATACCCTTCTCTCACCTTCTCATGAAAGGCCAAACTCTCTAGGTCGAGTCGGTTGATCTCCCTTTCGGAAGTAGCATTGATCCGTGCTAAGCCCGCTTCCGCAGAGATATCCATCCATATCGTCAATTGCGGCATGAAGCCTTCTATCGCAAATTGGTTAATCGACCATACTTCCTCGATTCCAAGTCCGCGCGCATACCCTTGATACGCTAGGCTGCTGTCGACAAAACGGTCACATATGACCACATCGCCTTGAGCTAGCGCCGGCAGTACCTTCTCCACAAGATGCTGTCGCCTGGCCGCTGCGTAGAGTAGTGCTTCTGTTCGTGCATCCATGGATGTATTCGCTGTATCCAGTATCACATTCCGAATCTGCTCGGCAATCGGGATGCCTCCTGGTTCTCTCGTCATCATGACATTTCTGCCTTGGGCTCTAAGTGCATGTACAACGCCCTCTATAAGGGTCGTTTTACCTGCTCCTTCGCCGCCTTCTATCGTCAAAAACAACCCTTTTTCCACTTCAGTACTCCTCTGTCTGTTAATACCCTTATCATATCAAAGCCAATCATAGGCGTAAACGACTAGCCCGTCCGTAGTACGGTTATTGTTTGCATCGTTGGATCTGCCGCTCCCTGACATCTTGCGCCATGCTCCATTAACTGTTGGATGTAATTTATCGTTTCCTCCGTAATGCGTTCACCCTCATATAACAGTGGGATGCCGGGGGGATATGGGATGACCGCTTCTACGGTGTAACGTCCCGCCGAATTCGACAATAGAATGGTTTCTGTCCCATTCGAAGCATGTTTTACGCCTGATCGCGTGAATACAACCGGTTCCGACAATGTTCGGTGTTGCTCGATTGGCATATAGAGGTTTTCCTTAGCTTCCAACCCTTCACGCTCAATCTCTTCTGCGATCGCAATCAGTGCTTCTTGAAGTCTATCCACATCTGAATCGGATGCCGCCAGCCCAAATAACAAGACTACATATCGAAGGTCAGCCATCTCGGCATAACAGCCGTACCGCTCTAAACGTTGCTGCAGGTCAAAGCCAGACAACCGACCATAAGCTTCTCGCAAAACAACACGAATCGGATCTACCCTAATCGCAGCAGCTGAAGATCGCCCCTGTTCCTCATCCAATAATAATGTCTCAAATGCTGATTGGTCTTTGATCCAAGCTCTAAACCTACGAGCAGCATGAATGCCTTGTTCAAAAAGATCACTGCCATACGCTTGCAGCATGGCCCGTGTCATATCCAGTGAAGCCATAATCGGATACGATGGGCTTGAGCTCTGCACCATTCGCAGTGCATCTGCAAGCTCCAACGTATTGATACGTGGACCTTGAACATGCAGCATAGCGCCCATCGTCAGTGCCGGTAATGTTTTATGTGTCGATTGCACCACAGCATCCGCGCCTGCTTGTATAGCGGAACGCGGAAATGCCGGATGCAGTCCGTAATGGGCACCATGCGCTTCGTCAACAAGCAGCAGCATTCCATGAGCATGAATCTGCTTTGCATATGGCTCCAAGTCTATGCTCAACCCATAGTAGCTGGGGTTCGTCAGAAATACAGCTTTCGCATCTGGGTATTTAGTCATAGCCTCTTCTATTTGCGAAATATCCGGGAGAACGTCCAAATTGCTCCCTACGTCCTTCTGAGGCATAATAAACACTGCACTTGCCCCTGCAAGCTTTAAACCGTTTAAAACCGATTTATGCGCGTTACGCTGCACGATGACTAGGTCTCCTGGCCTACATACGGCTAATAACATAGCTAAGTTACCGACTGTGCTTCCTCCAACGAGGAAGAAGGTCTGGTCCGCTCCAAACACCTCAGCAGCTAAAGACTGTGCTTCCTGAATGATACTCGATGGTGCATGAAGGTCGTCGGTCCCCGATATTTCGGTCACATCAATCCTCATTATGGATTGAAAGGTCTGTACTGCATTGTCGTTCATACCGGTCAGATGTGCGATAGATTGACCGTATTTATGGCCGGGCACATGAAAGCTTACAGGATTAGACCGCTCCAAGGCTGTTAAGGTATCGAATAGAGGCGCATGCCACTGTTTGCTCTGAGTATCTGCCAAGCAACTTTCCCCCTGCTTAAACTTCTTCTTTCTCTCATCATAATCCATTATGAAGGCAACATAAACCTGCTGAAGACACAGCCAGTAAACAAAATAACCCCTAACCATTCTCGGGTATTTCTACAACTCGAGACGATATAGGGATTACTTGTTTCTTACACTGTAGCAGTACGAAAGTTTAGGCATTATTTTGCATCCAGATCCGTTTTAGTTGGTGTATAAAGAAAGGGTATTTAGCATCCTGCACTTCCGTACGTACCATCTCAATCTCGCAAGTTTCGCAAATAAACTCATCAATGATTCGAATGCCTTGTTCCTTCTCATGACCGCAAATAATGCATGAGTTTCCCGCAGTCTCTTCCATCATTTCGTTTCACCTCATCCAAGTGAAAATATGTCATTGCTTCTAGTATGCCACAAAGTCTAGCAAACTATACGACTTTCATAGCCCATTTCAAATAGTAATACAGTTTATGTTGAAGCGCCCAGATTGGTGACGAAGGGCTTGCACTTCTTTCCGGCAGGAAGTCTACAAATTAATCAACCTTTTACCGATACATGGTGTAGAACGCAGAAAGGCGTGAACATCATGCGCGGTAAACTTGCCGAACAAGAGAAAGCAACAATCTATCAATACCAACTCATTCAAAAGGTGCTCGTTCGAGATGAGCTGCGTCGAAGCCATCTCAGTATACTAGCCATTCTTGCTATCTTCCTCTGGCTCATGTATCAAATGGACGGAATGAAAGCACTCGGAATCGGATTCATTAGCGCCTTCGTAATCCAGTTCATTATTACGCGGTTAACGCTTATCCGTGTTGACGAGCCGGATGATCGTAGATGGGGCTGGCGCATTATGCCGCCATGGATCGGTTACATTCCAACAGCTCACATCGAGCTTGCCTTGTACCGAAGATTGCATCGTCATTTATTATGGCTTGGTCTATGCGCCATTGGCGTCTTCTATCCATGGGCTAATGAAGCTACAATGATCAGTCTAATTATGTGCCATGTTTGGATATTAGCACCCCGGCTTGTCATCATGCGCAAGCTTCGCAAAGCCAAACGCAACGGCGTGCTTCGCATCGCTGTATCTGAAGTCAGCTACTATCATCGTTAACCCGTTTCGAACGAAACGGAATGATGATGGCAGCTGACTTTGTGATTTAGAGACAACAAAAAACCGACCGTATAATTACGGTCGGTTCATCGTGCTTGGCGACGTCCTACTCTCCCAGGACCCTGCGGTCCAAGTACCATCGGCGCTGGAGGGCTTAACGGTCGT